>JAFUWZ010000040.1 GCA_017471045.1 Bacteroidales bacterium
AACAACGCCCAGGTTCAGCACGATGTGCATCCACACCGGGGCATCGGCATGGTCCTTTACCCAACTCATCTGCATGTACATCAGCGGATAGTGGGTGATGTAAAGCGGGTAGGAAATCTCGCCCAGCCATTTGCAGACGGCTGTGCTCTTCTTGTCCGTGGTTACGCTGCCGGAACCGGCCAGCACGATGAGCGGGAACAGCAGAAGGATGCAAACTGCCTGATAGATGCCGTCCGAAATGCCGGTCTTTCCGCCGATGCAAGGGATGGAAAAGATAAGAACCAGGGCCAGACTGCACCACCAGAATCCTCCTTTCAGATGGATGGGAGAGCCGCTGGGATTGCTTTCGCTCCTGCGGCCGGGCAGGATGCGGGAAATCAAGAGGCCGCAGAGGAAAGGATACAGAAGGCGCGTAAAGCCGATATACATCTGCTGGGCATTCAGTGTCCAGCCGCCGATGACGGTATATTGCGGGCCGTCCGGAAACAGGTCGAAGATATCCCAGCCCAGCGTGAGATCCAGCGTAAAGAAGGCGCAGACTACGCAGAGGATGGCAAGGGCAATCTTGGGGAGCCTTCTGAAGATAAAGGCATACAGGATATTCCCGCAATACTCCAGGGTGAGTGACCAGTTGGGGCCGTTGAAGGAGTTGAGTTCCTGCCACCCTCTGATGTCCAGGCCCGGACCGCAGGGAATCATCAGAAGGCCCATCACCAAGCAGAGCACGAACTTCCAGCCTTCCACGCCCATAGTTTTTGGGAAAGCCGACGGCGCAAAGAAAAACAGGGCTGCACCTACCAGCGTACCGGCAATCACCATCGGATGCAGGCGGGTAAGACGGCGTTTGAAAAAGCCCCAGGTGGTCATCATGTTCCAGCGGTCATCGTAGGCATAGCCGATGACAAAACCGGACAGGACAAAGAAGAAATCCACCGCCAGATAACCGTGATTGATGATTTGCGTGCCGAACTGCGGGATGTAAGTCTCAAAGCAGTGAAAGAAAATGACCATGATGGCAGCCACGCCGCGGAGCCCGTCCAGAATCTCATAGCGGGGCTTGGATGCAAGATATACTGTTTCTTTTGCCATAATGCAAAGGTAGTACAATTATTTTTCATGTAATTGTAATATATTCAATAAAAATATAACTATATTTGCATCATGTATTATCAGTTTGACCATGTCCGTCTGGCTCCGGAGAAGCAAATCGGCCTTCATACCCAGCCCGGCTTTGAGATTTCCTATATCATCACCGGGAAGGGAATCCGCATCCTTGGTACCGTGACGGAGCCTTTTGAGGAGGGTGAGGTTATCCTGGTACCTCCCGGACTGCCGCACCAATGGCAGTTCAGCCCGGACTCCGTTGACGCCGGTGGTTGCATAGAAAATATAACCTTCCATTTTTCACAGACCTTCCTGGACCGGGTGGTGAACGCTTTTCCAGAACTGTCATCTGATATTATGCGCCTCAAGGAGCTCTCCGAGGCGGTTTCCTTCAAGGGGAAAATGCGGGAGACCCTGATCGATACCCTGATGAACATTGACCGCCAGGACGGGAAGGGCCGGATTCCGGGAATGCTCTCCCTGGTGATGCAGATGTCCGGTCTCCGGGAGGCCCAGGCGGTCAGTTCCTTATCGGCCGTTGGCTCTCCGCAGAAACGGCTGGAGAAAATACGGGTCTATGTCTCCTGCAACTATGCGCGTAACATTACCATCGACGAAATTGCCTCCTATACGGGGATGAACCGGACTTCCTTCTGTGCCTTCTTCAAGCGTCATGTGGGCAAGACCTTCACGCAGGCGCTGAATGACTATCGTATTGAACGCGCTTGCGAACTCCTGTCCATGGGAGATGCCAATGTCTCGGAGGTGGCCGCCCTCTGCGGTTTCCGGGATGCAGCTTACTTTATCAAAACTTTTAAAAAAGCGCTGGGGGTCACCCCGGCCAAATGGAAAAAGAATACTTGAAATGGCAACTATCATCAAGAAAGAAGACCGAGACTATCAGCCGCATCCGGGCCGGATGGATGGCTGGCGGCTGATGACCGATATGGCCCGGCAGCATCAGGGCCTGAACCCGCAGTACCTGAACTTCGACATGCGGGAATTGCCTCCGCATCAGTACAATGCGGCTTATCACTTCCACCGCTATGCCGAGGAGCTGTTCATGATGGTGACTGGCTCTGCCACCCTGCGGACCCCGGAAGGCCTGACGGAGATAAATGCAGGCGACATCGTTTTCTTTGAGGCCGGAGAAACCGGAGCGCATCAGCTTTACAACCACACCGGGGAGCCCTGCACCTGTTTGGACATCCGCACATCCATCGGCTACGACGTGGTGGAGTATCCGGATTCCGGCAAGCTCATCATCACTCCCAGTGCCGAAACATTCAGGAAAGACCGGCAGGTGGCCTACTTTGACGGTGAGGAGAGAGTGGATGAGATTTGGAATGAATTGAAACTGAAGGCCAAGGCCAGAGAATAATGGAATTACATTGAGCAGGGCACCGGTGAGAACTCCGGCGTGATGCCGGCGGAGTGCAAGTGGGAACCCGCCGAAAAGCCTGCCAGTGAGGGTGACTGACCTTCCGGCCCTCATGGCTGAAATCTGAACCAGTTGACCCCGTTGGGTACCCTCCAGCGGGGCTTCCTCTTTGCCATGTCACGATTTTTCGGTAATTTTGCACATTAAACTACACATTATCCTATGAAGAAGTTCGCCATTGCACTGCTCTCCATGTTGGCTCTGATGAGCTGCAAAAATGCGGGCACCTGCCAGAATAAAACAGAATCCGATATGATATCCTACCACAAAATCCAGATTGAAGACTGTAATGTCTTCTACCGCGAAGCCGGTTCTCCGGAGAATCCCACGCTGCTGCTTCTGCACGGATTCCCGTCCGCCAGCCACATGTTCCGGGAACTCATGCCGGAATTGGCCGATAAGTATCATCTGATTGCCCCGGACTTCCCGTCCTTCGGTCAGACCGAGTCACCTTCCAGGGCCAGTTTTGACTATACTTTTGACCATCTGGCCAGGATTGTGGACAAGTTCACCGAGGCGCTTGGACAGGAGCATTTTGCCATGTATATCTTCGATTATGGCGCTCCCATCGGCATGCGCCTTGCTATCTGGCATCCGGAACGGATTGCTGCCATTATCTCCCAGAACGGCAACTGCTACGAGGAGGGCCTTGGCAAGAAATGGGAGGCCCGCAAGGAATACTGGGCCCATCCCACGCTGGAACTACGCGCCCAATATGCATCGGCCTACGCGCTGGAAACGATTATCGGCCAGTACACCTATGGCGCTCCAGAAGGCTCTGTCGGCCCTGACGGTTACACGCTGGATTATGCCTATGTCCAGCTCCCGGAGCGTGCCGAGATGCAGAACGACCTCATTTTCGACTATCAGAGCAATGTACGGCTGTATCCGGAGTTCCAGAAGTATTTCCGCGAGCATCAGCCCAAACTGCTGGCCGTCTGGGGCAAGAATGACCCTTCTTTTATTCCTGCAGGAGCCGAGGCTTTCAAACGCGACTTGCCGAATGCCATCGTGAAGTTCGTGGACAGCGGCCACTTTGCGCTGGAATCCCATCACAGCGAGATTGCCGGATATATAAGGGAATTCCTGCAGTAGGTTGATGGGAATCCATTATTTATACGAATTCTCAGATCGTTCCCAACTCTGGAAATGGCTGAAAGACAACTACTCATCCGTCAGCCATTGCTGGGTAGTGATGTTCAGCAGCAAGAGGCCGGAATGGACTGCGAAACAAGCGACTCCCCGTCGGAAGAGAGGCTCTCAAACTTGCAATTGAATCCTCTTTACAGTGTGTCGAACTTCACGCCGCCTTCCTGCAGTTCGTCAGTGTAGAGTTCGCGGGGCAGGATGTTCGGGTATTGGTGCCACTGGCGGATGCTCATGCAGCCGTAGGTGATGCTGTGCTGCGTGAGCGGAGAAGGCGTCTCGCGCCCGTACCATAGCGGAAGTTCCACAGGACGGTGCCAGAGGTCGCCGCGATACTCGCCGTCGTCGCCCTGCACGTCGAAGCGCATGAGCCAGTCCAGGAATCCTTGTCTTACTTCTCCGGTTCAAAGGTACTGCTGGAAACAGGGCTGATAAAGGCATCTTTTCAGAAGCCTTCCAGAGCAGTCTTGACATCTCTGGGGCCTTCCAGCTTCACCGCGAGATGGAGCAAACTCCCTGGCGCCAGTCCTCCGGCAGGACGCTGGACTCTATCAAAGGGTATTTTTCCATGTGCAGGGACATGTTGGATGCGGCTGACAATCCCACCGGCTGGAGATTATCCGGCTGATGACCAAGGCGTTTTCCCTTGGGCTCGGATATTATCTGCACCAGTATATAACGCCGGAAACACTGGGAAGGGAGGAACGCATATCCAAGCGTATCCTGACAATGGTAGAACAGAACTACACCCGAATCCGAGAGGTGGGGCAGTATCCGGCAGCCGGGGGGGGGATGATTTTCACGCCACCCTGCCGGGTGTAGGCCATGGTACCTCCGGTGAGGATATAGAGGCCTACGCCGGAGCGGTTGTCCACGGTATCGCGGGCAGCATCCCGCAGGTTGGGGGGCATCCTGCCATTCGTCAATAAGCCGGGGATTCTCTCCCGCAGCAGCAGGGACGGCTTGGTGGCGGCGGTAGCGCCAGGCAAAGTGGACTCGACGGGAATTTTCCCTCGTTTATCTGAAACGGATCAGGCACCTCCGGCTGCATGGCGTTGTTCTTCTCGAAGAAGCCATTCCGGAGAAAGTAGGACTACAGGCGGATGCGGGCCTTGAGTTCTTCAATGGTGGGCAGTTTCCTGGATCTTCTTTGTCTGGATATTGTCTTTCAAGCTTGAAGAATCGGAATATCCGATTTCTGTCACAGCCTGTGGCCGTTTTGCAAGAGAGTCTGCATAAAAAGAATACCATTGCTTCATGCATCATAAATTTCTGGCAGAGAAGCCTTTAGACTCAGGATATGCAGTATCGGGCATAGATCTCTCCAAGCCACTGCATGTATTCCGGGTCTATTCTCACGTCGTGGATTCTCACGACCATGATCTCATAATTATCCATCGCGCGAGAATACTGATTCTTTGGAGGTCCTACAGGCTGGAGATGAGGTTGACGGCTTAGCGTTTGTTCCCGGACACCGTTGACATAGATGTCCAGATAAATGAAAGTGTTACCGCTTTTGAGTCCCACATAAGCATAGTTTTTCGGGCGCCTTGACTGTCTTATCATCCTCCTTTGCAGTGAAAATCATAATAATCTGGGTATATTTGTACTTATGCGTACACAACGATTCATTTTGATCATCTGCCTCTTCCTGAATGTTTTCGCGCTGGGTGCCCAGTCGTATATGCCCAACCTGCCCTGGGCAGACATTTCGGACCAGGTAGACCGGCAGGTCGTCATCGCGGCCGGGACGGCGGAACTCTACAACGGGCATCCGACGACCGTCCTGCTGGATGACCGGCGCACGATGCTCTGCACCTGGTCCCGGGGGCACGGCGGTCTGGCGGCATTCTTGAGTTTCAGCGAGGACGGCGGACTGACCTGGCACAACCAGGATGCACCCGAAGCGTGGAAAGGCCTCGTCAACTGTCCCAGCCTCTACAAACTCACCGACAAGCAAGGGAAGCAGCGCCTCTTCGTCTTCGCGCAAATCGCCGGAGACCCAATCTCCCGGAACATGGGCTACAGCGTCAGCGAAGACGGCGGCCGTAGCTGGAGTCCGGCGCGGGACCTGGGCAAGCCCTGCATCATGGCCTTTACCAGCATCATCCGCCTCAGCAACGGAGACTATCTCGGCCTGTACCATCGGGGGCTTTCCGACCAGGATCGCAATCCGCTCAAACTCTGGCAGGCCCTTTCGCACGACGGAGGGCTGACCTGGGACGAATCACGACTCGTCGGCGAATATCCCGGCAAGTCTCCCTGCGAACCCTGCGTGTTCCGCTCCCCCGACGGGAAACGCCTGATCTGCGTCGCCCGCGAAAACCGCCGCCTCGGCTGCTCCCTGATGATGACCTCGGACGATGAAGGCGGGCATTGGTCCGAAATGAAAGAAACCCCATGGGGACTGACCGGTGACCGGCACCAGATGCAATACCTGGCGGACGGCCGGATCATTTTCGTCTTCCGGGATATGGCGCCCGGCAGTCCGACCCGGGGCCATTTTGTCGCCTGGACAGGCACTTGCAACGATCTCCTTTCCGGCTACTCAGGCCAGTATAAAGTCAAACTGCTCCACAACTACGCGGGCTGGGACTGCGGCTATCCCGGCCTGGAGCAGCTCCCGGACGGGACACTGGTCGCAACGACCTATGTGAAATACCATCCCGGAAGCGAAAAACACTCCGTGGTGTCAGTCCGTTTCAGAATCGAAGAACTGGACGCTTTGTTCCGATAGGATCAGAACTGATCGACGAGGGCGAAAATGCGGTCGCGTACCTGCTCGATCGTACCGACGCCGTCCACTTCGTTGTATTTGCCGCTTTTCTGGTAATAGGCGATCTCGGGTTCGGTCTGCGCGTGGTAGGTCTCGATACGGTTCTTGATGATCTCGACATTGGCGTCATCCGCCCGGCCCTCGATGGCAGCGCGGTGGCTGATCCTGTCGATGATCATCTGGTCCGGAATCATGATGCTGACGACGGAGGTCACTTCCTCACCGCTCCGGGCCAACATCGCATCCAGGGCTTCAGCCTGCGCGATGGTGCGCGGAAAACCGTCCAGCAAGAATCCCTTGACCCCCTTGACGGTCTTGAATTCGGATTCGATCATCCCCTCGACGACCTCGTCCGGGACCAGGCGGCCGTCCTCGATCAGGGCTTTTGCCTTGAGGCCCAGTTCCGTGCCGGCGGCGATCTCCTTGCGGAGCAGATTGCCCGTGGAAATATGGTGCAGGTTGTAACGTTCAACCATCGCAGTGGCCTGGGTGCCCTTGCCGGCTCCGGGAGGCCCGAACAAAACATAGTATTTCATCTTCGTATCTTCTGTATCAAGGACGTAAATGTCCTCGAAATTCCTTCCGACTTCGTTGTAATCCAAGCCATACCCCACAATAAAGGCGTTCGGGATGGACAGCCCGACATAATCCAGTTTCACGTCCTTGTCATAGGATTCCGGTTTGAAAAGCAAGGTGCAAATCTTGACCTCCCGGGCGTGATGATCCTTCAGCTTCTGCACAAGACTGACGATGGTGTTGCCCGTATCGACAATATCCTCCACCACGATGACCCTGCGTCCCGTGATGTCGCTCGTAAAGCCCATCATCTCCTTGACCTCTCCCGTAGAGGACGTGCCCGCGTAGGAGGCCAGCTTGATAGAAACCAGTTCACAGGTAAACTTCAGACGCTTCATCAGCGCGGAGGTGAACATCATCGAACCGTTCAGGACGCATAGGATGACCGGGATGTCCGTGCAGCCCTCATTGTCCCGGTTGATCCGGGCGGCGACTTCGTCGATCGCCTGTTCGATCCGGGCATTGGGGATAAACTGCTTGAAGGTCTTGTCGAATAGTCTTACTTTTTCCATGGCAGTTGCAAAATGAGTTTACAAATTTAACATTCTTTTTCCATAATCGACGCGAAACAATGTGTAAATTGGGATGACCAAAACGACAAAGCCATGAAAACTTCCCCCGCGAGGCGCCTCTGCCTCCTGCTGATCGCGTATCCCCTGTTCCTGACCGCCCAAGAGCGGGACCTGACCACCCTGACCGGAACCGCTTCCGTCGAAGAGCTGGACGAAGACGAATACGAGCGACTCGAGTCACTCCGCGCCGCTCCGGTCCGGATCAACACGGCATCCCTGGCACAACTCCAGTCCTGCGGCTTATTTACACGGTTTCAAGCCCTCTCCCTGACTGACTACAGGACCCGCAACGGAGACATTCTCTCCCCGGCCGAGCTGGGCCTGGTTGACGGATTCTCGCCCGATCGTGTCCAGGCCTTGACCCCCTTTCTTTCATTCTTCTCCCGGAACCGGCCCGGACAGGCAGGCCAGGAGCAGCTCCACCAAGATCTGGTCGCCCGGGGCGAATACCGGAATGGAGCATTCGGATACGCGGTCAAATACCGCATGGCAAAAGACGAGCGGGGCGCGCTGGCCCTGACAGCCCGCTCCAGTGCCCGGGAGAAACCCGGCGCGCCGGATACCTGGTCTTTCCAGGCCACGAAATACCTCCGCCGCCGGACAGGGAAAATCCTGCTGGGCGACTACAACGCCCGTTTCGGCCAGGGGTTGGCACTATGGAACGGATTCTCTATGAGCGGGTTGACTACGGCAGAGAACTTTGCAAGGCATCCGACCGGTCTCTCCCCGGCCTGGTCATTCAGCCCGGACGCTCCGTTGCGGGGCGTTGCCGGAGATCTGACCCTGCGGGGCTGGAGTCTCTCTGCAGCCGCTGTCTTTCCCGGACTGCGGGCCCGGATGGATGGCAACCCGAAGGCACAGGTATCCGCCTTCGGAGCAGGCAACGCGAGTTGGACCGGAAGGAAAGCAGAATTCTCCGTCACAGCCCTCTGGGGCCCGGAACAGAACGGGCAGGCTTCCAAACTGGCAGCGGATTTCCGCTGGACACCGGGGGCGGCCGGGGTCTTCGGAGAGTGGGCCTGGGACCTGCGCAACCAGCGGCTGGCCGCAGTCGGAGGCCTGACCTGGTCGCCTGCCTACCAGAAAAAACTCTCCGTACTGATCCGACACTATCCTGTGGGATTCGACGCTGACCTGACCGGCGGAGTACGGGCAGGAAGCCGGTGCAGCGGCGAAAGCGGCGTCGCCGCGGGCCTGCGGCTGCCCTGGATCCGATTCACGGCGGACTATGCCCGATTCCCCGCCAGAGACCTCGCCCAGACGCGGCTGCTCTGCCTGCTGCCCCTGATACTCCCCCAAGGATGGAATCTCACCCCACGTGTCTCGCTCCGCTGGCGGAACGGCATCCTGCGCGAGGAATACCGCCTCGAAACCTTGTGGGACGATTCCCCTTGGCAGGTAAAGATCCGGGGCGACCTGGTCCGTTGCAGCGGCACGTCCTGGCTTGCCTACGCGGAAGGGGGACGCAAGACGGAACGCTGGCGTATCTATGCTCGCGCCGGGATCTTCAAGATCGATGAATGGGACGACCGGATCTATGTCTATGAAAGGGATGTCCCCGGATGCTTCCATGTCCCCGCATATTACGGCCGCGGGGTCAATGCCAGCCTGGTCGGCGGGGCCCGATGGAGAAGGCATACGCTGTCCCTGCGCATCGGCGGCATACGATACGTCACGGACAAGCCGGGGCGTTTCGAATGCCGCATGCAATACAGCTGGAGCCGATAGACTCCGGCCGCTATCTTACAACTCGGAAACGAATTCCCCGAAAGGCACGCGCTCCCCGTGCAGGGAAGAGACTTCGGAATGCGCCGATGCATGCCCGACCGGCAGCAAAAGCGCCATTTCATAGGGAGCCGTCTCCGGGAAGAGTTCGCGGATACGGGCCGGATCGAAGGAGCCGATCCATACACTGTCCAGATCCACGTCCGTGGCGGCCAGCATCATGTGGGTACCGACAATGGCCGCATCGATTTCGCCGCCATTCTTGCCATCGACGGCACGGACCCAGGCTTTCGCCGGATCATAGCCGATCATGAAAACGATCGGAGCGTCATAACAAGGATGTATGGTGCGCAGGCGGGCCAACGCCTCATCGCCGGATACGACCCAGACATGTACGGGCTGGAGATTCTTGGCCGTCGGTGCGAGACGGCCCGCTTCCAGGATTTTCTGGATCTTGGCAGCTGAAACAGCCCGGTTGGAGAAAGCCCGGCAGGAATACCGCTTCCCGGCGAGTTGGAGGAAGGCATCGGAGCCCTGGTGCTTCTTGATGTGGTGCTCAACATCGACAAAAGCAGCCCGATGATGGATTCTGGAGATGTCACTCAGACGATCAAGGAGTCTTTTTTTCATATCTTTCTACATTGACACAGTGCAATATACAAAAAAAAGACAAAAATGCAAAGCGCTACAGTTCCGGGACCACGTTTTCCATCCGGATCCCGCGGGAGCCTTTGATCAGGATCACGGCATCCCGGACCGGATGGGCCTTCAGTTCATCGGAGAGCGCCTGCGCGTCCGGGAACCAGGCCGGAGCCTCTGCCAGCCCCAGTACGGCCAGGGCCTTACCAAACTCTTCTCCCACAAAAACCGGCTGATAATCTGCGGAAAGGGCCTTACGGACGATGGTACAGTGCTCCTGCAGCGACTCATCGCCCAACTCCCGCATATCGCCCAGCAGGGCGATCTTCCGGGGAGCCGCCAGGGCGGCGAAATTGTCCAGTGCGGCGGCCATGCTGGACGGATTGGCATTGTACGCATCGACGATCAAGGTATTACGCTCCGTGTGCGTCATCTGCGAACGGTTGTTGACCGGGACATAAGCCGCAATCGCATCGGCCGCCTCCGAGACCGGCACGCCGAAACGGGCTCCGACGGCCAGGGCTGCCATCACGTTGGGGGCGTTGTAACTGCCGACCAGCCGAGTCCGGATCACCCGCTGCCCCAGCTTGATCCGGAGGAAAGGTTCGTCCGGGCCGGCCGGAAGGACGGCGGCATGGTCCTGCGTCAGGCCATAGGGCAGGATCAAAAGGCCGGAGCGCTCCGCAACCATCCCGGACAGATCCGGGTCATCCGTATTGAGGAAGACTTCCCCGCCCCGCGCGGCGATGTAATCGTACAGCTGCCCCTTGGCCCGCTTGACGCCTGCGAAATTCCCGAAACCCAGCAGGTGGGCGCAGCCGACGTTGGTGATCAGTCCCAGGTCCGGCTCGCAGACCTGCACCAGACGGGCGATGTCGTCCGGATGGTTGGCTCCCATCTCGACGACGGAGAGTTGCGTGGCGGGCGTGATCTTCAACAGGGTCAGCGGGACACCGATGTCGTTGTTCAGGTTGCCTTCGGTCGCCGAGACGGCATAGCGTGTCGCAAGGACGGCCCGGATCAGCTCCTTGGTGGTGGTCTTTCCGTTGGTTCCGGTCAAGCCGAGGACGGTCAGTCTCCGTCCGTCCGGACGGAGGCTTTCCCGGTGGTAGCGGGCCAGGGCCTGCAAGGCCTCCAGCGTATCCGGGACGGGGAGAACGTCCGCGCGACCGGAACGGGCCGCCGCGCTGTCCGCCGAGACGACGGCATAGCGTGCGCCGGCATCCAGGGCCTTCAGCGCGTAGGCGTTGCCGTCAAAATTCTCGCCCCTGAGGGCGAAAAACAATTCGCCGCCCTTCAGCGTGCGGCTGTCTGTCGTCACCACGCCACCGCAGGCAAGATAACGCTCATACAAGGCAGGGATATCCATTTTACTGACTATTTGCGTCCGGTACTGCCGAAACCGCCGGCACCGCGTCCGGTCTCATCCAGGACATCGGCTTCCTCCCATTCCGCCTGTTCACAGCGGGCGAACACCATCTGGGCGATCCGCTCGCCCGGCTCGATGGAGAAAGCTTCGTCCGACAGGTTGACCAGGATCACCTTGATCTCGCCCCGGTAGTCAGCATCGATCGTGCCGGGCGAGTTGAGCACCGTGATCCCGTGCTTGGCGGCCAGGCCGCTGCGGGGACGGACCTGACCCTCATATCCCTCCGGGATCTGCATATACAGGCCCGTCGGGACCAGGGCCCGTTCCAGAGGCCGCAGGACGAGGGTTTCATCCAGACCCGCACGCAAGTCCACGCCTGCGGAAAGGGATGTCGCATAAGCCGGAAGATCACGGCCGGAGGTATTGACGACTTTTACAATCATGCTTCAGACTATTTGGGGGCCTTCCAGTACAGGACGGCCGCGATACAGGCATAGATGACATTCGGCAGCCAGAGCGCCACCCCGGGCGGGAGCGTGTCCGTATATACGAACATCTGGCTGAACTTGAGGAACAGGATATACGAGAAAGCCAGGGCGATGCCCGCAGCGATGTTCCATCCGATGCCGCCCCGCCGTTTCCGTGCAGACAGCGACACGCCCATGATCGTCAGGATGAATGCCGAAAACGGCAGGGCGAAGCGCGTATGCTGCTCGATCTCGGAATACATCACATTGGCGTCGCCACGCTGCTTCTGCGTGTCGATCAGCTCCAGCAATTCCCCGTAAGGGAGGGTTTCCACCGTCATCTTGTTGCGGTAGAAGTCCGACACGGTCAGGTTGATGACCGTATCCAGCCGGGCGCCGGTCCGGACGCGGTCTTCCAGGCCCGTGCCATAGTCGCGGATAAAGTATTTCCGCAGGCTCCAGCAGGCCTTGGTACTGTCCCAGACCGCCGTTTCCGCGGTCAGCTTGCTGACGACCTGGTTGTCCTTGATGGACTCGAGGGTGAACTTGTAGGCGGTGTTGTTCCAGTTGCTGAAGGACTCCACATAGACGAAGGTACCGGGGTCGATCTGGTAATGGATGTCCCGGTTGAAGAACCCCCGCTGCTTGACATATTTGCTCTCGAACTGCAAGCGGGTGGCATTGGACCGGGGGATCACATAGAGGTTGAGCCCGAGCGAGAGGATGGCGATCAGGCCGGCCGCCACAAGGTACGGCACCATCATCCGGTGATAGCTCACGCCCCCGGACAGGATGGCGATGATCTCCGAGTTCGAGGCCATCACGGAGGTGAAGAAGATGACCGTGATGAACACGAACAGCGGGCTGAACATGTTGATGAAGTACGGGATGAAGTTGACGTAATAATCGAAGATGATGGCCTTGAGCGGCGCTTCCTTGGAGACGAAATCGTCGATCTTCTCGCTGATGTCGAAGATGATGACGATGCCGATGATCAGGAGCATCGCGAAGAAGAAGGTCGTGATGAACTTCTTGAAGATATAGAGGTCGATCTTACGGGGAGTCAGGTCCATGGGCTTACAGTCTAGAGGTTATGCGCGGAAGAACCTTCTCCTTCCAGAAGGCGAAGTCGCCCTTTTCGATATGGAGGCGGCTCTGACGGACCAGGTCCAGGTAAAAGGCCAGGTTGTGCTCGGTCGCGATCATCGCGGCCATCATTTCCCCGGCGATGAACAGATGCCGCAGATAGGCCTTGGAGTAGCTGTGATCGACGAAGGACGTGCCGGCGGGATCGAGCTCGGAGAAGTCGTCCTCCCATTTGGCATTCCGCATGTTCAGCACGCCGTTCCAGGTGAAGAGCATGCCGTTGCGCCCGTTGCGCGTCGGCATCACGCAGTCGAACATGTCCACGCCCCGCGCGATGCCCTCCAGGATGTTGGCCGGCGTGCCGACGCCCATCAGGTAGCGGGCACGCTCCTGCGGGATCAGCGGGCAGACCCGTTCCAGCATCTCGTACATCTTTTCGGTCGGCTCCCCGACGGCGAGGCCGCCGATCGCGATGCCGACTTCGGCAAACCGGAGGGCGTGCTCCGTCGCCCGCGTGCGCAAGTCGGGATACACGCAGCCCTGGATGATCGGGAAAAAGGTCTGTTCGTAGCCATAGAGCGGTTCCGTCTCCTTGAAACGGGCGGCGTAGCGCTCCAGCCAGCCCTGGGTCAGGGTGAGTGACTTCTCGGCATAACGGTAGTCCGCATCGCCGGGACAACACTCGTCCAGCGCCATCATGATGTCGGCGCCGATGATGCGCTGCGTATCGACGTTGTTCTCTGGCGTAAACAGGTGCCGGGAGCCGTCGATATGGGACTGGAAACGGCAGCCCTCGGGCGTAATCTTGCGCATCCGGGCCAGGGAGAAGACCTGGAATCCACCGCTGTCCGTCAGGATCGGCCGGTCCCAGTTCTCGAAGCGGTGCAGGCCACCCGCCTGGCGGAGAATGTCCAGCCCGGGGCGGAGATAAAGGTGGTAGGTGTTGCCGAGGATGATCTCGGCCCCGATGTCCTCCTTCAATTCCTTATGATAGACGCCCTTGACGGATCCGACGGTCCCGACCGGCATGAAAATGGGGATCCGGATGACTCCGTGGTCGGTGGTCAACTCGCCGCAGCGGGCGGCAGAATGGGGGTCGATGGCGGTCCGGACGAATTTCATATCCTAAAAATAACTTTCAAAGTTAGCAAAAATACCGCGAAATCGCTTATTTTTGTAAATACTCCGCACAAGAAGACTATAATTAAACCATAAACCCACATGAACGACAAAAACATCAGCCTGCGCCTGATCGTGATGAACTTCCTCGAGTTCGCAGTCTGGGGCGCCTATCTCACCTCCATGGGCAGTTTCCTCGCCAAGTCCGGCCTCGGGCCGCAGATCTGGCTTTTCTTCGCCACCCAGGGCTTCGTCTCGATCTTCATGCCGGCCCTGATGGGCATCGTGGCGGACAAGTGGATCCCCGCCCAGAAGGTGCTTTCGCTCTGTCAGGGACTCGCCGGCCTGTTCATGATCGGTGCGGGACTGTATGCCCGCAGCGCCGGGGCTGCCATCCAGTTCGGCCCGCTCTATACGATGTATGCGCTGAGCGTCGCCTTCTTCATGCCGACGATCGCCATTTCCAATTCCGTCGCATTCAACGCCCTGGAAAAGGCAGGCAAGGATCCGGTCAAGGACTTCCCCCCGATCCGGGTGTTCGGTACGATCGGCTTCATCTGCAGCATGCTCTTTGTCAACTTCGTCCGGAACGGGCAGGGCGTGCAGTTCCAGCATTCCTATGAGCAGTTCCTAATGTCGGGCATTCTGAGCCTCGTGCTCTGCGGCTACGCGCTGACGCTGCCCAACTGCCCGTGCAAGCCGAAGTCGGCCGGCACGCAGTCGTTCGCCGAGGCGACGGGCCTGAGCGCCTTCAAACTTTTCAAGGAGGGTCAGTTCGCCGTATTCTTCATCTTCTCGATGCTGCTGGGCGCCTCGCTCCAGATCACCAACGGCTACGCCAACACCTTCATCACTTCGTTCAAGGACAATCCGATGTATTCCAACGCCTGGGGCGCGAACAACGCCAACGCGCTGATCTCGCTGAGCCAGGTTTCCGAAACCCTGTGTATCCTGCTGATTCCCTTCTTCATGAAGAAGTTCGGTATCAAGAAAGTAATGCTGATCGCGATGTTCGCATGGGTGTTCCGCTTCGGTTTCTTCGGGGCGGGCAACCCGGGCGCCGGCGTGTGGATGTTCATCCTGAGCTGCATCGTCTATGGCGTGGCGTTCGATTTCTTCAACATCTCCGGCTCGCTGTATGTCAACGAGAATACGGACAAGGACATCCGGTCCTCGGCGCAAGGCCTGTTCATGCTGATGACGAACGGCCTGGGAGCTTCGATCGGTACCTGGGCGGCCGGCAAGGTGGTCAACCACTTCGTGTACAATGCCGCAGAGCCGTCCTGGAGCACGGCCTGGTACATTTTTGCCGCCTACTCGCTCCTCGTCGGCCTCCTCTTCATGATCTTCTTCAAGGATCCGCAGAAGGGTAAGAAAGCCGCATAGCGTCCGTGTACGACAAGCGCACTGCGCTGTTTTGAAAGCTGAAAAGGACCCTTCGGGGAAAGCTTTCAAAACAGCGCAGCGCCGCTTTTGCGAAGGCAGTCGCCAAGTGGAGCCTAGACGATGCTGTGGGCCTGGGTCCAAGCAACGATTTCGGGGACGTAGCCGAAAGCGAGGCCGGTGACGGAGTCGGCGCAGCCATAATAGACGGCCAGGCGCCCCGTCCCGGGATCATGCAGCGCGGCGCACGGGAACGTCACGTTCGGCACATCGCCCGTACACTCATAGATCTCCCGCGGCGAGATCAGGTACGGGCCGCTGCGGGCAAGCACCTTCCACGGCTGCTCCAGGTCCAGGAGCGCCGATCCGAACGCATACACGTAGCCGTTGCACGAGCGCAGTACGCCGTGGTAGATCAGCAGCCAGCCGTCCGGCGTCTCAATCGGCACGGGCCCCGCCCCGATCTTCATGCACTGCCACGCGCTCACCTCGAACGGAGCCGGCGACATCACATGCCGGTGATGGCCCCAGAATTCAAGGTCCGGCGACTCCGAATAGAAGATGTCGCCGAATGCCGTATGCCCCGTGTCGCTCGGTCGGGACAGCATGGCGAAGCGACCTCCGATCTTCTTCGGAAACAGTACGCCGTTGCGGTTGTACGGCAGGAAAGCGTTTTCGCACTGGTGGAAGGTCTCAAAATCCTTCGTCCAGGCCACTCCGATCGTCGGGCCGAAATACCCGTTGCACCAAGTCACATAGTACACACCGTCAATCTCTGTCACCCGCGGATCATATCCATACACCCACTCGGCCACCTCCGGATCCGCCCCGACCCGTTTGAAATCCTCCTCCTGGATCTCCCAGTGGATGCCATCCACCGAAAAGCCCACGTGGATCCGCATCCGGCGGTTCGTGTCATCGCAGCGGAAAACGCCCGCATAATGATACTTTCCCTTCTCGAACGGCACAACCGCCGAGTTGAAAATAGAATTGGACGTAGAAAGCAAGTTGCGCGGGATGATGGGATTCTTGGAGTACCGCCACATTATCTCGTTCGAACCGACGGGACGCTCCTCCCAGGGAAAGATCTTATTCATTGAGTGTATGTTTTTGATTGTCTTTTTTTGCCGCATCCGGGTGGGTGAACGGCACGAACCAGGTCATCAGGAAAGCAGGCACCGTCGCCAGCATCACAGCCAGGAAGAACCACTTGTAGCCCAGCGCATCGCTCAGGAAGCCCGACGCCATCCCCGTCACCATCACGGACAGGTTCATGATGCCGCTGGCAAAGGCATAATGCGCCATCTGATGCGGACCCGGAGCCACCTGCTGCATCATGAAGAGCGTCAGGCCGACGAAGCCGAAACCATAACCGAAATACTCCAGCACGACACCTCCGCCTACCAGCCACATACTTTGCGGCTGCAGCCAGGCCAGGACGGCATACACGATGAACGGGACATTGAAGATGCAGCACAGCGTGAAGAGGGTCTTCTTCAAGCCCCGCGCCGCGATATAGTATCCTGCCAGCAAGGAGCCCAGCAGGAACGCCCCGGCCCCGAAGGTACCGTAATACAGGCCGATCTGCTCGTTGCTCAGGCCCAGCCCGCCGGCCGTCATGTCCGTCTTCAGGAAGAGCGGGACGATCTTCATCACGAAACCCTCGCCCAAGCGGTAGAGAATGATGAAGGCGATGTAATACCAGATGTGCTTCTTCTGGAAGAAGGACACGATCACCTCCCTCAGTTCACGCAAGACCTTGTCCATCGAGCCGCCCTGCGCAGGCGCTTGCGTGCTGGGCAGTGCCCGGATGTGATACAGGCCCAGCAGGACCAGCATCGCGCCGATCATCCCGAACACGATGCTCCAGGAGGTCGCGACGCCGAACCGCCCGAACAGCCGCCCGGCCAGCCAGACCAGCCCGCCCGTCGCCACCAGCTTGGCGAGGTTGTAGAAAGCGCCTTGCCAGCCGATGTATTTGGACTGGTTCTCATTGTCCAGCTCGGACATATAGACGCCGTCCGCCACGATATCGTGCGTAGCTCCGCTGAAGGCGATCACGGCCAGCAGTGCGATACAGACCGCAAAGAACGACGGCAGATGCAGGGCGAAGGCCACCAGGCCGAAGAGCACGCCGCTCAGGATCTGGGTCAGGATGACGAAAAACTTCTTGGTCCTGTACAGTTCCAGGATGGGGCTCCAAAGGAACTTGATCGTCCAGGGCCACATGATCAGCGAAGTCCAGAAGGCGATCTGGGCGTCGCTGACCTGCAGGTCCTTGAACATCACGGCCGAGACCATATTGAGAACCACGAAAGGCAGTCCCATCGCGAAATACAGGGTCGGCACCCATTTCAGAGGAGAAGGATTCCTGCTCATCAAAGACAGGTTGCTAAGGAATTCTGGGAACGATACGGCCGCCGTCGGCCGTCCGGACATGGGCCGGCAACTCATTGGCCTGACCGGGGAGGACCAGGAAGGTATGCTGGCGCGCCACCACGCAGAGCGTTCTTTTCATATTTGCCTCTATTTCCGGAAGCAGCGGATCGTATTGACCATCAGCATGGCGATGGTCATCGGTCCGACGCCGCCGGGGACCGGCGTGATCCAGCCGGCGACCGGCTCGCAGGAAGCAAAATCGACGTCTCCACAGAGTTTTCCTTCCGCACTGCGGTTCATCCCGACGTCAATCAAGACGGCGCCGGGTTTGACCATGTCGCCGGTGATGAGGCCGGCACGGCCTACGGCAACCACCAGTACATCTGCCTGCCGGGTCACCGCACCCAGATCGGCCGTCCGCGAATGGGCGAGGGTCACCGTGGCATTGCGGTCCAGCAAGAGTTTCGCCACCGGCTTGCCGACGATGTTGCTGCGCCCCACCACGACGGCCTGCTTGCCGGAAAGGGAGAGGCCGGTACTGTCGATCAGGCGCAGGATGCCGGCCGGCGTGCAGGGAACGATGCAGTCCTTGCCCAGCCATAGGCCCGCCACGTTGCCGGGATGGAAACCGTCCACGTCTTTGTCCAGCGCGATGGCGTCGATCACCTTCTCCTCATCGATATGCTTCGGCAGCGGCAGTTGCACCAGGATGCCATCTACGGCAGGATCGGCATTGAGCGCAGCGATCAGCTCCAGCAAGGCTGCCTCGGAAGTATCCTCCGGGAGGGCTTCCAAGCGTGATTCCATACCGGTAAAGGCGGCGGCTTTCACCTTGTTGCGCACATAGACCTGGCTGGCGGGATTCTCTCCCACGATTACTACGCACAGGCAGGGCTTGCGCCCGTATTGTTTTTCCAGCGAGAGAACCTGCTCCCGCACTTCTTCCTTGATGGCGGCGCTCAGCGCCTTTCCGTCTATAATCTGTCCCATAACTTAATCCAATGCACAGTGTGCGATATCGTGGCGGTAGAAAAGATGGTCACACTCGATTTGGGCCACTTCGCGATACACCTTCCCGCGGGCTTCGGCGATGGAGGGACCTTCGGCGATGACCATCAGGACGCGGCCGCCGTTCGTGACGAGCTGGCCGTCCTTGAAGGCGGTGCCCATGTGGACAATGCGCGCCTCGACCGGGTCCAGGTTCTTGATGGCGAAACCCTTCTGATAAGAGCCCGGGTAGCCTTTGGATGCGAGGACGACCCCCAGGGAGAAAGCACTCCGCCAGACGGGAGCTTCCATCTCGCGGCCGGTGGCGACGGCCTCGAAGATGTCGTAGATGTCACTTTCGAGCAGCGGCAGCACGACTTCCGTCTCCGGATCGCCGAAACGGGCGTTGAACTCGATCACCTTGATGCCTTCCGGCGTCTTCATCAAGCCCCCGTACAGGACGCCGGAGAGCGGGCGGCCTTCGGAGACCATCGCCTCCGCAGCCTTGCACAGGATCTCCTTGTAAGCGAATTCGCGGTCCGCTTCCGTAATGAACGGCAAACCCGTGTACGCGCCCATGCCGCCGGTATTCGGCCCCTTGTCACCGTCAAAGGCGCGTTTATGGTCCTGGGACAGCGGCATCGGATAGACACGGCTCCCGTCGACAAAGCAGAGGAAGGAGAATTCCGGTCCGGTGAGGTAATCCTCGACCACGACGCGTCCTTCGCCGAAACTGTGGTCCAGGAGCATGTCGGCCAGGGCGGCCCTCGCTTCCTCAAGGTTCTGCGCGACCACCACGCCCTTTCCGGCGGCGAGGCCATCATACTTGAGGACGGACGGGAACGGACGGGATGAGACATAGGCCAAAGCCTTGTCGTAATCCGAGAAGGCTTCGTAGGCCGCCGTCGGGATGCCGTATCGGGCCATGAGCCGCTTGGCGAACTCCTTGGAGCTCTCGATGGCGGTGGCGGCCTTCGTATGGCCGAAAACCTTCAAGCCGGCCGCCCGGAAAACATCGACGATGCCGGCGGCAAGCGAAGCCTCCGGCCCGACGACGGTCAGATCGACTTGGTTTTCCCGGGCGAAAGACAGCAGTCCCGCCACATCGGTATCTTTCAGCGGGACGTTGATCGCCTGCTGGCCGATACCGGCGTTTCCGGGGGCGCAGTAGATCTTTTCAACCTGCGGGCTGCGGCGCAAGGCATCCACGATGGCATGCTCGCGACCGCCGCCGCCGATAACGAGTACACTTTTCATGACGCTCAATGTTTGAAATGTCTCATGCCCGTGAAGAGCATCGTAATGCCGTGCTTGTCAGCCTCTTCGACCGACTCGGCATCCCGGACGCTGCCGCCGGGCTGCACAATGGCGCCCACGCCGTATTCCGCGGCCATCGCGACGCTGTCCCCGAAGGGGAAGAAGCCGTCGGAGCCGAGCACGACGCCGGCCTGACGGATGTCGCAGCCCCGCTGGGCAAGCGAAGCCTGGGCCGCTTCGAGGGCGATCTTGGCGGAGCCTACCCGGTTCATCTGACCGGCTCCCACGCCCAGCGTCGCTCCGTCCTTGACCACGACGATGGCATTGGACTTGACGTGCTTGACGATGCGCCAGGCAAACTGCAGGTCCGTCATCTGGGCCTCGGTGGGCTGCACCTTCGTGACGCACATCCCGGGATCGAGGGGCTTCGTGACCAGGTCCTGGTCCTGCACCAGCAAGCCGCCGGTGACGGAGACATATTGCTTGCGGACGATACCGTCGTCCTTCATGTCCACCTGCAGGAGACGGAGATTCTTCTTGGTGCAAAGGATCTCAAGCGCCTCGGCCGAGAAGGAAGGAGCCATGATGATCTCCAGGAAAATGGGCTTCATCAGGGCGGCCGCCTCCGCGTTGACTTCGCAGTTGGTGGCGACGATGCCGCCGAAGATGCTGACCTTGTCGGCCTCATAGGCCTTGGTCCAGGCATCCACGACATCCGCTCCGATCGCGGCACCGCAGGGGTTCATGTGCTTCAGGCCCACGCAGAACGGCGTGTCGCCGAACTCCCGGACGATGCTCAAAGCCGCATTGGCATCCTGGATGTTGTTGTAGGAAAGCTCCTTGCCGTTGAGCTGGACCGCACTGGCCAGCGAGAAGGGCACCGGCTCGGAGGCCGCGTAGAACTTGGCTTCCTGGTGGGGGTTCTCCCCGTAACGAAGCCCCTGCTTGAGGTCGTATTCGAGGAAGAGTTTCTCGTTCAGGCCGGCCTGGGCACGCATATAGGCCGCGATCATCATGTCATACTCGGCCGTATGGGTGTAAGCCTTGGCGGAGAGTTTGAGGCGCGTCTCCTGCGACGTGGTACCATTCGAGCGGAGCTCGTCCAAGACAGTGGGATAATCGGCCGGCTGGCATACGATCGTGACGTCGCGCCAGTTCTTGGCCGCGCTGCGGACCATCGAGGGGCCGCCGATGTCGATGTTCTCGATGGCGTCCTCCAGGGTCACGTCCGGTTTGGCGATGGTCTGCTTGAAAGGATAGAGGTTGACACAGACCAGGTCAATCGTCTCGATCGCGTTCGCGGCGAGGGTTTCCATGTGTTCGGGCAGTTCGCGACGGGCCAGGATGCCGCCGTGAACCTTCGGGTGCAGGGTTTTGACCCGGCCGTCGAGGATCTCCGGGAAGCCGGTCACCTCGCTGATGCCGATGGTCCTGACCCCTTCTTGTTCCAACAGGCGCTGCGTACCGCCGGTGGCGATGATCTCCCATCCGAGATCCACCAGGCCTTTGACAAACTCGACAAGACCCGTCTTGTCGCTGACACTTACCAATGCTCTTTTATGACTCATATTCTAGGATTATTGCAAGATGATATTGACTCCGGGGACGTCGGTGACGCGGCCGATGACGGACGCCTTTTCGCCGCAGGCGGAGAGGATGCCGATGGCTTTCTGCGCCTCGGACTCGTCCAGCACGGCGATCATGCCGATCCCCATATTGAAGATGTTGAACATTTCGCGGTGCGGGACGCTGCCCCACTTTTCCAGCATCCGGAAGACCGGCAGGATCTCCCAGCTGCCCTCGCAGATCTCCAGGCCCTGGCCGGGCTGGAGCACGCGCGGGATATTCTCGTCGAAACCGCCGCCCGTGATGTGGCAGATCCCATGCACGTCGCAGGCGCGGATGACTTCCAGCATCTGCTTGACATAGATCCGCGTCGGCGTGAGCAGGACTTCGCCGAGCTGACGGCCGCCGAACTCGGGGATGGCGTCCGTGTAATTCAGGCCGGCATCCGTGACGATCTTGCGCACCAGGCTGAAGCCGTTGGAATGCACACCCGTCGAGGCGATGCCGACGAGCACGTCGCCGACCTTGACCTTGCTGCCGTCGATCAACTTGGATTTCTCGACCACGCCCGTCGTATAACCGGCGATGTCATATTCGCCGTCGGCGTACATCCCGGGCATCTCGGCCGTCTCGCCGCCCACCAGGGCGCAGCCCGCCTGGCGGCAGCCTTCCGCCACACCGGCGACGATCGCTTCGACCTTCCCGGGCACATTGTGTCCCAGGGCGACGTAGTCCAGGAAGAAGAGCGGTTCGGCGCCCTGTGCGAGGACGTCGTTGACACACATGGCGACCGCATCGATACCGATCGTGTCGTGCTTGTCCAGGGCAAAGGCGATCTTGAGCTTGGTGCCCACGCCGTCGGTCCCGCTGACCAGCACCGGCTCCCGGATTCCGAGGACGGAGAGGTCGAACATGCCGCCGAAAGAGCCGATGCTTCCCATCGAACCGGCGCGGGCCGTCGAGGCGACGTGCTGTTTGATGCGGCGGACCACTTCATAGCCGGCCTCGAGGTTCACGCCGGCGTTTTCATACGTTTTGGCCATATCGTTTAATCGTTGATTGCGTCATCATTGTACAGGACCGTGGGATATTCGCCCGTAAAGCAGGCCTGGCAGGGATCCGCGCAGCCAAAGCACGAGGCGCGGGTGGATTCGGGACTGAGGTAGCCCAGCGAATCGGCACCGATCGCCTCCCGCGCCTGTTCCAGGCTGCGGCTTGAGCAGAGGAGTTCCTCCTTGGTGGACGTGTCCACGCCGTAATAGCAGGGGAAACGCATCATCGGACTGGCAATGCGCACGTGTACTTCCGTCGCCCCGGCCTCCCGCAGCATGCGGACGATCTTGAGCGAGGTCGTGCCGCGCACGATGCTGTCGTCCACCAGGACGATGCGCCTGCCGCGGACGATATCCTCGACCGGGGATAGTTTCATCTTCACGCCCAGTTCGCGCACCTCCTGGATGGGCTCGATGAAGGTGCGGCCGACGTATTTGTGCTTGATCAGGCCCATCTCATACGGGATGCCGCTCTCCTGGCTGTAGCCCATGGCGGCAGAGAGGCTGGACTCCGGCACGCCGACCACGATGTCCGCCTCCACGGGGCATTCGCGGTACAGGCGGCGGCCCGCCTCCTCGCGGTATAGGTGGACGTTGCAGCCGTCGATGTTGCTGTCCGGACGGGCGTAGTAGATGTATTCCATCGCGCACATCCGGTGCTTCTGGAATTGGGAATAGCGGTTGGAACGAAGCCCGTGGGCATCCAGGGTGACCACTTCGCCCGGTTCGACATCCCGAAGGAACTTGGCGCCCATGATCCCGAAGGCACAGGACTCGCTGCCGACGACATAACCGTCGCCCAGCGTCCCGATCACCAGCGGTTTGATGCCGTATTTGTCGCGGCAGGCATAGATGCGGTTCTTGGTCATCACGAGAATCGAAAAACCACCCTCGATCATATTGAGGGCCTTGAGGATGTTGACGATGCGGTCTTCGCCGTTGTTCTTCTTGATCAGGTGGGCAAAGATCTCACTGTCCGTCGCCGTCTGGAAGATGATGCCGCGCTTTTCGAGCAGCATCTCGATCTGCCTGGCGTTGATGAAATTGCCGTCGCAGGCCACCGCGAAGTCTCCCTTGGTCTGGTAGAACAGGATGGGATCGACATTGTCCAGGCCTCCCTTGCGGACGTTGGCATACTTGACGCTGCCGATGCCGATGCTGCCTTCCAGGCCCAGGACATTGCCGTCCGTGAACACCTCGCTGAGCAGTCCCAGACCCCGGTGCCGGCAGGGCTGTCCCTGCTCGTCGAAGGTGACGATCCCGGCACCCTCCTGACCCCGGTGCTGGATATTGTGCAGGCCGTAATATAGATAAGTGGAGGCGTTCTTGACGCCATAAACACCGAGCACTCCCATATCAGTTCGTTCCTAAAACAGTTGTCAGTCGTTCGTATACATTCCGGTAAGAAGCGACCACGTCGCTCAAGTCCAGGCGGAAGCGGTCCTTGTCCAGCCGCTCACCGGTCCGCTCATCCCACAGGCGGGCGGTATCGGGGCTGATCTCGTCGGACAGGATGATCTGTCCGTTGTCCGTCGCCCGGCCGAACTCGATCTTCACGTCGACCAGTTCGATCCCGACCTGATGGAAGAGTCCTTTCAGCAGGCTGTTGGCCTTCTTCGCCTCGGCGATCATGTTCCCGACCTCCTCATAATTGACCAGCCCGAGCGCGACGGCCAGGTCCGGATTGATGAACGGGTCATCCAATTCGTCGTCGTTGTAGCGCAGCTCGACGATCAGGTTGTCCGGCTGGAAGCCCTCTTCGATCCCGAGACGGGCCGCCAGCGAGCCGGCCACCCGGTTGCGCACGATGAATTCGATCGGGATGATCTCGATCTTGCGGCAGAGCTGTTCGTTCTCTCCGATCCGCTCCAGGAAATGGTTCGGCACTCCCTGCCCGCCGAGATAGCCCAGCAGCAGGGCCGAAATTTGGTTGTCGAGAGCGCCCTTCCCCTCGAAGCGGGCCCGTTTGACGTTGTTGAACGCCACGGTCACGTCCTTGTACCGGACGATGACCTTATCGGGATCATCGGTGGCGAAAATCTGTTTTTCGTTACCGTTGAGGATAAGTTCCTTTTTCATCATAGGTTATTGGGATTGAAATACTTGACGGCATTGTCGAACAGGGGCTGCAGGCAGTTGCCTGCGATATTCTTGAAGAGGCTGCCCTCGTAGCGCTCGCTGTGGCCCATCTTGCCGAGGATGTGGCCGTCGGGACTCAGGATGCCCTCGATGTCGTAATAGGAGCCGTTGGGGTTGTCCACATAGCGGAACGCGACCTGGCCGTTTGCAAACAGCTCGCGGGCCTGGGCCTCCCCCACCACGAACTTGCCTTCGCCGTGGCTGACGGCGATGGCATGCCGCTCACCCTTCGAGAGTCCGGCGAGCCAGGGGGAACGGGTGGATGCGACCTCGGTCGTCACCATTTTGGAGACATGGCGGTTGATGTCGTTGCGGAACAGGGTCGGCGAATCCGGGGTCACGCAGCCCAGGCGACCGTACGGGAGCAGGCCGCTCTTGACCAGGGCCTGGAATCCGTTGCAGATGCCGAGGACCAGGCCGCCGCGTCCGAGGAAGGCCTCGATGGCGGCCGCCACCCGGGCGTTGTTGATCACGTCGGCGATGAACTTGCCGCTGCCGTCGGGCTCGTCGCCGGAGGAGAAGCCGCCGCAGAAAGTGAGGATATGACTTTCGGCGATGCGGTCGGCCAGTTCGGCGATCGATGCGTTGACCGCATCGGCCGTCAGGTTGCGGAAGATGAAGGGACGGACCTCGGCCCCCGCTTTGCGGAACGCCTTGGCCGTGTCATAATCGCAGTTGGTGCCCGGGAAAACCGGCAGGCAGACGACCGGATGTGCGACCGGCTCGCCCGGCCAGACCAGGTTCGCCGGATCGAAGGGACGCTCCTCCACGCGCGGGGCCGGCTCCTGAAAAGCCGGAGCGACCTCTTCGGGATAAAGCCGGGCATAGCGGCCGGTGTGTGCCTTGCGCAGGGCGGCGGGATCCAGGGAGACCCCGTTGATGCGGATCTCTCCGTCCGTCACCGTGCCCAGTTCGACGGCCGCCGGGTGCTCCAGGGCGGTCGTGGACTCGACCAGCACCGAGCCGTAGGAGAGGCCGAACAGCGCCCCCTCCGCGAGCCGGACGTCGAAGCCCAGACCGTTGCCGAAAGCCATCTTCGCCAAGCCCTCGGCGAGACCGCCGAAGCCGACGGACCAGGCGGACACGATCTCGCCGGAGCGGATCCTGCCATGTACGAAATCCCAGTTGGACGCGAGCATGCGGGTGTCGGGCATCCGGTTGACCAGGGGATCATGACGGATCCAGTAGAGGCGGTTCCCGGGCCGCTTAAGCTCCGGAGAGATGACCTGACGCGCATCGATCGTCGTGATGCCGAAGGCGATGAGGGTCGGCGGGACGTTGAGATGCTCGAACGTGCCGCTCATCGAGTCCTTGCCGCCGATGGAGGGCAGGCCGAGATCAAGCTGCATCTTGAGGGCGCCGAGCAGCGCCGCGAGCGGTTTGCCCCAGCTGTGGGGGTCGGATGTCATCCGCTCGAAATATTCCTGGTAGGAGAAGCGCATCCGGGACCAGTCCCCGCCGGCCGCGACGACCTTCGTACAAGCCTCCACGACCGCATAGGCGGCGCCGTGGTAGGGGCTCCAGGACGTCAGCGAAGGATTGTAGCCGAAAGCCATCACGCTGGCCGTCTCCGTGTAGCCGGAGACCGGGAGTTTCTGGACCGAAACCTGGGTCTCGGTCGCTTGATAGCGGCCGCCGTATGGCATCAGGACCGTGGAACGGCCGATCGTGGAGTCGAACATCTCCACCAGCCCCTTCTGGGAAGCGACATTGGCGGACGAGAGCAGCCGCTCCATCTTTTCCGGGAGCGTATCCCCGGCCGGAACGCCCGCGAAGGGGTCCCGCTCTTCCACGCCGCCGATGCGCGCCTGGGCATAATGCTTCGCGCCGGCACTGTCGATGAACCCGCGGGACAGGTCGCAAACCTTAACCCCTCCCTTGTACATGCGCATGCGCCCCGTATCGGTCACGTCGGCGACATGGGTCACCTCGACGTTGTCCAGGGCGCAGTATCTTTCAAATTCGGCACGGTCCCCGGCCGCCACGACGACCGCCATCCGCTCCTGGGACTCGCTGATCGCCAGTTCGGTGGCATTGAGGCCCTCGTACTTGACCGGCACGCGGTCCAGCCGGATGTCCAGGCCGTCCGCCAGTTCGCCGATGGCGACGCTGACACCGCCGGCGCCGAAGTCGTTGGATTTCTTGATCAGCCGCGTCACTTCCGGACGGCGGAACAGACGCTGGAGCTGGCGTTCCTCGGGCGCATTGCCCTTCTGGACTTCACTGCCGCAGGTCTCCAGCGAGGACTCGGTATGTTCCTTGGACGAGCCGGTGGCTCCGCCGATGCCGTCCCGTCCCGTCCGGCCGCCCAGCAGCAGGATCACGTCGCCGGGCGCGGGACTCTCGCGCCGCACATCGGCAGCCTTGACGGCGCCGACCACCGCGCCGACTTCCAGGCGCTTGGCCGTGTAGCCCTCATCGAAAATCTCCCGCACATGCGTGGTGGCCAGGCCAATCTGGTTGCCGTAGCTGGAATAGCCGGCCGCCGCCTTGCGCGAGATGACGCGCTGGGGCAGCTTGCCCGGGATGGTCTCCGCCACGGAGCGGTTGATGTCGCCCGCACCGGTCACGCGCATCGCCTGATAAACGTATGCCCGGCCGGAAAGCGGGTCGCGGATCGCCCCGCCCAGGCAGGTCGAGGCTCCGCCGAACGGTTCGATTTCCGTCGGATGGTTGTGCGTCTCGTTCTTGAACTGCAGCAGCCATTTCTCCTGCTTCCCGTCCACGTCCACATCGACGAAAACGCTGCACGCGTTGTTCTCTTCGCTCTGCTCCAGGTCGTCCAGCTTGCCCACCGAGCGGAGGTAGCGCGCACCGATCGTCGCCAGTTCCATCAGGCACAGGCTCTTGCCTTCGCGTCCAAGCTCCCTGCGGATGTCATGGAAACGCCCGAGCGTCGACACGATCTCCTCCTTGACGAACGAATCATCCACCTTGATGGAGGTCAGCTCCGAGGTGAAGGTCGTATGGCGGCAATGGTCGCTCCAGTACGTGTCCAGGATGCGGAGCTCCGTCTCGGACGGGTCGCGGCCTTCCTGCCGGAAATACCGTACCACTTCGACCAGGTCGTCCGCATTCATCGCCAGGCCGTGGGACTTGCATAAAGCGGCATACGCCGACTCGGGCATGGCGGTAAATCCGGAAAGGTCTTCGAGCGGCTTCACGTCCGCCTGCTCGGCCAGGGACAGCACGGCCAGGTCCTTGGGACGGCACTCCACGGGATTGATGAAATAGTGGCGCAGCCGCGAGAGCGTTTCCTCGGAAGTGTCATCGTCGAAGATGAGCAGCCGGCTGCTCTTGATCTCCACCTGCGCTTCGGGCTGGATCAGGTGGACGCAGTCCACGGCCGAGCTGGCCCGCTGGTCGAACTGGCCGGGGATGTATTCCACGGCGATGTATTTCCTGCCGGCCAGATCGCAGCTGTCGCTGACCAGGTCCGTCACCGTCTCGCCGAACACGCTGTAGCGGCAGCGCTCGACCAGCTCGTCGCTGAACCCGAACAAATCATAGACATTGAGCAGCCGCAGCGAACGGAGCTGCAGGGAAAGATTCTCGTTGAACTCGGAGAGCAGGCTCTTCGCCTCTCCCCGGAAACCGGGCTTCTTTTCGACAAAGATTCGTTTGTTGACCATATATGGATGGAAATGACAAGCCCACCCGGACGGGGTGGGCGCAGTTCTATATTTGCGTATGGAGTACTTTTTCGCTTTGGCGGACGCGGAAGTCGTCCAGCTTGGAGCGCAGGGGCTGATCCTGCAGTGCAAGGATGGCTACGGCGTAGAGGGCCGCATTGCGCGCGCCGTCGATGGCCATCGTGGCGACCGGGATGCCCGAAGGCATCTGCACGATCGACAGGAGCGAATCCAGACCGTTGAGCGCCTTGCTTCTGACCGGAACCCCGATGACCGGCAGGGTGGTCAGCGCGGCGATGACGCCCGGCAGGTGTGCGGCCCCTCCGGCGCCGGCAATGATGATGTCGAAACCCTGGTCGCGGGCGGAGCGGACATAGTCGGCGAGCGGGCCGGGATTACGGTGTGCGCTGAGCACCTTCTTCTCATAGGGGATGCCGAACTCTTCGAGCGTCGTACAGGCGGGCGACATGACGTCCCAGTCGCTTGCACTGCCCATGATCACTGCTACCTTCATAGTGCGATATTTACAAACCAACTTAGCCTTTTCAGGAGAAGCAAAGTTACTGCGAATAATCCGCCCCGGCAAAAACTTTTTCCATTTTTTTCAACAGGCCGGATGTTGATAAATCCAGCAGAAATATTTGCCGGAAAACCCAAGAAAGCGTAACTTTGCAAAAAATTGGAGACGATGAGACACCTTTTTCAATCTGCCTGCCTGTCCTGCGCATCGGATGAAGACGGTGTTCTGTTTTTATTTGATTGACTGACAGCCTCTACGGCTGTCTTTTTTTTGGTCCGATGAGAGAAGATGTATTACTGAAAGGAGGCCGGGTCGCGACGCCGGAAGGGATCCGGAGCGCCGATCTGCTGGTCCGCCACGGACGGATCGCCGCGGTCCGTGAGGGCCTCGAACCGGAGGGCGCGCGGACCGTCGACTGCCGCGGGCTGCTGGTCAGCGCCGGCTTCTGCGACATCCACGTCCATCTCCGGGAGCCCGGATTCTCCGCCAAGGAGACCATCCGCTCCGGGTCCGAGGCCGCGGCGGCCGGCGGATACACGACCGTCTGCGCCATGCCCAACCTCAACCCGGTCCCGGACAGTCCGGAACACCTGGCCGTCGAGCAGGCCCTGATCGATCGGGACGCCGTGATCGAAGTGCTCCCCTATGGTGCGATCACGAAGGAGCGCCGGGGGCTCGAGCTGGTGGACATGGCCGCCCTGAAGGACCGCTGCTGCGCCTTCTCCGACGACGGGAGCGGGGTGCAGCGCGAAGGGATGATGCGGCAGGCGATGACCCTTGCCGCGCAGCAAGACGTGATCATCGCGGCCCATTGCGAAGACGAGACGCTGCTCCGCGGCGGCTACATCCACGACGGGCGTTACTGCCGCGAGCATGGCCACAAGGGCATCTGTTCCGAGAGCGAATGGGGCCAGATCGCGCGCGACCTGACCCTCTGCGCCGAGACCGGATGCCGCTATCATGTCTGCCACATTTCCACGAAAGAAAGCGTCGATCTGATCCGCCGGGCCAAGGCGGAAGGCATACGCGTGACCTGCGAAACCGCCCCGCACTACCTGGCCCTCTGCGAAGACGACCTGCAGGAAGACGGACGTTTCAAGATGAACCCCCCGCTGCGCAGCGCCGAGGACCGGCAGGCCCTGGTCGAAGGCCTCCGGGACGGTACCATCGACGCGATCGCGACCGACCATGCGCCCCACACGGCCGAAGAGAAATCCCGCGGCCTGGCCGGCAGCGCAATGGGCATCGTCGGCCTCGAAACGGCCTTTCCCGTCCTCTATACCACGCTGGTCGAGACCGGCGTCCTCCCCCTGACCCGGCTGCTCGAGGCCCTGACAGAAGGCCCCCGGCGGGCGTTCCGCCTACCCGGCGGGCTCCGTGTCGGGGAACGGGCCGACCTGACCGTCCTCGACCTGTCCGAGACCTTCACGGTCGATCCGGCCCGGTTCCGCAGCCAGGGCCGTGCCACTCCTTTTGCCGGCATGACCGTCCGGGGCCGCGTCCGGATGACCCTCAAGGACGGGCATATCGTCTACGAATCCAACAGTTAGTATATGAAAAGACCTGAAAAGAAACTGGTACTGGAAAACGGCCTGGAATTCTACGGCATCGGCTTCGGAGCCGACTGCCGGAAGGTTTGCGAGATCGTTTTCAACACCTCCGTCGTCGGATACCAGGAGATCCTCTCCGACCCTTCCTACGCGGAGCAGATCGTCGTGATGACCTACCCGCTGATCGGCAACTACGGCATCACCGACGAAGACTTCGAGGCCCGCACGCCGAAGATCGGCGGCCTGGTGGTCCGCGAGTGCTGCGACACCCCGAGCAACTTCCGCTATACCCAGACCCTCGAGGAGTATCTCGAAGACCACGGCATCCCGTGCCTTGGCGGGGTCGATACCCGGATGCTGACCAAGATCATCCGTGACACGGGTCGGCCGATGGGCGCCATCGTCGAAGCGGACCTGCCCAAGGAAGAGGCGCTCCGGCTGATCGCCGGCACGCCCCGCGCCCGGGACCTGGTCGCCCAGGTCAGCTGCCGGAAGCGCTGGGTCACCCGCACGCCCGGCCACCGCTTCCACGTCGTGGCTATCGACTGCGGCATCAAATACAGCATCATCCGCCACCTGTCCGAGCGCGGCTGCAACGTCACCATCGTGCCGTTCAACACGGCCGCCGACGACATCCTCGCCTTCAATCCGGACGGCATCGTCTTCTCCAACGGTCCCGCCGGCGGGCCGGAAATGCCTTCCCTCTCCGCCCTGTTCGCGCAGCTGAAAGGGCGCAAGCCCATCCTCGGGATCGGCCTGGGCCAGGAAATCATCGGCCTGCACTACGGCGCCTCCCTATCCCACATGGGCTGCGGCATCCATGGAGACCATCCCATCCGTGACCTGGAGAGCGGCCGGATCAACATCGCGGTCCTCAACCAGAGCTGGGCTTTCGGGAGCGTCGAAGGGACCGTGCTGCGCCCCACCCACGTCACCGTGCCGGAAGGCTATGTCGTCGGCTTCGAGCAGGCCGAAGACCGGATCTTCGGCGTCCAGTTCCACCTCGAGTCCGCCCCCGGACCGCAGGACAACGTCTATCTTTTCGACCGTTTCATCCAAATGATGGAGGAAGAGCCCCATGCCTAGAAGAACCGATATCAAGAAAGTGATGGTCATCGGCTCCGGCCCGATCGTCATCGGCCAGGCCGCCGAATTCGACTACGCCGACACCCAGGCCTGCCTTGCGCTCAAGGAGGAAGGCTACGAAGTGATCCTGGTCAACTCCAACCCGGCCACCATCATGACCGACACGCACATCGCGGACAAGGTCTACATGGAGCCCCTCAAACTCGAATACATCGCCAAGATCATCCGTTACGAGCGGCCCGACGCCCTCGTGCCGGGCCTCGGCGGGCAGACCGGCCTCAACCTCGCCGTCCAGCTGGCCCGCAAAGGCGTCCTCGAGGAGTGCGGCGTCGAGATCCTCGGCACCTCCTTCCACGGCATCGAGAAGGCCGAAGACCGCGAACTCTTCAAGGAGCTCTGCATGGGGATCGGCGAGCCCGTCATCCCTTCGGAAATCTGCTACGACGTCGAGAACGGCGCGCGCATCGCCGCCGAGATCGGCTACCCCGTCATCCTGCGGCCGGCCTTCACGCTCGGCGGTACGGGCGGCGGTTTCGCCGACAACGAGGAGCAGCTCCGCGACCTGATGCGGAACGCCCTCGCCCTCTCCCCCGTCCACCAGGTACTCGTCGAGAAGAGCATCAAGGGCTACAAGGAGATCGAGTTCGAAGTGATGCGCGACCACAACGACACCGCCATCGCCATCTGTTCGATGGAAAACATCGATCCGGTCGGCGTCCACACGGGCGACTCGATGGTCGTCGCACCCGCCCAGACCCTGACGGACAAGGAATACCAGATGCTGCGCGACAGCGCTCTCAAGCTGATCCGGGCCCTGGAGATCGAAGGCGGCTGCAACGTCCAGTTCGCCCTCGATCCCCTTTCTTTCAAGTATTATATCATCGAGGTCAACCCGCGCGTATCGCGCTCCTCGGCCCTGGCGTCCAAGGCCAGCGGTTTCCCGATCGCCCGCGTCACCGCCAAGATCGCGGTCGGCCTGACCCTCGACGAGATCCAGATCGCCGGGGCGCCGGCCTGCTGCGAGCCGGCCATCGACTACGTCGTCACGAAGGTCGCCCGCTTCCCCTTCGACAAATTCAGCGAAGCGTCCAACGAGCTCGGTACGCAGATGAAGGCGACGGGCGAAGTGATGAGCATCGGCCGCACCCTCGAGGAGAGCATCCTCAAGGCGATGCGCTCCCTCGAAGCGGGCTGCTGCCACATCCACAAGAAGAGATTCGACGACTGGACGCAGGAGGCCCTGCTCGACTACATCAGCACCCCGACTGACGACCGCATCCACGCCATCGCCCAGCTGCTGCGCCTGAGGATCGACCTGACGCGCATCTACGACCGCACCAAGATCGACCTCCTCTTCCTCGAGAAAATCTACAACATCGTCCGGATGGAGCGCCGCGTCAAGGCCGCGCCGCAGGATGAAGCCGTCCTGCGGGAAGCCAAGCGCATGGGCTTCGGCGACCGCTTCATCGCGCAGCTCTGGGGCTGCAGCGAGGAGGATGTCATCCGCTTCCGCCGCGACAAAGGCATCCGGCCGGTCTACAAGATGATCGACTCCTGCTCCGCCGAGCACGACACCTATGTGCCCTATTTCTACTCGACCTACGAGCAGGAAAACGAATCCGTCCGCAGCCATCGCCGCAAGATCCTGGTGCTCGGATCCGGCCCGATCCGCATCGGACAGGGCGTGGAGTTCGACTACTCCACCGTCCACGCGATCTGGGCCATCCGCGAGGCCGGCTACGAAGCGATCATCATCAACAACAATCCCGAGACCGTCTCGACCGACTACACCATTTCCGACAAGCTCTATTTCGAGCCCCTCACGCCCGAGGACGTCATGAACGTGATCGACCTCGAGCAGCCGGAAGGCGTGATCGTGACCCTCGGCGGCCAGACGGCCATCAACCTGGCGGCCCCGCTGGAGCAGTTCGGCGTCCCGCTGATCGGCACCGGCCTGCAGGCCATCGACAACGCCGAAGACCGTAAACGCTTCGAGCAGATCCTGCGCCGGACCGGCATCCCGCAGCCGCGGGCCAAGGCCGTCACCAACGTCGAGGACGGCGTGCGGGCGGCCGAGGAGATCGGCTATCCCGTCCTCGTGCGGCCCAGTTTCGTGCTCGGCGGCCGCGCGATGATGATCGTCGGCAACGAGGAGACCCTGCGCCACTACCTCCACAACGCCGTGGAGATCAACGAGAACTCCCCGGTCCTCGTGGACAAGTACATCATGGGCAAGGAGACGGAGGTCGATGCCATCTGCGACGGGGAGGACGTATTCATTCCTGCCATCATGGAGCACGTCGAGCGCACCGGCATCCACTCCGGCGACAGCATCAGCGTCTATCCTTCCTTCAGCCTCAGCGACAAGGTCAAGCAGGAGATCATCCGCGACACCGTCCAGCTGGGCCGCGCCATCGGCATCAAGGGCCTGTACAACATCCAGTTCATCGTGGACGAGCACGAGGACGTCTATGTGATCGAGGTCAATCCGCGCTCCTCGCGCACCGTGCCCTTCATCTCCAAGTCCACCGGCATCCCGATGGCCAAGATCGCCACACGCGTGATGCTCGGACACACGCTCAAGGAGCAGGGCATCACCGAGGTCTGTTTCCCGGAGCGCAAGCGCCACTTCGTCAAGACGCCGGCTTTCTCCTTCGGCAAAATCAAGGGGATCGACACCTACCTCTCGCCCGAGATGAAATCCACCGGCGAGGCCATCGGCTACGACGACAGCCTCAACCGCGCACTATATAAGTCGTTGCAGGCCTCGGGCATGACGATCCGCAGCTACGGCACCGTCTTCGTCACCCTCGCCGACCGCTACAAGGCCGAGGCCCTGCCCCTGATCTGTCGTTTCTACAACCTCGGCTTCAACATCGAGGCGACGCGCGGCACGGCGGCCTTCCTCCGGGAGCACGGGATCAAGACCCGCACCCTGCACAAGATCAGCGAGGGCAGCGACGACATACCGAACGCCCTGCGCAAGGGTCACGTCAGCTACGTGATCAACAAGATCGACCTCAATCAGAAGAGCAGCCATCTGGACGGCTACGAAATCCGTCGCACGGCCGTGGAGAACAATGTCACGATCTTCACCGCCCTGGAGACCGTCGGCGTGCTGCTGGACGTCCTGGAGGAAATCACCCTCGGCATCTCGACCATCGACGAAGAGTACAAATAGATGGACAGAAAGTTTTATACTATCGCCGAAAACGCGCCGATCGCCCCCAAGACCTATCGCCTGGTCCTGGAGGGCGAGAGCGCCGCGGACGGCGAATTCGTGGGCCTCGACGTCCCGGGCTTCTTCCTGCGCCGGCCCTTGTCGGTCTGCGCGCGCAGCGACAAGGGGATCACCCGGATATACAAGGTAGTGGGGGCCGGCCCCGAA
>JAFUWZ010000041.1 GCA_017471045.1 Bacteroidales bacterium
GGCCAAGGCGGTTTGAAATGCAGTCCCGAAAGGGCGTTCTCTGCATTTCAAACCGCCTTGGCCATTGCCATCGAGACATCGCCATGAAAACCTACCCTTATCTGCAGATCAACAGCATCGCCGAGCTGCCCCGTCCCGAAGAAGGGACCCGCACGGTCGGCCACTATGCCTTCCAATACATCGACTTCACCGCGGCGGCGGATTATGCGCTGTCCCACACGTTCGTGGATTGCTGCTTTTTCGGCTGCGAATTGTGCCCCGGGCAGCAGAGCATGATGCGGGACTGCCTGGTCCTGCCCCGGATGGGGATGCGCTTCCACGCCTTCAACGCCAACCTCTACTCAGCCGTCAGCCTGTATGAGGGCTTCGTGCCCGGCGAACCGGAGAGTTTCGCGCGTTCCTTCGACGCCCGCGTCTATGCAGACTACCTGGAGGCGGGGGAGCAGGCGGACGACATCCGCATCATGCTGGCCCGCACTCTGCACGACCACTCGATCTACGATGCGATGATGGATTTCCTGAAACGCTACCGGCCGCAGGACGTGCTCGGTATCATGGGCGGGCACGGGCTGAAACGAGCCGACGAGGGCTATGCCAGGATCGTCCGGATCAGCAAGAAGCTGACCGAAAAAGGCAAGTTGATGGTCTCGGGCGGCGGCCCCGGCGCCATGGAGGCGACCCACCTGGGCGCCTGGATGGCCGGCCGGAGCGAAGCCGAAGTGGAAGATGCGATTGACATCCTGGTCCAAGGCAAGGAGAAGGATCCCGTCCTATGGTTGGAAAGCGCCTGGGCAGTGATGCAGAAATACCCCCAGACCCAATACGAAAGCCTCTCCATCCCGACCTGGTTGTACGGGCACGAGCCTTCCACCCCCTTTGCGAGTCGTATCGCCAAGTTCTTCACCAACAGTGTCCGGGAAGACATGATCCTCTCCGTCACCCTGGGCGGCATCATCTTCACGCCCGGCTCGGCCGGAACGATGCAGGAGGTTTTCCAAAGCGCCGCCAAGATCCACTATGACAGCGACGGACTCGTCGGCCCGATGATTTTCCTGGGCCGCGACTTCTTCGAGCGCATCGTGCCGGTCTATCCCTTCCTCAAGGACCTGGCCGGGCGGGGGAAATACAAGAACATCCGCCTCTTCATCACCGACCGGGCGGAGGAGGTGGTTTCCTTTGTCCAGGAGGACGCGGTCAACTCTTGAAATGCAGCACGCTGCGGACGGTCATCGATTCGTCAGCAGCCGTGAGATAGCTCAGGGGGAGTACGTGCCTCCACCCTTCTCCACGGTCAGGACGACGTGTCCGCCTTCGAAGCTGTTCTGGTTCCAGGTGCTGTTGATCCAGACGCGGGAACGCAGGGCAGCCACCAGTTCCGGGGGCATGGACTTGTGGCCGTGATGGTTGAGTTTGGACACCTGGCAGGGCTCCACGACGCGGGCCAGCTCCGTTTCGATCTCGAAGACGGTCCCGTTCTCTCTTTTCCGGCGGGCCGAGAAATCACCGGCCGTGAAGTAGCGGAAAGGCCCATACTGAATGATCATGCCCAGGCTGAGGGCGTTCTCGGGGATATGGCTGCCTTTGCGCTTGTAATCCGGATACAAGTCGATCAGCGTGCCGTCCGGGGCGGCTATACTTCCGTTGCCGCAGAGGTTGCGGATGTGGAAATCCGGGTAGGCGGCGGGCCGGTGGAGCAGGCGGACCTGATCCGTCGCCCCGACCTGGAAGCGTTCGACGCTCATGCCGCCGCGCGAAGCCTGATACTCGTAGAACTTGCGCATCTGGCTCATGACCCGTTTATTATCGTCCTGCAGGGGCACCGGGTAAGTATAATCCGGCCAGCAACGGTCGAAGGCCTTGCCGAAATGCAGGTAGCGGGCCGCTTCGCCGAAACCGCTGAGACGATAGGGGAGCGTATCTTCTTCGTAACTGTAAATCGTCTCGCAGCCGGCGTGGTCGGTGTGATAATGCGACAACATCATATAATCCACCTCCCGCCCGCGAGGATTGACGCGCTTCACATAGCGCGCGATCCACTCTCCAGCGAGCCGGCTGCGGTCGGGCAGGCAGGGGACGGCGCGTACGCCGAGCGAGGCCGTGTCCTGCTGCCCGCAGTCCAGCAGCATCGAGGTTCCGTCCGGGAAGATCAGGAACATCGATTCGGCCGCGCCGGTATAGATGAAATGCACTTGGAACTGGCCTTTCTCCCAGGCGGCCAGGGCCTGACCCACCGACGGATCGGTACGGCCCATGGCGAAAAGGCGCTCCCAGTCGCCCAGGGCCGCCGTCAAGCCGGCAGCCGTCGCTGCGGATATGAATTGTCTTCTGTTCATTGTTTCAAAGATAATGACTATATTCGCAATATGAAAATATTCTTGATCCCCGCAGCGGCCCTTGTCTCCGCTTCCTTGTTTATTCAGTCCTGCCAGAACCGCCCAGAGGCTTTCGAGGGTCCGGTCTGTGTTTTCGAAGCCGGAGAGAACGGCATCCACACCTATCGCATCCCTGCGCTTGTCAGGACGCAGAAGGGTACCCTCCTGGCCTTTGCAGAAGCCCGGCACAACACCCACAAGGACCACGGTGACAACGACTTGGTCGTCAAACGCTCGGAAGACGGCGGCCGTACCTGGAGCGAAACCATCACCATCTGGGACGACGGGATCAACTGTTGCAGCAGCCCGACGCCCGTGGTGTTGGACAATGGCCGCATCCTGCTGCTTTCCTCCTGGAAAACAGACGAGATTCCATTCCACTATTTCGACATCCACTGGTTCTCGATGTATTCGGATGACGACGGACGGACCTGGAGCGAGCCCGTTCTGTTCAGCGAAGGGCTGGTGGAACAAGACTGGATCATGGCCTGCGTCGGTCCCGGCCATGCCATCCAACTGCAGAATGGACCGCACAAGGGCCGTATCGTGGCCTCCTGCTACCACAAATGGGAAGGGGAGGGCAAACTCTGGCAAGGCCGCTCTTTTCTGGTCTACTCGGACGACAACGGGCAGACCTGGACCCGGGGCGCCTTCAGCGGACGCGGCGGCAACGAGTGCATGTCCGCCGAGCTTTCGAACGGTGATATCATGCTGAACATGAGAGAGTTCAAACGCTGGGCCGACACGACCCGGCTGGAGCACCTGCGCCAGGTGTCGATCAGTACCGACGGGGGAGAGACCCTGTCCGACATCGTCTTCGACCCCCAGCTGCCCGAGGCGATCTGCGAGGGCAGCCTCCTCCGCTACCGCCACGGGCATGAGAAGGACGACTGGCTCCTTTTCATGAACCCGAACGGACCTGAGAAACGCGAAAACCTCAAGGTGAAGCTCAGCAAGGACCAGGGACGGAACTGGACGGAGATCTACGACGGCCCTTTGCCATGGAAGCCTACTCCGACATGGCGGAACTGCAGGACGGTTCTGTCGGGCTGCTTTATGAAGCCGGCTACTCCACCTCCCGCGATTACATCGTGTTCGACCGCATCCCGGCCCGGGACATCCGCTAGCTTCAGGCTGCAACATGGACAAGCATTTAAACGAATTGGCGCGCACGTACCGACAGGCGGGCGATGCGATCCACGATGCCATCCGGGACGATATCCTGAAGGTAGGAGGATTCTTGAATTGCTCCAACAATGACCAGGAAAAGAAAGACATGGAGGCGCTTGTCTATGCAAGCGACACGGGCTATACGCAGTCTTTTCCGATCCGCGCGATCAAGGTAACCGACACCGGCGTCGTATGGGTCTATGCCGGCAGCTACGGGACTTTCTATACGGACAAGTATCTTCGCAGTCCGCGATCCGACGGGCATTGGATCCGGCTCAAGGACTCCAACATTCTATATTATCAGACGATCCTGTCCATCGCGGCAGCCATTGACGAATATCTGCCGTAACGTGGCCCGGGGGAAGGGTATCCTCAGAAATTCCCCTCTGCAACTTAACATAATATAAATTGTGTAACAAAATAGGGAATTGAGACCCTGAACAATTACCGATTCTTTTTATCTTCGTTTTCGGCGTTTGCCTGACGCACAAATTCGAACAATGCAACCGGCAGATGGCAATAACCGTCCGGATGCTTGTCCAGATAATCCTGATGATAGTCTTCGGCTTCGTAGAAAATCTGCAGGGCCTGTTTCTCCACGGCCAGCGGCTGCGTGTATTTCGCCTGTTCTGCAGCATATACCTCATCGATGACGCTCAGGTCAGATGCATCCGTATAATAGATTCCCGTGCGGTATTGCGTCCCATGGTCGTGTCCCTGGCGGTTGACACTCAGCGGATCGATGGATTTGAAATACAGTTCCAACAGGAATTTCAGGCTGATGATTTCCGGGTCATAGACGATGCGGACTGTTTCCGCAAATCCCGTCTGATCCGTGCATACATCCTGATAAGTCGGCCGGGACGCATGTCCGTTGGCATAGCCTGCCTCCGTATCGATGACGCCGCGTATCTGCTTGAAATAATGCTCGGTACCCCAAAAACAACCGCCAGCCAGATATATTTCCTTTTTCATGCATCAAAGTTAAGGAAAAACGCACCTTTTTTACAAATAATACCGTATTTTTGCCTCAGAAAACCCCTTTGAACCACCCAGATATGGCACAGAATTCCCGGTATCGCACTCCCCTTCAAGTCATGAAATGGCTGATCGCCTTGATCCTCCTCGCCCTCCTGGGGTTCTGGATCGCGCAGAAATGGGACAACAAGGCCCAAGAGCCTGTCACAGAAGAAGATCCTGACCTCCAATATGCGGCTGGATTGCTGAAAGCCGGTGTCGAAGCCCCGGATTTCACCCTGGGCGACCTTGGAGATAACCCAATCACATTCAGCGATTTGCAGGGAAAGACGCGCGTCCTTGTTTTCTGGGCATCCTGGTGCCCCGACTGCCGCGCCGAGGTCCCGCTGCTCAAGGAGATGTATGCCGCCAAGCCGGACGATGTAGCGTTCGTGTCCGTTTCCTTTGACCGGGAAAAGGACAAATGGCTCGCCTACGTGGCCGAGAACGAACTGCCGGGCATCCAACTCTTCGACCCGTCCGGCAAGAAAGAATCGCAGGTCGGCGGAGCCTACCAAGTCCAATGGATTCCTTCCCTCTATGTGATCGGTCCGGAAGGAAAGGTCCAACTGGCGACCGTCGTCGCCGAAAAAGTACAGAAATTCCTGGCTGAAAAGTAGTTACTGCTCCAGCACGAAAGGTTTCAGGCCGCGGGCGGCGTCTGCGGCGCTGATCCGTTGTCCCCCGTTGTCCAGGTCGATCAGGACATAGCGGTCATTACCCATTCCCAATTCCTTCATATAGGAAAGTTGACGCAGGCCGTGGCGGGACACGATACGCTCGACCAGGTCGTGATGCTCCTCGGGCTTCATCGCCCAGACGATGTCAACGCAGGCCTGGTCGATGGCGAGGATGTCTGTCGAAGACAGGATACCGACATTGGGCGTAACCACAGGCTCGGCCTCGCAGCCGGCGCAGTCACAATCCACCGACATGTTGCGCATCACGTTGACGTAGGTCACCTTCCTGCCGAAGTGGTCAATGCTGGCCTTGGTGGACTCGGTCATCCGTTCCATAAACTCTTCCTCGCAGATATCCCACTGATCGGGCTGTCCCGGCGTCGTGTGGATCCAGGCCTTGCCGTCCCGGCCATCGGCGCAGCCGATACCGATATTCTTGTTGCTGCCGCCGAATCCGCCCTGGGTGTGCCCCTTGAAATGGGTCAGGGCTACCATCGAATCGTAGTGAAGCAAATGGGCTCCGACGGACATCTCGCGGAACCATTTCCCGCCTTTCACGGGAAGCAGGGCCGTTCCCTCTTCGTCAAGGATATCCACCGGACGGAAGGTCCAGCCGTTGACTTCCAGCGTCCGGCGGTGCTGCTCCGTGGTGTAGCGGTCACCGTCGTAGTAGGTATTGGTCTCAATGATGGTGGCATCCGGCAGATCCTTCTCCATCAGGGCTTTCACCCAAGGGCGGGGAATGATGTTGGGCCCGTGCTGCTCACCGGTGTGAAGTTTGACGCCGACGCGGCCCCGGATCAGTCCGTTGACTTGCTCATAGGCTTTGATCAGACCCTGGGCGGAAAGATCGCGCGTGAAATAAACGACCGATTCGTTGCCGGTGCGCTGCGCATAAGGAAGATAATCAGATACTGTAACCATAGCCACAAATATAAGAAAAAAAGAATATCTTTGCACTCCGAAAACGAAAGACGCCATGGACTCCCCTTCCCTGAAATACACGACCGTCCTGTTCGACCTGGACGGCACCCTGCTGGACACCGTCGAAGACCTCGGTGCCGCCGTCAACCACGCCCTCACCCGCCGGAACCTGGAGGGGCATGACACGGCATTCTACCGCAGGACCGTCGGCCATGGCATCGCCGACCTGGTCCGCAAATCCCTCCCTGCATCCTTGCAGGACGATGAGCCCATGTTTGGCTCCTGCCTGGACGACTTCAAGCGCTACTATACCGCCCACATTGACGTGCACACCCGGCCCTACCCCGGTATCCCGGACCTTCTCATCCGGCTCCACCGGCAGGGCATTTCCCTGGCCATCACTTCCAACAAATTCCAGGAAGGGACGGAACGGCTCGCAGCCGGGTTCTTCCCGGGCATCCCCTTCGCCGCCCTGCTGGGAAACCGGCCCGGAGCGCCCCTGAAACCGGATCCGGCCATCGTCCGCGAGGTGCTTCGCGTGACAGGCTCCCCGCGCGAGAGGACAGTCCTGGTCGGCGATTCGGGCACGGACATGCAGACGGCCGCCAACGGCGGCATCGCACGGATCGCGGTCAACTGGGGATACCGGCCCATGAAGGGTACGCCCGGCCTGACGGTCGTCGAAACGGTCGCGCAGCTGGAAGCCCTTCTCCTGTAAACAATTATTCGACAGAAACTTCCGCCTCGATCCGGACGGGGCTTCCGTCCGCCGTGACGCCCTCCCCGGTCACCCGGTAACGGGTCTTGGGATCGGCGGCATAGAACTCTACGAGCGTTTCTTCCCCGGAGAGGCAGAGGACCTCCGGATCCCAGAACAGTGTCGTGCGCAAGTCGGCCAGCCCCTCGTCCCGTTTCTGCGCCGTATCATATTTGGGCGCATAAAAGGCCGCCGGCATCTGATAGCCCTGCGGTTTGACCCGGGCGATGTGGTCCGAGTGCTTCGCACCCGTCGAGCCGACGGTGGTCGTGATGACAAGGGCCCCGGAATAAGCGGGATAGTAGCCGAACATGGACGTGTTGTCTTTGATGACGAAAAGGCTGGCGATGTCGCCGGGGTTCAGGGACATCAAATCAAACTCGGGCAGGACCCCATTGTCCACGACGGGCAGGATGGGCATCTCGGACCGTGTCGTCGTCAGGACCGGTCCGCCCGACCCGGAACGGACCGTCAGCCCGGCCGTGTTGAGAAAAACCGACAGGATGTTGGTGAAGTTGCGTTCCTCGATCTGGTTGGCCGTCAGGGGCGGCGAGGCCGTGACCGGCGAATACCACTCCGAATCGACCTCTTCTTCCGGGCGCTCGGCCGTGACCACGGCGGCATCCAGAACGGTGCTGCGTCCGCCATTCAGCAGGAAATAGGCCTCGTCGGCCTGGCGCATGTACTGATCCGATCCGCCGTCCGGGGCCAGGTCCCATCTGCACATGGGCAAGGCCGCGCGAAGCGTCGCGGGGAAGTCTTCCGGATCGACCTCAAGGATAATGCTCGTGCCGCCCTTGCTGTTCTGTGCCAGGACGGTCACTTCCGTCCCCTCCGGGAATTCCGTCTTGAAGCGGTAGCGGCCGTCCGGGGAAGGGACGACCCAGTCCAGGCTGGTCAGCGAATCACGGAGCGCATACAGCGAGATACGGCCCCCGCTGATCGAAGAGAACAGTTTGGCGTCAGCCTGCCCGCTGATCTCCTGATGGCGTTCCGGAGGGATGGCGGGAGCGGACATGCGTCCCTGCAAGACAGCGGGCAAGTCATAGCGCCGCCAGCCCTGGGTCAGCATCAGGGGCTCAAGCTCGGCACTTCCCTCCGGAGTAAAATACGAGGCGGGAGCATCGATCCGTCCCCGCAGTTCGGACCCCAGCAGCAGGGTGGACAGCAGGCTGCTGCTCGGGTCCGGGATGGCGCTCTCCTCGTCGATGACGCTGAGGGCGAGACGCGCGTCGGCATACGCGACGCTCCAGGGGATCCGCAGGCTCACCCGGTCGCGGGGCTTATAGCCCGCCTGGGAAAAGACGGCCTGGGGCTGGATCAGCACGGACGGATCCCAGTGGAAGAAAAGGCGTTCGCTGAGGATGTCCTGCTGCCCGTCCAGCAAGACGAAATGCAGGATGCCCACCGGCAAGGAGGCCAGCGGCAGCGAATAGGCCGGGCGTCCGGGATCCCAATTCGCATGAAAGAGCGGCATCCCACGGTGATGGATCAGCAAGGAGAGCGGAGCCTCGGGAGCCTCTGCCCCGCACAGCAGGTTGACATGCAGCATATTCCCGGCAGGGATCAGCTGCAGGATACGGGCCGCCGGCTCCGCCCGGGGCAGGTCGAAGCGGCGGACAGCTCCGGTCCCCGTCGTACAGACGGCAGTATAGCGCTCCCCCGCCTGCGCTTTCAGCAAGAAGGAGCCCAGTCCCTTCTCCAGGGGTCCGAAGCGCACGATTTCACGGCCTTCCGCATCAAGGACCGCTCCGGAGACGGATTCGCCCAGGCCATCGGGCCGGATGGCTTTCACGCCGACCCGGCAGGCCCGGTCCGGGATGAGATAGCCGCCCTCGGGCAGGAAAGCGACATCAAACTCCCCTTCCGGCCAAGGGATGCGGATGAAGCGCTGATACTTGCGCCCTTCCCGCTTGAGACCCAGCAGCAGGGTTTCCCCGGCGGCATCCGCCGGCAGGCGCAGGACGTATCGTCCTTCCCGGGGCTTGAGCTGGACGGCCGGCTTGCCCTTCCGCTGGAGCGTGACGTATTTCGGCACCGTCTCCTCTCCTTTGTCGCGGTCCACGAAACGCAGCTGCACTTCCACGCCCCGCTCCACGAAGCGGAAAGCAGCCTGCGTCTCCAGCTGCAGGGAATAGGGATCCATCACGCCGACCGGCTTCCGGAAGAGGCTCTCCTCACCGGCGTTGCGCATGTAGCGCGTATAGGACCGGATCGTGTACTCCCCTTCCGGCAGAGCCTCATCCAGATCCAGGTATCCGGCGTGGATGCCGACGCTGTCGGGCCGGATCTGGATCCGCCGGACGAGCTCGTCGAAGGGATTGAGCAGTTCGACATAGACATAGCGGCTCAGCGGCTCGGGGCGATGGGTCAGGGCATCCACCAGGTGGGTGCGCAGCCAGATGCGCTCGCCCGACAGATAAGACCCCTTGTCGGTCTGGACATGCACGGTTTCCTGCGGGAAAACCTGCAGCTGGCGGGTCATCCGGGCGACGACCGAATCAGCTTCCTGCGACACGGAGGGCACGCTGACACAGAGCAAGATAGAAAGGAGGAGGAACGACTTTCGCATGACACGATGGCTTTTTACAAATATATATTGATTTTTCGTATTTTTGCAGTCCAAACTGAATCTTATGAAAATCCGCCCCATCTTGAAGTCCATGCGTCTCCGGACGCTCCCATTGTCCCTTTCCGGCATCACCCTGGGCGTCTTCCTGGCCGCCGCCGACTACCACATCCAGGCTGCGACCGTCGTCTTCCTCGCCCTGACCACCATCTGCCTCCAGATCCTGTCCAACCTGTCCAACGAACTGGGTGACAACCTGCACGGCGTGGACACCGCCGAGCGGCAGGGCATCCATTATTCCCTGCAGGACGGGGAGATGACCGTCCCCGCCCTGAAACGCCTGATCGGCGGTTTCGTCGGCTTGAGCTGCTTTTTCGGGCTGCTGATGATCCACGCTGCTTTCGGGTCGCTTTCCGCACCGGTATCGCTGGTTTTCGTCGCCCTCGGCGCAGCGGCGATCTGGGCGGCCATGCATTACACACTGGGCAAGAATCCCTACGGCTACCGGGGTCTCGGAGATGGATATGTGTTCCTGTTCTTCGGGCTCGTGACGGTCTGCGGGGCCTACTTCCTCTGCGCCCATGAGATACCTTCACCGCTGATCCTGCTGCCGGCTGCCGCCATCGGCTGCTTCAGCGTGGCCGTGCTGAATGTCAACAATATCCGTGACATGAAGACAGACGCCGCGACGCGCACGACCGTGGCCATCCGGCTCGGTGGCCGCCGTGCCCGCATCTATCAGACCGCACTCGTCGCAGGTGGCTGGATCTGCATGACGGTGTACTGCCTGCTGCGTATTATCTCACCCTGGCATTTCCTGTACGTACTCACGCTGCCGCTGTACATCAAGCATTTGCATGGCGTCTGGACGCGCGAAGACCGTGCCTTGGATCCCATGCTTCCCCTGCTCGTGATGAGTACGTTCCTGTTCGCGCTGCTGGCCGGAGCCGGTTTTGTCGTATTCCTGCTTTAGAAATCCAGGGCCAAGGTAAAGTTGATCCCGATGTATCCGCAATCGCTGCGCCGCAGGTTCCCGTCCGGAACGAACTCCTCCCGGCTCCGGTCATAGATGTTCACCGGATGGTCCAGGATCCCCTGCAGGGACAAGGAGAGGTCCAGGGCAAAATACCGGTCCAGCATCAGGCGGTACCCGGTCCCCGCCTTGACGATCCCTACCGCCTTGCCGGCAAAGGACTTCCCCAGGCAGCACCCGCCCTCCAGGAAGGTTTTCCAGCCATCCTTATCGTAAGCATCGAAGAAATAACTGCCCCGCATCGTGACGGGAAACATCCGGCGGCCTTCGTACACACCCGCCCAGCCGGCCAGTGCGTCCAGCGCGTAATGACGGGCGAACTTCACGCCGGTATAGGCCGTCAGGAGTCCGTTGGACTTATAGCTGAGCCGGCTGTCCCGGGAGTCGATCCGGGCGCCGAGCGAAGGCAAGGTATAGTTGTAATGGTAGATCTCGGCAAAAGAAGCCGTATATCCCCACTCGATCCCGTAATCCCAATGGCCGTACCAGTCTCCCCTGCCCGAGGCATGAAGGCCGGCGGACAGGAACAACAACAGGCATAGGACACAGTATCTTTTCATCAGAAACAGTATTGGATCCGGAGATAGGGAAGATAAGAACGCTGGAAACCGGCCGCGTACAGGCTCATGTCGGGATGATAGCGATTCTTGAATTGAAGGGCGAAATCAGCCTGGAATTCAATGGAAACTATGATGGAGTGAAGACAGTGAACCCGAAGCCCGGCGTCTCCGCTCAGACCGGCCATCAGGCCGAGATGGTTTTGCGTGTCCCGCACGCGTCCGGCCGTCAGGCCGGGGCCGAGGTAACACTGGTACTTGCCGTCCTGCCATCCTTTCACGATCACGTTGTAGTGGTAGGTCGCCTTGATACCGGGTGAGGAGGCCGTTCCATCCAGGATGTCGATCAGGTCCGCCGTCAGCGTCAAGCCGCTGAAAGACTCCGGATCGCGGACAAACTCGCCGCTGAGGCCGACGCCGCGCGGGGAGTGGATGGTTCCCAAGGCAAAGCCTCCGCCTTCTTTTCTTTCGGAGGCGGCCAGGGCCCCTTGTACGCAAAAAAGTGCGACAAAGAACACCCACCAGGCGGGAGAACGGTCAGGTCTGAAGCACATTACTTCAAATGTACAAAAAAACGCAAACATTGTGATAAAAATCGTATCTTTGAACCATAGAAATCTATGGCAAAGCTCGAATCTTCCCCCCAGGTCCGCACCGCTCCCCTTCCGGAGCGTATGCGCCCCAGCACCTTGGATCAATATGTCGGCCAGCGCCACCTGGTCGGCGAGGGATGCATTCTTCGCCGGATGATCGAGAGCGGATCCCTTTCCTCCTTCATCCTCTGGGGGCCGCCCGGCGTCGGAAAGACAACGCTTGCGCGCATCATCGCCGAGCGCCTGGACCGGGATTTCTATACGCTCAGTGCAGTCAGTTCCGGGGTAAAAGAGGTGCGGGAGGTCATTGACAAGGCCCGGAACAAATCCCTGTTCTCGAGCGCCGCAGCCCCCATCCTCTTCATCGACGAGATCCACCGTTTCAACAAGGCCCAGCAGGACGCCCTGCTCGGGGCCGTCGAGAGCGGCACCATCATCCTGATCGGTGCCACGACGGAGAATCCGTCTTTTGAGGTCATCACGCCGCTCCTTTCTCGCTGCCAGGTCTTCGTCCTGAAGCCCCTGGAAGCGGCGGACCTGCAAATCCTGATGGACCGTGCCCTGCAGGAAGACGTTGAGCTGAAGCGCCGCCGCATCCGTGTGGATGAGACCGAGGCTCTCTTCCGCCACAGCGGCGGTGACGGACGCAAGCTGCTCAATATCCTGGAGATCGTCGTGGATGCGCAGCTCTCCGAGCCCGAGATCGTCATCGACAACGACAGCGTCACCGACTGCCTGCAGGAGAATGTCGCTATCTATGACAAGGGCGGCGAAATGCATTATGACATCATCTCCGCCTTCATCAAGAGCGTGCGGGGGTCGGATCCCAATGCGGCGGTGTATTGGCTGGCGCGGATGCTGGACGGAGGCGAGGATCCCCTCTTCATCGCCCGGCGGCTCTGTATCCTGGCGGCCGAAGACATCGGGCTGGCCAATCCCAATGCCCTGCTCCTCGCCAACGCCTGTTTCGACATCGTCAACAAGATCGGTATGCCGGAGGCCCGGATTCCCCTTTCGGAGGCGACGATCTATCTGGCCTCTTCCCCCAAGAGCAACAGCGCCTACCAGGCGATTGCCGCGGCCTTGGAAGCGGCGGCCACAGACAAGATCGCGGCCGTACCGCTGCACCTCCGCAATGCGCCGACCAAGCTGATGGAAGAACTGGGCTACGCCGACGGGTACCGCTATGCGCACGACTATCCGGGCCATTTCGTGGATCAGGAGTTCATGCCCAAGGCTTTCGAGGGGAAGGTCTTCTACGAGCCGCAGTCCAACAAGCACGAAGACACGCTCAAAGCCTATCTCCTGCGCTGCTGGCCCAAGTACTACAGCAAAGAATAGATTCAGAAGGGATACCCGACGCCGAAGTGGACGGCGAATCCGTCATTCCTGAACCAGAGACCCGGCCCCCGCCACAGGGCGGCTGAAGGCTCATACAGTTTCAGGCCCAGGTCCAGCCGCGCGACCAGGAAACTCAGCTTGAAGCGCAGTCCCAGACCCCAGTCCATCGCCAGGCTCTTGTAGAAATCCTTGTCGAAATTGCCTTCGGGGGCCGCCGTGTTGTCGATGGTCCAGACATTGCCCAGATCGTAGAACAGGGCTCCTTCCAGTTTCCCGGCCAGGGTGAAACGGTACTCGACATTCGCTTCCAGCTTCACATCGCCCGTCTGGCTGGGGATGCTGAAGGCCGTGTTGATGCCGGAGCGGCCGGGTCCCAGGGTGCGGGTCTGCCAGCCACGCATGCTGTTGGCTCCGCCGCAATAGAACTGTTTTTCGAACGGCAACGCCGTCGAATTGCCGTATGCGTAACCGAGGCCGCCGGTCAGCCGCGTCGCGACTGCCTGCCCGTCTTCCAGACCGAAACGCCAGGTCCGGCCCAGCGTGAACTCGGCTTTGACATACTGGGTGTAAGGGGCGCCGAAGATCTTGCCCTGGCCGGCATCCGACTTGGGCAGGAGCGGATGAAACAAGCTGATCACGTTGCCGGACAGATCACCCGCCGCCCGGGCGTACCAGGCCGGTTCCAGATCGGTCAAGCCCGTGCCGGAGGTGTAGTACAACATGCCGCTCAATCCCGCATCGAAGTGATCCTGATAGGTGTAGCGCATGAAAGGATTGGATTCGAGCGTCTTGTAGAAGTCCGGATCCAGGTTGTACAGCCGCACCATGTTGAACTGCAGCGGATAGAGCTGGTAATAGAACTGGTTGAAGAAACGTCCGGAATAGCCGAAGGACGCGGAGACGATGTTGCGCGTATATTCCGGACGGTCCTGGTAGTTGAAAGAGGTCTTGATCTCGGTCCGGGGCAGCGAGGATCCCTCCATGATCCGGTTCGGGAGGCCCAGGAACTGCGGAAAAGTGACGCCGACCGATACGCCGAATTCGTCGGAACGCACCTGGTCCCGCAACTTGAACTGGAAATTGCCCAGGAAACCGAGGTTGAGAAGCTCTCCACCGTGGAAAATATTCTTATGGTAGTAATTCAGCTGCGGAGAGATGCCGATCAGGCCGGAAGAGTTGGTGGAAGTCTCGAAATTGACCTTGAACCCCTGGAGCCGGGAAGGCGTAAGGGTGATGGTGCAGTCCACCGTATCCTCCGACGCGGGGTTCAGCTCGACGCCGACCCCGCTGAACAGCTGGAGACTGCGAAACCGGTCGTAGGTGTTGTTGACGGCCTTTTCGTTGTACAGCTCACCCGGACGGATGGTATTGATGTCAGCGAGGACCTTGTCCCGGAACGGGAGGCGGGACGGACGCTCGACCGTCACGTCGCCGATCCAGCTCTTGTGGAGGGGACGTGCGCTTTCCGCGGTCTCATTGCGGGTATATTCGCGTACCTGCATCAGCAGGGTCACGGAATCTCGCCCGGATAAGGTATCCGCCTCGAAATAATAATAATTCTTCGTGAAACCGTAATAGCCCCTGTTGCGCATCACGGAAGCCGACCGCTCGCTTTCCGCCTCCAGGGACTGCTCCGAGAGCCAGTCCCCGGGACCGACCGATACATTGAGGGTGTCCGCGTAAAAATCCTCGGCGAAAGTACCTCCCTGCGGTACGTCGAAGCGCAACTGACGGATCCTGATGCGCTCGCCGGGGACGATGTGATAGAGGACGGAGGCTTTCCTGCCTTTCCGATCCACGCGGCTCTCCACCACAGCGTCATAGTAGCCCATGTAGCGGAGATGGTCGCGGATCTTGTCTTCGGACAAGTGGACGAGTCGTTCCTCAAACACGGTCTTCTCCCCGTAACTGAGGAAGGGCGGCGGCTGCTGGCGGATATAAGGCGAGATGTCCGATTTCTTCAGGTCCCGCGTCTGGCCGACGATCTCGATCCGGTTTTTCACCAAGGCATACTGGTCTGCCGCGAGTTTCGTGCCCGCACCGCAGGCAGAAAGCAGCAGGACGGAAGCGAGGGTCGTACAAGCATGGATGAAAGATCGGGATCGCATCGTAAACTATATCCTCACAAATTTAATCATTTTCTGAACATTTGTTATATTTGCAGAATATGATTTCGACGCGCGAGATAAAGAACGTGAAAGCCCTTGCCACCCGAAAATTCCGGGACGAGACCGGCCTTTTCGTCGTGGAAGGCGAGAAAATGGTTGCCGAGGCGCTTCAGTCCGACTTCGAAGTCGTCCGGGTCTGGCGCCGCGACGAAATCGGCGAAGAAGCCATGTCGCGCATTTCCTCGCTCTCGACTCCCCCGCCCGTGCTGGCCGTCCTTCGCCAGAAGCCCCTGCAGCAGCCGGCGCCCGGGACGGGCCTGTACTTGGCACTGGATGCGATCCGCGATCCCGGCAACCTCGGAACGATCCTGCGCATCGCCGACTGGTTCGGCATCCGGACCGTCGTCGCCAGCCCGGACACCGTCGAACTCTACAATCCGAAAGTCATCCAGTCCACGATGGGCGCCATCTTCCGCGTGTCCGTCCATTACACGGACCTCGTCCCCTTTGCCCGGAACGTCCGGGCGCTCGGCGGTCAGGTGTACGGGACGTTCCTGGACGGGGAGAATCTGTATGCCCGTCCCCTGGAAACCGGCACTGACGCCCCCGTCGTCATCGTGACCGGAAATGAGTCCAACGGCATCTCCCCGGCCCTCGCCGCCGAGGTGACCGGCCGGCTGTTCATCCCGCCTTATCCGGGCGGCGAAACGACTTCAGAATCGCTCAATGCCGCCGTCGCGACTGCCGTGGCGGTCGCCGAATTCCGACGCAGGATATGGGAAAGCCGATAATCTACCAGATGCTTCCCCGCTTGTGGGGTGAAGGCCGGATGTCCTCGATCGACCATCCCTCCCTTTCGTATTTCAAGTCCCTCGGCGTCACCCATGTCTGGTATACCGGCCTGATCCGCCACTCCAGCGGGCAGCCCTTCACCAAGGGCTGGCTCGGGTCTCCCTATGCCATCTCGGATTATTACGACATCAATCCCTATCTGGCCGACGACACGCAAGACAGGATGGCCGAGTTCGACGCCCTCGTCCGGCGGACGCACGACGCGGACCTGCAGCTGGTCCTCGATTTCGTGCCCAACCATGTCGGGCGTGACTACGGCCGCAACCGGACCCGGACGGATATTTCCTATCTGGGTGACGGGGATGATAACACGACGCATTGGAAAGCCGAAAACGACTTCTACTATTACCCCGGCGAGCGCCTCCGGCTGCCCGACGGAAAGGCCTTCAACGAGTTCCCGGCCAAGGCGACGGGCAACCGTTTCAGCCCGGCGCCGGACCGGAACGACTGGTACGATACCGTCAAGCTGAATTACTGCCCCTTCCATACCGGCACCTGGGACAAGATGCGCGACATTCTGCTTTTCTGGGCCGGACGGGGCGTGGATGCGTTCCGCTGCGACATGGTCGAGCTGGTCCCCCGGGAGTTTTTCGCGTGGGCGATTGCGGAAGTCAAGCAGCAATACCCTGCCGTCCAATTCATTGCCGAAGTTTACCAGAAGGAGAACTACCGCCCATGGATCCAGGCCGGCTTCGACTGGCTCTACGACAAGTCAGGCCTGTACGACAACCTCCGCGCCGTCGTGGAAAACCAAGCCTCGGGCGCATCGGCCGGATTTGCTTCCGCGCGGACGCTCAGCGCCAACTGGCAGTTCCTCGGCGGCCTGCAGCCGCACATGCTCAACTTCCTGGAAAACCACGACGAGCAGCGTTTCGCCTCCCCGTATTTCGGCGGGGACGGCGCGCGCACCTTCGCACCCCTGGCCGTCTCCCTGCTGCTCAACACCGCCCCCTTCCTGCTCTATTTCGGGGAAGAATGCGGCGAACGGGCAGCCGAGTCCGACAACGGGCGGACGTCGATCTTCAACCTGGCCCGCATCCCTTCGCTGCAGCACCTGTGGTCCCAGATCCATACGGGCGAAGGGCTCCAACCCGAAGAGGAGCGGTTGCTGGCGCGTTTCCGCACGATGCTCTCCTACGCTTCCGAACCGGCGTTTGCCGAAGGCGTCACCTTCGACCTGGGCTACTGCAACGGCCCGGCCGGGGGCTTCGATCCGGACCGCCATTTCGCGTTCCTGCGGAGCGGCGGCGGACGCACCTACCTTGTATTCTGTAATTTCAGCCGGACGCCCGCACGCGCCACGCTGACCGTCCCGGACCACGCTGCCTCCCTCGGCATCCGCCCCGGCCAGATCCGCGTGGAAGCCGGACCGTCCGACGCCTCCATCATTGTCTATCCATGAGCCGAAAAAAAATAGATCTCACCCTGACGGGCCTGACCATCGAGGCCGTCGCCGCCGAAGGCCGCGCGCTCACCCACTACGAGGGCGAAGTCGTTTTTGTCGAATTCGCCGTCCCGGGCGATGTCGTGGACATCTGCGTGACCAAGAAGAAGAAAAACCACATGGAAGGGCGGATCCTCCGCCTCGTCCAGCCGTCGCCCCGGCGGATCGCCCCTTTCTGCAGCCACTTCGGTATCTGCGGCGGCTGCAAGTGGCAACCCCTCCCCTACGAGATGCAACTGGAGGCCAAGCGGCAGCAAGTCTATGACCAGCTGGTGAGGATCGGCCACCTGGATGTCCCTGATGTACAACAGACGATCGGCTCCGACTTGACGCAATACTACAGGAACAAGCTGGAGTTCACCTTTTCCGAGCGGCGCTGGATCCTGGACGGGGAAGATCCCGACGCCCTCTCGCCACAGGAAAAACTCGGCCTCGGCTTCCACGTCGGCAAGTTCTTCGACAAGGTCCTTGACATCCGCCACTGCTACCTGCAGGCCGACCCGTCCAACGACATCCGGCTCTTCATCAAGCGCTACACCTTGGAGCGGGGCCTGGACTACTACAACCTCCGCGAGAACCGCGGCTACGTGCGCAACATCATCATCCGTACGACCCAGGCCGGAGACGTGATGCTCATCGTGTGCTTTGCGCACGACGACACACCCGGCGAGCGCGTGGCCCTGCTGGATGCGGTCGCCGAAGCCTTCCCCCGGATCACTTCGCTGTATTATGTGATCAACCGAAAGCTCAACGACAGCATCGCGGACCAGACCTGCGTCCTGTACAAAGGAGAGGATGCCATCTACGAGGAAATGGAGGGCCTGCGCTTCAAGATCGGCCCCAAGTCCTTCTACCAGACCAACACGCTGCAGGCGCTCAAACTCTACACGGTCGCCCGCGAATTCGCCGGCCTGACCGGCGGAGAAACCGTCTATGACCTCTATACCGGCACCGGCACGATCGCCCAGTTCGTCGCCCGCCAGGCGGCCAAGGTCGTCGGCATCGAATATGTGCCGGAAGCCATCGCAGACGCCATAGTCAACGCCGGGGCCAACGACATCACGAACTGCGAATTCGTCGCCGGCGACATGAAAGACATCCTGACCGATGCGTTCATCGCCCGGCACGGGCGTCCGGACGTAATCATCCTCGACCCGCCCCGGGCCGGCATCCACCCGGCCGTCGCACAGGTGATTCTGCGAGCCGCCCCGAAGCGCATGGTCTATGTCAGCTGCAATCCGGCCTCGCAGGCCCGCGACCTTGCCATCCTGTCCAGCCACTACCGCATCACGCGCGTACAGCCCGTGGACATGTTCCCCCATACAATGCACATCGAGAATGTATGTGCCCTCGAATTACGCTAAACGACCATGGAATTCATCACTGCCTTCCTTGCCGGCCTCTCCAACCCCTGGCTTGTCATCGCCCTGCTCATGGGTCTTGCGCTCGTCGTCTTCGGCGCTGACTGGCTGGTGGACGGGGCCTCCTCGCTGGCCCGCCGCAGCGGCATCAGCGAATTCGTCATCGGCTTGACGATCGTCGGATTCGGCACCTCGTGCCCGGAACTCGTCGTGAGCGTCACGGGCGCCCTGGCCGGCAACTCCGACATTGCCGTCGGCAATGTCATCGGATCCAATATCTTCAACACCCTGCTGATCCTCGGCCTGACCGCCGTCGTCATGCCCATCGCCATCACGCGGGCCAACCTGCGCCGGGACATCCCAATCACGCTCGGCGCCACGCTCTTCCTCGTCCTCTGTGGGATGGGGCACAGCCTCTTCGGCTGGGGTACGGAAGACGGGCTGTCCCGTTCGGAAGGAATTGTGTTCCTGATCGTTTTCGCCATCTACCTATGGTCCTGCTTTAAGTTTGACGACCCTTCGGCGGACAGCACGGAAGAGCAGAAAACCTACTCCATCGCCGGCGCCATCGCCCTGACCCTGGCAGGCCTGGGCGGACTGGTATTCGGCGGCAAAGTCTTCGTCGAAGCGGCCACGGACCTGGCCTCCAATCTGGGCGTGTCCGACAAGTTCATCGCCATCACGGTCCTCGCCGGCGGCACCTCGCTTCCGGAGCTGGCAACCTGTATCATTGCGGCCGCCAAGAAAAGGGGCCAGCTCGCCCTGGGCAACATTCTAGGCTCGAATGTATTCAATATCCTGCTCATCCTCGGGACCGCGGCCACCATCCATCCGGTCAGCTTCGGCGACATCAACTGGGTGGACCTGGGCGTCCTGGTGCTCAGCGCGGTGCTGGTCCTGCTCAGCGCCTTCAGTTTCAAACGTGACCAGATCGACCGGGCCGACGGTGCCCTCTTCCTGCTCTGCTTTGCCGCCTACTACGTCTGGTTATTCATCCACTTATAAGCTATGCGCACACCTGCCATCCGGAAGCCTGCGCTTCCCCACCTGAAATTCACTCCGACCAAGTATCAGCTCCTGAACGTGGTCAACGGCCATATCCTGAGCGATTCCGGCTGGACGCTGGCCGATCCTGAAACTCCCTCGCCCTCCCTGGTCCGCGCCCTCTATGAGACCCGGCAATTCACTCCGCGCGAAGATCTCGACGGCTTGTTCCGCTATGCCAACTGGCTGCCCGTCCGCCGCACCTTGCGCAAGTCCAGCGCCCCCGTGACCTATAAGAGCAAGGGACTGGCCAAGTACCTCGGCCTGGAAAACCTGTACATCACTTTCTCCGGCTGGAATCCCAAGATCGGGGCCAAGATGTCCACCTGCTCTTTCAAGGAAACGGAGGCCTTCTCCGTCTGTGCCCGGCTGCCCCAGAATACCAGCCAGACGCTGGTGGTCCAGTCCGCCGGCAACACGGCCCGCGCTTTCGCCCAGGTCTGCTCGGACAACGACATCCCCATCGTCATCTGTGTGCCGGCGGACAACTTCCGGGACCTGTGGTTCCGCAAGCGCCTGAAACGCTGCGTCAAGATGGTCGCGACGCCCTCCGGATCCGACTATTTCGACGCCATCACGCTGGGCGACAAGCTATGCCAGGATCCGGCCTTCTTTGCCGAAGGAGGCGCCAAGAACGTCGCCCGGCGGGACGGCATGGGCACGACCGTGCTGAGCGCCGTCGAAGTGATCGGGCGCATCCCGGACGCCTATTTCCAGGCCGTCGGATCCGGTACAGGCGCCATCGCCGCGTGGGAAAACAACCTCCGCCTCATCGAGGACGGACGCTACGGGACGCACAAGATGAAGATTTTCGTCTCACAGAATGCTCCCTTCACCCTGATGTACGACTCTTGGAAGGCCGGACAGCGCCAGCTGGTGGATTATACGCCCGAGCAGTCCCGCCGCGACGCCGAGGTGATCCTCGCCAAGGTCCTGTCCAACCGCAAGCCGCCCTACGGCATCGCCGGCGGCCTGTTTGATGCCCTGACGGACACGGGCGGCGACTGCTTCAAGGTCGTCAACGACGACCTCGTCAAGTGGATGCTGATGTACCGCAACCTCGAGGGCTATGACATCTTCCCGGCAGCGGCGACAGCCGTGGCCTCCCTCGAACAGGCCGTCCGGAACGGACAGGTCCGCAAGGACGAGGTGATCATGGTCAACGTCACGGGCGGCGGCAGCCTTGCCGCCCAGAGCAAGGGCTACTTTGTCAAGGAACCCGACTTGATCCTCGATCCGGACATGCCGGCTGAGCAGATCATCGCAGCAGTTAACAGTCTCTTTTAACCCTTAATGAATCCTTTTACATGAAGAATTACTTTGATCTCTCCGGCCGGGTTGCCGTCGTCACAGGCGCATCGACCGGACTTGGCCTCCAGATGGCCAAGGCATTTGCCAGCCAGGGTGCGAACCTCGTGCTCCTGGCCCGCCGCATAAACCTTCTCGAAGAAAACGCCAAGGCGATCCACGAGGAGTTTGGCGTGGACGCTCTCCCCTTCTCCTGTGACATCACCGATACCGAGCGCGTCAAGGCGGCCGTCCAGGCCACAATAGAGCGCTTCGGCCGCGTGGACATCCTGGTCAATAATGCCGGCACCGGCGCCGTCGCCCCGGCTGAAGAAATCACCGACGACCAGTTCCGGCACGAAATGCAGATCGACCTGTTCGGCACTTTCATCTGCGCCCGCGAATTCGGCAAGGAGATGATCAAGGCCGGCTTCGGCCGCGTCATCAACATCGCCTCCATGTATGGCCTCGTCGGCAACATGATCGCCGGCAGCGCCCCCTACCATGCCGCGAAAGGCGGCGTCGTCAACCTCACCCGCGCCCTCGCGGCCGAATGGGGCAAATACGGTATCACCGTCAATAGCATCTGCCCGGGCTATTTCTATACCGACCTGACGACCGCCACCCTGGACAGCGATTACTTCCAGGCCCTGGCCAAGGCCAACATTCCACTGGGCCGTTACGGCAAGAGCGGCGAACTGGACACCTGCGCCCTCTTCCTCGCTTCCCCCGCCAGCACCTACGTCAACGGCCAGAACATCGCCGTGGACGGCGGTTACACCTGCATCTGACGCGGACCCTGTCTCCGGACATACGATGCCCCTGATCCAGGTCCTGCGGTGATCCCAACACCGGCGGACACGATCAGGGGCGTTTCGTATCAGCTCCTGCTGTTCCAGCCCTGGCAGCTATTCGTAAGCGAAGCGGAGGTCCACAGGGATATGCGCCCTCTCCAGGACCCGCTTGTCGGACTGGCTTTCCAGACCGGCGACGCCGTAACGGGCGATGAAGGCCTGGGCGGCGTCCCGGTCGCCCTGGGCCTGCATGCGGAGGATTTCCGCGCCGAGGGTTCCGAGGACAGACCAGGTCTTGTCATAGTCGATGCTGTAACGGCCGGAAGGATTCCATACGATGGCCTTGTTGTCCAGCAGATAGTTATAGACGATAATGTTGGCGATACCGGTAGGATCCGCCGTGCCGAAGCGGACGGAACGGATCGTATTGGCGACGAAGGTGGCCAGCACTTCCTTTTTCTGGAAGATGACGGAGATATGGTAGGCCTCGGCCTCCTTGGCGCAGAGCCAGGTGCCCAGCACGTTGGACTTCGCCTTTTCGAGGATCAGCGCATCGTTACCCAAAGCCTCGGCGACCGTGCCCTTGCCGTTGACGGTTTCCTTCACGCCGAGGCCCTTCGCGACCTCGCGGAAGACGATGATCCAGTAGAAGGCGCTGGCGTCTACGTGGGGCTGCTCCACCTCTTCCAGCAAGGACTTGCCGACCGGATAGACGGTGCGGTCGAATTTCTCGCGGATGATATTGTCGAAGATGATGGTACGGGTACCCAGTTCCTCCTGGATCCGGGCGTCATACGGGAAATTGATACCGATGACCTTGAATCCGGCGTTGGTGTAACCGCTGCAGTACAGGACGTTGCAGGAAAAGATATCCGACTCGGCGCCCGGCACGAAGTGGCGGTTGGCCGGATCTCCGGGCAGCATCTGCTGGAATTCGCCCATCCGTGCGGAAAGGGCATTGAGTTCCTCCGTGCGCTTGAGATTCTTCAGGAGGACATAGGCACCGTAGGAGGCCTTGGTGCCATAGCGGGCGTCATCCACGGCCTCGATGGGTCCGATCACCAGATCCATCTTGCTGTCGTTCATGGCCAGCCAGGCTTTGTAGCTTTCATAATAATCGTCCGTCTTAAGGCCCTCGATCATCTCGAGCAGATAGTTCCGGACGCTCTCCTTGATGGTGACGTCAGCGGCCCGGTGGAGGTAGTCCCCGATCTTTCGGATGGGCTCGGCAAAGGCGTCGTGATACCACACGGTCTTGAGCGCACCGCCGTCACGGACGACCAGGGTGTAGGGACTCAACTTGTCCGGATCGGCCAGGGCGTCGAATTCCGCATCGCTCATGTCAGCGGGATAGAAGCCGGCTCCCGCAGGTTTGTCCCCGTAGCCTTTCAGGAAAGGCTTTCCGTCGAGGCGGTCCCAGGGGCCGTAATTGATCTCTGCGTACAGTTTTTCATTCGGATCCGAAAGGGAATTCAGGAGGGACGCGCCCCCGGGGGAATTTTGCTGCCAGTAGATCTTGTCAATCTCATCGGCTGCCTGCCGGTATAGCCTCAGGACTTCCTTGCCGTTGTCGGTGATGCCGCTCAGGTCCGGGGCCGGGATCGTCACCAGAGCATAATTCTCCACCAGGCGGTCCGCTTCGCTCTGCTCCTGCGCACAGGACACGGCGAGGACCAGGGCCAGGCCGGTCAGTAGGATGGTATTCTTTTTCATAACGATTGTCTTTAACGGATTAAACGATATGCAGCGCCCGTGCCGTGATCAGGGCCAGATATCCGAGCAGGATGCTGATGACGCCCATGATGACGCCCATCTTGGCCATATCTTTCTGCTGGACGAGGTTGGTGGCATACGCCAGCGCGTTGGGCGGCGTGGAGATGGGCAGGATCATGGCACTGCTGGAAGCGATGGCCACTCCGATCAGGACCGTCGTGGGACCGCCGATGGCGGCAAGCTTGTCCCCCATCGCCGTACAGACGACAACCAAGATGGGCATCAGCAGCGCAGCCGTGGCCGAATGGGAGATCAGGTTGGAGAGGATGTAGCAGAGCAGGCCGGAAAGGATGAGGATCAGCACCGGCGAGAACTCGCTGAACGGAATGGCACGGATCACGAGGGCGGCCAGGCCCGAACCGTTCATGGCATAACCCAGGGCGAAACCACCGGCGACCATCCAGATGACCGACCAGTTGATCTCTTCCAGGTCATATTTCGTGATAATACCCGCCATCGCGAAAACCGCAAAGGGGATCAGGGCCACCGTGTAGGTATTGATCCCGGTCAGCGTATCCATCATCCAGAGGAGGATGGTGACGATCATCGTGACGATGACCAGCGTGGTCTTGCCGCCCCGCTTCATCTCCCCGTCAATCTTGAGCTCGATGGTCTTCTGGGAGAAAGGGAACAATTTCTTGAGGATCACCCAAGCGATCAGGATCAGGATGATGACCAGCGGCACCATGAACAGCATCCACTGGCCGAAGCCGATCCCCAGGTTCAGTCCTTCGGGATCGTTGAGATACTTCAGGGCAATCGTATTCGGAGGCGTGCCGATCGGGGTTCCCATCCCGCCCAGATTGGCGGCGATGGGGATGCTGAGCGCCATCGCGATACGTCCCTTTCCGGCCTCAGGCAGCTGCTTGAACACCGGCGTCAGGAACGTCAGCATCATCGCCGTAGTAGCCGTATTGCTGATGAACATGGAGAAGAGCGCCGTCACCAGCATGAAACCCAGCAGGATGTTTTCACTCTTCTTCCCGAAAGGGGTGATCAGCACGCGCGCAAGATGGACGTCCAGACCGGTCTTGGTCGTGGCGATGGCCAGGATAAATCCTCCGATGAACAGCATGACCACCGGATCGGCGAAGCTGGCCATCACCTGCTTGTAACTGAGGAGTTTGCCAGCGGCATCCGGGCTGCACAGCCACTTGATCCCGGAATCGGAAGTAAA
>JAFUWZ010000042.1 GCA_017471045.1 Bacteroidales bacterium
ACCAAATACAATGTGTTCCTTGCGCCCTTTGATCTTCTTGTTGCCGTCAATGCCACGGTCAGGAGCAACGATGTTGTGGATCCAAGATATTTTCAGTAACTTGCCACTGTTTATCAGTAAGGTTAGTTGGATATTGACTCATAACTTTAATTGATTGGTACTCATAAAGTTACGGAAAATATTTCAATTAATCTACTGATTTTCAACTATTTATATACGCTAGTAGCGAAATTTTTACTCAAATTTAAACAGCTTCTAAGTCGTTTCGTATTCAATATTTTTTCGAAATATAGGAATGTTTTGTCATATCAAATTCCTCCGACATGATCTATCAGTTCGTGCCATTGTCGAACCGCTATATTTGATTATATTTGCACATAATTGGGAGTAAACCCTCCCAAGGGGACAGCGAACCTGACAAGCGACCTACCCCGTGTTCTTGAAACCACGTTAAAAACAAAAGTTTGACATGTCAAAATTCAGCACCCGCTTTCTGGTGATGGCCGTGACCCTGGTCGTCTGCCTGATCACCTCCAATTTCTTCGTTCCCAGAGTCTGGCAGGTCGCCGGACTGCCTCTGCAACTTTCCGGGGCCGTTCTCCTGTTTCCGGTTTCCTATATCTTCAACGATTGCATCACGGAAGTCTATGGCTATAAGAAATCCCGTTTCGTGATTTGGCTGGCTTTTGCGCTCAGCGCCTTCGTCGCCTTGATGGCCCAGCTCGTCTGCTGGCTGCCCGCCCCGCTCGAAGAGGGGAGCAAGCCCATCGCCGAGAGTTTCAATTCGCTCTTCTCGATGGTGCCCAAGACGACGGCCGCTTCGCTGGTAGCCTTCCTGTGCGGATCCACGGTCAATGCCTGGGTGATGAGCCGGATGAAGGTGGGCAGCGGCGGCAAAGCCTTCGGCCTCCGCGCCATCCTGTCCTCCGTGGCCGGAGAACTGGCTGATTCGGTCATCTTCTTCCCCGTCGTGTTCTGTAACATCATGCCGCTGCCCGCGGTCCTGAAGATCGCCGGCATGCAAGTGCTCGCCAAGGTCCTGTACGAGATCATTGTCCTGCCGTTCACGACCTGGTTCGTCCGCCACGTCAAGAAGGTCGAAGGCATCGATACGTATGACCGCGGCATCTCTTACAATCCGTTCAAGATTTCAGACATCGAATAATATGAGTGACAGAAGCCAAGAAGGTCTCGAAGCCCTGGGCCACAAGACTGCCTATTCTGACAATTATGCACCCGAGGTGCTGGAAACCTTCGAGAACCAGCATCCGGACCACGACTACTGGGTCCGGTTCAATTGCCCCGAGTTTACGACCCTCTGCCCGATCACGGGCCAGCCGGACTTTGCCGAGATCCGGATCAGCTACATCCCGGACGTGCGGATGGTGGAGAGCAAGAGCCTGAAGCTGTATCTGTTCAGTTTCCGCAACCACGGCGACTTCCATGAGGACTGTATCAACACGATCCTGGAAGACCTGCGCAAGTTGATGGATCCCAAATATATCGAAGTGACGGGCTTCTTCACGCCCCGCGGCGGCATCTCCATCTATCCCTATGCGAACTGGGGCCGTCCCGGCACAAAATACGAGTCCCTGGCGGCCCAGCGCTTTGCCGCGCACGAATAATACCAACAAATTGGTATTGTTCCGCCCTGGGAACCGGACTATCTTTGCAGCCAGGTTGCAAAGAGAAACATGCATTTAGATCAACTTGAAGTCGGCCAGTCCGCCGTCGTTGCCGCGGTGGGCGGAGCGGGTGCGACCCGCGTCCATTTCCTCGGGATGGGACTGATCCCCGGGGCTTCCCTCAAGGTCATCAAACGGGCGCCGATGGGCGATCCGATCGAGATCCAGATCCACGGCTATGCCTTGACGCTCCGGCGTGCCGATGCGGCCGATATCGAGGTCGAACTCCTGTCCGGCGGGGCTCCGGAAGCCGAGCCGGCCGATACGGTCCGTCCCGACTACAACGAGTATCTTCACGACCACAATTCCCACCCGGGCCTCGGCGAGGGCGGGAAATACCATTCCCGGGACCATGCGCATCCGCTGCCCAAGGGAGAGATCCTTTCCTTCGCGCTGGCCGGGCAGCAGAACTGCGGCAAGACGACCCTTTTCAATCTCCTGACCGGATCCAACCAGCATGTGGGCAATTTCCCGGGCGTGACCGTCGACCGCAAGGACGGTGTTATCCGCGACTATCCCGACACCCGGATCACCGACCTGCCGGGCATCTATTCCCTGACGCCCTACACCGAGGAGGAACTGGTCTCCCGCGAGTTTATCCTGGACGAGCAGACGCGGGGCCTGATCAATATCGTGGATGCGGGCAACATCGAGCGCAACCTTTACCTGACGCTCCAGCTGATGGAACTTGAAGTTCCGATGGTCCTGGCCCTTAATATGATGGATGAGGTCCGGAACAACGGCGGCTCAATCCGCATCAACGAGATGGAGCGTATCCTCGGCATTCCGGTCGTGGGCATTTCGGCCGCGAAGAACGAGGGTGTGGACGAACTGGTCGAACATGCCGTCCACGTCGCGCGTTACCAGGAGCCGCCGGCCCGCACCGATTTTTGCGGCAAGGATGACCACGGCGGCGCCGTCCACCGCTGCCTGCACGGTGTGATGCACCTGATCGAAGATCATGCCGCCGCCGCCCATATCCCCGTCCGTTTCGCCGCCAGCAAACTGATCGAAGGCGACAACTGGGTGGAGAATGCGCTCCGGCTGGAGCCGAACGAAAGGGAGATGATCGAGCACATCATCCTTCAGATGGAAGAGGAGCGTGGGCTGGACCGTGTCGCCGCCATCGCGGACATGCGCTATACCTTCATCAAGCGCCTCTGCGACGAGACTGTCGTCAAGCCGCGCGAGAGCCGCGAATACCTCCGGAGCCGCAAGATCGACCGGGTCCTGACAGGGCGCTGGACCGCCATCCCGATCTTCATCGCGGTCATGGCGCTCATCATCTGGCTGACCATCGACGTGCTGGGTGCTCCGCTGCAGGATCTGCTGGACCGGGGCATCGGCTGGCTCGGCGGCGTGACGGATGCTGTGCTGGCCCGCTGGGAGGTCAGTCCCATCGTGCGATCCCTCGTCGGGGACGCGATCTTCGGCGGCGTCGGATCCGTCGTCAGTTTCGTCCCGATCATCATCATCCTGTTCTTTTTCCTCTCCATGCTTGAGGACAGCGGCTATATGGCACGGATCGCGTTTGTGACCGACCACTCGCTGCGCAAGATCGGCCTGTCGGGCCGCAGCATTGTGCCCCTGCTGATCGGCCTGGGCTGCTCGGTGCCGGGCGTGATGGCCACACGTACCTTGCCATCTGCCAAGGACCGCATGAAGACGGTCCTGCTCATTCCTTATATGAGCTGCTCAGCCAAGCTTCCGATCTATGCCTTCCTCTCAAGTGCATTCTTCCCGGGACACGGGGGGCTGGTGCTGGTCTGCCTGTACCTGCTTTCCATCCTCGTCGGCATCGTCGTCGCGCTCGTGGACAAGTTCTACAATCGCCGTTCTGAGCCGGCTCCCTTCATCATGGAGCTTCCCAACTACCGGCTCCCGCAGGCGCGCAATGTCTGGCACCTGCTCAAGGACAAGACCCTGGATTTCCTGCAGCGTGCATTTACGGTCATTTTCGTGGCCACGATCGTGATCTGGTTCTTCCAGACCCTTGATTTCCATTTCAACATGGTCGAGAATGGAGAGGGGAGCATGCTCGCATCCATCTCCGGGCTGCTGGCGCCGCTGTTCCGGCCGCTCGGACTGGGTGACTGGAAGATCGTGACGGCCTTCATCTCAGGCTTCCTGGCCAAGGAGAGCGTCGTGTCCACGATGGAAGTGCTGGATGTCCTGTCCTCACTGACCGCCGTGACGGCCGTGCCGATGCTGGTGTTTAGCCTGCTTTATACGCCGTGCGTCGCGGCCATCGCCTCCGTGCGGCGCGAGATCGGCGGAGGCTGGGCCCTGGCCCTCGTGCTGTTCCAGTGCGTCGTGGCCTGGCTGGTCGCCTTCGTGGCCTATCACATCACCCTCTGGATCGTTTGAGCCATGAACCTGCCCACCCTGTTGATCCTCCTGTTCCTGGCCCTGGCCCTGATCCTCGCCCTGCACCGCATGCGGCGGGACGCGAAGCACGGGAAAGGGTGCAGCTGCGGTTGCGGCGGCTGCGCGGCGGACGGGATCTGCGGCAAGGCGGTTTCTACGCGGAAGCGCTCTGCTTCCGGAACTCGGAAGGGGTCATCCCCGTATGCGTCTTGAAAAACTTGTAGAAGACGGACTGGTTGGGGAAGTGGAGGTTATACACAATCTCCTTGATGCTGCCCGTCGAATACTTCAGCATGTTTTTCGCCTCCAGGATGACGAAGGAGTCGATCCATTCGGGCGCGGACTTGCCGGAGGCCTGTTTGATCAGTTTGGACATGTACTTCGGGGTTAGGCACAGCTTCTCGGCATAAAATGCGACGCCCCGCTGGGACGTGTTGTACTCGGCGACCAGGGCGATGAAGCGGTCGAACAGAAGGCTGAGACGCTCCTGCGAAGCGCTGGCGGCAGAGGGACGTGCGGATGAAAGGCGCTCATTCCATACGTCGGAAGCCATGTAGGTCAGTGAGGTGATCAGTGATCCGATGATCTCCTTGCGCCGGGTCAGGGAAGAACGGATGATCTTGCTGCTCAAATTGAGGAAATCCTCCGCGATCTCCCGCTGCTGCCCGTTGAGCGTGATCACGGGTGTCTGCATGATGCGGATCGAGTCCTGGAACGATTTGTTGAAGTCAAAGCGGATCGTCTGCATGAATTCACGCGACGCGAGGATGAAGATGAATTTGTAATCTGCCAGACTGTCAGTCGGGACTTCGGTAATCTTGGCGATGTTGCCTGGCGTGTTGATAAAGACCGAATCGGGCCCGATCTTGTACTGCTTCAGGTTGACTTCCAGCTGGAAATGCCCGCTGAGACAGTACATGCACAGGTATCCGTCGAACCGGATAGGCTCGCGGAGGGCATTCATGACGCTGTTGTCGGACTTGATCTGCGCTCCGTTCATCTCCAGGATCCATAAGTCATCGTCCAGGGAGTAGGCTTGCAAATGCGGGTATTGGCGCCGGATGTCGGCCAGGGAAATGGAAAGGAGCGGATTGTCTGCCATGATGTCGTGTATTGGATTCGACGCAAATATAATCATTCTTTTGAAAAATGATATATTTTAATAAATTTTCGACTAAAATATAATTTTCTGTACGGATTTGAATTCTTTTTGGGCAAATAATGGCAGAGTATTTGATGCCTGCCTCATTTCGGAATAATAATTCGATTCGTCATGAAGAAAATGGAAACCATCGTGCTACTGCTCGCCCTGGCGTCTTGTCCGGGACTGGCGCAGACCCGGACGGACGCCGTCACGCTGACCCTGGACGAATGCCGCGCGCGTGCCGTCGAGAACAACAAGGAAATCGAACAGGCCCGGACTCAGGTCGAGATGGCCGGGTACGACCGCAAGATCGCGCTGGCCCAGTATTTTCCCTCTGTCAGCGCCACGGGTGCTTATATGTATAACAGCAGGGATATCGCCCTGATTTCCGATATCCAGTCTGCCGCACTGCTGGGGGCCGGAGGCGCCTTGCAGGACAAGGTGACGGGGATTTACAATTCGTTGTTCTCAACAGTTGGGGATTTCGGTCAACGGGTCGTCTCGGACTGGAACGCTATGCAGACCCATTTCCAGGCCTTTATGCAGGGCAATCCCGAACTGGCGGCGCAGCTGATGCAGAGCCCGACCTGGCAGGCGTTGATGCAGATGATGGGACAGATCGATCCCGAGGGCTTTTTCGGCCGGCTGATTCCGCCTTGCCCGGACGTGGCTACGCCGGTCAACGGGATTGCCGGTGAGATCGATCAGGCCCTTCACCCGGACCTGCGGAACGTCTGGATCGGTGCCGTCTCCGTACGGCAACCCGTCTTTGTCGGCGGCAAGATCATCTATTCCAACCAGATGGCCCGGCTGGCCCAGGACCTGGTCCAGGCCCGCTACGACCAGCGCTGTGCCGACGTGATCTCTGACGTCGATCAGGCTTACTGGCAGATTGTCAGCGTCGCGGCCAAGTGCGACCTGGCGCAGGCCTACGCCGAACTGCTCCGGCAGATGGAGAAGGACGTGGATGCTTCCGTGGAAGCCGGTGTGCTGACGCAGTCGGATGCCCTCCAGATCCGGGTCAAGGTCAATGAGGCCGATATGATGGCGACGAAGGCGCGCAACGGCTTGAGCCTGTCGCGTATGCTCCTCTGCCAGCGGATCGGTCTGCCTCTGGAGACGGAGATCCGCCTGGCGGATGAAGGGTCAGACGTCCTGCCCCGGCCCCAGGCCGGCCCTGCAAAGGACTTCGAATCGGTCTGTGCCGACCGACCGGAGACCCGCAGCCTGGACCTGGCAGCCCGGATTTACGACAGAAAAGCGAAGGTTGTCCGCGCGGACATGCTCCCGCAGGTGGCCCTGACAGCCAATTATCTCATCAGCAATCCGAATCTGTACAACGGCTTCCAAAAGGACTTCGCCGGCATGTTCAACGCGGGCGTCGTCGTCAACGTCCCGCTCTTCCATGCCTTCGAGGCCAATAATAAATACCGCAAGGCCAAGGCCGAGGCGACGCTCTACCGCAGCCAGCTCACTGACGCCCGCGAAAAGATCGAGCTCCAGGTGACCCGGCAGCGCAAGCTCCTCGACGAGGCGCTGGAAAAACTCGGGATGGCCGAGACCAACCTCAGCCAGGCAGAAGAGAACCTGCGTGTCGCCACGATCGGCTTTGAAGAGGGCGTGATCCCGACCCATGCGGCGCTCGCTGCGCAGACGGCCTGGCTGCAGGCCCATTCCGAATACATTGATGCCGGCACGGAGTTGCAGGTGGCGGCGTCGGGTCTGGCCAAGGCGGAAGGAAACTATCCGGCAAATGAATAAACAAACAATACTATGGCAAAGAAAAACTACAATCTGATCATCGGCCTGTGCGCGCTGGTCGCAGCCGTACTGCTGATTTCCCTGGTCGGTTACTGGGTCAGCAAACCCAAGCCGCAGCTGCTCCAGGGCGAAGTGGAAGCGACGGATTACCGCGTCTCCTGCATGGTTCCCGGCCACGTGACGGCCTTGTATGTCCGGGAAGGGGAGTCCGTCCGCAAGGGGGATACGCTCGCCTTCATCGATTCGCCGCAGGTAAAAGCCAAGCTGGCGCAGGCGCAGGCGGCCCGCTCCGCAGCCCTCGCGCAGAGCACCAAGGCCCGCAACGGCGCCCGGCAGGAGCAGATCGCCGGCGCCTACGAGCTCTGGCAGCAGGCGTTGGTCCAGGAAGACGTGATGAAAAAATCCTTCGAGCGGGTCCAACGGCTCTATGACCAGCGTGTGATCGCCGCCCAGAAGTACGATGAGACCAAGGCCAGGTACGATGCCGCCGTCGCGCAGTCTCGTGCCGCCAAGAGCCAGTATGATATGGCCCTGGCCGGTGCCCGGGAGGAAGACAAGGCGGCTGCCGCAGCGTTGGTCCACCAGGCCGAGGGCGCCATCCAGGAGGTCGATTCCTACCTGAACGAACTGTATCTGGTCTCACCTTCCGACGGGATCGTCTCCAGCATCTACCCCAGGCAGGGAGAGCTGGTCGGACAGGGCTCGCCGGTGATGACGGTGACCGACCTGTCGGACGTCTGGTTCACCTTCAACATCCGCGAAGACCAGCTGCACGGGATGAACGTGGGGGACCGCCTCACCGTCCGGGTCCCGGCGCTGGACGGCACCGAGATCCCCGCCACGGTCCATTACATCGCCGTGCGCGAGTCCTATGCCACCTGGAAGGCGACCAAGGAGAGCGACCGCTACGATGCCAAGACCTTTGAAGTACGTGCTGTACCGGCGCAGACGCTTCCGGGACTGCGCCCGGGCATGACCGTCCTTGTCAGCGAGTGAGATGAACCTGTCCCAGAAAATACGCAATGTTGTCCTGCGCGAACTCCGGATCTGGGCCCGCCGGCCCATCTATCTGCTGGGTTCGGTGTTCGTGATGGCATTCTGCACAATCTTCTACCTCTCCTTCCTGCGGGACGGCGTGCCTTCCGACCTGCCCATCGCCGTGGTGGATATGGACCGCTCTTCGGTCTCACGCAACTTCAGCCGGCAGCTGGGTGCCACGCAACTGGGGAAAGTCATCCCCTATGAGGATTACAGTTCCGCCCGCCGGGACCTGCAGGGCGGCCGGATCACGGCTGTGTGCCTGATCCCGGAAGGATTCGCGCGGGACATCCAGTCCCAGCGCCAGCCGACCTGCAGTTTCTACGTCAACGGACTGTATTTCCTGGGCGGATCCCTGGCCTGGAAGGATCTCCTCACCATGGTCAACCTAACCGCGGGGGCCGTCCAGCGGGAAGTCCTCCGGATGAAGGGCGTGCCGGAGAGCCGGATCGGGGGGCTGCTGCGTCCGGTGGACATCGACGTGCACCAGATCGGCAACGCAACGATGAACTACGGGGCCAACCTGGCCAACATGATGATCCCGGGCATGCTCCAGATGGTCATCATCATCATCCTGATCTACTCGCTCGGCGCCGAGATGAAGTACGGGACCGGAAGGCACCTGCTGCAGGTCACGGAACACGACATTTTCGCCGCCGTCGCCGGCAAGATGACGGTTTACACCCTGCTCTTCACCATGATCGGTTGGAGCATCGAGATGATCCTCTACAAGTGGATGCACTTCCCGCTTGCGGGCCGTCTTTGGGAGATGCTGCTCGCCTGTTTCCTGCTCGTCATCGCCTCGGAGTCGGTGGCCGTGCTGATCGTAGGCTGCGTCCCGGTCTGCCGCTTCGCGCTCAGCATCGGCGCCTTGTACAGCGTCCTGGGCCTGTCCCTGACCGGGTTCACCCTGCCGGTGGTAGTGATGCCCCGCGCGCTGCAAGGTCTCTCGATGATGTATCCGCTACGCCATTATTACGACCTGTACGTGCAGGCTGGCATCTTCGGAAGCGGTTTCGGAGCCTGGTATCCTCAGGTCGTGATCCTCCTGCTTTTCTGCTTGCTTCCCTTCGCGGTGATGCCCCGCCTTGCCCACGCCTATACCTATCTGGATTATGAAAGGAACTGACCGCTATCTGGGAAGATGGTTCCACGATGTGCTGGACATCTTCAACCGTGAGTTGAAACAGATCTTGCACGACGGCGGGGTGATGATCATCTTCATCGTCGCAGGCTTCCTGTATCCGATTCTGTACAATTTCGTCTATAAGAACGGCCTCCTGGAGGACACCCCGATCGCTGTCGTTGAGCAGGCTTCCTGCAGCGACACGCGCCGCCTGATCCGGGAGATGGACGCTACGCGGGAGATCTCCATCGCCTACCGCTGCGTGGACATGGAAGAAGCCAAGGCCCTCTTCCAGCAGCGCAAGGTCAACGGGATCATCTTTTTCCCGGCCGACTTCGGCGACAAGCTCGCGCACGACGAGACCGCCGTCTTCAGCATCTACGCGGACATGAGCAGTTTCCTGTACTACAAGAACCTGCTTATGGGCAGTGAGTTCGTGATGCTGCACGAGATCAATGCGATCAAGATCGAGCGTTATGCCGCTTCGGGCCTGACCGATGCGGAAGCGGACGCCGCGGTCAGGACGGTCCGCTACGAGGATGTCAATCCCTACAACCGGGCCTTTTCCTACAGCATTTTCCTGATCTCGGCCATCCTGATGCTGATCATCCAGCAGGTCATGTTCTACGGGATGAGCATGTCGGTCGGGACGATGCGGGAAGAAAACCGCTCCTTCGCCTCCCTGCCGGATTCCCTCGCGGGGCATGGCGTCGGCCGGGTCGTGCTGGGCCGTGGTGCGGTCTATTGGCTCATCTTCATGCTCATCGGCATCTACGTGGCCTGCATCATGCCGGCGATCTTCCGTTTCCCGCAGCGGGGCCTCTACGGGGATATCCTGGTGCTGCTCGTGATCTTCGTGACGGACTGCGTCTTCTTCTCGATGGCATGGAGCACCCTGGTCACGCGGCGCGAGTCGGCCTTCATCCTCTTCCTCTTCATGTCTCCGGTGTGCGTGTTTCTGACCGGCTTCAGCTGGCCGGACACCGCCTTCCCGGGTGTCTGGAAGGTGTTTTCCTACCTCTTCCCGTCCACCTTCGGCTGCAAGGCTTTCATCAACCTCAATACGGCCGGAGCAGATCTGGAGATCGTCTCGCCGCTGCTGCGTGCGCTGGTCGTCCAGACCGGGATCTACTTTGTCCTGGCCTGCCTGGCGATCTACGTGGAAAACTTCGTGCTGAAGCGCAAAAATACGATCGAGGAGAAGCGGGCTGCGGTCCGCGAGCGGGTCGAAAGCCGGATTTCCGACCGGATCGGCGGGAATTTTGACGCCGGGATCTGACCGGGAGGTTGCGCATTCGCCGGGAATTTGGTAACTTGCCGTTGATTTAACCATCAACGGCTTTTTTATGAATATCCTGGCTATTCTCCTGTCCGCTCTCCTGTCCGGCTATGCGTTCGGCCGTCCGGCCGCCCCCGCCGGGGACGAATGGCAGTCTCCCGGGCAGCTTGCCCTCAACAAAGAGGCGCCGCATGCCTGGTTTTTCTCTTTCCCCGATGTCGAATCAGCCCGCCGGGTGCTGCCGGAGTACAGCACCTTGTGGATGAGTCTAGACGGGGACTGGAAGTTTCATTGGGCGCCCGATCCGGACCGCCGGCCGGCTGATTTCTACCGGGCTGACTACGACGATGCCGGCTGGGACCAGATCCCGGTCCCGTCCAACTGGAATGTCGTCGGGCTCGGCAAGGATGGAAGCCAGCGCTACGGCATGCCGCTCTATGTCAACATCGGCGTCCCGTGGTGGACGGAGTGCAAGCCGGACGACTGGCGCCAGGGCGTGATGCGGACCCCTCCCGAGAACTGGATGGCCTACAAGAACCGCAACGAGATCGGTTCGTACCGCCGGCATTTCCAGCTGCCCGCCGGCTGGGCGGGGAAGCGTGTCTTCCTCAATTTCGACGGCGTCGATTCCTTCTTCTACCTCTGGGTCAACGGGCGCTATGTCGGCTTCTCCAAAAACTCGCGCAACCTCTCCCAGTTTGATATCACGGACTGGGTGCAGGAAGGCGACAACCTGCTGACGGTCGAGGTGTACCGCTTTTCCGATGCCGGCAACCTGGAGGCGCAGGACATGTTCCGGCTGCCCGGCATCTTCCGGACCGTCGCCCTGGAGGCGAAGCCGGAGGTTGCCGTGCGGGATGTCCGTGTCGATCCGTCGATGACTTCGCTGCACGTGGCGGCCGATGTGGTCGGCGCAGCTCCGGGTCAGACGCTGTATTACCGCCTGTATGAGCATCCCCTGTATGAGGATGACAATACGCTGGTGGCTGAGTTTGATGCGCAGGGCGCCGACTGCGTGCTGGACTATCCGGAGGCGAAACCCTGGTCGGCCGAGTCGCCGCAGCGCTACACCCTGGTCGGGGAATTGAAAGACGCTTCCGGCCGGACGCTGGATATCTTCTCGACCGTCGTCGGCTTCCGCGAGGTGTGCATCAAGGATACGCCGGCAGCGGAAGATGAATTCGGCCTGGCAGGCCGATATTTCTACCTGAACGGCAGGACGGTCAAGCTGCGGGGCGTCAACCGCCACGAGACCGAGCCTTCGATGGGCCATGCCGTCACGCGCGCGGTAATGGAGGAGGACATCCGGCTGATGAAGCGCGCAAACATCAACCATGTGCGCAATTCGCACTATCCCGACGCCCCTTACTGGTACTGGCTCTGCGACAAGTACGGCATCTACCTGATGGACGAAGCCAACATCGAGAGCCACCACTACCGCTACGGAGAGGCCTCCCTGTCTCATCCCGTGGAGTGGAAGGACGCCCATGTCGCACGGATGGTGGAGATGGTCGCCGCCGACTACAACCATCCTTCCGTGATCCTCTGGAGCATGGGCAACGAAGCCGGCCCCGGCAAGAACTTCAACGCCGTCTATGCCGCGGCCCGGGCGATGGATCCGATGCGCCCGATCCAGTACGAACGCAATAACGACATTTCCGACATCGGCTGCAGCCAGTATCCCGGCGTGCGCTGGGTCCAGCAGGTGGCGACCGGCCGGGGGAAGGTCAAGTACCCTTACCACATCAACGAGTTCGCCCATTCGATGGGCAACGCCCTGGGCAACTTCGCGCAGTACTGGCAGAGCATCGACTCGACCGACTTCTTCATGGGCGGGGCCATCTGGGACTGGGTGGACCAGTCGCTTTGGAATTACACGCCGGACGGCGTGCGCTACCTGGCCTCCGGCGGCAATTTCGGCGATATCCCCAACGACGGACAGTTCGTGATGAACGGCGTGCTGAACGGGGACCGCAGCCCGAAACCCCAATACTACGAGGTCAAGAAAGTCTATCAGAACCTCTATACGAGGCTCGTCCGGGTCCAGGATGGAGAAGCCTGGATCGAGCTGTTCAACCGCAATTACTATGCGCCGTGCAGCTACGTGGCACACTGGCTGCTGCTTTCCGACGGCGAGACCGTCGCACAAGGCTCGTTCGACACGGGCGAACTGGCGCCGCGCTCCAAGACGGTCTGCTCCGTGCAGATCGGCTCGTTGCCCGAGGGCAAGGAGTGTTACCTGACGCTCTATTACGGACTCAAGGAGGATTTGCCCTGGGCGGAAGCGGGCTATTCCGCCTGCAAGGAACAACTGTTCCTGCAGGCGGCCGGCATAGCATCCCTGGACCGTGCAGACGTGTCCGGGAAGAAACTCAGGACATCCGTGGACAAGGCCGGCCGTCTGGTCGTGAAGGGACGCGGCTTCAAGGCCGAGTTTGATCCCGCGCAGGGAACGCTGTACCGGCTCCGCTACCGCGGCCGGGATGTATTCGTCCCGGGGCTGGGCCCCCGGCTCAACGCTTTCCGGGCGCTGACCAACAACGACGGCTGGGCTTATCGGCAGTGGTTTGCGCAGGGCCTTCACAACTTGCACCACAGCGCCTCCGTAGGCAGTATCGTCTCCTTGGAGGGCGGCGCAGTGCGCATCGGCTATGTCGTTGAGTCGCAGGCACCGAATGCGGCTCACCTGGAGGGAACTCCGGCCAGCGCGAGTTGCCGGATCGTGGAGGACACGGCCCGCACCGCGGTGATGAAGTTCACGACAAAGCTTGCCTGGACGGTGTATCCGAACGGCTGGATCAGCCTTCGGTCGGAGATTGGCTCGGATCATCCGGAGGTGCCGATGCCGCGGCTGGGCTTTGCGATGCAAGTCCCCGCTTCCAACGAGTGCCTGACTTATTACGGCCGCGGGCCGATGGAGAATTATTCGGACCGCTATACTTGCGCCTTTGTGGGCAAGTATTCGGGTACGGTCGCTGAGCAGGTGGGGAATTATACGAAACCGCAGGACATGGCGAACCATGAAGCGGTGCGGTGGCTTTCCCTGACGCGCCGCAGCGGGCGGGGCGTGCGTTTCGATGCGTTGGAGAACAGCCTCCGGCATTCGGATTCGGACCTGCCGGTCCTGTCGATGTCCGCCTTGCCGTATGCGGCGACCGACCTGGTGACGGCAGCGCATCAGCATGAACTTCCCGCGTCGGGGGATACCTGGCTGTGCCTGGATGCGGCGATGACCGGCCTGGGCGGCAACAGTTGCGGCCCCAGTCCGCTTCCCGAGGATCGTGTCCACCCGGCCGCCACCTTCGGCTTCTTGATCCGTCCGGTCCGCTAAAGGGGCGATGGCTGGCTGGACGTTGTACCCTCAGCAGCGGTCGTCGTTGCCCAAAACGGCTGCCACCTGCAGCGGAGGAGCATACCCCTCGAAGGGGTAAAAGCTTGGCTCCTCTGCTGCAGGTGGCAGCCGGTTAAGAATCGGGGGGCTACTGGTTCAGGGCGTCGGCGCTGGCCATGTAGCCGGCCAACTCCTCGTCCGACGGGCGATAATCGATCATCTCGCCCGAGAAATACTGGTCGTACGCCGCCATATCCACGAAACCGTGACCCGAAAGGTTGAACAGGATCGTCTTCTGCTCACCCGTCTCCTTGCACTTGAGGGCCTCCTGGATCGTCGCCGCAATTGCGTGGCAGGACTCCGGCGCCGGGATGATGCCCTCGGTGCGCGCGAACAGGACGCCCGCCTTGAAGGTCTCTGTCTGGTCGAAATCCGCAGCCTCCATATAGCCGTCCTTCATCAGTTGGGACATGATCACGCCGGCACCGTGATAGCGCAGGCCGCCCGCATGGATCGTCGCCGGCTTGAAGGTGTGGCCGATCGTGTACATCGGCAGCAGGGGCGTCATGCCGGCCTCGTCGCCGAAGTCATATTCGAACTTGCCGCGGGTCAGCTTCGGGCAGGACGCCGGCTCGGCCGCGATGAAGCGTGTCTTCTTGCCGTCCTGGATGTTGTGGCGCATGAACGGGTAGGCAATGCCGCTGAAATTGGACCCGCCGCCGAAGCACGCGATCACGATATCCGGATATTCGCCGGCCAGGGCCATCTGCTTTTCCGCTTCCAGGCCGATGACGGTCTGGTGCAGGCAGACGTGGTTCAGGACGGAACCGAGGGTGTATTTGCAGTTGGGCGTGGAGACCGCCAGCTCGATCGCCTCGGAGATGGCGCAGCCCAGGGAACCCTGGTCGTTGGGGTTGGCCGTCAGGATGTCCTTGCCGGCGCGGGTGGACATTGACGGCGACGGGGTGATCGCCGCACCGAAGGTCTGCATAATGGATCGGCGGTAAGGCTTCTGGTTGTAGCTGGCCTTGACCATGTAGACGGCGCACTCGACGCCGAACTTCTTGGCCGCATAGGAGAGCGCACCGCCCCACTGGCCGGCGCCGGTCTCGGTGGTGATATTGGTGACGCCCTGTTTCTTGGCATAGTACGCCTGCGCCAGCGCGGAGTTGAGTTTGTGCGAGCCGGCAGGGGAGACACTCTCATTCTTGAAATAGATGTGGGCCGGGGTACCGAGGGCTTCTTCCAGCTCATAAGCGCGCACCAGCGGCGTACAGCGGTAGGCCGCATACTGTTCGCGGACTTCCTCCGGGATCGGGATCCATTCGTGGACGGTGTCCAGCTCCTGGTTGGAGCACTCTTCGCAGAAGATGGGGTAGAGGTCTTCCGCCTTGAGCGGCTCATGCGTGCCGGGATTGAGGATGGGCTGGGGCTTGTTGGGCATCACGGCCTGGATGTTGAACCATGCCTGCGGGATCTCGCTCTCGGGGAGGATGAATTTTTTCTGTTTCATACGGTTTGAAAATTTATGTAAAGTTAAACACTTGTCCGGGCATAAAAAAAGCCGCCCGGCCTGACCGGACAGCATCAAGTTGTATCATTGTCTTTTTGGCTCGCTCTGAGCGCTGACATTTCTACAGCGACAACTCCTGTCCGATCGAATCAGCCAGGCGCCACCAGAAGAAAGAATATGCTGCGTTGTGTCTCATTGCTGTGTTCAAAGGTAGGGACTTTTTTCAATAATCCAAATCTTTTTTGAAATAATTCCACAAAAGCGCTACAACAGGAAAAACAAGGCGACGCCGGTCATGCTGACGAGCACGCCGATGATTTCCCGGATCCGGATGCGCTGACGGTGGATCAGGCAATAGGGCAGGATGATGAGGGCCGGGGTCAGGGCCATCAGGGGCGGTGCGTCGGCATATTGCTGCATCCCGATCTTGCTCAGGACCAGCCCCAGGCCTTGTCCCGTCCCGGCCCCGATGACCAGGTATGAATTGAAAAGGCAGTAGTCGCCGAACAGATATCCGACCAGGGCGGACAAGGTCAGCCAGAGTCAGGTCTTGCCGTCGGCGAAGACCGGATAAGGGCACAAATCTATCATTATTTTTAAAATATGTGCCGGATGGTGTATAAAATTGTTTCCTTTTTTTGTATCTTGTGGGACGTTAGTTGTTATTCCCTTATTGTTAGTCAGTGTAAAACCTTTTGTCCTATGGAGAAATTTGCCCAGAAGTATGTCGAGTCTTTCATGGCCGACCTGATCGCCAAGAATCCCGGGGAGTTGGAATTCCACCAAGCCGTCCGGGAGGTCCTCACCAGCGTGGCGCCTTATCTGCAGGCCTATCCCCACCTGCTTGACAACAAGATCATGGAACGCATGGCCGAACCCGAGCGGGTCATCATCTTCCGCGTCCCCTGGACGGACGACAGCGGGGAGGTCCACATCAACCGCGGGTTCCGCGTCCAGATGAACAGTGCGATCGGCCCTTACAAGGGCGGCATCCGTTTCCATCCGAGCGTCAACCTCAGCATCATGAAGTTTCTCGCGTTCGAGCAGACGTTCAAGAACAGCCTGACCACCCTGCCGATGGGAGGCGGCAAAGGCGGTTCGGACTTCAATCCGCGCGGCAAGTCCGATGCGGAAGTCATGCGCTTCTGCCAGTCCTTCATGACGGAGCTTCAGAAATATATCGGTGCAGATACCGATGTCCCTGCCGGAGATATCGGCGTCGGCGGCCGGGAGGTCGGTTTCCTGTTCGGCCAGTACAAGCGCCTGCGCGATGAATTTACCGGTACCCTGACCGGCAAGGGGCTGGCCTGGGGCGGCAGCCTGCTGCGCCCCGAAGCCACCGGTTACGGCGCCTGTTATTTCGCGCAGGAAATGCTCGCGACCCGCGGAAAATCTTTCGAAGGCGCGACGGTTGTCATCTCCGGTGCCGGCAACGTGGCCCAGTATGCGGCACAGAAAGCGCTGCGCCTGGGCGCGAAAGTCGTCACGCTGTCGGATTCCGATGGCTTCGTTTATGATCCGGATGGGCTGGACGAAGAAAAGATGGCTTATGTCTTCCATCTCAAGAATGTCCTTCGCGGCCGCATCAAGGAGTATGCGGTGAAGTACCCGGGCGCGCAGTATTTCCCGGGCGAAAAGCCCTGGAAGATCGCCTGCGACATCGCGATGCCCTGTGCGACACAGAATGAGCTTGACGGCGACGCGGCCCGCGCGCTGGTAGCCGGCGGCTGCTACTGCGTCACGGAGGGCGCCAACATGCCTTCGACGCCGGAGGCGATCGAGGTCTTCCAGCGCGCCAGGATCCTTTATTCGCCGGGCAAGGCGTCCAATGCCGGCGGCGTGGCGACTTCCGGCCTGGAAATGTCCCAGAACTCCATTCGCCAGAAGTGGACGGCCGAGGAGGTGGATGCGCAGCTGCACCGGATCATGTCCGACATCCATGCCGCCTGCCTGCGCTATGGAACGGAAGAGGATGGTTATGTCAATTATGTCAAAGGTGCCAACATCGCCGGTTTCATCAAGGTGGCCAATGCCATGATGGACCAGGGACTGGTATAGAATGATATGAAAGAAGCATCGGCATTGATGGCCCGCAGGGTCCGTCGGATCCTGCTCATCTGCAGCAGTTACGACCGTTTCTCCCTGGAGGAGGACGGTCGTATTGAGAAACAGATCTCCCAGGAATACGCGGAACTGGAGCTGAGCAATCCGCCTGAAATTTACCGGGTGGAAACGACAGTCCAGGCGCTGGACTTGCTGGAGAGAGGGGAGCGGTTCGATCTCGTGATCACCATGTACTATGTGGGTGAGATCAGCGTCTTTGATTTCTCGGCCCGTGCCAAGGCCTTCGATCCTGACATGCCGATCGTGCTGATGAGTTCCTTCTCCCGGGAGGTGTACCGCAAGTTCGAGAACTACGACACTTCCTGCATCGATTACATCTTCAGATGGAACAATTCAGCCGACCTGCTGATTGCGATCATCAAGCTGATCGAGGACCGCAAGAATGCCGAGAACGATGTCCTCGGCGCCGGTGTGCGGGCCATCCTCCTTGTCGAGGATTCGATCCGCTACATCTCAACCTATCTGCCGGCCCTGTACAAGATCGTCCTGCAGCAGAATATCGAGTCCATCAAGGATACGCTCAATGAGCGGCAGCAACTTGCACGGAAGCGTTCGCGCCCCAAACTCCTGCTGGCTACCAATTATACGGATGCCCTTTCTTTGTACCAGAAGTACAAGAACAACCTGCTCGGTGTCATCTCGGACGTGGGTTTCGTCCTGAAGAAAGGGGACAAACGCGCAGATGAGAAGTCGGATGCCGGCGTGGACCTGTGCCGGCTGATCCGCGCCGACGACCCCAGGATGCCTTTCCTGATGCAGTCCTCCCAGGAGAATATGCGCGAAGTCGCGCGCGAACTGGGTGTAGGCTTTCTCAACAAGCGCTCCAAGATCCTGACCCAGGAATTGGAAGACTATATGGAGCGTGAGTTCGGTTTCGGCGATTTTGTCGTCAAGAATCCGGACAGCGGGGCCGAAATCGCCCGGGCGCACGACCTGCACGAGTTCGAGGCTGTGCTTCGGCAGATCCCGCCGCAGGCTTTCCGCCACCTGACGGACAACAACTACCTCTCCAAGTGGCTCTATGCCCGGGGCCTGTTCCCGCTGGCGCGGGCGCTCAAGCCGATCCGTTCTTCGGATTATGCCGACATCGAGTCGCATCGGGGTGCGGACCTCAAGCTGATCCACGATTTCCGGATCAGCCAGGCGCTGGGCGTCGTGGCCGCGTTCAATGCGGAGATCTTCAATGATACGATCTGGTTCTCTCGGTTCGGCAGCGGTTCGCTGGGCGGCAAGGCCCGCGGCCTGGCCTTCCTGAACCACATCCTGCAGAAATACAATCTGTACGACCTTTGGGAGGACGTGCACGTGATGGTGCCCCGCACCCTGGTCATCACGACGGATTTCTTTGACCGTTTCATCGCGGAGAACGGCTTGAAATACATTATCAACGCCGATACGACGGATATCGACATCCTGTCGGAGTTTGTCGCATCCCGTCTGCCCCAGGAACTGCTGGATACGCTGCGGGTGTTTGCCCGGGTCTCGAAGCGGCCGCTGGCGATCCGCTCGTCTTCCAAGCTGGAGGACTCCTACCATCAGCCCTTCGCCGGCGTGTACTCGACCTATATGGTGCCGCATGTTGAAAACGAAGACCAGCAGTTGCGCCTGATCTCGAAAGCGATCAAGAGCGTGTACGCCAGCACCTTCTTCGCTTCGGCGCGGGGCTATGTCGTCTCTTCCGGCAACGTGATGTCGGAGGAAAAGATGGCGATCGTGATCCAGGAAGTGTGCGGGAGCGAGGAAGGCGGCTATTTCTTCCCGACCCTGTCGGGGGTGGCGCGCTCGATCAATTTCTATCCCGTCGGTCACGAAAAGGCTGAGGAGGGCATCGTCAAACTGGCCTACGGTCTGGGCAAGGCGGTCGTGGACGGGGAGCAGGTCCTGCGTTTCTCGCCCCGATACCCCAAGCATGTCCTGCAGACTTCGACGCCGGACTTGACGATGAGCGAGACGCAGAAGACGGTCTATGCCCTCAGCCTGCGCCCCGAGGAGTTCAAGACTTCGGTCAGTGATTCGGTCAACCTCGTCAAACTCAACGTGACGGGCTGCTACGGCTTCCCGTCGTTTGCCAAGGTCGCTTCCACCTGGGACGTCGGCAACATGCGGATCGTGGATTCCGCCTACCCCGAAGGGCCGAAATACATCACTTTCGCCCAGATGCTGAAATACAACACGCTGCCCCTGGCCCAGATCACCGGTCGCCTGCTGGAGATCACCCGGGAAGAGATGAAATGTGACGTGGAGATCGAGTTTGCAGCCGATGTCAACGCGGAAGGGGAGACTGTATTTACGGTACTGCAGGTCCGTCCGATCTCGGTAGATACGCGCTATGCGGAGGTCAACTGGGATCAGATCGATCCGTCCGGAGCCTTCCTGACCTCGGCTTGTGCCCTGGGGACGGGCTGGGTCGAGGGCGTCCGGGATATCGTCTATCTGAAGGAGTCGGCCTGGGACGTGCTGAAAACCTGGGAGATAGCCCGGGAAATCTCGGCGCTCAACGCGCAGATGCAGCAGGAAGGCGTGGGCTACGTGCTGATCGGCTTCGGCCGCTGGGGGACGACCCAGCCTTCACTGGGGGTACCGGTCCGGTGGAGTGACATCTCGGAGGCAAAGGCGATTGTCGAATGCTCGCTGAAGGATTTCCAGATCGACCCGAGCCAGGGGACGCATTTTTTCCAGAACCTGACTTCGTTCAATGTCGGCTATATCAACGTCAATCCCTATGCCCGCCGGGAAGACCGGATGGATTTCGCGGCTCTGGACGCCCTGGCGGCGGTCTCCGACTCGCAATATGTCCGACACGTACGCCTGGACGCACCGCTCCGCATCTGCATCGACGGCAAGTCCAGCCGGGCGCTGGTCGCTATGTCGTTTTTCGGATAGTCGTAGCGAAATTCAGTTTTTTTTCCTACATTGCAAGTCCTTTCCTTTTTGTGAGGCAGTAACCCGTTTATACCATGGCACTATTCAAGCAAGAGTTGGCAATTGATCTGGGCACGGCCAACACCGTGATTTTGCGGGACGATAAAGTCGTCCTCGACGAGCCCAGCATCATCGCGATCGAGACCAAGACCGCCAAGCTTTTCGCAATCGGCAATGAAGCGCAGTTGATCGAGGAACATACCAATCCCCGCATCTATACCATCCGTCCGCTGATGAACGGTGTCATCGCCGACTACGATGCGGCCGAAATGATGCTGACCGGCTTCATCCACAAGGCGACCGGCAAGAAGAAAGGCCTCTTTGCCCCGACGCTCAAGATGGTCGTCGGCATCCCCGGCGGTTCCACGCCCGTGGACATGCGTTCCATCCGCGACTCTGCGTCCCATGCAGGTGCCCACGAACTGTACATGATTTATGAGCCGATGGCTTCCGCCTTGGGTATCGGACTGGACGTGACGGCTCCGAACGGCAACATGGTCGTCGATATCGGTGGCGGAACGACCGAGATCGCCGTCATTTCGCTGGGCGGTATCGTCGAGTCTTCGAGCATCCACGTGGCCGGCAATGAGATTACGACGGATATCATCGACTACATGGGCCAGCAGCACAACATCAGCATCGGACGTACGACGGCCGAGCAGATCAAGTTCTCGGTCGGGTCCGTGTTGCAGCAGCTGCCTCCCGAAGAGGAGCCGAAACCGTATCTGGTCATTGGCCGGAACATCGTGACCGCGCACCCGACGCAGGCGGAAATCACCTACAGCGAGGTCGCCGGCTGTATCGACAAGACGATCGCCAAGATCGAAAGTGAGATCATCAAGGTGCTCCAGCGCACCCCGCCGGAGCTCTACTCCAACATCGTGGTGAACGGTATCTGGCTGGCCGGCGGCGGATCGCTGCTGCGCGGCATCGCCAAGCGTTTCTCCGAGAAGGTCAACATCCCTTTTCACATCGCGGAGGATCCGCTCAAGGCCGTGGCCCGCGGCACCTGCCTCGCCCTCAAAGGTACGGACGTCTATCCTTTCCTGATGAAATAGGACAGACGCCCGCTGACGGGAGCCGCCGTGCATCTGTAGAAGCAAGAAAGAACCCTGTCGGGGAATGCTTCTTCAAATGCACGGCGGCTCCCGTTCCAATCGCCTATTCCCACTCGATCGTTGCCGGCGGTTTCGAACTGATGTCGTAGCAGACGCGGTTGACGCCCTGCACCTTGTTGATGATCTCGTTGCTGATGTGGCGCAGGAATTCGTAGGGGAGGGCCGCCCAGTCCGCGGTCATCGCATCGATGCTCGTCACGGCCCGCAGCGCCACCGCATTGGCGAAAGAACGCTCGTCGCCCAGGACGCCGACCGTCTTGTCCAGCAGCAGGACGGCGCCTGCCTGCCAGACCTTGTCGTAGAGTCCCCATTCGCGCAGTCCGCGCACGAAGATGTCGTCCGCGTCGCGGATGACCCGGACCTTCTCCGGCGTGATTTCTCCCATGATGCGTACGGCCAGACCCGGACCCGGGAAGGGATGGCGGCCGATCAGCGACTCCGGAATGCCCAGATGCCGCCCGACCTCGCGCACTTCATCCTTGAAAAGCCAGCGCAGCGGTTCGCAGAGCTGCAGCTGCATCGTCTTGGGCAGACCGCCCACGTTGTGGTGCGACTTGATCGTTTTGCCGGTGATGTTCAGGCTCTCGATGCGGTCGGGGTAGATCGTGCCTTGCGCCAGCCACTTCACGCCCGGGATGGCAGACGCCGCTTCGTCGAAGACTTTGATGAAATCAGCACCGATGATCTTGCGCTTCTGCTCGGGATCCGTCACGCCGGCCAGATCGGCGTAAAAACGCGCCGAAGCGTCCACGCCCGTGACATTGAGCCCCAGGTCCTGATAGACTTTCAACACATCCTCGAACTCGTTCTTGCGGAGCAGGCCGTGGTTGACGAAGATGCAGTGCAGGCGCTCGCCGATGGCCCGGTGGAGAAGGGCGGCCGCGACGGTCGAATCCACGCCGCCGCTCAGTCCCAGCACCACCTCGTCCGTACCCAGACGCGCTCTCAGTTCCGCGACGGTCGTCTCAATGAAGGAGGTGTTGGTCCATTCGCGCCGGCTGCCGCAGATTCCGACGACAAAATTCTCCAGCAGCTGGCGGCCCATCAGGCTGTGCTCGACTTCCGGATGGAACTG
>JAFUWZ010000043.1 GCA_017471045.1 Bacteroidales bacterium
CGCCAAGATCGGCATCATCGGTCTGAACGGCTCCGGCAAATCGACCCTGATGAAGATCATCGCCGGGGTGGAGAAGTTCTACAAGGGCGAAGTGGTCTGGGCGCCCGGCTATTCGGTCGGCTACCTGGAGCAGGAGCCGCAGATGGATCCGGACAAGACCGTCCTCGAGGTCGTCCAGGAAGGCGTCGGCGAGGTGATGGCCCTGCTCAAGGAGTATGAGGAGATCAACCTCAAGTTCATGGAGCCGATGGACGACGAGCAGATGAACGCCCTGATCGAAAGGCAGGGCGAGCTGACCGAGCAGATCGAGCACTGCGACGGCTGGGAGATCGACGCCAAGCTGGAACGGGCGATGGACGCCCTCCAGTGTCCGCCCGTGGACGCCAAGGTCGCCACCCTGTCCGGCGGCGAGCGGAGACGGGTGGCCCTGTGCCGACTGCTGCTGCGCCAGCCGGACGTGCTGCTGCTGGACGAACCGACCAACCACCTCGACACCGAATCCATCCAGTGGCTGGAAGCGCATCTGCAGCAATACAAAGGCACGGTCATCGCCGTCACCCACGACCGCTATTTCCTGGACAACGTCGCCGGCTGGATCCTCGAGCTCGACCGCGGCGAGGGCATCCCTTGGAAGGGAAACTATTCCTCCTGGCTGGAGCAGAAGAGCATCCGCCTCCAGCAGGAAGAGAAGCAGGCGAGCAAGCGCCGCAAGACTCTCGAGCGGGAGTTGGAATGGGTCCGGATGGCTCCGAAAGCCCGCCATGCCAAGCAGAAGGCGCGTCTGGGCGCCTACGAGAAGCTGGCTTCGGCCGATGCCAAGGAGAAAGAGGCCAACCTCGAGATCTACATCCCCAACGGCCCGCGCCTGGGCAGCCAGGTCATCGAGTTCCACGACGTATCCAAGGCCTACGGTGACAAGCTGCTCTTCGAGCACCTCAGTTTCGTCCTGCCGCCGGCCGGCATCGTAGGCGTCATCGGCCCCAACGGCGCCGGCAAGACCACGCTCTTCCGCCTGATCATGGGCCTGGAGCAGCCAGACACGGGCACGATCACCCTCGGCGATACGGCCAAGATCTCCTACGTGGACCAGCAGCACAAGCGCATCGATCCGGACAAGACGGTCTATCAGACCATCGCCGGGGACAGCGACTGGGTACGCCTGGGCAACCGGGAGGTCAATGCCCGGGCCTACGTCTCCCGTTTCAACTTCTCCGGCGCCGACCAGGAAAAGCTATGCGGCATCCTGTCCGGCGGTGAACGCAACCGCCTGCACCTGGCCCTGACCCTCAAGGACGAAGGCAATGTCCTGTTGCTCGACGAGCCGACCAACGACGTGGATGTCAACACGATCCGCGCCTTGGAGGAAGGCCTGGACCATTTCGCCGGCTGCGCCGTCGTCATCTCCCACGACCGCTGGTTCCTCGACCGCATCGCCACCCACATCCTGGCCTTTGAAGGCGACTCGCAGGTCTATTTCTTCGAAGGTAGCTACGCCGAATACGAGGAGAATAAAAAACAACGCCTCGGCGACGAAGAGCCGAAGCGTTTCAAGTACAAGAAACTGATGGAGTAGCGGGGTCTCCCCCGCTCTCCTTTACAGCGTCCGTTTGATCTCGACGATCTGGAAGGCTTCGATCACGTCGCCTTCCTTGATGTCGTTGTAGCCGGCGATGCCCATACCGCATTCCATGCCCGCAGAGACTTCCTTGGCGGTGTCCTTGCCACGCTGCAGGGAGGACAGCTCGCCGGTGTAGATGACAATGCCATCGCGGATGAGGCGGACCTTGGACTTGGCGACCATCTTGCCGTCGCGCACCAGGCAGCCGGCGATCGTGCCGACCTTGCTGATGCGGAAGGTCTGCTTGACCTCGGCGGTGGCGGTGACTTCTTCCTTCTTCTCCGGCTCAAGCATGCCTTCGATACCGTCCTTGACCTCGTTGATGGCGTCGTAAATGACGGAATAGAGACGAATCTCAATGCCCTCCTTCTCGGCGGACTTGCGGGCCTCGACGGTCGGACGGACCTGGAAGCCGATGATGACGGCATCCGAGGCCTGCGCCAGCAGGATATCGGACTCGGAGATGGCACCCACGGCCTTGTGGATGACATTGACCTTGACCTCTTCGGTGGAGAGCTTGATCAGGGAATCGGACAGAGCCTCGACGGAGCCGTCCACATCGCCTTTGACGATGACGTTGAGTTCCTTGAAGTTGCCGATCGCGATGCGGCGGCCGATCTCTTCGAGGGTCATGTGCTTCTGGGTCTTGATGCCCTGGATGCGGAGGAGCTGCTCGCGCTTGTTGGCGATGCTCTTGGCCTCCTTCTCGTCTGCCATCACGACAAATTTCTCACCGGCGGCAGGTGCACCGTTCAAGCCGAGGATGAAGACCGGCGTCGAAGGACCGGCTTCCTGGACCTTGGCCCCGCGCTCGTTGAACATGTTCTTGACACGGCCGTAGAAACTGCCGCACAGGACACAGTCACCGACGTGGAGGGTGCCCTGCTGGACCAGGACGGTGGCCATGTAGCCGCGGCCCTTGTCAAGGGAAGACTCGATCACGGCGCCGGATGCGAGCTTGTCGGGGTTGGCCTTGAGCTCGAGGATCTCCGCTTCGAGGAGCACCTTCTCAAGGAGCTTATCCACGTTGATGCCCTTCTTGGCGGAAATCTCCTGGCACTGGTACTTGCCGCCCCAGTCCTCGACGAGGATATTCATCTCGGAGAGCTGGCGGCGGATGGTGTCGGGATTGGCGCCGGGCTTGTCAATTTTGTTGATGGCAAAGACCATCGGGACGCCGGCGGCCTGCGCATGGTTGATGGCCTCCCGCGTCTGGGGCATTACGGCATCATCGGCCGCGATGATGATGACCGCAAGGTCGGTCATCTGGGCGCCGCGGGCACGCATGGCCGTAAAAGCTTCGTGACCCGGGGTGTCCAGGAAGGTGATGCGACGGCCGTCGTCCAGCTCGACGCTGTAGGCACCGATGTGCTGGGTGATGCCGCCGGCCTCTCCGGCGATGACGTTCGACTTGCGGATATAGTCCAGCAAGGAAGTCTTACCGTGGTCCACATGACCCATCACCGTGATGATCGGCGGACGGGAGACAAGATCCTCGGGACGGTCTTCCTGCTCGTTGCTGCTGATCTCCTCGGAGATCTCGGCCGTCACGAACTCGACCTTATAGCCGAACTCTTCGGCGACCAGCACGAGGGTCTCGGCATCGAGACGCTGGTTGATGGACACCATCAGGCCGAGGCTCATACAGGCGCCGATGACCTTGACGACGGGGGTATTGTTCATCAGGGTCGCCAGGTCGTTGACCGTGACGAACTCGGTCACCTTCAGGATCTTTTTCTCGGCGGCCACCTGCTCCATTTCCTCCATCGCACGCAGGGAAGCGGCTTCGCGCTTTTCCTTGCGGTACTTGGCGCCGAAGTTGTTCTTCTTGCCCTCATTCATCTTGGCGTAAGTATCCTTGACCTGCTTTTGGATCTGCTTCTGCATCTCCTCCTGCTCGGCCTCGGTCATCGCGGGCTTGAAGCGGTCGTTCTTGCGCCGATCCTTGCGGCCGGAGCCGGCAGCGGGCTTCTGGTCCTTCTTGGGGTCGCGGCGGACATTGTCAGCCTCAACCTTGCCCACATCGACCTTTTCGCGGCCCTTGGCGATACGCTCGCGCTTGCCTTTGGACTTTTTCTTCTCGAACTGGGACATGTCGATCTTGCCGACGATCTTCAGGCCGCCGGTCTCAGCCGGCGTCTCCGCCTTTTTCTCCTCGACGGGAGCCGTCTCGGCCACGCTCTGAGCAGGGGTGGACTCAGTTTGAGGGGCGGACGGTTCCGCTTCGGAGGCTTTCACCTCGGGCTCGGGAGCGACGACGGATTCCGGTTCCGGCTCAGGGGCCGGTGAAGGTTCCGGGGCCGGAGCCGGCGCGGATTCCAGTTCAGGTTCAGGTTCCGGGGCCGGCGCGGGTTCGGGCTCGGGAGCGGGCTCAGGCACAGAGGCCGGCTCCGGAGCAGGAGCCGGAGCTGGTGCAGGTTCGGGCGTACTCTTCTCCTTCTGGAAGAGGGTGCTCTTGATCACCGTCTCCTGGACGAGTTCTTCCTCCTCCTCTTCCACCTTGCTCTGGCGCCGTCCCGTCTTTTCAAGGATCTCATTGAGTTTGATATCCACCTTCTCGGCAGCCTGTTTCATCTCGAGATCCTTGCCGAACTGCTTGGAAACCGCCGCCATGTATTCGTCGGAGACCTTCAGGTTGGGATTGGCCTCCTCAATGCCGGCGCCCTGCTTGTTCAGGAAGTCGACCAGGTCCTGGAGACCGATGTTGTATTGCTTGATGATTCTGCTTAATCTGATTTCTGCCATATTTACCCCTTTATTTGTTTCTGGTTAGTCTTCAAATTCGGCACGGAGGATCTTCATCACCTCTTCCACCGTCTCGTCCTCGAGGTCGGCCCGCTTGGCGATATCATCGGCGGAGAGGGCCAGGACGCTCTTGGCGGTGTCGCAGCCGATGGACTCGAGCTTGTCGATGATCCACTGATCGATCTCGTTGGAGAACTCGCTGAGCAGGACATCCTCCTCGGCATTGTCGAGCTCTTCCTTCGGGAGTTCGCGCCACACTTCGATCTCGCGGTCCACCAGCATGCCGGCCAGCTGGATGTTACAGCCGTTGCGGCCGATACCCTTCTTGACCTCGTCAGGCTGCATGTAAACCTTCACCTTGTCCTCGGGCGAGGACCCCATGTCCACGGAAGAGACGCGGGCCGGGTTGAGGGCGCGCTGGATCAGCAAAGACGGGTTGCCGGTCCACTGGAGGACGTCGATATTCTCGTTGCGCAGTTCGCGCACGATGCCGAGGATCCTGCCGCCCTTGACGCCGATGCAGGCGCCGATCGGATCGATCCGCTCGTCGTAGGATTCGACGGCGACCTTGGCGCGCTCGCCGGGGACGCGGACCACCTTCTTGATCGTGATCAGGCCGTCCACGATCTCGGGGACCTCCTGCTCGAAGAGCCGCTCGAGGAACTCGTTGGACGTACGGGAGAGCACGATGTAGGGGGTCGTGTTGTTCTTCATCTCCACGGTCTTGATGATGGCGCGGACCGTGTCTCCTTTCTTGAAGTGCTCGCCCGGGATCTGCTCGCTGCGGGGGATGTGGAGCTCGTTGCCGTCCTCGTCGAGGATCAGCACTTCCTTCGACCATGTCTGGTACACCTCGCCGATGAAGATTTCACCGACCTTCTCGGAATACTTCTTATAGACGTTGGCCTTTTCGATGTCCATGATGCGGCCCTGGAGGTTCTGGCGGATATTGAGGATGCCGCGGCGGCCGAAATCCTGCAGGTTGAATTTCTTGGTATAAGTATCGCCGACCTCGTAGTCGTCATCGCCGGTCAGGGCGGCCACCTGCTCGGACGTCATCTCCGCATTGGGATCGACAACCTCTTCGACAATCTCGAAGTTCTGGTAGATCTCGCAGGTTCCCTTGTCGACGTTGACGATGACGTCGAAATTGTCGGAAGAGCCGAAGGTCTTGGCGATCTGGGTGAGGAACACGTCCTTGAGGACGCCCATCATCACGGGTCTGTCGATATTTTTTTCCTCCTTGAAATCCTTGAAGGCATCGATCAGAGTCACAACTTGTTCTTTTTCCATTGTTATCGTTTATTCGTTTGTTGATTTCAACATCTCATCAGCTTCGTCGGCATCAATGCCGACGGAGGTTACGGTCAGGGAATAATCCTCGACATCGCGGTCGAAGGCGGACAGGACCGCCCGGTGCACATATTCGCAATCGGCGAGTTCGACATCCGCTTCGGGCTTGTCGATCGTCACTTCGAACACATTGTCATCATCATCGTATGCAATGTCCGCGACGATGAGGCCGCGCTCCGCGGCCGCGGTCTCCACGACCTTATAAAAAAGTTCTTTGTCCATCTTTTCAAAAATAAAAGATAGGAACCGCGCGGCCCCTATCTCAAACACTTTGCAAAGATAAGGATTTCCTTCAATTTATGCAAAAAATGTTGTAGATTTGCATCCGCTTATAACAGATTTGAAATGAAATTTACCGCAGCGGAACTGGCCAAGGTTCTCAAAGGCACGGTTGAGGGAGATCCGAACGCCACCGTCACCTCATTCTCGAAGATTGAAACCGGGAAGGCTGGGCAGCTTTGTTTCTTCGCCAACCCCAAATATGAGCAATACGTCTATACCACCCGGGCCGGCATCCTGCTGGTGAACAAGGACTTTGCGGCCAAACAGGCCGTCACTCCCACGCTCATCCGGGTGGACAACGCCTACGCTGCGATCGCCCAGTTGCTGAAATACGTCTCCGACCAGAAGAAATCCTTCCGCCGGCACCGGGGCCTCCGCTCCAGTGTCGCCTGCTCCGCCCGCCTGGGCAAGAAAGTCTATGTCGGCGATTTCACCCGCATCGGCAGGCATTGCCGGATCGGCGACTACACCAAAATCTACGAAAACGTCTATATCGGCGAAGGGACCACCATCGGCAGCCGATGCATCCTCTACCCCGGCGTACGCATCTACCCGGGGATGGTGATCGGTGACAACGTGATCCTCCACGCCAACAGCGTGATCGGCTCGGACGGATTCGGCAACGTGCCGCAGAGCGACGGGAGCTGGGAAAAGATCGAGCACCTCGGCAAGGTCATAATCGGCAACAATGTCGAGATCGGGGCCTGTACCACCATTGACCGCGCGGAGATGGAGGCGACCGTCATCGGCAACGGCGTCAAAATCGACAACCTCTGCCAGATCGCGCACAACGTCCAGATCGGGGACAACACCGTGATGGCGGCCCAGTGCGGCATTGCCGGATCGACCAAGATCGGCAAGAACTGCATCCTGGCCGGTCAGGTCGGCATCGTCGGCCACATCACCCTCGCGGACAACACGACCGTCTGCGCCCAGGCGGGCGTGATCGGAAACGTCCGCAAACCGGGGCAGGTGATCTTCGGTTCCCCGGCCATTGACCGCCAGTTGTATCTGAAGAGTTACGCCCGCTTCAAACAAGCCGGCGAAGACAAATAGTTGCTTTCTAAATTGTTTCTTCTTATCTTTGCGGACTAATTTTTGCATTGGTTAGAACGCAATGAAGCAGCATACGCTCAAAAGATATTACTCTTTCGAAGGGAAAGGTCTCCATACCGGGCAGTTCGCCCATCTGACATTGAAACCCTCCAGTCCGGATACGGGCCTGGTATTCGTACGTACGGATATCGGCCCGGACGCCTTCCTGCCCGCCCTCGGCGAATTTGTCTCCGACACATCCCGCAGTACGACCCTTTCCAACGGCGAGATCGAAATCCATACGGTAGAGCATCTCCTTTCCGCCCTGACCGGGTTGGGCGTGGATAACGCCGTCATCGAGATTGACAACATTGAAGTCCCCATCCTGGACGGCAGTGCCCGGCCTTACATTGAGGCCATCGCCGCTGACGGCCTGGCCAGACAGGTCGAAGACCGCAAATATATCGAACTGACGGAGCCCATTGAGATCATCGACGAAAAGCGAGGATCCAACATCCGGATCGAACCGGCCCCGGAAGCCTCCTACGACGCCACCATCGATTTCAATTCCCGCGTCCTTGGGATCCAGCAGGTCCACTGGGACAAGACGGTGGATTACGCGACCCAGATCGGTCCCTGCCGCACGTTCGTCTTCCTGCACGAGATTGCCTATCTTTTCCAGATGGGTCTGGTCAAAGGCGGAGACGTGGACAACGCGATCGTCATCGTGGAGCATCCCATCCCGGAGGACCAGTTGAACGAGTTGTGCTCCCTCTTTAATGTCAAGAAGCTGAAAATCAGCGATAAGGGCTACCTCAACAACCTCAAGCTCCATTTCAACGACGAGTGCGGACGGCACAAGCTCCTCGACTTGATGGGCGACCTGCGCCTGTCCGGAGGCTTCCTCCGCGCCCGGGTAACGGCCTGCAAACCGGGCCACGCCATCAACACCCGCGCCGCCCAGGAGATCCGGGCCGCCATCCAGCATCAAAAGTAATCAGAATATGTCCAACATCCACCCCCTTGCCTATGTAAGTCCGGAAGCCAAGCTCGGCGAAAACATCGAGGTCGGGCCATATGCCTACATAGACAAAGACGTCGTCATCGGCGACAATTGCAAGATCCATCCCCACGCCGTCATCTATTCCTATGTACGGATGGGCAACGACTGCGAAGTTTTCCCCGGCGCCGTCGTCGGCGCCATCCCCCAGGACCTGAAATACGACGGTGAGGTCACTTATGTCGAGATCGGAGACCACGTCACGATCCGCGAGTGCGCCACGATCAACCGCGGCACCAATGCCAGCGGCAAGGGCGTCACCAAGGTCGGGAACAATACGCTGATTATGTCCTACGTGCATATCGCGCATGACTGCCGCGTGGGCAACCACTGCATCCTGACGAGCTACGTCGGCATCGCCGGCGAGACGGACGTGGACGACTGGGCCATCATCGGCGGAGGCACCAAGGTGCATCAGTTCAGCCACATCGGCACGCACGCGATGGTGGGCGGCGCCTGCAAGGTCAACAAGGACATCCCGCCGTATTCGATCTGCGGCAGGGATCCGATCTGCTATGCGGGCGTCAATATCGTCGGCCTGCGCCGCCGCGGCTTCGAGTCCGACGTGATCCGCAACATCAAGGACATCTACGACACGATCTATTTTCAGGGCTACAATATCTCCGACGGCTGCGCCAAGGTCGAGGCCGGCTTCCCGCAGTCCGTGGAGAAAGATACGATCCTCGCGTTCATCAAGAATTCGAAGCGAGGCATCGTCCGGGGCAACGACGCCTCCGAGAAGGGCGTGATCGACTAGCGGCCGTGCTCCTGTCTGCAGCCTATTTCCCGCCTGTCGCGTATTTTGCCGTCATGGCGAAAGATATCACCCTGTCTGCGGACAGGGTGATTGCGTCTGAGGTCTGGATCGAAGCCTGGGAGTATTATCAGAAGCAGAGTTACCGCAACCGCTGCCGCATCTACGCCGCGGATGGCGTGCAGGACCTCAACTTCCCCATCATGCACGACGGCAATCCTTTTGCACAGCCGATCTGTCAGATCCGGATGGACTACAGCACCCCCTGGCTGCTCCGCACGCAGCGCGCCATCGAGTCAGCCTACAAGAGCGCACCGTTTTTCGACCATTACAGAGACTCGCTGTTCGCCTTGATGGACAGCCGGCCTGAGCGAGCGCTGGAGTGGGATCTGATGCTGACCCGCTGGGCCCTGGAGCAGCTGCACCTGCCGGTGGAACTCCGCCTGACGGAGGGATTCGTCCCTCCCGGAAGCGAGCGCTACGGCGAAGACCTGCGGGAAGTCATCCATCCCAAACGCCCCGATCATATCATGGAAGACCTGGGGCTCGCGCGTCCTTATTACCAAGTCTTCTCCCCGAAATTCGGCTTCATCCCGGGCCTCTCCATCCTCGACCTCCTCTTCAACGAAGGTCCTGCCGCCAATACCTATCTAATGAAAAAAGGCTGACATGAAATCAGCCCATTTCTTTATCAGACCGGGATCTTAGAAGCGCCAGCCGAGGGTCAGGATCACATCCATCAGGTTGTTGGACACGCAGACCTCCGGGGAACGCACATCGAGATAGTCGTCGTAAGGATAGTACCAGTTGTCCGGGCACTGGGTGTAGCGGACAGCCGCATCCAGGAAGAAAGAGCCCGGCGAGGAGTAACCGAAGCCCAGGGAGGCCGTGTGGGTCAGGTCCTGCACGTTGGCTTTCTTCTCGGCATAATTCTTATAGGAATAACCGGCGCGCAAGGCGAAGGCCGGAGTGACCTTGTATTCGGCACCGACGCGGAAGTTGTTGGTGACACCGGCATTCTGGCGGATGTACTCGTTGTCCTCGCTGAAGGAGCCGTAACCGAAACTGCGGTCCGCCTCGCGGAAACGCATCGAACGGAAATCCGTACGCTCCCAGTCTACCGACAGCATCGCCTGGCTGCCCAGCGTGTAGGCGGCACCGAGGTTGAAGTTGAACGGCGTAACCAGCTGATAGGTATAATCTCCTACAGGAGTCTCGTACAGATTGGAGTTGAAACCTTCGAAATTGCAAACCGCATCCCACAGCCAGCGTTCGGAGATATTGAGCAGGGTCGGGGTCTTGACGGCCGCACCGAGGCGCAGGCCCTCGACGGGCAGCCAGATGAGGCCGAACTTGCCGTAAATGCCGGTACCGTCCGTCTCCAGGCTATAGCGTTCGCGGCCGTTGAGCCAGGCCGTCTCCATGTCATCCAGGATCAGCGCGAAGTCATTCTGATTGACCGCCGACTCGGCACGGTTGATACTCTCCTTGAAAGTGAGGGAGATGATGCCGACGTTGCCGCCGAAATAGAGTTTGTCGTCCACGTTGAATGCCAGATTGATGACCGCATCGGACTTGGAGCCCGTACGCTGGCGGAAAAAACTCTGGCGGATAGGACCGCCGAGACCGATGGACCCGTCATCGAAAATCACCTCCGTAGAACCGATATAGTCCCCATCCCCTTCGCCGTAGTTCGAGATCAGACCGGACTGGAAAGCCAGGATGTCCCGCCAGGAATAATCCGTGTCATAATAAGAATTGCCCGAAGCGATCTGACTGCCGGGGATTCCGGTCGCGAAATAGGCCAATTCGCCCATCATCGAGGTATCGTTGTTGGTGCCGCCGACACTCATGCGCTCATTAAACACGTTGGTCGTGTTGAGCGTCATGCCGAAAGTAAAATTCTTGATGCCGTACTTGCGCCCCGTATCCATGTTCATGATGAAACCGAAGTTCGGCATGATGAAACGGGTTTGGGATTCGGGCGTAGTACCCGAGACGGCACCATATGCAATCGGGGCATAACTCGACTGGGTAGAGGAGATGCTGAGACCCGGGGTGAGGGTGAACTGCGAGAAACCGGCCACGGCGGCACCGGCGGGATTGATGCCGATCGTTCCGAGATCGCCTCCCACAGCCGTCACCGCATTGCCGAGAGCGGCGCTGCGGGCCGTTCCGTAGTAGTTGTTGTCCGCGTAATTGATCGCGTCGTACATGGTCTGCGCTCCCGCCGAGAAGGCGGCCAGACAGAAGATGGATATTGCCAGAATCTTTTTCATAATGCTTTTCATTTTTTTCATAGTTCAACTTCGTATCCACTGAGTTGCAGCGGAAGAACCTCCACTGCGCCCAGAATGACAGGGAGTCATGCTTTACCTTCTGTGGCCGCCACCGCCGCTGGAGGAACCGCCGCCACCGCCGAAGCTGCCGCCGCCGCTATGACCGCCGCCGGAATATCCGCCCGACGAGGAACCGCCGGAATATCCGCTGCTGCGGCTGCTGCCGGAATAGCTGCTGGAGGAACTGCGGCTGGAGCCGGAATAACTGCCCGATGAGGAAGAACTGCCGCTGCCATAGGAACGGGCCGAAGAACGGCTGATGCCGGAAGAAGAGCTGCGGGATGCCGAACCGGACGAAGAGCCGGATCCGGCCTGGCGCACATAGCTCGAAGCCCGCCGGTTGGGAGCGGTGCTGCTGCCGGAATAAGAGCCGGTCGAAGCGGCACGGGTGACGGAAGAGCGGGTGACGGAAGAGCGGGTGACGGAGGTGCCGGCAGCGCTTCTGCGCACGTTGGGATTCTCTCCGAAAGTGTTTCGGCGCTGTCCGTTCGCCGTCACCTGACGGTTGGAGCCTTCGACCGTCGACATCCGGGGCGTATAGACGGCCTCGCGTCCGTGGCCATACCAGCCGCCGTGATAAGGGAGTCTCGGACCATAGCCCCAAGGCCCCCAGGGGCCGTACCAGCCGCCGTAAGCCCAGCTGTCATAGTAGTGGGGACCCCAGCCGTACCGGCCGTAATCCCAGAAAGGATCATAGAACGGATCCCAATACCACGGGCTGTACCAGGAAGAATAGAAGCCGCCATAGCCATACCAGGGACTGTACCACGGGCTGTACCAGGAGGAGTAATACCCCCACGGCCGGTGCCAGGGTCCATACCAAGAATGGTAGTAAGGCCATCCCCATTCGAAACCGTAGCCGTAGCCGAAGTTCCAGGCGTAACGGTCGTAGTAATCGGCCTCATCCACGATCGTCAGCGTCGTGGTGCTGTCTTTCCAGTTGTACTTGAACTGGGCCGCCTTGTTTTCGGGGATGTAGAGCGTATCGATCCGTCCGCGACGGAGATAAATGTCTGTACCACGAGTCTTTTCCGCGAGAGCGGAGGCTTCAGACTGCACCGTCTTGTCCGTGACAGCCGCCCGGGTAGGTCTGGAGTACACGCCGTCCTGGAACCGCTGGTCCCCGGCCGTCCGGGAATACTCCGCAACAGAAGCGCACGATGCAAGCATCAGCGCTGTCGAAACAATCAGTGTCAAATGCTTTTTCATATTCTGCTCTCTTATTAAAAAATCGTATATTTGCACAATAATAATATTTTTTTCAGAACTATACAAAAACAATACCATGGCAAAAGAAGTCACTTCACGCGCTGAAAATTACTCCCAATGGTACAACGACCTGGTCGTCAAGGCTGACCTGGCGGAGCAGTCCGCCGTCCGCGGATGCATGGTCATCAAGCCCTACGGCTACGCCATCTGGGAGAAGATGCAGTCCGTCCTGGACGGCATGTTCAAGAAGACCGGCGTGCAGAATGCATATTTCCCCCTGTTCATCCCCAAATCCTTCTTTTCCCGCGAAGCGGAGCATGTCGCCGGATTCGCGAAGGAGTGCGCCGTCGTCACGCATCACCGGCTGATGAACGACCCGGACGGCAAGGGCGTCGTCGTCGATCCCTCCGCCAGGCTGGAAGAGGAGCTGATCGTGCGGCCCACCTCCGAGACCATCATCTGGAGCACGTACAAGAACTGGATCAAATCCTGGCGCGACCTCCCGATCCTGTGCAACCAGTGGTGCAACGTCGTGCGCTGGGAGATGCGCACGCGCCTGTTCCTGCGCACGGCCGAATTCCTCTGGCAGGAAGGCCACACGGCCCATGCGACGGCCCAGGAGACCGAAGCCAAGGCCCACGAGATGGTACAGGTCTACGCCGACTTCGTGCGCAACTGCATGGCGCTGCCTGTCATCGTCGGCCACAAGAGCCCGAACGAGCGCTTCGCCGGAGCCCTGGACACCCTCACGATCGAGGCAATGATGCAGGACGGGAAGGCCCTGCAGGCGGGTACGTCCCATTTCCTGGGCCAGAATTTCGCCAAGTCCTTCGACGTCCAGTTCACCGACAAGGAGGGGAAGCTGCAGTATGTCTGGGCAACGTCATGGGGTGTCAGCACGCGCCTGATGGGTGCGCTCATCATGGCGCACGGCGATGACAACGGCCTCGTGCTGCCGCCCGCCCTGGCGCCGATCCAGGTCGTGCTCGTCCCGATCTACAAGACCGACGAGGAGCGCAGCGCCGTCCTGGCCGAGATGGAGAACTTGAAGAAGTCCTTCGAAGCCCTCGGCCACAGCGTCAAGATCGATGACCGGGACAACCTGCGGCCCGGCTTCAAGTTTGCGGAGTGGGAGCTCAAAGGGGTTCCCGTGCGCATCGCCATGGGGCCCCGCGACCTGCAGAACGGCACCGCGGAAGTCCATCGCCGCGATACGCTGGAGAAGGCCAGCGCCCCCGTCGAGGGCCTTGACCGCTACGTCCATGAACTGCTGGATGACATCCAGAAGAACATCTATGAAAAGGCCGCCCGCTTCCGCGAGACCAACATCCGCAAGTGCGACGACTGGGAGGAGTTCAAGACCGAGATCCAGAAGGGCGGTTTCCTGCTCTGCCACTGGGACGGCACGCCCGAGACCGAGGAAAAGATCAAGGAGGAGACCAAGGCCACGATCCGCTGCATCCCCATCGACTCCTGTGTCTGCGAAGAGGAGGGAACCTGTGTCTACAGCGGCAGGCCTTCCCGGCGGAGAGTCATTTTTGCAAGAGCTTATTGATCTGAATTAACCTGAAAACGATATGAAAAGAATCTTACTGGCCGTTTGTGCCATCTTCACAACCCTCGCCCTGACCGCCCAGGAGGCGGCTCCCGCGGAGGCGGAAGCCCCGAAGGCGGAGTGGAACAAGGGCATCACCACGACCATTGGCTTCTCGCAGTTGTCCCTGATGCAGTGGGCAGCCGGCGGCGCCGGGCAGCTGACGCTCAATACCTATGCCGACCTCTATGCCAACCTGACCAAGGGCAAGATCCTTTGGGCCAATGAACTGCAGGCCGGCTACGGCTTCATCGAGAGTTTCGAGACCGGCTTCAAGAAGAGCGACGACCGCCTGATCTTCGACAGCAAATTCGGCTACAAGGCCGCCGAGAAGTTCTACCTGTCGGCTGTTTACAACTTCCGCACGCAGTTCGCGCCGGGCTACAGCGGCGACGACCTGGTGTCCGATTTCTTCGCGCCGGCCTACACTTCCCTCGGTCTTGGTATCGACTATACACCGGCCAAGAACGTGGCCATCAACTTTGCGCCTCTGACAGGCAAGGTGACGATGGTCAAGCCCGAGGAACTCCGTCCCCGCTACGGCAATGCCGAAGACCAGTTCGCCCGTTTCGAACTCGGTGCCCAGCTGAAGGTGGACGCCAAGCTCGAAGTGCAGGACTTCAAGGTGGGAACCTCCCTCGTCCTCTTCTCCGACTATCTCAACAAACCGCAGAACATCAAGGTCAACTGGGACGTGAATGCCGAGGCCAAGATCACGAAGTTCTTCTCCGTGACCCTGCGTACCAATATGATCTATGATGACAACGTGCTCGTACCCAAGCTCCGCAAGGGCACCAAGGACGAGTATTACGATGGCAAGGGCATCCAGTTCAAGGAACTCTTCTCCATCGGTTTCTCCTACACATTCGGTGAAAAGAAAAAATAACATCGGATGCAGGGGCGCTTCGACAGCACGCTGGCACGGCTGACCGGCGGCCGGCCCGGCTGCAGGCCGCTTCTTGCGGTCAGCGGCGGTGTCGATTCGATGTCGATGGCGGACCTCTTCCTGAACAGTGCGCGGCGGCTTCCCCTGGCCGTGGCGCACGTCAATTTCGGGCTCAGGGGAGCGGACAGCGACGGCGATGAAGCACTGGTGCGGCACTGGTGCGAAACAAGCGGTGTCCCTTTTTTCGTTAAACGTGTAGAAACGGATCAATACGCTTCGAAGCGCGGCATTTCCGTTGAAATGGCAGCCCGCGAGATCCGTTACGGCTGGTTCGCCGAGTTGTGCCGGGAAGAGGGCTTCACGCACCTGGCCGTGGCGCACAATCTCGACGACAATGCAGAGACACTCCTGTTGCACCTGCTGCGCGGCACGGGACTGCGCGGTCTGGCAGGCATCCGTGAAGATGTGCCGCTGCCCGGTGCGGAGAATGTCCGTCTCATCCGGCCGCTGCTGGCCTTCTCCCGGCGTGAGATTGAGGACTTTGCCCTGCGCGCCGGTGTGGACTTCCACATTGATGCCACCAATGCCGACACTTCCATCCACCGCAACCGCATCCGCGGCAAGGTCTTTCCGGAACTGGCGGCCATCAATCCATCGTTCCGCCGGACTTTCCTCCGTGAGATGCAGTACTTCCGGCAGGCGGAC
>JAFUWZ010000044.1 GCA_017471045.1 Bacteroidales bacterium
AGAAGTCGAAGAATTCTGCGCCCAGGGCTGCAAAGTATTCGTTGATGTTGCCATTGCCGCTTTTGGCAAAGACGTTGTGCCAAGTGACACGGGTAGGAAGGCGGTAGAAGACGAATCGGCTGAAAAGACCGTTCTCGGTGTCGGTGATAAGGTTCTGGATCTGGCGGGGCGTGCCGGAGAGGACGGCCGACAGGCGGGGGCGCTTGACGTTGACGTATTCCCTGTCTTTGCGACGGGAGTAGGAGATGGGCTCATGCTGGAATGCCTGACGGAAACCTTCGGAGTAGTGGCCGTGGTCGGCGGCGAAGGTGTTGGCAAGGGTGTCGCCTTCGGTTTCGAACATGAGGCCTTTCTCGTAGTTTTCGCTAAGTGTCTGGTAGAAGGCCGTAGCGCTGGTGTTGGCGGGAATGAAAAGGATACGGAGGGGCGGAGCTTTGGGTTTATCCAGGTTCTGCTTGTTCTTGGAGGCATTGTAAGCGGCAAGCTGCTTTTCGTATTCGGCATTCTCGGCCTCGTTCTGCTGCCGGAGTTCTTCATGGATGGGTTCCGCGAGGGCGCGGCAGAGGGTGAGGCGGCCTTTGCCTGCGGAGGCATTGCCGGTGACGAAGAGGAAGAAGTTGGGGTAAAAGATGAGCTCGTCATATTCCCCGCTGATTCCGGGAAGGCAGGCCGATATCACGGCCAGGGCGCCAAGGAGAAGAAGGTCGGCGTCTTCGGTGGATTTCTTGCGGGCGATGACCTTTTGGAGGAAGTCGGGGAGCGGATACGGCAGGGTGTCCGTGATGGTCGGGCCCTCCGTTTCCTCTGTTCCCTCCATTCCCTCTGCGGGTGTTGCGGAGGGAATGGGGCGACAGTTTCCCTCCGATATAGCGCCGGAGGGAACGGAGGGTTTGGAGGATTTGGAGGAAATGGAGGAAATGGAGACACTGATACCGTGGTCTTTGGCCAGCTGGAAGAAGGTTTTGATGGTGATGCCGTGGCCGTGAGCGTTGAGGCAGGCGGTGTATTGTTTGTCGCATTCTGCCTGGTTGTAGTCCTTGTTAAAGCGGCTGAGGCGGTGGTAGTAGGAGCGGCCGTCTTCGCCCAGGGCATCGGCAAGAGCAAAGCCGAGGTCGCGCCATGGGGCGTAACCGGCGGTGATGTCTTTGCCGGCTTTCTCGATGCGGCGGGTAACGGTTTCGATATCGGCCTGGATATCTGTAGTGACAGCTTTGGATTCCGCTTGGGGTGTGGGGGTATTATCGGCCTTGTTGAGCCATTCGCTGGGATTGAAGGTCTTTTTATTCATGGCTGGGAAGGAGTTCAGGGTTGATGTAAACGTCGGGGTCAAAGGGCAGGAAGCAGGCGCGGGAGACGTCCTTGCAGCTCTTGTCGGGCTCGTAGCCGTATGTGGCCTGGCAGTAGGCGGAGACGGCGTGGAAGTAGTCCTCGTGGGACATATCGGCCACGTTGACGGGGATGATCCATTTGAGGCCGTCACCGGATGGACTGCGGAAGAGGAGCTGGGTGGCGAAGTATTCATCGGCAAGAAGAGCGTCGTGGAGGGCCTGCCATTTCTGGATATGGTCGAAGTCCACACAGAGGAGGCATGAGTGCTCGATGAGGGCGCTGTCGGCCCGGGAGGAGAAGGTGCCGCTGAAGGTGCAGTAGTGGAAGTGGGTGCGCTTGTATAGGCGAGCTCGTTTGATGTCTGTGAAGCTGCGAAGCTCCGTTGTCTCCTTACGGGCGTAGTCTCCCTTGATGTAGTTGTAGGCATCGACAAGGGTGATGGCCTTGTGCGGGATGGTGTTGGTGACCGGGGCCTTGAAGAAGGAGAAGCGGACGAGTTTGGCGTTGTGGGCTGCAGCGGTCTGGATGTCTTTGGGCCCGTAGGGGCAGTAGCCGTCCTCCAGGTGGAGGTGCAGGTCTTCGTTGATGGCGATGAGGAGATCCTGGCCGACTTTCTTCCAGTAGAACTGGGCGAAGTCGAAGCAGTCTCCGGGCGGGATGGCGTCGAACTGGTCTTTGTGGCGGGCAATCTCCGGGGAGAGTTTCTGGTCCGGGTGAATCTTCTCGTGCCAGACGTGGAGGGTGGTGGCGCCCCCGGCGTAGGGGTTGCGGCAGATGCCGCAATCCCGTCCGGAGATTTTCATTACGGTCTCGCCAGGGTAGAACTGACGAAGGATGTAGGAGTAGATGCCGGTGCCGTAGTGGGTCTTGGCAAGGATGGTGTCGCGGGTGATCATAGCTCGCCCTCCCGCTCTTTGAAGAGTTGCATGGCCATATCCACATCGACCACAATCTTTCTTCCGTTCTGCATGCAGGCGGGGGCCAGGAAGCCGTCTTTGTAGCGCTGGGCCGTTAGGTGGCAGACGCCAAAGAGATCCTGGATTCCTTTGAGTCCATAGACGTAGCGCTTCCCGCTTGTTGTAACGGGAGGGATGTCATCGGCCTTCTGCTTGCGGATGAGGTCCGAAATGAGCTGTTTCAGGTTGCCGACGGTGAGGGCGGCGATAGGTGTTGTGTCGTCAATGAGCATAACAGTTGTTGCTTTTGAGTGATTGAAAACACAACCGGTTGTGCGTGTTACACAGATTAATCTACGGCAAATATGGAGAGGAAAAATCGGCCCCGCAATAGCGCAGAAAGCCGATTTTACAGATAGTTGCAATGTTGAACGGGCGCGAAATCCTATGCAACAATAACGCACTGAAATGAACTTCCAATTTGACACATTTCGTATTATCTGTCAAATTGGAATTGCAACATTATGTCATACGGTTTATTTGAGTTCGTATTGGTTCGACATTTCCCGGAAAGTGTAAAATGACCTTTTATTGTTTTTCAAAAATCCATTTGCACAATCTTGTTTTTTGTACTACCTTTGCCACGAGAGCCATAAATTGCGGCTCAACTTATTTGAAAACACGGATGGGCGATTTGTTCCCATCTTTCAGAGGCTTCGCAGACATTATCCTCCCTTTCGCGCCGGGTCTGACTTGAAGCCAAGTATAATGACCGGGGCGAAAGGGACGAATAATATGGAAGAAATTAATGCTTCCCCAAAGGCCTATGATGGCCTCCTTCGTATCGGCTTTGTTGCCAATCTTCGCAACGGTGCCTATCTCAAAGAACTCCAGGACGTGCTCAATGGCACAGATCAGGAGCCCACATCCCAAGAAATCCGCAATCGGGCCAATTCGGCAGAAATCCTCTCCTTGAACTGGAGCGGGTACACGACTGATAGTAAGGGCCGACAGGTTACGGAACGATGGGTAAAATTCAAAGCCTTTGATACTGGCTATACCACTATTTCCCGGGAAGCGGTATATGGGTGGTTTGAAAAAGATGCCAATACTGGCAAATTCACAGGCGTATCCTGGGGAACACTAAAGGAGCTCCGCGCTTACGGGAGTATCCGAAAGAAAATGGAAAGGAGCTTTAAAATGGGTGATTTTTATTTCGAGAACATCGACGCATGTGAGGAGTTCCTAGAAGACATTGCCAATAGCACCATCCCTGAGAGCTGGAAATTCAAGAACAAGCAATCCGTCCTCAAACACCCCATTTTGAAGATGTACCTGGAGACGATCTTCGTCAAACTTAAGAAAGAAGGGAAGGTGCTGAAGAGTGCCGATGGAAAGTACATCATGTTCAACACTAACTTGCTGGATAAATTTTTCCACGCTCTTTACATCATCGCTGAGGTAAAGCAGGCCGATGACCTGGAGGTATATCTCAATCCTATCCGCACAGCGGAAGAGAGCTACTCTACCCTTCGCAGATATGGTTTCGAGGGCCAGTACCCCGAACCCCCGGTCTTCTTCGAAGATGTAAATGAGGTGATCTTCAATACGTCCAGTGAATGGCGTATCGACAAGGATTACAACTCCCTGTCTCATATAATCGAGGCACGGATTGAACGGTTCCCCCAACACATGAGGGACAAGAGCCCGGATCTCCTCGCAAGGAAACTGTATGATGCGATTGACTTCGCCTTGGCCATTGCCCAGCGCAACTACAAGTACATCGTGCCGATCTATTACCCGAGATTTGACAATATTTCCTTCCTGATGCCCATCTTCCTCGATGGAGCATACTCCGCCTTCCCAGACTTTGCGCTTGTGCTGCAAACAGATCGAGAGAATAAGTTATACATCGCTAGGACTATCTTGGATCTGGAATCTGGATACCAAGACGCTAGGCTTATTGCCAAACCCGATGAGTCCTGGCTTAATCCCGTGACGCTAAAATAAGTAAAATAAGTAAATCTGGGCCGGCCTTCATTTAGAGGACCGGCCCTTAAGTTTTGCTCTATGAGCGCGTCTTCACTTGCGTCTATTAAACTTCGCCATAGCCTTGCTCTTTTCTGACTGGGCGATGTCGATGTAGGGCTTCATGGCGGTGTAGTCGGAGTGGCCGATCCATTTCATGACGATATCGGCGGGGATGCCCATAGAGAGGGCATTACAGATGAAGGTGCGACGGCCGGCGTGGGTGCCAAGGACTGCGTATTTTGGCTTGGTTTCCTCGATGCGCTCACCATTCTGGTAGTAGATTTGGGTGACGGGGGCGTTTAGGCCTGCCAGTTCGGCCAGTTCCTTCAGGTAATCGTTCATCTTCTGGTTGCTGATGACTGGGAGGACGGTGCCGCCGGGGAAGACGCAATCCTTGTACTTCTCCAAGATGGACTTGGAATACTTATTGAGTTCGATGGCAATCTTGTCGTGAGTCTTGACGGTGGTAATGTTGATAACGCCATCCACAATATCGGAAGGCTTCAGGTTCCGCATGTCGGAATAGCGGAGGGAAGTGAAGCAGCAGAAGCAGAACATGTCACGAACTCGCTCCAGGCAGCCGGACAGGGTAACTTCCTTTTCGTATTCTTGGCCATCATAAGTCTTCAACTTGACTTTGGTACCGCTCTTTGGCACCTGGAATTTGTAGAGGTGTATAAGCTCTTTCCAGTCCAGGAAGACGATGGTCTTGTCGGTCTTCTTGAATTTGGGCCGAAAGCGCTGGTAGTCAGAACTGGTGTTGTAGCCTTTCCTTGTGGCCCAGTCCAGGAACCACTTGAGGTAGCGCCACTGTTTTTCCACGGTAACTTCCCGCTGGCCGAGTTCGTCACGGTGGTACTGGACGTATTTACTCAGGGTGGATTCCGTCAGGTCTTCAAACCGGATATCGGGATTCCAATCCTCAACGTGCCCCTTGATTACCTTGAGTGCCTTTACGGTTGATACCACCCACTGATTATTAGCGCTCTCTTCTGCGATGAACTGGTCAAAGCGGTCGAAGAAGCTGGGCTCGGCAATTCTGGCCTCCGCTATCGGCCCTTCCCCTGCGGCAGCTTTGCCCCTTCCCATGAAGCTTTTGAACTCCGTACGAAGGTCTTCATCCGTGACCTTGCCGTGTTCGTTCTCGTAGTTATTGAAGTGTTTCTTCAGGTCTCCCAGGCCACGGTTGATATCATAGCTGGACTCCTTCTTGGAGTTCTCTTTCTTTGGCTTGACTTCCTGCTTCTCTGAGTTCCAGTCATTGGGGTTGATGCTATATCCGGTTGAAGAGACAAGCCGTGCGCCACGGACCGCTATCGATACTCGGATAGGGGCCTCTCCCTTCTTATTGGTGCGCTTCTCAAGGTAGTAGTTTACCATGCTTGCATTATTAAGTTTTACGCACGCAATTTACGCACACTTTCCGATATATCAAAATTTATCTCAATTTATTTAAGTTCGCTAATAGATTGATTATCAAATAAGAATTATACTTGCAATAAACCGTAGTTTCCTAAGGGTGGTTGTCCTTCTATCTCAACAAGTCGGCAAGCGGTGAGTCCGCTTGTTTTTTTGACAACAGGTCTAAGGTTCCGCAAGGAACGGACGGCGGGGTAGCTCAGCTGGTTAGAGCGTCGGATTCATAATCCGGAGGTCGTGGGATCGTGACCCACTCCCGCTACAAAAGCGTTGCTTTTGCAGCGAAGAGTCTCCGGCTCATAGGCGGACGAATCCCCCCAAAACCCCCTTGGGTCGCTGCGCTCCTTATCATTATATAAGTCATGGCCTGACTACGAAAGACCTAATTGACTACTCTCTATATACCCGTCACGATCCTTTGTGATGGCTTTTTATTTATATGGGGGAGGTGTCAGCATGGAGCACAGTCGCGGACCAAGTCCAAAAAACGGCCGGCAGGCGATTGTTATTTCGAAAAATAATCGTATTTTTCGACGAAATTACATTTCAGGTTAGTAGAAGATGGTTATCAGGTTTTCAAGTTCATCCGTGCAAGTTGTTGAACTGACTGCCAAAAAGAGGGTCAGCCTATTGCCGGATCCGAACGGCGGGAGAATGTGTTGAAGGTAGGTCGCATGAGGCGGCCGGCGTGTAATTGTTGGTATTTTTCATTTTTGTCCTCAGTCTGGACATCCTTTTTTATGCAGAAAAGAATCTTTATTCTGTTGGTGAGTCTTCTGCTCGCTGCACCCTTGCTGCGCGCCCAGAATCTCCGTACGATTACGGGTACGGTGATTTCCAAGGATGACGGCCTCCCGGTCATCGGGGCCGGCGTCATGGTCAAGGGCGATCCCAAGAACGGAGCCTCCACCGACATCGACGGACATTTCACCTTGCAAGTTCCTCCCACTGCCAAGCAGTTGGAAGTCTCTTTCATCGGCATGAAGACCCTGCTTGTGCCCATCAGCGGATCCAAGCTCCAGATCACTTTGGAGCCGGATTCCGAAATCCTCCAGGAAGTCGTCGTCACCGGCATGCAGAAGATGGACAAGCGCCTCTTCACCGGAGCGACCGACCGGCTCGACGCTTCCGACGTCAAGCTGGACGGTATGGCGGATGTCAGCCGCGGCCTGGAAGGCAAGTCGGCCGGCGTCTCCGTCCAGAACGTATCCGGCACCTTCGGCGCGGCGCCCAAGATCCGTGTGCGGGGCGCCACCTCCATTTACGGCAGTTCCAAGCCCCTCTGGGTCGTGGACGGTGTGATCATGGAAGACGTGGTCGAAGTCAGTGCCGACAACCTTTCCTCCGGCGACGCGGAGACCTTGATCTCCTCGGCGATCGCTGGCCTCAATGCCGATGACATCGAGAGTTTCCAGATCCTCAAGGATGGCTCGGCAACCTCCATTTACGGCGCCCGGGCCATGGCCGGCGTCATCGTCGTCACGACCAAGCGCGGCAACAAAGGTCAGACGCGCATCAACTATACCGGCGAGTTCACGTCCCGCCTGCGGCCCTCTTACCGCAATTTCAACATCATGAATTCGCAGGACCAGATGGGCGTCTATCAGGAGCTGCGCCAGAAGGGCTTCCTCAACTATGCCGACATCGCCAACGCCTCCGACAGTGGCGTATATGGCAAGATGTACGAGCTGATCAGCCAGTACGACGCGACCACGGGCGAGTTCGGCATGCCCAACACGGAGGAAGCGCGGCGCGCCTATCTCCAGGATGCCGAATACCGGAACACCGATTGGTTTGGCCAGCTGTTCTCCCCGGCCCTGATGCATAACCACTCCGTCAGCGTCACCTCGGGCAGCGACAAGGCCCAGTACTATGCCTCCCTGAGTGTCATGGAGGACCCGGGCTGGAGCATCCAGAGCCATGTGCAGCGCTATACGGCCAACATGAATACGACCTTCAACATCACGAAGAAGCTCAGCCTGCAGATGGTCAGCAACGCCTCCTTCCGCAAGCAGACGGCCCCGGGCACCCTCGGCCAGGAGACCGATGCGGTCAGCGGTGCCGTCAACCGGGCTTTCGACATCAACCCGTATTCCTACGCGCTCAACACCTCCCGGACCCTGGACCCGGACGTGTACTACACCTGCAACTACGCCCCTTTCAACATCTTCCATGAGCTGGAAAATAACTACATGCAGTTCAATGTGGTGGATCTCCGCTATCAGGGCCAGCTGACCTGGAAGCCGATCGCGCACACCGAGTTCAACGTCCTCGGCGCCCTCAAGTACTCCACGTCCCAGCGCCAGCACTTCATCATGGATGACTCCAACCAGGCGATGGCCTACAAGGCGATGCAGACGTCCACCATCCGGCAGCTGAACCGCTACCTCTACAAGGATCCTGACAACGTCTATGCCCTCCCGGTCACCGTCCTTCCGGACGGCGGTATCTACTACAAGGCGACCAACTCGATGTTCGGTTATGATTTCCGGGCTACGGGCGCCTACAACAACGTCTTCGCCGATACCCACATCCTCAACCTCTATGGCGGCATCGAGGTCAACGACGTCGAGCGTACGACCGACTGGTTCCGCGGCTGGGGCATGCAGTATGCCCTCGGCGAAGTGCCTTCCTACGCCTACCAGGTGTTCAAGAAAGGCAAGGAGCAGAATACCCCCTATTACGACTTGATCAATACGACCTCCCGCAACGTGGCCTTCTTTGCCAACGGGACTTATTCCTACAAAGGCCGTTATACCCTCAACGGGACGGTCCGCTACGAGGGCTCCAACAAGCTCGGCCGTTCGCGGCGTTCGCGCTGGCTGCCGACCTGGAATGTGTCCGGGGCGTGGAACGTACACGAAGAGCAGTTCTTCAAGTCGATCCAGCCTGCCGTGTCGCACCTGTCCCTGAAGGCGTCCTATTCCTTGACGGCGGACAGCGGTCCGGACTATGTCACCAACTCCAACATGGTGATCGGCAGCGAGACGGTCTGGCGTCCAAAAGCCGAACTGACCGAGACCCAGCTCTACCTGGAGGATGTGGCCAACCTCAACCTCACCTACGAGAAAAAGCACGAACTCAACCTCGGGATGGACATCGGGTTTGCCGATGACCGGATCAGCCTGGCAGCGGACTGGTACAAGCGCGACAACTACGACCTGATCGGCGTCGTGTTCACCCAGTCCAAGGGCTACAAGTACGGCAACGTGGCCTCGATGGCCTCCGGCGGTACCGAACTGAGCCTGACGACCCAGAACGTCAAGACCCGGGATTTCAACTGGACGACCAACTTCATCTACTCCCACACCCACAACAAGATCACTCGGCTCGAAACCATCAGCCGCGTGATCGACCTGGTGAGCGGATCGGGCTTCGCCCTGGAAGGGTATCCCGTGCGGTCCATCTTCTCCATCCCTTTCAAGGGGCTGGACAGCCACGGTCTTCCGACCTTCCTGGACCAGGAAGGGACGATCACCAACTCCAACGTCTTCTTCCAGGAGATGGAAAGGCTCGACTTCCTCGAGTATTCCGGTTCGGCCGACCCGACCGACATGGGAAGCTTCGGCAATACGTTCTCCTGGAAGGGCCTCAAGCTCAACGTGTTCATGACTTATTCTTTCGGCAACGTGGTCCGCTTGGACCGGATCTTCTCCAGCAGCTATTCCGACCTGACCGCGATGACGCGGGAGTTTGCGAACCGCTGGGTCGTCTCCGGGGATGAGAATGTCACGACGATCCCGGTGATCGCGAGCCGGCAGCAGCTGCGGGACGATCCCTACCTCCAGATCGCCTACAACTCCTACAATTACTCGACCGAGCGCATGGCCCGGGGCGATTTTATCCGGCTCAAGGAAGTCTCCCTGAGCTACGACTTCCCCCGGAGCGTGCTGGACAAGATCCATTTCAACGCCCTGTCCCTCAAGCTCCAGGCGACCAATCTCGCCCTGCTCTATGCGGATAAGAAGCTCAATGGCCAAGATCCTGAGTTTATCAATGCCGGTGGTGTGGCGGTCCCGCTTCCCAAGCAGTTCACCTTTACCCTCCGCATCGGCCTATGATTCCAGTCAGATTCCTTATGAAAACACGCAGATTCCTATATTTGATACCTTTGCTGGCCTTGTCGGTCACTTCCTGCGAGAAGTACCTCGACAAGATGCCGGACAGCCGGACGGACGTGGATACGGAAGACAAGGTCGTGGCCCTGTTGACTTCGGCCTATCCCACCACGGACCACATCCTGGTCACGGAACTCCTTTCGGACAACGTGGACATGGTCCTGGCGGACAATCCCTACACCGACCGATTCGTTGATCAGATCTATGCGTGGGAGGACCCCACGGAGACGGACAACGAAGGCAACGAGAACATCTGGCTCTCCTACAACTGGATGGTCGAGACGGCCAATACCGCGCTGCGCGCCATCAACGAACTGGGCGGCCCGCACGACGAAAAGCTGCGGCAGGCGACGGCCGAGGCCCTGCTTTGCCGTGCCTACGCCAACTTCATGCTGGTCAACCTCTATTGCCTGCACTACAACCCCAAGACGGCCGACCAGGACATGGGCATCCCCATCCTGCTGGAGCCGGAGGAATACCTGATCCCGAATTACGATCGCGGGACGGTCAAGCAGGTGTACGAGCAGATCGATGCGGACATCCAGGCCGCCCTGCCCATGGTGGGCGACAACAACTACACCGCCCCCAAATACCACTTCAACCAACAGGCCGCCTACGCCTTCGCCACCCGCTTCTACCTGTATTATGAGCAGCCTGAAAAGGCGATCTATTATGCGGACCGCTGCCTGGGAAACAATCCGGCTGCGATGCTCCGTGACTGTGAAGCCTCGGCCAACATGACCCGGACCTACGAGGCCGTCACGCAGCACTACGTCGATGCCTCCCTCAACTGCAACCTCCTGCTGGCCACTGCCTATTCCGTGCTCGGCATGTACTACGGGCCGTACTACCTGTACACGAAGTACACCAATACCGAATATCTCACCTACAGTGAGACTTTCTACGGTGTGAAGGGCGAGCTGTTCGGCGGGTCCGGCCTGTACGGGGGACCGATGGTTTACGAAGCTTCCAACATCAACCGCTGGGTGATCTGGAAACTGCCCTACCTCTTCGAATATACGGATGCGGTGCTGGGCATCGGCTATCGCCGGACGGTCTATCCCATTTTTACCGCCGATGAAGTCCTGCTCGACCGGGCGGAGGCTTACGTGCTGACGGAGCAGTACGACAAGGCCTTGTCGGACATCATCACCTGGTCGGACAATGTCCGCAACGGCCGGATCGGCGTCCTGACGACGCGGATGATCCAGAGCTACTACTCCGAAGAGCTCCCGTATGCGTACGAAGACGAGACGGGCATGGAGTCCAGCGCCAAGAAGCACCTCCATCCGGCCTTCGATATCGGCCCGGAAGGCGGACTCAAGGAGAGCATGATCCATCATGTCCTGCAGTGCCGCCGGATCGAGACCATGCAGCTGGGCCGGCGCTGGTTTGACATCAAGCGCTACGGCATCGAAGTCGTCCGTCGCGAATGCAACCTCGCCGGTGTCCCGGTCAAGTGGCTCGACAAGCTGACGGTCGACGATCCCCGCCGGGCCCTGCAGTTCCCGGACAAGGCCATCAAGGCCGGCCTGACGCCCAATCCCAGAAACGCCAAAACTACGACTGAACCATGAGAAAGTACACGATACCAGGAATCCTTGCCGCATTTGCCCTGCTCTGCGCCTCCTGCACGGTGGACGAGGTGGACCGTTCGGTCACTGTCGTCTCCTCCGAGCATACCGCCCGTACGGCGCTGGATGCGTGGCTGGACGCCAATTACCGGATTCCGTACAACATTGATTTCAAATACCGCTTCGAAGACATCGAAGGCGACTACGACTACTACCTCGTCCCGGCCCGCTACGACGAGTCCATCAAGATGGCCCATCTCGTAAAGTACCTCTGCGTAGAGGCGTACGACGAAGTGGCTGGCGTGGACTTCACGCGCGCCTATTTCCCGAAGATGTTCTTCCTGGAAGGCGACTTCGAGTACAACGCCAACAACACCATGGTGCTCGGTACGGCCGAGGGTGGCAAGAAGATCATTCTGATGGGTGTCAACTACCTGTCCTCCATCTTGTCCCAGCACGATGCCGGCCTGCTGAACGAATACTACTTCAAGACGATCCATCACGAGTTCACCCACATTCTGAACCAGACCAAGGATTATCCCACCGCATTCCAGCAGGTCACGGGCAGCGGTTATGTGGCCGACAACTGGAGTACGAATCCCTATGCGCTCGAGTACCTGGAATTCGGCTTCATCTCCGCCTATTCCCAGAAAGAAGCGCGGGAGGATTTCGCCGAGATGCTTTCGACCTATGTGATCAACCCCCAGTCCACCTGGGACCGCTTCCTCTCCCAAGCCGGCACGTCGGGCCGTGCCGCGATCCAAGCCAAGTTGGAGATCGTCCGCAACTACATGCGGGACAGCTGGGGGATCGATATCGATGAACTGCGGGCTGTCATCCTGCGCCGCCAGGACGAGATCCTGTCCGGACGGGTGGACATAACCGACCTTACCGTGAGATGAGTACCATGAGAAAACAAGTTCATGCCTTTCTGTTGACAACCGCGCTGCTCGCGGCCGTCTTGCCTTCCTGTACCTTCATCGGGCAGGAAGATCTCTTCGAGCAGTCCGCCACGGAGCGGGTCGAGCAGCTGCTTCGCTCCGCCGGGGAGACCCTGGTCGATTCCGAGTACGGCTGGGTCTTCAACCTCTATCCCGGCGCGGGCCGTACCTCGGGCGGCTATGTCCTGACGATGCGTTTCCACGAGGACAACTCCGTCGATGTCCAGACGGAGATCCAGCAGGATCTGGAGATCTCCAGCTATTACCGTCTCTACGGCAACGACGGACCGGTCCTGACCTTCGACACCTACAACGACATCGTCCATGTCTTCTCCACGCCGACTACGTACCAGTACCGGGGCATGGAAGGCGAGTATGAATTCATCCTGGAAGATGTCACCCCGGAGCGGATCCGCGTGCGCGGCCGCAAGACCGGCAACGTCATGTATCTGGACAGGCTCCACCGCCCGGCGGAAGCGTACTTGAAGGACCTGAAGGACCTGCAGTACTATTTCGTTTATTATGCCTTCCAGGGGGTCTTGGACGACCAGAACTTCGTTGCCCGCATGGATTACTACAACCGTCAGATCCGGATCGAGTACCCGGACGGGACCGTGGACACGAACTCCTTCGCCTTTACCGACGAGGGGATCAGCTTCTACGAGCCGATCACGATCGGGACGCACGCCCTGCGCAATTTCAAGGCGGACCTTGAGAAGAAGACCTTGACTTGCATTGACCCCGGATCGGAAGGACTGGTACTGGATGTTTATCGCGGCGAGGGATTCAGGGATTATGAAGATTATCCGGGTGACTATACCCTCTATTACATGAAGGGCCAGTCCAAGATTGACGTGACCTTGAGCGTGCTGGAAGAGGGCCGGACCTACCTGATGACCGGGATCAACCCCAACTACCAGGTCGTTGTCGAGTACGACCTGTCGGAAGGCGGGATGATCATCCGGAGCCAGCAGGTCGGCACCACGGGGAGCTATTCCATCTATTTCTCCGGGATGGACCGCAACACTGCCTTTTTCTCCTGGCACTCCGCCGTCAGCATGAAGACGGTTTGGAACATGGACGAGGAGCACCCGGAATACAAGTTTGTCTCCAATTTCGAGGGAGCCAACATGGATGAGGTCAACTCTTTCTGCCTGAGCCTTCTGACGGAGGGCGGCCAGAGCGCCGGCACGTTCAACGATTCCAACTGGGCCCCCCGCAACGGTCAGGTCACGACCGCGATGTATTACTGGACCTCTTTAATCCGCAAATAAGATGAAAACGTACAGATACTCCTATATCTTGCTGACCGTGCTCTCGTTGGGCCTTGCCGTGGCCTGCGGCGACCCCGCCGGGCTGGAAGATCCCGGTTTCCGCATCACGGCGAGCGATGTCCTCTTCCAGCCGGAAGGCGGAACCGGCACCATCACCCTGGATGCCGAGGGTGTCAGCGCCGCTTCCGACAAGGACTGGTGTCAGGTGTCCGTATCCGGCAAGACCGTCACCGTCACGGTTCCCTCCTACGGCGGTGCCTATGCCCGCAGTGCGGAGATCTCCCTGTCGGATGGCCGGGCGTCGCGCCGCGCCCTGGTTTACCAATATGCCGTGGTGGTGGACAGCGACATGTCCGCTTCCTACGCCTTCGACGATGCAGCCCGTGTCGAGGACTTCTCCTTCAGGACCAACGCCCCCGTCGAGGTGCTGTCGGATTTTGACTGGCTGGACGGCGACTACGCGGACGGTCGCTTCTACCTGCGCATCGCGGAGAACCGGACCGGCGACATCCGTCGCGGCTATCTCGTGATCTCCTACCAGGGCGAGTTGAGCGACACGGTCCGTGTCAGCCAGAGCGAGTTCGGGAAGGACATCGCCGGCCAATACTACCTGATCGGCTATACCGGGTCCCGGGAGAGCGTGAGCGTCTATGAGGCCGAGATCACCGGGACCGCTGATGCTGCGTGGCTGAGCATTGCGGGCATCGACGGTAAGATGCCGATCGCCTACAATGACGTGGAGCGCTCCTTCACGATCAGCGGCGGACAGTACCTGGGCTCGATCACGGCGCCCGTGACGGAAGACGGCACTTCGACGCGCGAACGCTACGTCTGGAGCACGTTCCTGGACTCCCCGGATGGCAATATCAACTTCACCTCCGCCGTCGGGATGAAAGGCATCCTGGACTTCAGCGACGCGCACGGGAAGGTAATCACCTTTTCCGACGACGGCCGGTGGAAGACCTACAAGGCCCAGATCTTCCGTCTCCAATATTTCACCTCCGCGTCCGAGGCCTCGAACCGCTACCGGGTGCGGACGGGCGTGTACATGCTGGACGAATTGTGGAATCCCGTCCTGCAGAGCCGCAGGGCTCCCGGCGCCCCGGACTTGAATCTTGCTCAATGAAACGAACTTACTAATCCCATGTTATCATGATTAAAAAACCTTTGATCAAAGAGAGCCCCAGCGGCTCCTACACGGCGCCCTCGATAGAGGTGATTGCCGTGCGAAGCGAGGACGGCATTCTTGTCGCCAGTGTCGACCCGACGATTCCCGAATTTGAAGATGTAGGATTTTAAACGCTGTCTGATTATGAAAAAGATTGTTTACGTGATGGCAGCGCTGGCTGCAACAGCCGCCCTGCAGGGCTGCCAGAAAGAGGCAGCCGAGTCCCCCGTTGCCGATGGAGTGATCCGCCATGTACGCATGTCCGTCGGCGAGCCCGCCACCCGGACCGTGTATGAGTATGATGAGGCCGGCAAGGCCTATACCGTCAAGTGGGCCGAGGATGACTCCATCCTGGTCGTCGGCTTGAAGGTTACGCCCCGTTTCCAGACCTGGTTCTATGCCGCTGAAGTCAGCGAAGACGGCAAGAGCGGCGAGTTCTACGGCGATATCCCCGCCAGCGCCTCCGCGCTGGCCGATAACAGCATCGTGGGCGTCCTCTATCCCCCCGCAGCGATGGAAGTGACCGCGGCCGCCCCCTCTACGATGTATGCCGACATCTCTCAGCAGGACGGCACGCTCGAGGGACTGAAAAAAGTGGATGTGATGACCGCCCGCGGCTACTTTGATGCCAAGGAGATCGCGATCACGGATATCGCCTTCCACCGCAAGGCGGCGCTCGTCCACCTCAAGGATGTCAACCTGGGTGCCGATGCGACGGGCAAGGTGCTTTCTCTCACCTTGACCTGCTCGAAAAACAATGCCCTGCGCAACCGTCTCCTGTACAATGCCAACTCCTTGAAGGATGAGACGGACTATATGGTCAGCTCCGGCTACTACGGCAACCAGTTCGTAACGGCCACGTTCCCGGAGCCTGTTGCCCTGGCGGGAGGCGTCCTGCCGGATGCCTACCTTGCCTTCTTCCCGAACCAGGCCAGCACCGGAACCTCTTACACAGCTCAGTTCTGCCTGGACAACGGCAAGATCTATACGATGACCTGGACGAGCAAGCAATACTACGAGGAGGGCAAGATGTACCGGGTCACAGGCAATGCTACGGCTTCCGAGACCGTTTACGTCTCCACCTCGGCTACCTCGTCGCCGTATTCCGCCCTTCTCTATGCCAACGGCACTCTGTTCGAGAGCATCTCCACCAACCCGGCCGGTACATCTGCCACTGCCGGTACGGAGAGTTCCTTCACACCCGGCTTCCATTACTATGGGCCGAAGTACTTCCTCGCGGAAGACGGCGGTACGATGTATCACATGGTAACCAACTCCTCCAACGGTTATTCCTACGCCCGCGTGTGGAAGGGATCCGAATTGATCATCGACCAAACAGCCGATGGTTTCGGCGGACGTGTAACGGATTTCACGGTCAAGGGGGGCAAGATCTATGCGGCCCTGATGGACAGCAAATCCACGACGGGTCCTTCCTACTTGTACGACAATGGCGAGGTCAAGACGCTCGAAACTACGGCCGGCGGTGCGTTTGGCGTGGATGTAGATGACGATGGCAATACGTATGTGGTCGGAGGCTATACGGCTTCTCCGTACAAGTATGCGGCGCTCTATAAGAACGGCCAGCGCATACGCCTCTCCCAGGTCGAAGAAGGTACGCCCGCCTTCGAAGGCGGCCTGCAGATGGTCCGCAAGGGGAGTGACATCTATGTAGCCGGTTACAGCCAGACCGTGATGACCAGAAAGGACGGTGTGACGGTCAATAAGATCATTTACATGGCCCAGCCCGTCGTATGGAAGTTGGATGCGGAAGGACACGTGACCCAGATCGACCTGCCCGTCACGGTCACCGGTACGGAGACGCAATACATCCATGGCGCCGCCCTGTGCATCACAGCCGACAAGGACTATGTCTATGTCGGAGGCTATCAGGGTGTTGCTACTGTCGCTTCTCGTGGGGCTTCTTACGCCAGGAACATGACCCTGTGGCGGATTGACGGAGCGGACCAGGCGGAGGCTCTGTACGTAGACTCGCTGACCGGCACCTCGCTCGGCCTGATGGATCTGACGCTGACATCTGCGGGCGTCCTCCACGGATGCGGCAACTTCCCCGTCACGGGCAGTACGGTCACCCCGGCCACCATCCGCTGGGATACCGCCGAGGATATCTCCAACCTGAAGAAGACCGCGCTCACCACGGTTACTTCTTCGTCCTGGCTGTCGCAGATCACCGTCGTCGAGTAATCTTTGATGTCCTTTTTATGCGTCCGGTTGCTGTCATGCAGCGCCGGACGTTTTTTGTGTACCTTAGTCCGGAACCCACGAATCGAATCATGAATACCCGTCCCTCGCTTTTCCTGATGCTGCTCCAGCAGTGCTGCAGCAGTCCCGCGACCAGGACGAGGGCCTGCCCGCGCCTGGCCGTTCAGGACCGGGCTTTGATCCCTGCGGGAGCGGGACCTATTTCTCGATCTCCAGGCAGTAGGAGTAGCCGAGGAGGTCGAGGATGGGGAATTCGTGGCTGATGACCGTGGTCTTGAAACGATCGAAGTCCTTGATCTCAGGCTGGCACCAGGCCACCTCGCTGAGGGCCAGCAGGCGCGGCAGGAGCATATATTCCAGGTGCTGGGGGCTGGCGATGTATTCGGTCCAGAGGTTCACCTGGGCGCCGAGGACGTGGTGCTTGTTCTCTTCGGAAATCTCATCGGTCGGTTCGAGGCTGTACACCTTCTCCACGGGGAGATAGCCGCCGATGGCGAGGGGCTCGCTCTTTTTGTCCTTGGCCTGGTAGTAGTCGAGGTAGCAGTGGCTGTTGGGCGTCATGATGACATCAAATCCGGCGTTGGCGGCCGCGATCCCGCCCTTGGCGCCCCGCCAGGACATGACGGTCGCACCCGGCTCGAGCTTGCCTTCGAGGATCTCGTCCCAGCCGATGATCTTCTTGCCTTTGGTCTCCAGGAATGTCTGCATCCGGTAGGTCACGTAGTTCTGCAGGTGCTGCTCGGCGGTGCCTCTCTCGTCATCCTTGAGTCCCAGCTCTCTGATCTTGGCCTGGCAGTCGGGATTGTTTTTCCATTCGGTCTTCGGGCACTCGTCGCCGCCGATGTGGAAGTATTCGCTCGGGAAGAGATCGGCCACCTCGCTCACGACATTCTCCAAGAAGACCATGGTCTCTTCCTTGCCGACGTTGAGGACCTGGTCGGCGACACCCCATTTGCGGCGCACTTCGTAGGGACCGGTGCCGCAGCCGAGCTCCGGATAGGTGGCCAGGGCGGCAACCATGTGACCGGGCAGGTCCACTTCCGGTATGACGGTGATGCCCAGGGCGTCCGCATAGGCGACGATATCCTTGATCTGCTCCTGGGTGTAGTAACCGCCGTATCGGACGCCGTCGTCGCTCTCCCAGTCCTTGCCGACCATCGTGCCGTTGCGGAAGGCGCCGATCTCCGTCAGCTCGGGGTAGCGCTTGAGCTCGATACGCCAGCCCTGGTCCTCGGTGAGATGCCAGTGGAAGCGGTTGAGCTTGAATATGGCCATCACGTCGAGGTATTTCTTGACTTCCGCGACACTGAAGAAATGGCGGCAGCAGTCGAGGTGAGCGCCCCGGTAGCCGAAGCGCGGCGCATCCTGGATCTTGACGGCCGGGATCTTCCAGCTAACCTTGTCGGAGGCGGCCTTCCTGCCGTAGATCTCAACGGGCAGCAGCTGCTTCAACGTCTGGATGGCATAGAGGAATCCGTCGCGGCCCGCAGCGGACACGATGACGGATCTCTTGCCGACCGTGATGGTGTAGCCACCTTCGGGCAGGGAAGCGTCCTTATAAAAGGCAAAACCTTTGACGCTGCCGGCCCGGGCCGATTTCTCGATGCCGATCGGCGTGGCGAACGAACTGGTCTTGCCGCTGATCTTGGACAGCTGGATGGCGAAAGCCCGGATGGCCGTCTGGCTGGCCACGTCCACGGCCGGGTCGCAGTTGAACTGCGCTCCGCGGGCCTTGAAGGCGCCTTTCTGCATTTCCACGCTCTGCGGATATGGGATGACGTGGATGGTTTCGGTCTTTTCCTTGGCGTTGGCGCCGAAAGTGATGAGCAGGGCCGCGAGGGCGGCGATAGTTTTCCGGAAAGTCATAATCTCGTATTTAGTGTCGAAAGGCAAAAATACGAAATTCGATTCAATATAAAAACAACCCCAGTACGGCGCCCGAGAGAAGCACCACGACCGGGTCCGCCTTGAACTTCCACGATGCGACGAAGGCGGCGGCAAAAAGCAGCCAGCTTTTCCCGTCGGGGAAATTTTCCCGGATCAGGGACAGGGCAGGGCCTTCGCTGCCGGGGGAGATGCGGAAAACCATCACGATCGCGGCGGCGCCGATCAGGCCGACCACTGCCGGACGCAGGGCGCTCATCGCCCCTTTCCACAGGTTGTTCTCGTGGAATTTCGCGTAGGCTCGGGCGATCGCCAGGACGATCAGGAAGGAAGGGAGCACGATGGCGAGCGAGGCTACGAAGGATCCGAAGGTGGCCAGCAGCTGTCCGTATCCGGCCGCCCGCATCACCTCATAACCCACATAGGTCGAGCAGTTGAGGCCCACGGGCCCGGGGGTCATCTGCGAGATGGCGACGATGTCGATAAAGGTCTCTTCCGTGATCCAGGCCTTGCCGAAGACCACCTGCGACTGGATCAGGGACATGATCGCATAGCCTCCGCCGAAGGTGAACATCCCGATGACGAAGAAGGTCCAGAATACTTCCAGGAGCAGCAGCGTCAGATCCATCACTTCGCCCTCCTTTCTTTTTGCCAGGTGAGCGCGACTGCCAGGACGATCAGCGTGAGCAGGATCCAGATCGGGGAAACCTTGAGCAGGGCGACGAGCAGCAGCGTCACCCCGGCGATGACCCATTGCCACCAGTTCCTGCAATTCGTGCGCGAAAGCTTGAAGGTATAGGCGGCGATGATGGCGACCGAGACCGGGCGTACTCCCTGCAGGATTTTGAATACGACGGTGTTGTCCTTGAAGTTGGCGGCCAGCATTGCGATCAGCAGGATGATCAGGAAGGGAGGGGTGATGCTGCCCAGGGTCGCCACGATGCTGCCTTTGACGCCGCGCAGTCTGTAGCCGGCGAAAATGGCCATATTGACGGTCAGCAGGCCCGGGGCCCCCTGTGCGATGGCCACGATGTCGGGCAGTTCCTCGTCGCTGATCCAGCCGCGCCGGCTCATCTCGTTCTGGATGGCGGGCACCATCATGTAGCCTCCGCCGATGGTGAAGGCGCCGATTTTGGCGAAAACGGCGAAGATCCGGACGAGTGAAATCTGTTTTTCCATGGTTGCGGGGACAAATTTACGGATTTATCGAAAAAAATCCCCAAAAAGTTTGGGAAGAAAGAAAAAGTGCTTATCTTTGCAGCCCGTTTCGAAAGACGGGAGTTCATTGAAAATACTGAAAGATAAGTACAAGCAAGTACCGAACGTCCAGGATCGGGAAGATCCTGGTACTGATAGATCGAGAGCGTTGATTTCTTTGTGGAAAGAAGGCGTCAGGTCAAGCTTAGGAATGTAAGAATTATACAAAGAAGAGTTTGATCCTGGCTCAGGATGAACGCTAGCGGCAGGCTTAACACATGCAAGTCGAGGGGCAGCGCGGGGTAGCAATATCCTGGCGGCGACCGGCGGAAGGGTGCGTAACGCGTGAGCAACTTGCCCGCATCAGGGGGATAATCGTTGGAAACGGCGTCTAATACCCCGTAACAACATTGAGCGCATGCTCTTTGTTTGAAAGCTCCGGCGGATGCGGATGGGCTCGCGTGACATTAGCTAGTCGGCGGGGTAACGGCCCACCGAGGCGACGATGTCTAGGGGTTCTGAG
>JAFUWZ010000009.1 GCA_017471045.1 Bacteroidales bacterium
CCGCCCGTGGTGGTCTCGGGGTTGCCGAACATGATGCCGATCTTCTCGCGCAGCTGGTTGATGAAGATGCAGCAGGTGTTGGTCTTGGCGATGTTGGCGGTGAGTTTGCGCAGCGCCTGGCTCATCAGGCGGGCCTGGAGGCCGACCTTGTTGTCACCCATCTCGCCTTCGATCTCAGCCTTCGGGGTGAGGGCCGCGACGGAGTCGATCACGACGATGTCGATCGCGCCGGAGCGGATCAGGTTGTCGGCGATCTCGAGGGCCTGCTCGCCATTGTCCGGCTGTGAGATCAGCAGCGTTTCGAGGTTGACGCCGAGTGCCTTGGCGTAGGTGCGGTCGAACGCATGCTCGGCGTCAATCATGGCGGCGATGCCGCCTTGCTTCTGGGCCTGGGCGATGGCGTGGATGGCCAGGGTGGTCTTACCGCTGGACTCGGGGCCGTAAATCTCGATGATCCTTCCCCGCGGGTAACCGCCGATGCCGAGGGCGTGGTCGAGCGCCACGGAGCCGCTCGGAATGACTTGAACGTCCCATTGTGGCTGATCTCCCAACTTCATGATCGTCCCTTTCCCATAATCTTTCTCAATCTTGTCGATCGTGGCCTGCAATGCCTTCAGCTTGGCAGCATTGACGTCGGTGGCCTGTCCTTCAACTTCTTTAGCCATAATGTTTTTGTTTATAGGTTTGTGGTCCTGCACCGCACATCCGGCGCAGATAAGCAAAGATAATCAAAAACCCTGCATTCTTGCATTATTTTTCATTATTTTTGTAGTATGAAAGAGAGTCTGCTCGGAAAGACTCCTTCGGAGATGAAGGAGATCGCGCTCGCCGCCGGGCTTCCCGCTTTTGCCGGGAAGCAGCTCTCGGAGTGGATGTACGGGCGCCGCGTGCATTCCTTCGACGGGATGACCAATCTGTCCAAGGTGGGTCGTGAGGTGCTGAAGCGGCGCTATGAGCTTGGAGTCGCAGAGCCGGCCGGCGTGGCCGAATCAGCGGACGGTACCCGCAAGTACCTTTTCCCGGTGACCTGCCCCGTCGGCGGCGCCTGGGAGGCGTCGTGCGTGGAAGCGGTCGTGATCCCGGATGCGGACCGCAGGACGCTCTGCGTGTCCTCGCAGGCCGGATGCAAGATGGGCTGCCGCTTCTGCATGACGGGCCGGCAGGGGTTCCACGGCAACCTCTCCGCCGCGCAGATCCTCAACCAGTTCATCGCGATCCCGGAGAGCGGGGAGCTGACCAACGCGGTCTTCATGGGCATGGGGGAGCCGCTGGACAATTTCGATGAAGTGATGCGCGCCATCACGGTGCTGACTGCCGACTGGGGCTTTGCCTGGAGCCCGAAGCGCATCACGCTTTCGACCATCGGCGTGTTGCCCAAATTGCGCCGATACCTGGACGAGTGCAAATGCCATCTGGCTGTCAGCGTCCACAACCCTTTCCCGGACGAGCGGGCTTCGCTGATGCCCGTGCAGAAGGCCTGGCCCCTGCGGGATGTGGTTGACCTGATCCGCCAATACGACTTCACGGGGCAGCGCCGCGTGAGTTTCGAATATACGATGTTTGCGGGCTTCAATGACGACAAACGCCACGCAGACGCGCTTGTGCGCCTTTTCTCCGGCTTGGAGTGCCGGGTCAACCTCATCCGTTTCCATCGGATTCCGGATTTCCCTTATGAGACCTCGCCCGACGCGGTGATGATGCGTTTCCGTGACCGGCTTGCGGCCCACGGCGTGACCACGACCATCCGTTCCTCGCGGGGTGAAGATATCCTGGCGGCCTGCGGCCTGTTGGCCGGCCGTCACCAACAAGACATGATCTGACTATGAAAAGGATTGTTTGGAAAGGTTTGGCGGCCGCACTGTTGCTGGCCATGCTGCCGCTGCAGGTATTCGCACAGCTCGCGACGGCGAGCGTCGATCCCGAAGGAGATGCCAAGGCTTTCGCGGCGATGCAGCGGAAACTGGACCGGATCCGCCGGACCGAGCACCGGCCGACGGTGGCGCTCGTCCTCAGCGGCGGCGGTGCCAAGGGCGCGGCCCATGTGGGCGTGATCCGATATCTGGAGGAGCAGAAGATCCCCGTCGATGTCGTGCTGGGTACCAGCATGGGCGGTCTGGTCGGCGGCCTGTATGCGCTGGGCTATGACGTGGATTATCTCGACTCCCTGGTGACCCACATGGACTGGAACCTGGCCTTGAGTGATGATGTGCCGCAGAGTTATATCTCCTACGCGACCAAGATGTACCGGGAGAAATACATCCTGTCGGTTCCCTTCCATTATTCGGACGACGTGTTCCGGGCGATGATCGGCCAGGATCCGGAGGAGGAAGGGGACCAGGCTTCCAAGATGAGGTCCATCGGCAAGGAACGCAGCGGCATGCGCCCCGAAGGGGAGGTGGACGTGCCGATCAACAACATTGCGCGCAGTCTCCCGGCAGGTTATATCAACGGATTGAACGTCAACAATATATTCAGTTCCCTCTCGGCCGGATATCAGGACTCCGTCAGTTTCCTGGACCTGCCGATCCCGTTCTGCTGCGTCGCTTCCGACATGGTATCCTGCAAGGCCAAGAACTGGACGTCCGGCTCGATCACCGAGGCCCTGCGCTCGACGATGTCCATCCCCGGGCTTTTCGATCCGGTCCGTACCCACGGCATGGTCCTGGTGGACGGCGGCACGCGCAACAATTTCCCGACCGACATCGCCCGGGAGATGGGGGCCGACTATGTGATCGGCGTCGATCTGTCCGACAAGGACATGACCTACAATGATATCAACAACATCGGGGACATCTTGTGGACTTTCATCGACATGCTCGGCCGCGAGGCGTTCTCCAAGAATGTCGGCAACACCGACATCTTCATCAAGCCGGACCTGCACGAGTACAACATGCTTTCGTTCGACGCCAAGAGTGTCAAGACCATCGTCGGGCGGGGGTACGATGCCGCCCTCCGACAGGCGGCTGCCATCCGTAACCTGAAGGCGATGATGCCGGATGCGGAGACGAAACTGAAAAACCGGCCGGCGGATGACGTCAACCGTTCCGCCCTCCAGATCATGAGCATCGAGTTTGAGGGGCTGACGGATCAGGATTCGCGTTTCCTGTCCCGGAAAATCAAGTTCAAGGCGGGTGACCGGATCAACAAGACGCAGATCGACAAGGCGGTGGCCATGATCTTCGCCACGGGCTCTTTCGAGTCCGTCACCTACCGCTTGCTGGGCTCTTCGCAGCCTTACCGACTGGTGTTCAAGTGTCAGAAGCGTCCGGTTCACCAGCTGGGCTTCGGCTATCGGGCCGACAACGAGACCCTGGTGGACGCCATCCTCAATGTCGGGCTCAACGCCCACAAGATCTCGGGCGCCAAGTTGGACCTGACCGGCAAGCTGGGGCAGAACCGCTTCGCCCAGGCGCACTTCTCCTTTGACGGTCCCCGGACGCCGACCTTCAACATCGACGCCAAGGTCAGCGGTTATACGGCCGACGTGCGCACGGATGCGGCTTCCCTCTATCGCCTCAAGTACTGGAGCCATCAGGAAGAAGTCTATTTCTCCAATATGCGCTGGACCAGCATGGACTTCAATGTCGGCGGGCGCAACAAGTTCATCCGGACGACCGGCTGGCTGTCCAACCTGGAGGATCCGGCGCCAGCTTCTTCCCTGGCCGGACTGGGCGGGGATTATCTCTCGGTTTTCGCTTCCGGGCGGGCTTACACCTATAACGACGCCTATTTCCCGATGCGGGGCATCGATTTCAAGGTGGATTACGAGTGGGTGCTGTCCAAGCTGGGAGCCCCCTCCTTTCATGACGAACATCTGGCGGCCGCGCGTTTCCACAGCGTCATCCCCTTCGGGCGTCATGTCGCCCTGCAGTTGGGGGTCAGTGCACGGGCCGTGCTGGGCGGAGAAGCGGACGACCTGTCCAATCTCCCGCTCAAGAATTTTATCGGCGGTACGATGGCAGGGCGCTATATCGACCAGCAGATCCCGTTCTGTGGTTTCGGCGGCATGATGCTGGTGGACAATTATCTGGCATCGGTGGACGCCGCTCTGCGGCTGCGCTTCGGCAAGAATCTTTTCACGACGTTCCAGGCCGGTGCTTTCAAGAGTGAAGACACCTTGGGCGCTTTTGTGGACTACAAAAATAAGCTGGTGCTGGGCGCCTGTTTCGAATTGGGCTATGACACCATTGCGGGGCCGTTGCGCCTGGATGTCCGGTGGAACGACCTGACCCGGGGCGTGGGGGCCTATGTGAGTTTCGGATATGATTTCTAAGGACGATAAATTGCTGTCTTCCTTGCAGGCGCAGTGTGTGCGCAAGGAGTATTGCAGCGCGGACATGTTCAAGAAAGCACTGAAGGGATTGGAGGGGGATGAAGAGGGCGCGGCCACGATGGTGGCTTTGCTGGTCAAGGACCGCTTCGTCGATGACTTGCGCTATGCGAGCGCCTTCGCCCGGGACAAGGCGTGTCTGGACGGTTGGGGACCCGTGAAGATCCGTTTCCAGCTACGCGGGAAGGGGATTGATGCGGCGACGGTGGAGGAAGCGCTCGCTTCCGTCGACCCGGACAAGGCGCAAGCCAAACTGCGCGCCGTCCTGGAGGCCAAGGTGCGTTCGCTCAAGGGCGATCCCGAGTTGCGGCTCAAGTTGCTGAAGTTCGGCCTGCAGCGGGGCTACGATTACGACCGCCTCGATCCCGTCGTCCGCACCTTGCTTTAGCATCAGTCCGTGGACTGCCGGCGGCTCTGCGCTAAGCGATCTGCGGGCGGCCGCCCCGGCGCTCCGGGCGCGGCTCATCGCTCTCGCGGCGCGGCATCTTCCCGGCCTGCAACTCGTCGTAGGCCTTGCGGTTCCGGAAGATGTCGATCGCCCGGTAGATCGACGAGCGCATCGAACTCGGGTCCGCCTCGTCCCGTCCCGCCATCGCATACGCCGTCCCATGGTCCGGCGAAGTCCGTACGATCGGCAGGCCCGCCGTGAAATTGACCCCGTCCTCGAACGAAATCGCCTTGAACGGCTCCAGGCCCTGGTCGTGATACATCGCCAGCGTCGCATCGAACAGGGCGTATTCCCGCACACCGAAAAATCCGTCCGGGGAGAACGGCCCGTACGCCAGGATACCTTCATCCTGCGCCTTCTGTACGGCCGGAATGATGATCTTCTCCTCCTCGTCGCCCAGCAGGCCGCCGTCACCGCTGTGCGGGTTGAGACTCAGCACTGCGATCTTGGGATTGTCGATCCCGAAATCCCGCTCAAGCGACGCCTTCATCAGGCGGAGCTTGCTGAGGATCTTCTCCTCGCTGATGCTCGACGCGACGTCCTTCAGCGGGATATGCCCCGTCACGACGCCGACCTTGAGCGCGTCGCTGACCATGAACATCGTGATATCCTTGACGCTGAATGCGTGCTGGAGGTACTCTGTGTGCCCGGCGTAGCCAAATCCTTCGCGCGACATCGCTTTTTTGTTGAACGGTGCCGTGACGAGGACGTCGATGTGGCCTTCCTTGATGTCGCGGACGGCCCATTCGAGGGCGGTCATGGCTGCCTTGGCAGACTCGGGCGTAGGCTGACCGGGCTCGACAAAGACATTGTCCGGCAGACAGTTGACGATGTTGATCCGGTTGGGATGCGCTTCCCGGGCGGAACGGATCACATGCGTGTCAAGCGTGTCGATCTCGTGGATGAGTTTCTTGTAGAACCCGAATATCTTGGAGGAGCCGTAAATGACCGGGGTGAAGCCCTCGAGGATGCGGGGATCCGCCAGGGCCTTGATGATCACTTCGTATCCGATGCCGTTGCCGTCGCCTTGCGTGATGCCGACGATCGGTTTTCTTTCATTTGCCATATTATGATAGTCCGAATAAGTTTTCTTCTTGTTGGTAACCGCTGTCTTCCGGCAGGTCCGGTTGCTTGTAGGCCGCGACTGCCAGCCGGTCGCACCGCTCGTTCTCCGGATGGCCGGCGTGTCCCTTCAGCCAGTGGAAGGTCACGTCGTGCTGCCGGTACAGGGGATGGAAACGGAGCCAGAGGTCCTTGTTCTTTTTTTTCTTGAAATCCGTGGCGAGCCACTTGTCCAGCCACCCCTCGGTAATGGCTTTCACGACATAAGTGGAGTCGCTGAAGACTTCCACCCGGGCCCGCTCCCAGCGGATGGCTTCCAGTCCCTTGATAACGGCAAGCAACTCCATCCGGTTGTTGGTGGTGCGGGCAAAACCGCCGGACATCTCCTTGCGCAGGCCCGCGCAGGTCAGTACCACGCCATAGCCACCCGGTCCGGGATTGCCGCTGGCCGCCCCGTCCGTGTAGAGAAAAATCGTCGGTTTTTGATCCATCGCTGCCATATAATGCAAAATTAAGTATATTTTGTTAAATTTGTGTGTTTGAAGTCAAGGGAAATGAATATACTTGTCACAGGTGCGAACGGCCAGTTGGGTACGGAGATCCGGAACCTTTCCGAAGGCTTGGGGCATCGTTTCATCTTTACGGATGTCAGCGAGGTGCCCGGCCGGGAGACGGTCTATCTGGATATCACCAATCCGGACGCCGTCCGGATCATCTGCCGTTCCGAGAAGATCGATGTCATCATCAATTGTGCCGCATACACGGACGTCGCCAGGGCGGAAGATGATATCAGTTTCGCGGAACTGCTGAATCATACCGCCCCCTCGTATCTGGCGCAGGTCGCATACGAGATCGGGGCGACGCTGATCCATGTCTCGACAGATTATGTCTTTCACGGGGACGCCTGCGTCCCGTACAAGGAGGACGACGACCCGCGTCCCCGGGGCGTCTATGGCGTGACCAAACTCCAAGGCGAGGAGGCTGTGCGCCGCTCCGGCTGCAAGTACCTGATCTTCCGGACGGCCTGGCTCTATTCCCCCTACGGAAAGAATTTTGTCAAGACGGTCCGTCGCCTGACGGCGGAAAAGCCCGAAATGAAATGCGTTTTCGACCAGGTCGGGACGCCTACTTATGCGGCGGATCTGGCTTCCGTCATCCTGAAAGTGATTGCAGACGGGCGCCTGGATGCGACCGGCATCTATCATTACACCGACGAGGGCGTCATCTCCTGGTACGATTTCGCCCAGGCGATCGCTTCGCTCAGCGGCCATACCTGCGATATCCGGCCATGCCACAGCGACGAGTTCCCGTCCAAGGCCGAGCGCCCGCACTATTCGGTGCTGGACAAAACCAAGGTCAAGGAAACCTTCGGCATCGAGATCCCCTATTGGTTCGACTCCCTGAAAGCATGTATCAAAAGACTCTCCTGAAATGAAAGGCATCGTTCTCGCGGGCGGCTCCGGTACCCGCCTCTATCCGATCACCAAAGGCGTCAGCAAGCAGCTGCTGCCGATCTTCGACAAGCCGATGGTGTATTATCCGATTTCGACCTTGATGCTGGCTGGTATCCGGGACATCCTGATCATCTCGACTCCGCAGGACCTGCCGGCTTTCCGGCGGCTGCTGGGAGACGGCAGTGATTACGGCGTCTCCTTCAGCTATGCGGAGCAGCCTTCACCGGACGGCCTGGCACAGGCCTTCATCATCGGCGAGGAGTTCATCGGGGACGACAGTGCCTGCCTGGTGCTGGGCGACAACATTTTCCACGGGGCCGGGTTCACGCCGATGCTCCGGGAGGCCGTGCGCACGGCGGAGGAGGAAAGCAAGGCGACGGTGTTCGGATACTGGGTCAACGACCCGCAGCGCTATGGCGTGGCGGAATTCGACCGGGAGGGCAACTGCCTCAGTATTGAGGAGAAACCGGCCCAGCCCAAATCCAATTACGCGGTCGTGGGCTTGTATTTCTACCCCAACAAGGTGGTGCAGGTCGCCAAGCATATCAAGCCCTCCGCCCGCGGCGAATTGGAGATTACGACGGTCAACCAGCGCTTTCTCGCAGATGGCGAGTTGAAGGTGCAGACGCTCGGCCGCGGTTTTGCCTGGCTGGATACCGGGACCCATGATTCTCTCTCCGAGGCTTCGACTTTCGTCGAAGTCATCGAGAAGCGTCAGGGGCTGAAGATCGCCTGCCTGGAGGGGATCGCCTACCGGCGGGGTTGGATCTCGGAAGAGCGGATGCGCGAGCTGGCGGCTCCCATGCTGAAAAACCAGTATGGCCAGTATCTGCTCAAGGTCATCGAGGAGTGCAAGAGTACGGGCGTTGAAAACTTGGACTGATGAAGATTATTCAGACAGCATTGGAAGGCGTCGTGATCCTCGAGCCGAAGGTCTTCGGGGATGCGCGCGGGTATTTTTTCGAGAGCTGGTCGCAGCGCGATTTTGACGCCCAGGTGCGGCCGGTGCGTTTCGTGCAGGATAACGAAAGCAAGTCTTGTTATGGCGTAGTCCGCGGGCTTCATTACCAGAAGCCGCCCTATACCCAGAGCAAGCTCGTACGTTGCGTGCGAGGGGCGGTGCTGGATGTAGCCGTGGACCTGCGGCCGGGGTCACCGACTTTCCTGCAGCATGTCGCCGTCGAACTGACGGAAGAGAATCATCGCCAGATGTTTATCCCCAAGGGTTTTGCCCACGGGTTCGCCGTCTTGTCGGAGGAGGCTGTGTTCCAGTATAAGTGCGACGAGTTTTACCACCCGGAAGCCGATGCCGGCATCCAGCTGGATGATGAGCGTCTCGGTATCGACTGGCGGATCCCGCGTGAGCGCCGGATCCTCTCCGAGAAGGACTGTCTGCGGGCCCCGGTCACTCCGGATTTTTCTGATTTTAAGGATTTGAAAGATATTTGATATGGCATACAAGCGCAGCATCATCGTTACCGGCGGGGCCGGTTTCATCGGGTCCCATGTGGTCCGCCTTTTCGTGGAGAAGTACCCGGATTACCGGATCATCAATGTCGACAAGTTGACCTATGCGGGCAACCTGGCCAACCTCAAGGACATTGAGGACCGGCCGAACTACCGCTTCGTCAAGGCGGATATCTGCGATTTCGATGCGATGCTCGCCTTGATGCAGGAAGAACAGGTGGACGGGGTGATCCATCTGGCCGCCGAGAGCCATGTGGATCGCAGTATCAAGGATCCGTTCACTTTTGCCAAGACCAATGTGCTGGGTACGCTTTCCCTGCTGCAGGCCGCCCGCCTTTATTGGGAATCTCTCCCGGAAAAATATGAAGGGAAACGCTTCTATCACATCAGTACCGACGAAGTGTACGGCGCGCTGGAGATGACCCGCCCCGAGGGAGTGGAGCCCCCCTTCTCGACGAAAGCCTCGTCTGGCTCGCATCACCTCGCGTACGGCGAAGAGTTCTTCCGGGAGGACAGCAAGTACCAGCCCCACAGCCCCTACAGCGCCGCCAAGGCCTCTTCGGACCACTTTGTGCGGGCTTTCCACGATACGTACGGGATGCCGGTCATCGTGACCAACTGCTCCAACAATTACGGACCTTATCAGTTCCCTGAGAAACTGATCCCGTTGTTTATCAACAATATCCGTCACAGAAAACCCTTGCCGGTCTATGGCAGGGGCGAGAATGTCCGGGACTGGCTCTACGTGGAGGACCATGCCCGGGCGATTGACCTGATCTTCCACGAGGGCCGTGTCGCCGAGACCTACAACATCGGCGGTTTCAACGAGTGGAAGAACATCGACCTGATCCGTGTCCTGATCGCGACGGTGGACCGTCTCCTGGGCCGCCTGGAGGGTGCGGACGAGGATCTGATCACCTATGTCGCCGACCGGGCCGGCCACGACCTGCGGTATGCGATCGACTCTTCCAAGCTCCAGCGGGAACTGGGTTGGGAGCCCTCCTTGCAGTTCGAAGAGGGGATCGAGAAAACGGTCCGCTGGTACCTGGACCACCAGGACTGGCTGGACAATGTCACTTCCGGCGACTACCAGAAGTACTACGAAACGATGTACACCGGTCGTTAGCCGTCTTCAGGACAGCTCCGAGAGCCGTCGCAGGCCGCGGACGATGCGCTGTACACCCTCGGCGAGGGTGGTCCGGGGGCAGGCGAAGTTGATGCGCATGAAGTCGCCGTCGCCGTACATCCGTCCGCCGTTGATCCAGACTTTCTCCACTTCCGTCAGCTCGCGCTGGATGCGGTCGCTGTCGATGCCGCGTCCGGTGAGGCTGCGGCAGTCCATCCAGGCGAGGTAGGTGCCTTCCAGGTCCGACAGGCGAAAGGCCTGCAGTCCCGCTTCCGCAAGCCGGCTCTCCAGCGTTAGGAAGTTCCCGTGCAGGTATCCGTTCAGTTGTTCCAGCCAGGCTTCCCCTTCCGGGGAATAAGCTGCCTGCAGGGCTGCGACGCCGATGGGGTTGAGGCCGCCGTGCTCGGTCGCGGCGATGACCCGGCCGATCCGCGTCCGCAGTATCTTCGAGGCGGTGATGACGTTGGAAATCTCCAGTCCGGCGATGTTGAACGCCTTGGACGGGGAGCAAAGCGTGACGCAGGCCGCTTCGAAGTCGGGGGAGAGGGACGCGAAGGGGAGGTAGCGCTGTCCGGGCATCTCCAGTTCGCAATGGATCTCATCGCTGATGACGGTTACACCGTGCTTCAGGCACAACTCGCCTACGCGGCGCAGTTCCTCCTCCGTCCAGATGCGTCCGGTCGGGTTGTGGGGGTTGCACAGGACGAAGAGGCTCGCTTTCGGGTCTGACAGCCGCCGCTCCAGGTCCTCGAAATCCATCAGGAAATGCAGTCGCCCGCCGCGTTCCACTTCCCGCAGGGGACTGGCCGAGACCGTGCGTCCGTTGCGCTCCACGCAGGAGAAAAAGCAGTTGTAGGCCGGATTGTTGAAAACGATCCGGTCTCCCGGTTCTGTCAGGGCAAGGACGGCGACGGACAGGGCCGGCACCAGTCCCCCGAGCGGCCGGATCCATTCGCGGCGGATCGTCCAGCCCCTGCGGCGCAAGAACCAGTCCTGGACGCTTCGGTAGTAGGACTCCGGTACGTGCGTGTAGCCGAAGATCCCGTGCTCGACGCGCCGGCGGACGGCATCCAGGATGAAGGGGGCGGTTTGGAAGTCCATGTCGGCTACCCACATGGGGATCACCTCCGGATCGGGATTGAAATCCCATTTGACCGAATTGGAGCCGTGCCGGTCTGTCACGGTATTGAAGTTATAGTGTCTTGGTATCATTGTTGCAGTATTGGATAAGCGAAAATAACAATTTTTGGAGGGTTTTCCTTCAACGGCGTTATATTTTGTTAACCAAAATTCATTGAAGATGAAGAAAATTCTTTGTTCTGTTCTCGCGGCATCTTTGATGCTTGTTGGAACGAGTGCCTTTGCACAGTTCAGTGTCGGCGCGGGTTACGTCAATTCCAAGAACACGTACTCCACCAGTTCCGGTTCCAGCAAGCATTCCGCTCCTGCGAACGGCTTCTATGCCGGTGTCGAGTACAGTGTTCCCGTCGGTGAGATCTTCGGTCTGTCGGCCGGTGTCAACTTTGAGTATCTGATGTCCAAGGATTATTCGCTCGGCGGTCTCCTCAGCGGCAATTTCAAGGAGATGTTCCTCAATGTTCCCGTCCATCTCAACGTTGGCGTGGATCTGGCCGATGCGATCCGCGTTTCGCTGTTTGCGGGCCCGACTTTCAGCTATGGGCTTTCTTCCAAGATTGAAGCGGGTGCAGGCGGCTATACCGGATCCTTGGACGTTTATGAAAAGTCTGGCTGGAACCGTTTCGACGTGCTGGTCGGCGGCGGCCTCGGCCTGGAACTGATGGACAAGGTGCGCCTGACCGTTGGTTATGACCTCGGCATGTTCAACCGTCTTCCGCAGGACTCCAACGACAAACTCAACCGCAACCGCCTGCATGCGGGCGTAGCGTTCCTTTTCTAATCGGAAATAATTAGGGCCGGCCGGATATGATAGAAAGGGAGGGCCCGTCGCTGAGAGTACGGGCGACGACGGATGCTCAGATCCGTATCGGGTGGCCCGACGGGCGCTCCGAAGTTTTCTTCCTGCCGGCGGGGACTTCTGTGGCTTGGCCGAAATAAAAAGGGCCTCCTGCCGGAGTCGTTGCGGCAAGTTGCTTGATTTTCAGGAAATTGAATAGTGGGGCGGGGGGGTCTTTTTTCGACCCCCCCGCCTTGCTATTGATCGCGCTGATAACCAGCCATTTGCCTGCCACGCTCTTCGCGAAGGATGGCAGGAGTCCAGCGGAGAATCTGCCAGACACGGCGCAGTTGCTTGCGCGGTTCGGTGAAGATGCGGTACAGGAACTCCAGGTGCCCTCGGACCATCCACTGCGGGGCCCGCTTGATGCCCAGGCCGGCGCGGAAATTGAAGACAGCACCGACCGGGATGACTACGCCGCGATGCAGCAGGGGAGTGAGCCGGGCGGCGAAACGCTCCTGCTTGGGCGCGCCCAGCGCCACCCAGATGATGTCAGGGTCGGCTTCGTTGACTTGGTCCGCGATGGACGGATAGTCGAACGCTTCCACACCGGCGAAGGGGAGCGCGAGGAACAGCATATCTGCGATGCGGGGATCGGACTGTCTCAGCTGCTCTTTCAGCGCGTCCAGCACCTCCTGGGAGGCGCCCAGGAAAGCCATCTTGTACTTCTTGGCCCCGGTCAGGTCCCGGAAAATGTCGCTGCCGCTGTATTGGGGCGGTGTGAAACCGTACAAGCGCCTCAGATACAGCGGCACCCAGGAACTGTCGCAGGTGGAGAACATCGCTCCGCCCACGACCTGGCGGTATTCTTTGTCCCGATGGACCTGTACCAGGATGTTGCCGTCCGCCACGCAGATGTAGCCGGGACCTTCCTGTCCGGTCCCTTCGGATACACGCTGTAGGCGGCATCGTGCATCGATCCGCTCCCTGACGACGTCAGTGTCGAACTCGTAATTGATATGGAAATACTCGGCCGTCGTTTTCCCGCTTTAGATACGCTGACGCAAAGATACTCAAAAATCAATGTAAATGGTTATATTTGCGTCATCAAAACCGGATGCCATGATCATCAGAAGCAAAGCGCCCCTTCGTCTCGGCCTGGCCGGAGGCGGGACCGACGTCTCGCCTTATTCGGACCTGTATGGGGGCCTTATCCTCAATGCTACGATCAACCTGTTTGCCTACTGTACGATAGAAGAGACGGAAGACGGTCGGATCGCGATCTGTTCTCACGACAGCGGTGTGTCCGAGTCTCATCCTTTGTCCTCTTGTCTGGAGATCGACGGACGGGCTTCTCTCGTGAAGGGAACTTATAACCGGGTCATGAAAGACTTCGGTCTGAAGCCGGTCCCGTTCCGCATCATCACCTGGAATGACGCCCCTGCCGGATCCGGGCTCGGGACTTCGTCCACCATGGTCGTGGCTATCCTGAAGGCATTCGTGGAGTGGAAGAATCTCCCGCTCGGCGATTATGAGATCGCCCGCCTCGCCTATGAGATCGAGCGTCTGGATCTCGGCCTTTCCGGCGGCCGTCAGGACCAATACGCAGCGTCTTTCGGCGGCTTCAACTTCATGGAGTTCCTTCCGGAAGACCGGGTCGTCGTCAATCCGCTCAAAGTCAAGCGCTGGGTCCTGGACGAACTGGAAGCGTCCATGATCCTCTATTTCACGGGTGCGTCCCGCAGCAGCGCCGCCATCATCGACGAGCAGAAACGGAATGCTTCCCAGGGGAAAACCGCAGCCCTCGAAGCCATGCATCGGATCCGTGAAAGTGCGTCCGAGATGAAACTGGCTGTGCTGAAGGGGGATGTCAAACTGTTCGCCGCCATCCTCCGGCAGGCCTGGGATGACAAGCAGCAGATGGCTTCTTCGATCAGCAACCCCATGATCCAGGAGGCGATGGACATCGCTATGGCGGCCGGCGCCAAAGCCGGGAAAGTCTCCGGTGCTGGCGGCGGCGGTTTTATCATGTTCGTGGTCGATCCTACGGACCGTCATGCTGTCATAGAGGCCCTGGGCGCGCTGGGCGGCCGTATCGTTCCTTTCCAGTTTACCGACGGCGGCGCACACGGCTGGAAGATTTATCCTACCGACAAGGCGGAAGCCATGAAAGTGACCGCGCCATGAAAACCGTGATGATGGCCGGCGGGAAGGGGACGAGGATCGCATCGCTGCGGAACGACATCCCCAAGCCCATGATTCCCGTTCTGGGCAAGAGCGTCCTGGAATGGCAGATCGAATCGTTGAAACGGGCCGGTTTGGACGACATCACCCTTGTCATCGGTCATCTGGGTGACAAGATCCAGGACCATTTCGGTGACGGTTCCCGTTTCGGTGTCCGGATCCGTTATTTCGTCGAAGACCATCCGCTCGGGACGGCGGGAGCGCTCTTCCGGATGGACGGGCTGTCAGAGGATTTCCTGTTGCTGAATGGGGATGTCCTCGCAGATATCGACTGGAACCGGCTTATCGCTTTCCATCGCAGCAAAGGGGCCTGGGCCAGTCTGGTGACCCATCCCAATGACCATCCGTATGACAGTTTCCTCATAGAAACGGAAATGATGCCCCCGGCCCGTCCGGGCGCTTTGCCCCAGGACTCGGGCCGCATCATCCAATGGATCGGGAAGGATGAGGTGCGTGGCTTTCTTCGGAACCGGGTGAATGCGGGATTGGCGGTGCTTTCCCCGGCCTTGCTGGACTTCGCCCGGGGCCGGCTCGCATCTCCGGACGGCGTCGTTCCGGAAAAAGTCGATTTGGACCGTGATGTGCTGCGCCCTTGCATCCGTCAAGGGCAGGTATATGCCTATGATACAGCGGAATATATCAAGGATATGGGCACGCCCGGTCGCCTGGCTGAGGTCGAGCGGGACCTGCGCAGCGGTAAAGTGGCGTCCCGGGCTCTTCCCGGCCCTCGCAAAGCCGTTTTCCTGGATCGGGACGGCGTGCTGAACCGTCACGTCGGATTCCTGAAGACCTTGGATCAGATGGAATTGCTCCCGGGAGCGGCGGAGGCCGTGCGCAAGATCAACGCCTCCCGGTATCTGGCCATCGTCGTCAGCAACCAGCCTGTGATCGCCCGGGGGGGGTGCAGCTTTGAAGAGTTGCAAGCCATCCACGCCAAGATGGAAACTTTGTTGGGGAGGGAAGGGGCCTACCTCGATGCCATCTATTACTGTCCCCACCATCCGGACCGTGGTTTCGCGGGCGAGCGGCCCGAATATAAGGGCCCCTGCTCCTGCCGTAAACCTGCGCCCGGTATGCTGCTGCAAGCCGCGGAAGATTTCCGTATCGACCTCGCCCGCTCCTATATGATCGGGGATTCCGAATCGGACGTGGAAGCCGGCCGCCGCGCCGGCTGCCGGGACGCTTTCCTGATCCCGTCCAACGAACCGGGTTCCCTTTCGGCCGTCTTGGACCGGATCCTGGCAGGCTCCTGTCACCGGGGATAGAGGCGGAGACCGGTCAGGATGAATTTCACTTTCTCGCGGGCCGTGATATAAGGAGAAAACAGGATGTGGCGGTCAATCTCCGGGTATGTGGTGCGCCACAGGCGGAAAGCTTCGTCATCAAACCCCGTCAGCCACAACTGCCTTTTGATGCACCATTTGGCATAGCGGAGAGCACCGGCGTACCGGGCATCCGGTTCCCGCTCTTGAAGGATGCCGAAGATCAGGTCCGCATTTTCTTTGTTTTGGAAAAAGCACTTGCGCCTGCTCTCTTCAGTTGCGGCGTGCGTGATGGACTCCGGGTTGACCGCATAGTAGTATCGGGGTCCCGGGACGTAGATGAATCCCTTGCTGTTGAGGACCACCTGGAGGGTCAGGACCATGTCTTCGCCCAGATCGTGCGCCGGGAATACCAGATCCTTCCGGTAGCAGGAACGCCGGACCAGTTTGTTGCAGAGCGACCAGGAGTCCTGCTGCAACAGCATCGTACAGATGAATGCGGCTTTGTCTTTTGCGGAGCATCCCGGGTGTACGGTCAGGACTGCCGGGCCGTCTGCATCGGCATAGTCGCAGATGGCGATGTCAGCATCGTTCCGGACAGCGGCTTCGTACAAACGGGCGTACAAGTCGGTATCGACCCAGTCGTCACTGTCGCAATGGATGATATATTCTCCGCTGGCGTGGCGGATGCCCCATGCGCGGACAGCCGCCTGTCCGCTGTTCCGTTCCATCCGGTGGAACCGGACCCAAGGCTCGCGTTCCGGGTAATCCTTCAGGACCTCCCGGATGCGGGCGATGCTGTCATCCGGCGAGCCATCGTCGATGATCAGGTATTCGATCTCGTCCAGGCTTTGGGCGAAAAGGCTGCGCGCGCAGCGGGCGGCGTACTTCTCGGTCTTGTAAACTGGAACGATGACCGTCACTTTGGGGCGCGGTGGCACAGGGTTGGAAGAAGAGTCAGTCATGCGTCGGGTACAATTGTTCGTAATAAGCGGAAAGACGTCGGGTGAAATGCTCCAGGACCATCTGCTCTTCCGCAAAGGCGCTGGCCCGTCCGGCCATCCGGTTGCCCAGGTCCGGGTCGGCCGCCAGCTCTGTCATCAGACGGCACAGGGTGACGGCATCGCCGGGCTGGAAGAACAAGGCGCTTTCCCGGTCCTGAAGGATTTCCGGGATGGATCCCACCGGGGTCGTGATGATGGGCAGGCCGGCGGAGATGGACTCCAGGATGGAGACAGGCAGGCCTTCTTTGTGGCTGGCCATGCAATAGGCGGCGGCCTGGCGGAAATACCGCTCCTTTTCGCTTCCGCTGACCCAGCCGGGCGTTTCCACGCAGGCTTGCAGCCCGTTGCTCACGATGAGGGAACGGAGACCCTCCATGTCGCCGGATCCGCAGATAACCAGCTTCCAATCCGGGAACGCGCGCCGGAAGGCGGCGAAGGCTTCCAGAACGGTGTCGCATCCTTTGTTCTGGTCGGGGGTCAGGTAGGCGGCCATCAGGAAAAAGGGCTCGCGTTCCGTTTTCTTCTGCAGGGGCGGGACCGGGTTGTACAGGTATCCGACGCGGCCGGGATGGGAAGCGTAGGTCGGAATCTCTTCGCGCAGGCGCTTGCCCAACGTCAGGACCTGGTCCGCCTTCCGGCAGTAAAAACGGAACAGGCGGTCCGAGGCGGCTTCCCTGAGTTGGTCCCCGACGTGGAAATGGACCAGGATCTTCTTCCGCCACAGCAGGGCATACAGCAGGAAAGGCAGCTGGACTTTGAGGCTGTTCCCGACGGCCGAGTGGAAGTGGATAATCTCGAATCGCGGGATCCAGAACAGTCCCCTCCACAGCGCCCGGAGCAGGTAGGCCCATTTCTTCCAGCGGGCCGCGTTGATCTGACATTCCAGCCAGCGGCACTGGTACCGTGTCCACAACGGGGTGGATGCGATCGCCTGGATGACGGCGGAGACGCCCCCTTTCATCTTGAGGGAATCGCCCACGAAAAGTACTTTGGGTATTTGCTTCATATGCTGGGGCGCTTGTAAAGTTGGAGATAGCGTGCTGCGCAGCGGCGCATCGTAAACGAGGTGGCATAATGCCGGACCAGTGCTTCCCGGGGAAGGGGCTGTTGCAGGAATGCCCGCACGGCTTCGAGATAAGAATCCGGGTCAAACCCCCGGCTCAGATACCCCGTCTCTCTGTCTGAGATGAGGTCCGGGACCCCTCCGGCCGGCGTGCAGACCGGGGTCGCTCCGCAGGCGAGCGCTTCGATCAGACTGATCGGGCTGCCTTCCACCAGGGAACTCAGACAGAATGCGTCAGCCTGCCGGAGGAAGTCGCAGACGTTGTCTTTCGGGCCGAGGAAATGGATCCGCTCGCTTGCGTAGCGGCTCCATTCAGGCCCGTCAAATCCGGAACCGATGACCAGCAGGGTGAATGGGATGCCTTCCTGTTCCAGGCGGTGGAAGGTATCCAGCAGCAGAGTCTGATTCTTTTCCGGCGCGCATCGGGCCACGTGGATGAAGACCGGTCTCGGCATCGAGGCGAGTTCCTCGCGGACCTGGCCGCATGCTTCGCTCTCAGGAGGCAGAGCCCTGCCGTTTTCGATCAGGACCGGATCGAATCCGTAGGACTCCCGGAAGAGCCGCGCGCAGATCGGAGAGATGGCGACCGGTGTAATGCTCCGCCGGTAGAAAAAGGCCGCCAGGCGCCGGAACAGGGGATGGCGGGTGTCGAAACGGGGGATGCTGTGCAGGGTGTGTATGAAACGGATCTCCTTATGCTTCAAACTGTAGGCATAGAGAAAGGGCATGACCCCGAGATGGCCGTGTACGACGTCCGGTTTCTCTTCGTCCAAGGCCCGGCACACCTGGCGGATCTGGCCGGGGTGGAAGCCGGTGGGAAGGCCAAGGCTTCTCACCCGGATCGTTTCCGTGAGGTAGGGCAGGTTGTATGCGTATTCGGGCTGGAACCGGTCCCGCAGCATCAGGACCAGGACCTCGTGTCCTTCGGTGGCCAGCTGGTTGGACAGGTCTGTCACGAATTTTTCGGCCCCTCCCGGACCCAGGTGGAAAACAAGTTGGATGATCTTCATAGCAGTTCCAGATAGGTGCGGAGAACCGTGTCAAAGCCATATTTTACATCGAAGTCCCGGGCTGCGCTTTCCCCGAGGGTGCGCTTCAGCCCGGGCACGGAGCACAGCCGGAGCAGCCCCTGCCGGAGGGATTCCGGATCCCTCCGTACGAAGAGCAGGCCGTTCTTTCCGTTCCGGATCATGTCTCTCAACCCGGGGACGTCGCTGGCCAGGATGGGCAGCCGGTTGCTCATCGCCTCCATCAGCGAGAGGGACGTACCCTCAAAGTCGGAAGCGATCAGGAAACAGTCCGAGGCTTTCAGGACGTCCCGGACTTTCTCTTGCGGCAGGAGACCGAGCCATCGGACGCGGTCCTGGATCCCGAGTTCCTCCGCCCTCCGTTCAAGCGCCGCCCGCATCGGTCCGTCGCCCGCCATCAGCAGGCACGGGCGGCAGGCGTCGTTCTCTTCCGGTGTCAGGCGGGCCAGGCATTCGAGGGCCGTGTCCGGGTTTTTCATGGCCTTGAGGCTGCCCACCATCGAGATGACAAACTGGTCCGGGGTAAGCCCCCATCCCTCGCGGAGGGCGGTCCGGTCATGCCGGGACGGGCGGAACGGGATGGACGGATAGATGATCTGGCAGTCCAGGCCGAAAGCGTCGTCGTAGTTGCGCTTGATGTCGGCCGAGACGGCGATGACGTGGGCGGCGGACCGGAAGAAAGATTGCAGGGCACGGCGGCCGCTCCCGGTGGATGGATTGCCGAAATGGATGACCACCGTGGCCCGCAGATGCAGGACACGGATCATCCAGGCATACAGCAGCCAGATGATCCAGCTGGCCTCCGAATAGGAAAAGACGACGGACTTGATGTCCCGGTGACGCAGGAGATGGCGCAGGACCTGGAGCGGCAGCAGGATCTTTTGGGGTCTCAGGGGTTTCAAGGGCAGGAAGACGGCTTTCTCAAACCCCAGGTCGCGCCCGCAGAGATAGCTGACGTCCATCTTCTCCTGCAGGGCCTGGATGAGATGAAAGTTGAAGATCTCCATGCCGCCCGTCACATCCGGGTACATCTGATAGCCGAGGACGAAAAGTGCTTTCTTTTTCATGGTCGGCGCTTCTTCTCAGGGGAGGACAGGACGAAACGGATCTTCCTTCGCTTTCTGGCCGGCGGGGTCTCGAGGGAGAAGCAGAGGGCATAGATGACGAAGACGCAGAACTGGTCATGGGACCAGAGGACGGAATTGCTGAAGCTGATGGCCAGCATCGTGGCGAAAAGGAGCAGGGCGCTGCGCCGGATGCGGCGGTCTTCGCTCCTGCGCCCTTTCCAGGCTTTGACGAGCAGGGACAGGAAGAAGATCATGTAGGGGATGAACGCCAGCAGGCCGTTCTCAACATATTGCACCATGTATTCGGAGTGGCATACGAGTTTGTACGGGTTGTACAAGATCCAGTTCTTGAAGCCGATCCCGAATATGGGATTCTCGACGAAATAGGGCCAGGAGTAGAAATACTGCAAGCCCCGGTCGCCGAATTTATCCAGGATGGTGGAAGTCCCGACGGCCTTTTCCTGCTCGGTCTGGGTGGTTGTCCCCAGCATGCGCGCTCCGATCTGCGTGTTTTTCAGGACATATGCCATACCCAGGGCAAATACGCCGGTCAGCAGGACGGAAATGGCAACCGAGCGGACATTCTTGATGTTCTGCCGGATGAAGATGGCAAAGGCGAAGAGGAGGGCGATCATTGCGAGGGCCATCCGCGATCCGGTCAGGATGATGACATAGACGGGAACGGCCTCCAGCAGCAGCAAGGGGATGAACGGCAACCTGCCCCGGAAATGCTTCAGCAGCAGCAGGGCGGAAAGGATGGCCGTATAGAGCGCGATCTCGTTGGCGTTGATCTCCAGATTGTACCGGCTGGTCCGGGTGATGCCGGAACAAAACAGCGACAGCAGGACATAGGCATACAGGGCGAGGGTCAGCCAGTCAACCGTGGTGTCGTAATCTTTCCGGGCCTGAGCCGCGACCAGGAGCATGATGGCGGGGGCTTGGAGCGCGGCACAGAACATCAGGTAAACACCGTCGGCCGGATAGGTGAGGTAGCCTTGCCGGATATACCCGTTGATGAACATATAGACCGCGACCAGGCAGTACACCACCAGCGGGAAGCGAAAAGAGGTGCGCAGGATCCGGCGTGCATACAGGATCAGGGACAGGGCGATCAGCAGGAAGGGGACGCGTCCTGCGGCATCCACGCCGAGTACCCAGGTCGTCAGGGGCTTCCAGTTGATGGCGATGGCAACTGACAGGGCGATGAACCAATCCCGCGCGGAAAAAGCCCCGATCTTCAGGATCGGGAAATGCAGGAGGGTCGTGTCAATCCTTTTCTTCGGCTGGGTGTCTGTCATGGCGTTTGGGTGTCGGAGCCTTTGCCAAAGCGCCGGAGGGCCTTTCGGACCTCCCCGCGGGCGTGGGCGTCAAGGATGAGGAAATAGCAGACCGGCAGCGCGGCGGCTACGGTCGCGAAACACACTCCCAGAAGGCGCCAGAAGGACGGTGCCGCGAGGAAGCGGATGAGGCCCGGAAGGATGGGAAGCAGGACGGCCGTGCCGAGGCACGGCAGCAGGGTCCGTTTCCCGTAATCGGTCCAGGAAAAAGGGAACACTTGCCGGGTGAGGAACAGGCAGAGCGGCTGCAGGACGACAGAGAAGACGAGGGTCGCGGCAAAAACCGATTCGGGCGGAAGCCCGCCTTTCAACAGCAGCCAGCAGACCGGCAGCAGCAGGAGGTTCCATATCGTCGTCCAGATCTGGTACCGGCGGATGTCTCCGACGGCATAGACCACTTGCGTGCATGGGGTGTTGAGGGTGCAGACCAGCGTGTCGGTCAGCACCAGCGTCGCGAACGCCGCCGTGTGCTCCGGGACGACCGGACCCAGCCAGAGATGGAGGATGTAATCCATCTCGATGATGACCGGCGTGATCAGGAGCGCGATCAGCCCGAAGCAGATTCGGGACTCCATGAACATCAGGTCCCGGGTCCGCTGCCGGTCGCCTTCCGCAAAGGAACTGACGACCTGGGGGCGGAACGCGACCGTGATGTTGGAGGAGAAGCCCCCGATCGCTCCGCTGATCTGGTACGTGAGTCCCCGGGCGGCATTGATGACCGGCCCGAAAAAGAAATTCAGCAGCATGTTGAGACCCTGCCCTTTCATCATGAAGACGAAGGCGCCGACCAGGCTCCAGCCGGAGAAGGAAAGCAGCGACTTCCGCATCGCGGGGTCCCGCTGCCGGAGGAAGCGGAGCTCCGGGAAACGGAGGTGGCTGTAAACGGCCATCAGGACTGTACTGACCGCAGTCACGGCCAGCATCAGACCACCATACAGGATCAGGCGGTCGGATCCGGACCGTGTCAGCAGCAGGGCGATGCCCAGTTTGAGGAAGACTTCGATGATGCTGACCAGGGCGAAGAAATCCATTCTTTCCCGGGCGATGATGGCCCCGCTGAAAGGCACTTGGAAAAGGACCAGCATCAGGGAAAGTGTCGAGAACTGGAACAGGAAATTCGCTGCCCGCAGCCGTTCCGGCGGGATGACCATGACATGGTTGACATACCAGAGGCCGACGGTCTCCAGCAGGATGAGCAGCGACAGGGACAGCCCGGTTTGGATGACGATCCCCTCCGAGAACACCTTCCGGAAGCCATCCGGTCCCTGCCGCGTCTCTTCGAAATTGTAGAAGCGCTGGATGCTGGAGGACAAGGTGGTCTCCAGAAAGCCGAACAGGGACACGAAGCCGGCTACGACATTGTAGATGCCGAAATCGACGACGTCCAGAGCCTGCAAGACCCGGCGGGAAGTATACAGGGAAACCGCCAGGACGATGAACATCCGGACATACAGGAACGCCGTGTTTTTTGCTATTTGACGATTGCTTCCCATTCCGTGTCCCGGATCGTTGTGAGGGTGTTTTGCTTTTCCTGGCGGCTGATATGCCGGACGTGCAGGGCGGGCGTGGCGCTTCTCCCTTCCTTCGTCAGGAAAGCGTTGGCCCCGAGTATGCAGCGGTCGGATGTTTCATTGCCTTCGAAACGGATGGGGGCGTCAACCAGGTTCCCTTCAATCCGGTTGCCGGTATTGCGGGGAAAGGGATCGTCGTCCGTCTCGCTTACGCGCCGGGCGTCTATGGCATAACTGTTCGCGATGTGGAGGATGACGTTGCCGGTGATCTCGAAATTGCGGGCGCCATCGTCGCAGAAGATCCCCCGGTTGTCCTTGACGCCGCCGATGTCGTGGATGTAGTTGCGGCGGATGACGGCCCGGTCGTTGGCGGTGTTGACGTAGATGGCACCGGAGTCCATCATGGTATGCTGCCCGGCCTGGGCGAGAAAGTCCCCGTCATACCAGAGGACGTTGTCCTCCACTTCTCCGCCCGCTTGACGGCCATCCGGCAGGGGACGGGCATCCCCCACGAAGATGCCGGCATACCCGAAATTGTGGAACTGGTTCCCGGATATCCGGTAAGCGTCTCCGGCTGCGGTGATGCAGGTCCAGGGCCCCCAGTCCCACCCGCAGTCATCGAACCGGTTCTCCAGGAAGCGGGCGTCCCGGCAGGTCGCACTGGTGGACAGGACATGTTTTCCGCAGCGGGCGAAGCGGTTCCCGACGAATCGGAGATGATCGGTAAACTCTGCCGCAAAGACGGAACTCCCGATCTGGGAAAACTGGCAGTCGCGGATCTCGATGCGCTCGCTCCGGCAGTGGTAGATGCCGATCAGGTGGAGGCCCTCCAAGTCGGCGTTTCCCTGGAAGCGGAGGCCGGACAGGGTAAGCGACCGGATCTGTGTGTCATGGATATGCAGGAAAGTGGTCGTCGTGCAGCAGTGGGCCGATTCCGTCCCTTCCGGCAGACGGATCCTGCCTGCCCGGCAAAGTACGGCGGCGGGATCGTCTCCGGCGTTGATAAGCCGGAAGCGCGGCATCATCCGCCCGTAGAGAAAGTCCTGGTTGACGTTGTATCCGAGGGGGGAGACGCGTTCCAGATCCGTAGCCGTGAAGTAGATCCAACCGTCCTCGATCTTGGAGACAGGATAGGTGCGCGACTCGTACCAGCGGCTCAGCTGGATGTAGCAGTCCCGGCCGTCGCCTGCCGGTAGGGAGAGGGGGCGGGGGCTGCGGATCCGGCACAAGCGGCTGGCCGCATCTTCAATGCGGACCAGGCCGGACGAGCGCAGCGCTTTTCCTGCCATGGGCAGGGCGGATCCGTCCGGGGAGAGGAAATGCCATCCCGGCTGGAAAGCCACCTCCAACTTGTCTCCGGAATGAACTTCCTGCCCGGCGGCCGTAAACACGCTCCCGTCTCCTTGCAGGGTCAGGGAAATCCCGTCCCAGGATTTGCCATACAGTTTCAGGTGATTCTGGGCGAAATGGTAGCAGCCGGGCCCGAACAGCACCGTGATGTCATGGTCGCCTCGGGCGACCGCTGATTCGATGCGCTCCTGGAGCGCATCGAATTAGGTCTGGGATTCGATGCGGATCGTGCGCTTGGGCCCAGCCAGGACCGCAGTCCAGACAAGGATCGCTGACAAGAGGGTGGTGAGGGTCCGGTGCATAAGGGTCAGGCGTTGTCAAATCCCCGGTCCACGAGTTGCTGGATCCTCTTCCATCCCCGGCTCCTTTCCGGACGGTCGCCGGCGGTCCGTCCTGCCTTTTCGCGTCGGTCCAGCAGCGCGGCGCCGCCGCCGTCCAGGAGGGCTGTGACGGCGATGACGGTGTAGAGTTGCAGGTCGTGCGAGCCTCCCAGGACCCAGACCAGCAGGAAGCAGCCGATGATCAGCAGGGCCATCCCGAGCATCCGCAGCGTCGTGGCGAGGTGCGAATAGCCGCAGCGGATGAAGTGGTGGTGCAGGTGCGTGTTGTCGGGCTGGAAGGGAGAACGGCCCCGGAAGATCCGGCCGAACATGACCCGCAGCGTGTCGGCGACCGGGATGGCCACGACCGCGAGCGTAAAGGCGATCAGGTTGAAGTCCACCCGTCCGCCCAGGTAGCTGCGGATGTGGAAGTGCCCGCCCAGGATGCTGATGATCAGCCAGGAAATGAGGATCCCCATCAGCATCGATCCGCCGTCGCCAAGGAACATCTTGCTCTTGACGCCGAAGACGTTGTGCAGGAAGAAGGTCAGCAGGGCCCCGATGGTCACGGTGGCGAGGGCGGCGTTGCTGTAGTCGTGGGCCAGGAAGCAAAGCAGGCCATAGAAGCCGCAGATCAGGATGCCGAAGCCGGACAGCAGGCCGTCCACGCCGTCGATCATGTTGACGGCATTGATGATGCCGACAATGGTCAGGACCGTCAGCGGGATCGCCAGGCCCAAGGAAATCTTGCCGACGCCCCAGAGCTCCTGGAAGTTCATGATGCAACTGCGGCTGCCATAGATCATCAGCAAGGCGATGCCGGTCTCGATGATGAGACGCTTGGTCGGGGAAATGCCGACGACATCGTCCAGGGTGCCGACGTAGAGCATGATGATCATGGCCGCCAGGACCGGCAGCAGGGCCGTCTGGTAGAACATCGTCTTGAAAAACATCAGGCCGACGGCGATGCCGAAGAAGACGACCACCCCGCCCAGCGTCGGGACGGGAAGCTTCTGAAGCTTGCGTGCGTCGGGTTGGTCCACGATCCCTTTCTGGAGAGCGATGCGGACCGTCGGGCCGTAAATGGCCCAGGTCGCCGCAAGCGCGACCAGAAGCAGGATCAGCAGCCGCCATTTAGGCATCAAATCGATCATCATATCCTGTCAAGAAAAGCCCTGCTTGAAAATTAGCTGTTAATAGTGAATGCAAATATAGTTTTTTTATGCTAATTTTGCAGGAGATGAAAGCACAGTCCTTCATATCGCGTCTCTTTTCCGCCGTACCGGCGCTGCTGCTGGCCGTGTGGTATCTGCTGGCCGTCAGCGGCCTGGATGTCCATTGCGACAACGAGCACGGCCGGACCTACGTCGTCTTCGGCGCGGCCGGCATCGACTGTGAGCATATCCATCCCGAGGTGCACTGCCACGACCATGCGGCGGGCGCGGGGGACCGTTGCCTTGCGGACGAGGATTGCTGTTCCGATGATTTCGAGGCGGTCCTTTCCCTCTACGAGAGCCAGGACGGGAGGATGCCGGACCTTTCGGCCCCGTTCCTGTCTTTGCCCGGCGCCGATCCGGACCTGCCCGTCTCGTTGCTGTCTTCCGGCCTGCCGGTGAACCGTTGGCTGGGACCTCCGCCGGATCCGGCCGGATATCTGTTCAAAATCAGCGTGTTGAGGGCTTGATTGGAGTGAGGAGGCAGCTCTTCGCTCAGTTTGATGTCTGTAGCGGAGCATGACCTCTGCCGCTTCCAAGACATCCGTTCCCCAAAACGCTGATTCAATGAGAAAAACACGATGGTATATTCTGGCACTGGCCTGCTGGGCCTGGTGCCAGCCCGGAGCGGGGGCGCAGACCCCGGCCGGAAATCCCGCCGCCCAGATGCCCGACACCGTCGGCATCTACGGCGAGCGGAAAGACACTTTGTCGGAGGTCGTCTTCACTTCTTCCGGCAACGGCAACTTCCTCTCCAAGGGCAAGGACATCCGCACCGAAGTCATCACGGCGGCCGGCCTGTGCAAGATGGCCTGCTGCAACTTGGCAGAAAGTTTCGAGAACTCTGCGAGCGTAACGGTCGGCTATTCCGATGCCGTCACCGGCGCCCGTCAGATCCGCCTGCTCGGCCAGAACGGCATCTACACCCAGATGCTGGATGAAAACCGCCCGGTCATGCGCGGTCTGGCCGCTCCTTTCGGGCTCAATTACGTGCCCGGACAGTGGCTGGAAAGCATCCAGATCGCCAAGGGTGTCACGTCGGTCATCAACGGTGTGGAGTCGATGACCGGCCAGATCAATCTCGAGCACCGCAAGCCGACGGACGAGCTCCCGCTCTATGTGCAGGCGTCCACCATGAATGATACCAAGACCGATTTCAACCTGGCCAGTTCTCTCCAGCTGGACGAGGAAGGGCGCTGGAACACGGTCCTGCTGGGGCATGTGGACGGCAATTTCCGCTCGATGGACCACAACGGGGACGGGTTCATGGATGACCCCCGGCAGTTGCAGTTCAACCTGGGCAACCGCTGGCTGTATGCGGCTCCTTCCGGCGCGCAGGTCCGTTTCGGGGTACGCGCCATCCGCGACACCCGCAACGGCGGCGAGATGCCCGGGATGACCCACAAGATGAGCGTGGCATGGCAGAATGCCGCCGGCGTGCGCGAAGAGGACAAGTGGGCCGGCCGCTGGACTTCTGATATCCTGAACCAGAGCTACGGGGGCTATGTCAAGGCCGGTTTCCCGCTCAATGAGGCCAATACCTCCAACGTCGCCCTGGTCTCGGATTATACCTATTACAAGATGGATGCGGATTTCACGACCCGGATGTACCAGGCGGACCAGCATTCCGTCTTCGTCAACCTGCTCTACCAGAACCAGGATCTGGAACAGCATCATTTCACCCTGGGGATCAGCGAGATGCTGGACGTCATGGGCGAAGATTTCTCCTACGATGTCCACGCGGGTGCCTCTGACTGGGATCCGTCGCGCTGGGGAGCCCAGCTCCTGCCTCCCGGTGTCGGCAACCATTCCGGGACGAGGCTCAACGATGCCGGCGTGTTCGGCGAATATACCTTCCACTCCGCCGACGAGACGACGTTCAGCGCGATCGTCGGAGTGCGCGCGGACTGGTTCAATCTGGCCGGCTGGCGTTTCTCGCCCCGCCTGACGCTCAAGTGGGCGCCCGTCGAGGCGCTGGTTTTCCGGGCCAACGGCGGCAGGGGATTGCGTTACAGCCATCCGATCGTCGACAACCTGGGCGTGCTCTCCACGGGGAAGACCCTGTGCGGCCCCTTCATGGAACACCTCCTGGAGGATGCCTGGACCTTCGGCGCCAACGCCACCTGGTATCTCGGCAGCTCGCAGAAGACGTACCTGAGTCTCGATTATTTCCGGACCCGCTTTACGGAGCAGATGGTGCTGGACTATGATTTCGTCCCGGATGGAGGGACCGCCGGACAGGCCATCCTGTTCCGCCCTCTCAGCCAGATCGGCTCCGGCTATTCCCATACCGACAACTTCCAGGTGGACTTCAGCACGGAGCCGGTAGCGGGCCTGACCCTGACCCTGACCGGCCGATGGACGGATGCGCGGCAAAGCCGGATCGCCCCGGGCGCTACGGATGATGTCAAGCCCATGACCAGCCGTTACAAGGGGGTCTTCAATGCCCAGTATGCCACGCACCTGAACAAGTGGATCTTCGACTTCACGGCGTCCGTCAACGGACCCTGCAAGGTCTGGGATTTCATGAGGGGCTACCAGGGGATGTACCAGGATGGCTATACGCCGGTCTATCCGCTGCTGTACGCCCAGGTCACCAAGCGCTTCAAGGGCGTGGACCTGTACGTGGGCGGCGAAAACCTGACCGATTACCGGCAGCCTTCGCCGATTCTCAATCCGGCTGATCCCTATGGCCCGGATTTTGACGCCAGCTGCGTCTGGGGCCCGTTGATGGGCATCAAGATTTACGCGGGCATCCGCGTCACGATATGGAGAACAAATTAAATCTAAAAAAAGTATGAAAAAGATTGCCGTTTTTGTGTGTGTCTTGGCGCTGACAGTCGCCGTCACTTCTTCCAAACCTAAGTCGGTCAGCCGTACGGTGGTCTATGCCTCTACCGTCGAGTGTAAGAACTGCCAGAAGAAAGTATTGGAGAATATTTCCTTCGAAAAGGGTGTCCGGGACGTGTCCGTAGATCTGCCCAACCATTCGGTGAAGATCGTTTTTGACGAGGCCAAAACGGATACGGTCACCTTGGCGAAGGCCATACGCCGGCTGGGCTATGAAGCCAAAGTCGTCCAATTTGAATAAGAGGGCATGGCAAGGGCCCGAGAGGTTCTGAAATACACCTTGTCGTTTGCACTGGCCGGGGTGCTGGTCTGGTTCGCGTTCCGAAGCGTGGACTGGACCGCTTTTTGGGAGGGGCTGAAAGTGACCCGTTGGGGGTACTTGATACCCTTCTTCGCCGCTTCGGTCGGAGCATTGGTCTTCCGGGTTTTCCGCTGGCGGGCCTTGCTGAAGTCGTCCGGCCATCGGTCGGGGTGGCTGACGGTATGGGATGCCAACAACGTAGGCAACTTATCCAACATCGTCGTCCCCGGATCCGGGGAGTTTGTCCGCTGCGGCTATGCGGCCGGAAAGAACGGCTTCGCCGATGTCTTCGGGACGGTCGTCATGGAGCGGGCCTGGGACGTGCTGGCCGTGCTGGTTATGATTGTGCTGGCACTGGTGCTGGACCGCGACAAGTTCGGCCCTTTCTTTGCCGAGCAGGTTTGGGCGCCGCTCTCCGGGCGGCTCAACCTCTCGCTGGGCTGGCTGCTGGCGGTCCTGGTGCTTCTTGTCGCGGCAGGGCTCTGGGCGGTCTTCCGTTTCCGGGACCGCAGCCGGCTGTGCGGGCGGATCGCCGGGGGGCTGGTCTCCGTCGGGAACGGGTTCGCCAGCTTCCGGAAAGTCGAGCGCAAGGGGCTGTTCCTGCTCTATACGCTGGGGATCTGGTTCATGTACCTGCTGATGTGCTACAGCATCCAGCGGGCCATCCCGGAACTGTCCGGGCTGGGGCTGGAGGACGCCTTGTTCTTCACGGCGGTCGGCAACATCGCTTCGGTGATTCCTGTCCCGGGCGGGATTGGCGCCTACCATTACCTGGTCGCGCTCTCGGTGTCATCCATCTATGGGAGAAGCTGGGAGACCGGCATCCTTTTCGCCACCTTGCAGCATGAGCTGCATGCCGTACTGATCCTGATCCTGGGGGTGGTGTCCTATGTCGCCCTCACGCTACGGTCTCGCAATCATCGTGCGTGACGCGATGAGCGCGTTGTAGCGGTCCAACACTTCGCCGACGACGTCTTCCCAGCTCCGGACGATGCTCCGGGAAGCTTGTACGCCCACGCGGTGGACCCGCTCCGGATCTGCGATCAGTTCGAGCAGCTTGGCCTCGAAACTCCGGATGTCATTGTCGATGAGGAAGCCGTTCTCATCGTCCGTGAGGATGGTGGCGGCGGTCGAGCCGTGGATCATCAGGGCTGGCGTGTGCAGGGCCGCAGCTTCGCGGACGACCAGCGGCGCGTTGTCGTACAGGGACGGGAAAAGGAAGAGGTCGGCGGCGGCATAGAACTTCTTGATCCGCTCGCGCTCGGTGATGTTGCCGATGAAGGTGACCTGACGGTCCAGACCCTTTTCTGAGACGAGTTCCTTCATCGCGTCGGCGGCATAGCCGGTCCCGACGAAGAACATGCGGAACCGCTGGCCCTTGATGGTCTCCAGGGCCTCGATGATGAACTTGACGTTCTTCTCCCAGATGTGCTGACCGACAAAGAGCAGGACGAACTCATCCTTGCCGATGCCCATCGACTCGCGGGCCTCTACAAAATACTTTTCCGGGTAATCGGCGCACAGGTCGCTGCCGTTGTCCACGACTTCGACTTTGCCGTTGTAGCCGTATTCGCGGATGACCTCCTCGACGGAAGCCTGCGGGACCCAGACCTGGGCGGCCTCCTCGTAGAAGGAGACGATGCGTTTGATGAGCAGGTCCACGACGTGCTTCTCGGGGATGACCCGCGAGAAGTCATCCCGGTATTTGGAGTGGAAGGTGGCGACGCAGGGGATGTTCTGCAGCCTGGCGATCCGCTGGGCGGCCTGTCCCGTCCCGAAGGGGCTGTGGGCGTGGACGATCTTGAAGCGGCTCCGGCTGATCTTCCGCAGGAAAGCGGGGTCGATCTCGGCGATGCCCGTGACATAGGGCTTGCGGAACGGTACGGGGACGGAAAAGAAGTCGATGACGTCGAAGTCGTGGATGCTGTAGTCCGTGCCCGGGACATTGGGGGTGACGACGGCGACGTCGCCGACCATTTTCTGCATCCAATAAGCGTAGTTGCTGACGCACACCGATACACCGTCCATCACGGGCGGGAAGCACTCGTTGAAGAGGCCGACATTGTATTCCTTTTTCATAGCTGCCAAGTATTGCCGGCCACTAAGATACGAAATGTTTGCTAAAAACTGAACGTGTAGCCGACGCCCAGGTTCAGGCGGAAGGCTTGGTCCCAGGTCAGGGACTTCAGTGTGGTCCCCCGGGCGTTGGTGTCGATGTCCTTGTCCTTGCAGTAGTCGGTCAGGACGAAGAAGTCGAGGACGTTCTGCTTGTTGATCTTCCATTCGGCGCCGAGCGAAGCGCGCAGGCGGTTTGCGTAGGCATCGGAATAGCCCAGGAACTCGTAGTCGCTGTATTGCCGGGTGGCCGTATTCCAGCTTGCCGAGCAGCGCGGGTCGTTGAACACGTTGCGCAGCTCCACGTAGGCGTAGGGCGTCCAGTCCGGGAGGCCCTTGTAGGCCGCTTTGAACCGGCTCTTGAGCGCCAGGGAGTTGGGGCAGTCCTGGTAGGGATTGTTGACGTTCCGGTGCGTCAGTTGCAGGCGCTCCTTCAGGGAGAGCCGCCACTCTCCGGCCCGGAAGGTGGCGCTTCCGTCCAGGTAGAAACGGTGACGGGGCTTCCAGGTCAGGGTGGAACCGGTCTTCTTGTCGATAAACTGATAGCCGGCTCCGGCCTTGAACGTGGGATTGAACTTATAAGTCATCCCGATCCCTGCCTGGTAGCGGCCGAAGTCCCGGAACCGGTCCGTTACGCGGGCTTCGCCGTCCAGGGCGAGATGGATACCTTTGGCGAGTTTCTTGTCGAGGGTCAGGCTGACCCGGCCGCCGAAATCCTGCTCCAGGTCGTTCAGGGTGCCCTGGGCGGAAACCAGGACGGGGAAGAGGGCCAGGGCGAGACCGGCCAGTAAGGCACAGCGTTTCATAAGGCTATTGTTCTACGAAGTCCTTGGCCCTCGTCAGGCTGTCGATCGATCCGGTCTGTCCTTTGTCGAGGGTGTAATAGATTTTGATGAAGGCGGCGTCCTTGAGGAAATCGACGTGTCCGATCTCCAGGTTGTCGATCTTGACGCCGACCCGCTTCTCCAGGTCTGCGACGAGTTCGGTGCGTCTTTCGGGGACGATCAGCTCGATCCGGTCGTAGAGGACCAGTTTGGCGGAGGTGTGACGGAGGAGCTTCTCGCTCTCCAGCACCCAGATCAGGCAGACAACCAATGCGTTGGACAGCAGCATGATGCCGACGGTCCCCGGCAGGAGTTCGTAATGCGGACTGGCCGTCGTCGCCCCGCTCAGCCGGTAGAGGGGGGCCAGGCCGTTGATGGCGGAAAGGGCGATGATGACGAAAAGATAGGTCATCTCCCGGATCGGCACGGTCTCGGTGCGGTAACGGATGATGCCGAAGATGGCGAAGAGGCCCATGGTCAGCCCGACGCCCACCTCCACGTTGCCCATGATGTAGAGCAGCATCAGCATGGCGGACGAGAAGACCATAAAGGTGAAATAGTAGTCGCAGCGCCTGCTCTTGCGGTAGTAGAAAAACTGGACCAGGATCCAGCATACCAGCAGGTTCAGGCCGAAGCGGATAGCCAGCTCGGAGATCGACTGGCCGGTGGTCATCACGGCATCCGCGATGCTTTGCACGTCGATCAGGCTCTCGTCGGCGAGGGTGTAGTCGCCGAAATCTTGCATCGATATCATAATACTTGTATTCTTTGGCGCGTCACTTTTTCGATGGCGCGGACTTTTGTCTTGAAGCGGTTGCTTTTGATTCCGGGGTCCGTCAGGGTCTCCGCGAGGCAATATTTGCTGATCCGGACCGGTTTCACCCGGTATTTCAGCAGGATGCCCCTCATCGGGCTGCTGAGGTGGCCGTCCTGTTTCAGTTCGATGATGACGGCCGGTCCCAGGAATGCCTTGCGGCCGGTGCGGAAGTTCTCGAACTCCAGCCGGCTATCGATGGTCAGGCGCTCGGTCCTGGCCGGATTGACCAGGGTGATGCGTCGGAATCCGGTCGAGAGGACGGGGAAGATCTGGCCGGCGGAGTAGGCGGAATGCTTGCGCAGGTAGGCCGAAGCCTGCTCGTCGCAGGAGAAGTCCCCCATCTCGGAGAGCGGAATGCCCGTCCGCTTCTTTTTCGTCCGGCCGTGGTTGTTCTTCCGCTTGATCTCCAGGAATGCGTCCCCCGAGTTGACATAGACGCGGGTCCGGACTTTCTGGCGGACCAGGCGGCGGTTGTGGTGCTCCAGGAACATCTCCAGGGCATCGGTGTCGTAGTAGATGGAGTTGTAGGGGCTGATCTTGGTCCCTTCCGTTTCCAGCGCCCGATAGCCGGCCGCTACTGCATCCGAGAGCACCTGGACGAGGGTGGACTCGTCGGTCAGGTATTTTGTGTCGATGCGGTTCAGGAGTTTCACGCCGTCCATCTCCGCAAGGGTGATGGACGGAAGCGTCTGGACGGCCCGGTCGATGGGCTGGAAATCAGGCTCAGACATCTTGGATGATGTATTCGTACACTTTGGTGGAGATCAGTTTCCCTTTCGGGTCGTAGGTGTATTGTACTTTCTTCTTCCCGAGATCATTGTAATCAAACGTCTTGTAGTTGACCAGCCGGTTGTGCTCGTCATAGACCAGTTCGCGGGCCATCCGGCCGTTCTCGCCCCACTCGTAGCGTTTGCGCCATTTCTGCTTGCCGTTGGAGTCGTATTCGGTCTCGTCGATTTTCCTTCCTTCCGGGGAGTAATGGATGACATGGTCCAGGGTGCGTGCCCCCTTCCCGTTGGTGTTCCACTCTTTGACGATGAGGTTTTTCTTGTTGACGGTGGCCTTCTCCTGGGCAAAGGCGGGGGAGAGGGCAAACAGGACGACCGTCAGCGCGAGCAGTATCTTTTTCATAGATGCAAAGTTCCTAAAAAGTTTTCGGTCTGTCAAGGCCCAATTACAATCGGCTATGAGCCCCTTGCCCTGGACCGGCTGTTGAAGCCCTTTGCCTTTGAAGGATACGGATGGGCGGAATACCGTTTTATTTTTTTATTTTTGTCCACTGTTCAGTTCTTAGTCCGTTTAGCATTTTCTGTCGCGTATGCGAAGGATGGAATTCAGAATCCTGCTGGCTTCAGCCGCCGTGCTCCTTTCCCTGCCGGGACTGGCGCGGGAGTTCCCGTCCGTCCGTTTCCATACGGTTTCGGATGCCTCGTATTACGGAGGCATCCACAGTATCGCCAAGGACAGTGTTGGAAGGATCTGGTTCAGTGGAGCGGAGGCGGTGTTTGTGTATGACGGATCCTCTTTTGCTGACATGACCGGCCGGATCACCGGGCAGGAACGCGATGAGTACTGGAGTATGGGACACCTTGCCACCGACGGTGTCGGGAATCTGTATGTCTCGACCAATCAGGGCCTGCAGCAGCTGGATTATCGCCGGCATGTCTTCGACCGGGTGCTGGACGGCAATATCGGTCCTCTGACCTCCTCCAAGGATGGCTCCCTCTGGATGGTCCGGGATGGCAGCATCTGGTCAAGGACGGAGGAGGGGGTCTACCGCGAATATCCTTTCCCGAGCGGAATGGATGTCCCTCCGGCTACCGTAGGCGTTTTTTCTTCGGACGGTCGGGTCTTTGTCTCCAGTGGCGGATCGCTCTTCCGCCTGGACCCTCTCTCGGGCGCTTACCGCCTTTTCTCTTCCTTCCCGGACAGCGTGGCGGATGTCCTTGTCGCCGGGGAGGAGACCTGGGTGCTCACGATGTATGCCGGCCTGTTCCGGTGTACGGCGGAGGGTGTCGTCATCACCCATTTCCCCATGCCGTCCGAGTCCGGTGTCGCCGGTAATTCCAAGCAGCTTTTCCTGGATCGGGACGGATTCATCTGGGTAGCATGCCAACACGGTCTGTTGCTGTTGGATCCTCAGGACGGGGAAAGCCGTCTGATGAGGACCCGTATGCTTCACCAGTACTCGCTCCCGAACAATTCCGTGTGGGCTATCTTTCAGGATCCCGACGGGGAGGTATGGATCGGGACCTATGGCGGGAAACTGGCGTATGTGACCGCCGGGGACAGCGATGTCGATGTCTTCCCTGCTTCGCCCGGAGGGCTGGGACATCCGATTGTCTCCTGTTTTGCAGAAGATCCGGACGGGAACTTGTATATCGGGACCGAGGGCGGAGGCATCACTTTCTGGGACCGGACGCATGACCGTTTCCGTTATTATGTCCACCAGGAGTCCGGGGGATTGAACTCCAATATGGTCAAGTCCTTGCAATGGGACGGCGCAGGACGTCTGCTGGTCTCGATGTACAACGGCGGTATCCAGCTGTTCGATACGAGGACGGAGCGTTTCAGCGACCTTCTTCCCCAGGGGAGCCCGGTCCGGCACGTTTACAAGTTCGTGCCGGACGGAAGGGGCGGAGGCTTTCTGTCGGATCCCGATGCTCCGCTCCGGCACCTGTCATCCGGGAGATCCGTCGATGTGGTACTGACCGACTCGCTCGGACGCTCCGGGACGTTGCGCGTGGAGGATATGCTGATGGGGAAGGACTCTCTCCTGTACCTTGCGACGCGCTCGGGACTGTCTGTCGTGAGGGCATCCGACTGCAGCCTGGTGGAGAATCACCGAATCGCGTCCGCCCCTTTTGCTGTCAATAACCTGTGCTGCATGGCCATGACCGCCGACGGATCGCTCTATCTGGGCAGCCGCGGGGGCGGCATGAACCGTCTCGACAAGGACGGCGGATATGAGCACTGTATGGATTGCCGGGGAGGCAGCCTCGACGGGCGCAGCGTGTTCAATATCCAGGAATGGAACAACACGCTGTGGATCAGTACGGACGACGGGCTTTTCTGTTATGATGTCCCGGCGGATTCCTTGTACCGGCCTGAAGTCGGAAGGCTTGCCCGATGCGGGACTTTTTACATCCGCTCCGGATTCAAGACCCGGGAAGGCGAACTCCTCTTCGGGGGAACGGACGGTTTCATCCTTTTCGACCCGTCCGGGATCCGGCGCAATCCCGTCAAACCACGAAGCTTTTTCACCGGCTTGTCCATCAATGACGTTCCCGTGTCGCCGGAGCAGTTGTACGAGGCTGTCCACACTCCCGTCAAGTTGTCCCACAAGCAGTCGGGCATCGCTGTCAGCTTCTCCTCCGACAGTTATCTGCATCCCGAGGACAACCGTTTTGCTTTCAGGATGTCGGGCCTGTCTGACAACTGGTCGGAACTGTCCCCGGGGGAGAGGACCGTTCATTTCTCCGCGCTTCATCGGGGAAGATACCGGCTGGAAGTCAAGGCGGCCAACAACAACGGCGTGTGGGGCGAAGAACCGGCTGCGATGGTTTTTATCGTCAAGCCCTCACCCTTCCAATCCGTCCTGGCCTGGTTCATTTATCTGGCCCTGTTCCTGTCGGCCGTCTGGTTCGTTTGGAAGTATTTTACGGACCGGAAGTTCCTGCAGCAGGAACTGGAACTTGAGCGGGAGAAGGAACGGAATATGGGGGAACTGACGCAGGCCAGGATCCATTTCTTTACCAATATATCCCATGACTTGAAGACTCCGCTTTCTCTGGTCGTGGATCCTCTCAAGCAACTTCAGAAGCGGGTTGATCCCGCGTCCGAAGCGGGCCATTATGCCTTGCTCGTAGAAAAGAACGTCAGACGGATCCAGCGGATGATCAGCCAGTTGCTGACATTCCGCCAAATCGAGAGTGAAAAGATCACGCTGGACCGGAAAGACGGGGAGTTCATCGGTTTTCTCCGGGCCATCTTCACGTTGTTCGAGCCCTATGCCGCGCGGAAAGATTTCAAGATGCACTTCTCTTCTTCGGCAGATTTTTTCTATTCCCGTTTCGATCAGGATGTCATCGAAAAGATTTTTACCAACTTGTTCTCCAACGCGGTCAAGTATGCTTCTTCGCCAGGCGTGATATCCGTTGACATCGACACCTCCGGAAAGGCTGACAACGGCATCGTGATGGTCCGTGCGGCTGTTTCCAATACGGGGGAAGGAATTCCGGAAGACAAGCGGCCCTCCTTGTTCGATGCCTTTTCGCAAGCGGGCAATTCCTCTGAGTTCGAAGCCAGCAGCGGCCTGGGACTGGCCATCGTGAAGGAGTTGGTCACTGCGCTGGACGGCACGATCGATGTCAGTTCCGAAGACAAGCTGGTGACTTTTTCCGTCGTCCTGCCCTTGCCTGAAGTCCATGCTTCGCCCTCCCGGGAGGTTGGGCAGCACGGCTATACGGCCGGGGAGGTCGCCGAGTTGATCAGCGAACTCGAAGGGGATCCTCTGTCCGTCCACGGATCCCGCAAGGCGCGCACCGTGGTGGTCATCGATGACAATCCTCCCATACGGGAGTACCTTCAGGCCCATTTCGCCAGCCGCTACAATGTTTATCCGGCTTCCGGTGGTGAGGAAGGAGTCGCCCTTGTCTTCAAGTGCCATCCCGATGTTGTCATCACGGACCTGAAAATGCCGGGGATGGATGGATATGCGGTCTGCCAGGCCCTCCGGTCCGATGAACGGACGGCCATGCTCCCCATTGTCGCGCTCTCCGGCAGCACCCAGGACAAGGTCCGTGCCCTCGAAGCCGGCGCGAATCTTTTCCTGGAAAAGCCTTTTGACATGGCTTTCCTGATGGAACAGGTGGAAAGCCTGGTGAAGATGAAGGATGCCTACCGGGAGCGGTTCAGCCGTCATATCATCGCTTCTCCCGTGAAGCTGGACCTGGATGACGAGGAGGAGGTCCTGCTCCAAAAAGCCCTGGCCCACGTCGAGCGGAATATGGACAACAGCGAATATGATGTCGATGAGTTCGTCTCCGATATGGCGGTCGGGCGTACGGTCCTTTACCGCAAGATCAAGAACGCCACCGGAATGCCAATCAAGGAGTTTATCCTGAACGTGCGGCTGAGGCGGGCCGCCCAGCTGCTGGCCGAATCGGACTACACCATAGCCGAGATTTCCGAGATGACCGGGTTTGTCAACCCGAAATATTTCAGCGTCTGCTTCCGCCGTCACTTCAACTGCTCCCCGAAAGAATACAGGCAGGGCGTCTGACCCCGGGATCGTCCTCTTCATCGCGGGTAAGCCTGTCTGTCCGCATACCGTTTCGGACCCGTGTGTACAAAATGAAACCATTTCCGCATAAACGGCGGGGGTGGTTTATTTTTTATTTGCAGACCTTTGTCACAGGTACTTGCCACATGGCGTACAAAAACAAACCAATCAAATCATACGTGCGAATGAAAAACAAATTCTCCATGATGGGTTGCCTCTTGGCGGCGACTCTTCTTCTTTTCTCCGCGCTGCCGGTTTCTGCGCAGAATGTCCAGGCCGGCGGAACGGTATGTGACACCGGGGGAATACCGATCCCAGGTGTATTTGTATTCGTCCAGGGCAACAGCGGCAGCGGGACGCTGACCGACAACCTCGGACAGTTCTCCATCAGCGCTCCGCTCGGATCCACCCTGGTGTTTTCCTGCCTGGGCTACGAAGATGCCACGGCGCAGGCCGTACCGTCCTCTTCCCTTCGGATCGTCCTTACCGATTCTGCCGACATCCTCGATGACGTGGTGGTCATCGGTTACGGTACCCAGAAGAAGTCCGATCTCACAGGAGGTGTGTCCGTGGTTACGTCTGAAAACCTCTCCAAGGTTTCCACTTCCAACCTGATGGACCGTCTTGTCGGTCAGGTTGCCGGGCTCTCCATCACCACGAGCAGCGAGGCTCCCGGCAGCGACCAGAGCCTGTTGATCCGGGGACAGAACTCCCTGTCCGGGTCCAATTCTCCGCTCATCGTCCTGGACGGCATCCCTTACGAAGGCTCCCTGGCTGACCTGGATCCGAATCTCATCGACAACATGACGGTGCTGAAAGATGCCTCTTCGGTTGCCATTTACGGATCCCGGGGCTCCAACGGCGTCATCCTGATCCAGACCAAGAAGGGTGTGAAGGGCTCGTTGCACGTTACTTACAAAGGCCAGTACAGCCTGGCCGAACCCATGCAGCGTATCGAGGTGATGGGCCCCAATGAGTTCATCCGTCTCAAGCAGGATATCGGCCGCCTCGGGACCAAGAAACTCTCCGGTGAGCAGCTTGACCCTGTTGCGGGTGAGATCATCAGCGTGAGTGAGAAGACCAATTATCTGAAAGGCGTCACCCACGATTGGCAGGACTATGTTTTCCGTCGTGTTTTCAATCACGACCATCAGGTGAGCATCTCTGGCGGGAACGACCGGACTTCCTATCTGGCTGCCGTTTCCTATCTGGATGGCGACGGCGTTGTCTACAACTCCAATTATGACAGGATCAGCGTCTATTCCAATATCCAGCAGGATTTCAACAGCTGGCTCAAGATCGGTCTCACCGCACAGTTCGTCAACCGGGAGACCGGCGGCGTCACCCCCAACCTGGAGCACGCCATCAAGCAGAGCCCGTATGGTATCTATAAGGACGAGACCGGTGCGTACTATGAGGAACCGATGGAGTATTCCAATCTCCCGAACCCGATGAAGAACGTCAATGCCGACCAGAAGAACACCAGCCGCAATTTCCTGACGAACGGATTCGTGGACATCACACCCCTGAAGGGGCTGACCTTGCGTTCCCAGCTGGGTTATAACTTCCGGACCAATTTCACCGGGACCTACTATGGACGCAATACTTCCGACGGCCGCAAGGTGGACGGCAGGGCTTCCGTCTCTTCCGCCAATACGACCGACCTTACCTGGGAGAACATCGTCCGTTTCGACCGCAACTTCGACAGGCACCACATCGATCTGACGGGATTGTTCAGCATGCAAAAGAAGGAGCATGAGGAGGCGGGCCAGTCGGGAGAAGGGTTCGTCAACGATGATTCCAGTTTTTATAAGATGGACGGAGCCGAGGGAAAGATCACCATCAGCTCGAGCTATTGGAAAGAAACCATGGTTTCCTTCATGTTCAGGGCCAACTACGGCTTCAATAACCGTTATTACGTGACCCTCACCGGACGCGCCGACGGAGCATCCGTGTTCGGCCGCAACAACAAGTACGGCTTTTTCCCGTCGGCCGCCTTCGCGTGGCACGTCGGGGACGAGGATTTCATCAAGGACAACCTGCACTGGGTCGACATGCTCAAGGTCAGGGTGTCATACGGCGCCAACGGCAACAATGCCATTTCCCGTTACACGACCCTGGACCGTCTCTATGCGACCAACGGCGTCAAGTATATCTGGGGCGATGGCGGCAAGGCGGCCAATGCGGCCTATCTGCCCAGCGACGGCATCGGAAACCCCGATCTGAAATGGGAGACGACTTATACGGCCAACATTGGCCTTGATTTTTCCTTCCTAGGCAGCCGCATCGGCGGCTCCGTCGATGTTTATCGCGCCAGGACCAAAGACCTCCTCATGACCCGGAACGTTCCCATCATGAACGGCTACAACAAGATCTGGGACAACATCGGATCTACTGAGAATCGCGGTATCGAGCTGACGCTCAATACTAAGAATATCCGTGCCAAGGATTTCACCTGGAATACGGACTTCTCCTTCTTCCTCAACAGGGACAAGATCGTCGAACTCCGGGGAGACGGCAAGGACGACGTGGACAACAAGTGGTTTATCGGCCAGCCTCTTTCGGTTTACTACGATTACTATATGACCGGACTGTGGCAGAGCGGGGATGAGTTCACTTTCATCGATGAGGGAGGCAAGGAAGTCGCTCACCAGAGCGGCGCAGAGCCCGGCAGCGCAAAACTGGAAGATGTGGACGGCAACCGCGTCATCAACGCCGATGACCGCAAGGTGATCGGTAGCAAGAAGCCTGACTTCACGCTGTCGATGGCGAACAAGCTTACCTGGAAAAATTTCTACTTCTCCGTGCTGGTCAACGGCGTATTCGGCAAATGGATGGAGGACAACGTGGCCAACATCAATTCCTGGACCTTCGGCAGCGGCAACCACATCAAGGGCGCCAAATACTGGACCCCCGAACGGCCCGACGCCGAAATCGTGTCTCCCGGTTACATCAACACCTTCAGCCACGGCTTCTACCGGAAACTGACGTATGTGAACATCAAGAACGTGACGCTGGGCTACACCCTTCCGAAAAAGGTCGTCTCCCGGTGGAACCTTTCCGGCGTGGACATCAACGCCAGTGTCAATAACCCGCATACCTTCTCCAACATGCGGCAGATGCTTAATTATGACAACACCTGGTTTGCCTCTTACCCGACCGCAAGGTCCTATATGCTCGGTTTAACCATTAACTTCTAGAGAAATCATGAAAAAGAGTATGATCATGGCAGGCCTTTCCTGCATTCTCGCGGCTGTCTCCTGCATGGATTTCCTCGAGGAGGATCTCAAGAGCAGCCTTGCCCCGACCAATACCTACACCAGTACGCTGGGCTTCGAAGTCGGCTCGGCGGGACTGTATTCGATCGCCCGTTCCGAATATAATACCTGGGGCGAGGAAGGCGCTTTCATCCACAACGGCGCCTGCCCGTATGAGGCGTTGCAGATCGGAACGGACATTGTGGTCCAGAGCGGCGCCAAAGACGGCTCCCTCACTCCTTTCGCCAATCTGACGATGAACGGATCCACCCAGTTTGTGAAGACCTACTGGACGTGGGCATACGATCTGATCAATTCCGCAAATGAGTTGCTGATTTTTTCCGCACAGAACGAAAACTGGGACTATCCTTCAGACAAGGCGCTCTATGAGGCCGAGGCTCGTTTCTTCCGTGCTTATGCTTATCGTTACCTGTATTACCTCTATGGCGATGTCCCGTATGTGGAGACGATCCAGCAGCCTTTCCTGCTGGACTTCACCCGCGATCCCAAGGCGGAGATTCTCCAGCACATCCTGGATGACCTCCAGTTTGCCTCGGAGAACCTTCCGGAAGATCCCGATGCTGTCAAGGTGGGCAAACTGACCAAGTGGGCCGCCCTGCACCTCTTGAGCGAAATGCAACTGGTCGCCAAGGATTATACCGGAGCCGCCCGTTCGGCGGAAGCGGTCATCAACAGCGGCTACTTCTCGCTCAACAAAGAGCGTTTCGGTTCCAAGGAAAACCTGGCCAAGGACGGCAATGCGTTCAGCGATATGTTCCTGGAAGGGCAGCAGAACCGTACCTCCGGCAACAAGGAGAGCATCTGGGTGATGCAGTTTGAATATGGCGCCGTCGGTGGCGGTACCAATTCCGATGACTGGACCCGTCGTGCGTGGAATCCCCAGTATTACAATATCAACGGATTCTCCCTGAGCGTAGAATATGGCGGCCGCGGCCTTGCGCAGATCGCTCCGATGAAGTGGTGGATCGGTGTCAAGGGAACCAACGCGACGCCCGATAACCCGACCGACGGCATCTTCAATGACGGCGACATCCGGAATGCTGAGAGCAGCATCAAGCGCGAGTGGCTCTACAACAACCCCGATGTGTCGAATCTCTACGGGCAGAAATGCAATATCACGGATGCGACCTGGAATTCCGGCCAGTTGTTCCCGGCTCTGACCAAATTCTTCTTCGGGGTCGAGGCCAACCTGACCCTGACCGGCGACTATAAGGACCGGATGAAATTCCGCCTGGCCGAGACTTACCTCCTCCTGGCCGAGGCCTACCTGGGCCAGAAAGATCCCCAGAAAGCGGCTGATGCCGTGAATGTCGTCCGCCGGCGGGCCAAGGTCACCGATGTCCAGGCGAGCGAGATGGATATGGACTTCCTGCTTGACGAGCGTATCCGCGAACTGGTGGGTGAAGAGGTGAGACGGTTTACGCTCCTGCGTACCGGCAAATTCCTGGACCGTGTCAGGAAATACAATGACGCGCAGAAGGACATCATTGACGAGCACCATCTTCTCTGGCCTATTCCCCAGACGATCATCGACTCCAACCGTGACGTCGAGTTCCCCCAGAATCCCGGGTATGACAATTAATCCAGCAAGATCATGAAAAAACAAGCAATCATTCTGTCGCTGGCCGCCATCGCTACGCTCTGCGCCTGTACGTATGATCCGTATGAGAACGACCTGCAACTTCCTGCGGAGACCCTCACGCTGAACGCTTCGAGTGAGGCTGTTGCCCTTGACGCGGACAATCTCTCCGGCAATATCATTACTTTTCACTGGACCCCTGCCAGGGAGCTCTCTGACGGGTATGTAGTGTCTTATACCAGCAAGTTGGATGTCGTGGGCAACAACTTCGGATCCACGACCGCCATCCTCAATAGCGAGGAATTGGGAGCCACTTCCCGCAGCTTTACATCCGAGCAGATCAACAACTGGGCGAATACCCGCTGGAATCTGCCGGTCAACAAGCCTTTCTCCTTGGAGTTCAGGGTTGTCGTCGAGTTCCTCGGCGGCCCCGATTTCCAGGCTCCCGAGGTCCGGACTGTCACTGTGAATGTTACGCCCATTCACGTGGACATCTTCGATGCGGATAAGATGTATGTCGACGGCACTGCTGTCGCCGGCCGGACGGAAATCACCCGTGCGGTGGAGAATCCCAACCTGTTTGCCTGGTCAGGCCCGTTGGGCATCGGAGAGTTGTCGATTCCGGTAGACTTTGACGGTATGACCTATTATATCCACCCGGCGGATGGCAGTTCCGCTCTTAAGCCCGGCGAGGCCATCGATCTGGTGATGGACGATACGCCTTCCGTGTGGAACATCCCTTCCGCCGGGGACTATCGAGTCGTGGTGGATATGGAGAACAAACTCGCCGTAATCTACGATCCCGCGACAGATCTCAAACCCCTGGTGGTCGATTTCTATCCCAACGGGGATGAAAGCAACCCGTTGGCCCACGTCGAGGTCACCAACCTGTGGGCATACGGCGGTGGGACCGGCTGGGGCGTTCGCGACCTCAAGTGTGTCCCGAGTGCAGCTGACCCTCAGGTACTCATCTATGAAGGCAGTTTCAGCGGCTCCGTCAAATTCTGTATCAGCACCAGTTTCCAGGATGATGCGGGAAACTCCTACAATCAGAACAACGCTTTCTGCTATACCAGCAGCACGGCGCTCGTATCCAATAAGTTGCAGGAACTGACGGGGAGCGCTCTGCGCGACGTGAGAAATACCTATATGGGTATGCCTTCGGGAACGCACCGCTACATCTTCGACTTGCGGAACAATACGATCATCGCCAAGCCGCTCAACTGATGAAATCCTCTCTCAACCGGTGGACAGCCCTCGTGCTGTCCACCTTGTTTGCTTTCGTCGCCTGTCAAGGTGTCGAGCCGGAGGGCGGTACCGGGACGGGGCCGGAGAACATGCTGGTCAAACCGGTATACAACAAGACCAAGGTACTGAAAAACCCCCTTACCGGCTGGGTGATGTACGGATCCGGGTCGGGTGATCCTTCCTACTGGGACACCTCGTTCTATGTGGACGAGAAAGGGGCGAACGTCAGGGTGAGAGATTACGCTTCGGCCGCGTACATCCGCACCTATTGGGCCGCCATGAATCCGGCAGAGGGTGTATATGCCTGGCGGGATCCCTCCACGGCGATCTATAAGATGATTCACGGCGCCCTGGACCGCGGGCTGCCCATCGCCTTCCGTTTCAACGTGGACGGCCGCGACCAGCGGCGCAATACGCCCAAATTCGTCACGGATGCGGGAGCCGTGTATGGCGTCGAGAACGACAAATTTCCGGACAGGATCACCCCCATGCCGCAGGATCCCGTTTTCCAGCGTTATTACGAGCAGTTCCTCACGGCTTTGGCCGAGGACTTCAATGACCCCGGGATCTGTGCCTTTATCGACGGATACGGCCTCGGAAAATGGGGCGAGGGCCATACGGTGGCGTATGATCCGGATGATCTGACGCGGGTGGACGAAAATACCGTCAAGCTCAAGGAAGACGTGATGAACTGGATTACGCGCGCCTACGCCAGCCGTTTCACGAAAGTCCCTCTCGTGCTGAACTATCACCGCTCGGTGGGTCATCCGACCGATGGCACACAGCCGGACAGCGAGAGGCTCGTTTCGATCGCCGTATCCAATGGCTATTCCCTCCGCAGCGACGCCTTCGGAATGAACAGCTATTACGGGACCTGGGAAAAGGGCATCGTGAACACCTGGCGCTACAAGCGGCCCGTGATTATGGAAGGGGGTTGGATCGTAGGGCAGCACAGCTATTGGAACGATCCGGCCGGATATCGCCGGGGGCACCCGGAGGATGTCCGCAAGGGCGAATTTGATGCCAGCAAGGAAGCCCGGGTGAATATGATGGACTTCCGCGTGGGCGAAGAGACGCAGTCCTGGTTCACCGATGCGTTCACCCTTGTGCAGCAATTTGTCTCCGAGGGGGGCTATCGGGTGTATCCGGATCAGGTTTCCCTTCCGGCCGAGGTGAAGTCCGGCACCACGGTAAAGATCGGTTCCCGCTGGCGCAATATGGGTTGGGGCTATCTCCCCAACAACATCCCGCAGTGGGATTACAAGTATAAGGTCGCCTTTGCCTTGCTGGACAAATCCGACAGGGCCGTCAAGGTCTGGGTGGACCAGGCCTGCGAGCCTTCCGTCTGGGTCGAAAGCAAACCGTTTTCGTATGATTTTTCCTTCCAGGTGGATGTTCCGGCGGGCCCGTATCACTGGGCCGTGGCCATCGTGGACACCTCCCTGGATGATACGCCCGGCATAGAGCTTGCCGTGAATGATGAAACTACGGCAGAGGGTTGGGTCAAACTGCTTAGCGTCACTGTCAAATGATGAAACGAATCGTCAAACTGCTTATCGGGTCACTGCTGGCCGTTTCAGCATTGCCCGTCTGGGGCGGACAGACCGTCCGCTTCCGCCCGGACACGGAGACTGTCCTCAGGAATCCGCTCAATGGATGGGTGATGTACCTCCGGCGGAACTGGGATGAAAACTTCTGGGAGAACGAAGGATACGACCATATGGTGACCTCCTCGGGAGATACCGTCAAGGTCTCGGATTATGCCGGCGTAGCTTATGTGAGGACGTCCTGGCGGGCTTTTGAGCCCGAAGAAGGAAAATATGCCTGGATGGATCCCGACTCGCGTCTCAATCGTCTCTTCCGGTCCATCCTGGACAGGGGGATGAAACTCTCGTTCCGGATCGTCGTGGACGGGCGGGATCAGGGCCAGAATACACCGGATTATGTGTTTGATGCGGGGGCGACCTATTTTACCTCCCGGGTCGGTATGCGCGAAGTCCGCTCTCCATACCCGGATGACCCGGTTTTTCAGGAGAAGTATTCCCGTTTCATCGAGGCGCTTGCGGAGGAATACAATGACATCGGCAAGGTAGATTTTATCGATGCCTATGGTCTCGGCAAGTGGGGGGAGGGCCACAGCCTTATCTACAAGGATCCCGCGCACAATGCGGAAGTGATGGCGTGGATTACATCCCTGTATGAGCGGACCTTTACGCGCGTACCCCTCGTGGTCAATTATCATCGCCTTCTGGGCGAGGTTTCCGAGAGCGGATGGGGATCGGTATCTTCCGTCTCGGAAAAGCTTCTCGAACAGGCGATCGACGCCGGGTACAGCCTCCGTCATGATGCTTTCGGCATGAACGGCTATTATCAGGACTGGGAGAAGTCCTTTGCCCGTCGATGGAATTTCCACCGCCCCATTATCTTGGAGGGCGGATGGATCACGGCCGCCCACCATCGCTATTGGATCGATCCTTCCGGTCAATACCGGAAAGGTCATTCCGAAGATGTACGCAAGGGTGAATTCGAGGCCGGCCGGGAGGCTCACGTCAATATGATGGACATACGGGCCGGAGACGAGGTCCTTTCCTGGTTCGGATCCTGTTTTGACCTGGTCAAGCGTTTCGTGGTGGAAGGCGGTTATCGCATTTATCCTTCTTCGGTCCGCTCGCCGAAGCGGGTTCGTTCCGGCGGGAAACTGTCTGTCTCGAGCCGCTGGGAGAATCTCGGATGGGGCTACTGTCCCGTCAATATCCCCCAGTGGAACTATCGCTACAGGGTGGGCGCTTCCTTGCTGGACGGAGAGGGGAATGTGGTAGTCCGGTCCACCGACTTGGGCTCGGACCTTTCCGTTATGCACGGCGGAACGCCTTGCCTTTCCCAACTTGAACTGGACCTTTCCGACGTCCCGGCGGGGAATTATACGCTGGCCGTCGCACTGGTCGATACGCTTTCGGGCGGAGATCCCGGCTTGGACGTGGCGGTCGATCCTTCGCTCAAATGCGGCAAGTGGGTCTGCGTCCACACGGTCCGCGTGACCCGTTGAGTCTGCCATGAAAGCGGTATTCTGTATCGTCCTCTCGCTCCTTGTCAATGCGTATGGCAGGGGAGGGACCGATCTTGGCGGGAAATGGCACTATATTATCGACCCTTTTGACGTCGGTCTCGGGAAGGGACTTATGATGGATGCCGTCCCTGCTGACAAACATTCCTTTTTTGAGTATTCTTACACCGGTGGGAAAACACTTATGGTGCCGGGCGACTGGAACCACCAGGACCCCGAACTGCGCTGGTATGAGGGTGTGCTGTGGGAGGCCCGGCATTTCGCGGCATCCCCCTCCCGGGGGAAACGGCAGATCCTTTATTTTGCCGGAGTAAGTCTTCGCTGCGATGTCTTCCTGAATGGCGTGAAAGTCGTTTCTCACGAAGGAGCTTTCACGCCGTTTGAGGCCGATGTCACGGAACTTATCCGGGAGGGTGACAATTTCCTTGCGGTGCGGGTGGACAATACCCGTCATCCGGATTCCATCCCGGCCCTGTCCTTTGATTGGTGGAATTACGGAGGCATTACCCGGGACGTCTTCCTGATCGAAGTTCCCGAAGTGCATGTGAGGGACTATTTCATCCGTCTCCAGAAAGGGGAGAAGGACAGGATTGTCGCCGATGTTCAGCTGTCTGTCCCCGACGAGGGTCTCCAGGTCGGCATTGAAATCCCCAGACTCGGGTTCATGAAGACGCTCCGGACAGACAAGAACGGCCATGCGAGGGGCAGCTGGAAAGTGCGGGGGCTGGAGCGCTGGGCTCCTTTGGCCCCCATGCTGTATGAAGTCACGCTCTTCTGTGGAGAGGACCGTATTTCCGACAAGATCGGTTTTCGGGATGTAGCCGTCGATGGTACGGCCGTCTCGGTAAACGGGACTCCGGCCTTTTTGAAATGCATCTCCTTCCACGAGGAAATACCTTGGGAGAGCCGACGGGCTTGCAGCCCCGAGGATGCTTCCGTCCTAATTGACGCAGCCTTGGAACTGGGGTGCAATGCCATCCGGCTGGCTCATTATCCGCAGAACGAGCACATCGTCCGCCTTGCGGAAGAAAAGGGACTTCTGATTTGGGAGGAAATCCCTTTGTGGCAGGGTATCGACTTCTCCAGCCGTGAAACTTTCCGTAGGGCCGCCACCTATCTGGAGGAGATGGTCGGCCGGGATCGGAATCGGTGCGCCATCATTCTGTGGAGTATCTCCAACGAAACCCGGCCATCCCCGGATCGGAATGCTTTCCTTTTGGATCTCTTGGAGGAAGGACGTGCCTTGGATGCTTCCCGGCTTTTCACTTCTGCCTTCGATGGGGTGCATTACGATTCCGATGCGGCCGCTTTCCGGATCGAGGACGACCCTTTCGCTGCGAGTCTGGACGTCGTGGGAATCAATAAATATATGGGCTGGTACGCCAAATGGCCGGGTGACCCGTCCTCCCTTCAATGGGAGGTCCTTCCGGACAAGCCTTTGGTCATCTCCGAATTCGGTTGTGAGGCCAAAGCCGGTATATTCGGCCAGGCGGATGTCGCCTGGTCCTGGAGTGAGGACTATCAGGTCTCGCTCTACAGGGACAATCTCGAGATGTTTCGCCATATCGAGAATCTAGCCGGAGTGTCTCCCTGGATCCTTTTCGATTTCCGGAGTCCTTTCCGTCAGCATCCTGTCCATCAGGATTATTATAACAGGAAGGGCCTGCTCTCCGACAGGGGCGAGAAGAAAAAGGCCTGGTACGTAATGAATGAGTTTTATCGGGAGAAATAAGATGCATATAGTCCGGCAAATGGCCCTGACGGTGGCCCTGCTTCTCTTGACCGTCCCGTCTTCCGCCTATGCGGGGCGGCGTGAGACGGTGCTCCGGGAGGGATGGCGTTTCCATCTCGGGGAGGTTCCCGGGGCGGAGGAAACCGTTTTCGACGATGCCTCCTGGGAGCGGGTCCGTGTCCCGCATGATTGGGCCGTCAAGGGACCTTTCGACAGGGAGAATGACCTCCAGCGGGTTGCTGTGGCCCAAAACTATGAGCGGGAATCTTCCCTCAAGACCGGCCGTACCGGAGGACTTCCCTACGTAGGCATAGGATGGTACCGCTGCCATTTCGCTGCGGGAGACGGGGCCGTGACTCTCCTCTTCGACGGGGCGATGAGCGGCGCCCGGGTTTGGGTCAACGGAGAAGAAGTGGGTGAATGGCCATACGGATACAATGCCTTTCATTTCGATATATCCCCTTATGTTGTTTCCGGAGGAGACAATGTATTGGCCGTCAGACTCGAGAATCTTCCCAATTCCTCCCGCTGGTATCCAGGGGCCGGACTTTTCCGCAAGGTCAGGTTGATCGAGACCGGCCGCGCCAGGATCCCGGTCTGGGGGGTCCGGATCCTGACTCCCTCGGTGGACTCCCTGCAGGCGACGGTGGAAGTCAATACATCCATCGAGAATCCCGGCGGGCTGGATCTTGTATTGGAAACGCGTCTTCTCGGCCCGGACGGGCAAGCGGTCACGGCTCCGCTCCGGCAGACGGTTTCGGGCGGTGAAGCCTATACTGTCGTGGCTGTCCCAGGACCGTCCTTGTGGTCTCCGGAAACGCCTTCCCTCTATCGTGCGGAGCATAAGATTCTGCAGGGGGATGTTGTCCTGGACAGTTGCTGCACTGTTTTCGGCATCCGGAGAGTGGAATTCCGGCCGCACGACGGCTTTTACCTGAACGGGGAACGCCGCAAGTTCAAAGGCGTCTGCAACCATCACGACCTGGGCCCGCTCGGCGCCGCCGTCAACGCTTCGGCCATACGGCACCGGCTGACCCTGCTGAAGGACATGGGATGCGATGCCATCCGCACGACGCACAATATGCCGTCCGAGGAACTGGTCTCTCTTTGCGACGAGATGGGTTTCATGCTCATGGTCGAGCCTTTCGACGAGTGGGATGTGGCAAAGTGCCGGAACGGTTACCATCGGCTTTTCCGTGACTGGGCGGAAAAGGATATGGTCAATATGCTGCACCATTTCCGGAACAACCCTTCCGTCGTTCTCTGGTCCATCGGCAACGAAGTGCCCACACAGTGTCGTGCAGAAGGCTGGAAAGTCGCTGCCTTCCTTCAGGAAATCTGCCACAGGGAGGATCCGTCCCGGCTGGTGACGTGCGGGATGGACCGGGTGGATTGCGTCTTGGACAACGGCTTTGCTTCCGTGCTGGATGTCCCCGGGATCAACTATCGTACATTTCGGTATGAGGAGGCTTACGGGCGGCTGCCCCAGGGTTTTGTCCTGGGCAGTGAGACTGCCTCTACGGTCAGTTCCAGGGGGGTCTATAAGTTTCCGGCCGAAAAGCGTTTCAGTGCAAAGGATCTCGACCGTCAGTGTTCGGCTTATGACCTGGATGCGTGTTCCTGGTCCAACATACCGGATATCGACTTTGCCTTGGCAGAGGATTATCCATGGACGCTCGGACAGTTCGTTTGGACGGGCTTCGATTATCTGGGAGAGCCCAGCCCCTATGATACGGACTCTTGGCCCAGCCATAGTTCGATGTTCGGTATCATCGACCTCGCATCCATCCCCAAGGATCGGTATTGGCTGTACCGCAGTGTTTGGAATACCTCCGAGCACACCTTGCATATTCTTCCGCACTGGAACTGGAAAAAGGGCGACCGCGTTCCGGTCTTTGTCTATACGGATTCTCCTTCGGCCGAACTGTTTGTCAATGGTGTAAGTATTGGCAGACGGACCAAGTCCGCCCCCGCAGAAAAGACCCGGGGGCTTCAGGATGAGGACCTGGAGAGCCGCTATCGTCTGATCTGGGAAGACGTACCCTTCCGTCCCGGTACGCTCAAGGCCGTCGCGCTGGATGAAAACGGCAGGAAGGTATCCGTCAGTCGGGTCCGGACCGCCCGAAAACCTTATAAGATTCAGCTGGAATGCTCCCGATCGCAGCTCTCCGCAAATGGGGAAGACCTTGCATATATCACTGTGTCGGTTGTAGATAGGCGGGGCAACTTATGCCCGGAGGATTCGAGGTGGCTGGACTTTTCTGTCTCGGGCAGTGGCTGTTTTGAAGCTTCGGCCAACGGGGATCCTACTTGCCTGGATCCCTTGCAGGAACCGGGTATGCACCTTTTCTGCGGCAAGCTCGGCTTGATCGTCCGCAGTGGCGATACCCCGGGCAACTTGGTGGTAGAGGTCTCCGGCAAAGGCCTTCGGAGTGCATCGGTCAAAATTCCGGTTCTTTAGCCTGAACCGCTGCCCTCGCGGGCTCCAGCCCCTCGTAACCACGGTCATCGATATTATCCATGCGAAGCGTGACGCCAAGTGCGGCACTATAGCCGAAAAAAGAAGAATCGCTAAGTGTGATTATTCACAACTTAGCGATTCTTAGTAGTGACTCCTACAGGACTCAAACCTGTAACCTTTTGATCCGTAGTCAAATGCTCTATTCAATTGAGCTAAGGAGCCAGGTCCGGACTCTTGCGAGTCCGTATGTCTTAAGGATTACTCGCTCTTGGTAGGGATGAACTTTCTCTCCTTGATGCGTGCCTTCTTACCCTGCAGGTCGCGGAGATAGAAGATACGGGCGCGACGGACTTTACCGTACTTGTTGACCTCGATGGAGTCGATGAAAGGGGACTCATAAGGGAAAATCCTTTCGACACCGATGCCGCCGGAAACCTTCCTGACGGTGAAAGTGCGGGTGTGCGGGGTGGCTCCGCTGATCTGGATGACCACGCCTCTGAACTTCTGAAGTCTGTCCTTGTCGCCTTCCTTGATCCGATAGGTAACAGTGATGGTGTCGCCGGCCTTGAACTCGGGATAGGTTTCAGCTTTTCCAGTGGAGAAAGCCTCTTCTACAATTTTGATGTAATCCATAATTTCAAATCATATCCGCGCAACATCACGAAACCATAAAACTCAAAACATGTGAGAGGTTGCGTTTTGGGACTGCAAATATAGGAAGATTTTTGGATATCTCAAACTTTTTTCAAAAAACTATCTTCTTTTTGCCTTGGAAGCCGGGGTGAGGTCCAGGATACGTACGTTTCTGAACTTGACGCCGGGCCCGTGGCCCAGAAATCCGATGTACCCCGTCTCATTGAACATGCCGGGATGGTTGCGGTGATCGACGGTGTAAGGGTTGGTGCTGCTTCCGTCGGGAGCCACATTGTGTCCCTGGCAGGCTTCCCGGATATCTCCGTCCAGGATCACCTCTCCATTGACGGTCACGGTGACATGGTCGCCCTGGACGCGGATCTCCTCGCAGTTCCACTCGCCGGGTGCTTTGTGGGTGATGCGCTTGGCCGGGATCACGCCGTAGACGGACCCGTGGACCTGATAGTCCTTGAGCCATCCGGCGTAGATGGGATCGTTGTGGTCGAGGATCTGGACCTCGCACATGCCGTCATACGCTGCGTCCACACCCTGTGGCGTCCGGACGCCGACGCCGTTGTTGGCGCCCGGACGTACAAAACTGAACTCGAAGCGGAAGACGAAATCCCGATACTGCTTGACGGAATAGAGATTGCCGCCGTTGCCATAGCCGGCCGTTACATAGATCTCGTTGTTGGTGATGCGGTATCCGTCCTTGTTGCCGGTCCATTGGTCCAGGTTCGTACCATCGAAAAGCAACTCGTAGCCAGCTTTCTTTTCCTCATCGCTGAGGGTGTAGACCGGAGAGACTTCCCGGGTCTCGGCCAGCATCTTCCGGATCTCGTCAACGGCGTATCCGTCATCGGCCGTACCCCGTGCCTGGAAGGCCCGGATGGCCTTGTTCAGGATTTCGCTCTTGGTGGCAGCGTCCAGGTCATCGACACATTTGGCCGCAATGTTCTTGACGGCCTCCGCTGCCGGGATGGCCGTCTCGGCGTTATCCAGATAGGAACCGGCTTCTGCAAAGGCCCTGGCGGTCGGCGTATTGCCGAGTTTTGCGAGAATGTTCTGCTTCAGGCCGGCATCTTGGGCCGCAGCCAAAGCGCTGCACAGCGCAATGCACCTGCGGTCCACATCTTTCTCATAGTTGTCCACGAAGCGGACGTAGTTTTTGAGCGCATCCATGTCTCCGGCCTGGCCGGCGGCGAGCAGGGCCGGCGCGGCTTTGTAGTTGCCGGTCTTGCCCAGCGCTTTGACGGCAGCTGCGGAGCCTTGTCCGGCGGCAGTAGCCAGGTCATAGACGGCCGCATCGGTCCCGGCCAGGGCCAGGGTCGGGTAGAAACGGTCCTTGTGGGACGCGGCGTCGAGGATCTTCTTGACGGTCGTGTATTTCTCGTCCGGAGCGAGGGTCTTGACCGCTGCGTTGAGGGCGCGGCTGTAATCCGGGACTTCGGCTTCTTTCGCCTGGTCCAGCAGTTGGGCCAGCCGGCTGATGTCCGTCGGTTTTACGACACCGGAAAGCGCCTTGAGTGCGCTGGCGTTGCCTTGGGATGCCAATTCAAATACTTTGTCAGCACTGCCGCTCATCTTCTTGGCTCCGGCGAGCGTGACCAGATTGTCCAGTTGCACACCGGAAGCATCCGAGAGCGCGGCCGCGATCTTGGTGCTGAGCTGTCCGGGGAAGGACTTGAGCGCGTTGAGGGCTTCGTTGGCGTGGTCGCCGCTCAACTGGCCGATGAGTGCATGGGCGGCATCATTGCCACCGATCTTGCCGGCTGCTTCAATCGCCGCGGCACCCAGGTCACCGGCGGCACCGACTTGTCCCAGGATAAGGGGCAGCTGGGATGTGATCTTATTGTCGCCCAGCCAGTTCAGGATATCGGTTTTCCCATCGTTGTTGAGTTTCTTGAACTTCTTGGCCACCTTGGCGGCGAACTCGTCGCTAGCCGGGGCGTAGCGGCGGAGGGCCGTGGTGCGGACCCGGCGGCTAGGGTCGGTGATCGCCTTGAGCAGGGTCTTCTCCGGGACGGCGCCCAGGGCGATGTTGGTCAGGTAGAGCGACTTGCAGCGATCGGCCTCATTGCCGGCGGCGAGTGCCTTGGCGCGCTCAGCCAGTGTCTGGCGGTCGAACGGGGCATCGAAAACCTTGCTCCGGGGTCTGCCGAACAGACGGAGCTGGCTCTCGAGAAACTGCTTGTTGACCGGATCTTCGCAGGCGGCGATGGCCTGCTCCAATCCGGCCTTGACCGAAGTCTGCCAGAGCTGGTTGCCCGGTTTCGTGGCATAGTTGACCAGCCCGTTGAGGGCGTATTCGATGCGGTTGTTGGCGCCTTTCTCGGCGGCCTGCAGCATCGCAGCCAGTTTGACGACGCTTTCGGGGGCCGCATGGGCCAGGTCCAGCATGTCACTCTCGAGTGCGGAAGCATTCTGGGCCGGCATTTGTGCCAGCACGTCGCCGATGATGGTATCTACGGTCCTTTGTCGCGCATCCTGGGCTTGCAGGGCGAAACTGAGGGAGAGGACGGTCAGTATCAGGGTAAAGATCTTTTTCATAACGGCATCGTCTTTTTATCGTAACAGTTTGCCCCATTCGCCGCGCATCGGCTGGTTGATCAGCAGGTTGGCGGCATCATCGTTGATGAAGCGCTCCCGCTCGGGATCGAAGTTGAGGTTGCGGCCGAGCCGCAGGGCACAGACGCCCATGTTGACGATGGTGGCGCTGTGATAGCCGTTTTCTTCGTTGAGCGAGAATTTGCGTCGGGTGCGGACGCACTCCAGGAAGTCGGTGTTGGTCGGCTCCGGGTCAGGGAGCTCGTTGATGACGTCCATCACGTAGGGGATGGTACACTCGAATCCCTTGTACACCTTGCCGAGTGGGCCTTCGATGTAGGGAACCTTGCCGCTGCTCTCGAACCCTTCGCCTTCGAGGATGATCTTGCAGCCGTCGGCGTAGGTGTAGGTGATGCTGCGCCAGATGCCGATGGCGTCCGGATGCTGCTGCGGGGCGTCGATCTCCACGCGGACCGGGAATTCGTCGTCCTTGCCGAGGAAATACTGCACCGGGTCGATGTAGTGCTGGCCCATGTCGCCGAGGCCGCCGCCGTCGTAGTCCCAATAGCCACGGAAGGTGGAATGGGTGCGGTGCCGGTTGTAAGGCTTGAACGGCGCAGGACCGAGCCACATGTCATAGTCCAGGCAGGCCGGGACAGGCTGGGGGATCAGGTTCTCCTTGCCGGTCCAGAAGAACTTCCAGGCGAAGCCGGTAGCCCCGGAGATGCGGACGGTCAGAGGCCAGCCGAGCAGGCCGCTCTGGACCAGTTTCTTGAGGGGCTTGACCGTCGTGCCGAGTCCGTAGAAGGTGTCCTTGAAGCGGAACCAGGTGTTGAGGCGGAAGATGCTGCCGTTGCGTTTGACTGCCTCCTTGACGCGCTTGCCCTCACCGATCGTACGGGTCATGGGCTTTTCGCAGAAGGTGTCCTTGCCGGCGTTGGCGGCCTCGCAGGCCATGATGCCGTGCCAGTGCGGCGGCGTGGCGATGTGGACGATGTCGATGTCCGGGTCATGGACGAGATCGCGCCAGTCCGTGTAGGCCTTGGGCATCTCGCCGAAGGTGTCTTTTGCCCGTTTGAGCGTTTTCTCGAGATGCTCGCTGTCCACGTCGCACATGGCGACGAGACGGCAGTTCTGGTCGCTGACGAAATGGCTGCTGGAGTTGCCGATGCCGCCGACGCCGATGACGCCGCGGGTCAGCTGGTCGCTGGGAGCGATGAAGTTGTTGTCGCCCCCCATCTTTCCGAAAGCGGCACGGGGTGCCACCGTAAACAGGGCGATGCCTGCTCCGGTCTTTTTCAGGAAGGATCTTCTGCTTTGGTCCATAAGTTCGGGTATTATAAATTAGAATATAGTCTTTTCTTTCTCGAAGAGCGCCTTGTCATCCCGGTTGAGGTCCGGTGTGAAGGACCGGCTGCCGCGCATCGACTCGATGGCCGCTTTTTCGCTGCGGTCCAGCTTGCGCGGGATCCAGACGAGGATCTTGACGTAGAGGTCGCCCCGGCCGTAGCTGTTGACGGAGGGGAGTCCCTTGCCACGCAGTTTGACGACGGTGCCGGACTGGGTACCGGCATCGAGCCTGACCCGTTCGCTGCCGCTGATCCCGGGGACGGTGATCTCGCAGCCGAGCATCGCGTCGGTGACCGGGATGACCTTGGTGTAGAAGAGATTGTTGCCGTCGCGCTTGAGTTCGTCGCTGGCAATCTCCTCGATGACGACCTGCAGGTCGCCGTTGGTCCCGTTATGCTGGGCGGCATGGCCTTCGCCGCGCATGGTCAGGATCATGCCGGCTTCCACGCCGGCGGGGATCTTGACCTTCACGGTCTCGCGCTGGCGTACGAGTCCCGTCCCGCCGCAGTTGCGGCAAGGATTGCTGACGATCTTGCCCTCACCCTGGCATTGCGGACAGGTGCTGTAGGACATCGCCCGTCCGAAGAGGGTGTTGGTCGTATGCTGGACCTGGCCCGAACCCTTGCAGGTGGGGCAGGTCTTGATGTCGGAGGCATTCTTGCTGCCGCGTCCGCCACATTCGGGGCAGGGGCGCTTGCGCTCGATGCTGATTTCTTTCTCGCAGCCGTTGGCGATCTCCTCGAGGGTCAGCTTGACGCGCGTGCGGATATCCTGCCCGCGGTACACCCGCTGCGTGGTGCGGCTGCCGCCGCCGAATCCGCCGAATCCGCTGAATCCGCCGAAAGCGCCGCCGAACGCGCCACCGAAAAGGTTGTTCAGAAGGTCTTCCAGATTACCGAACCCCTGGCTCCAGTCTTGGCTGCCGGCGCCTTCGACGCCGGAGAATCCGAACTGGTCGTAACGCGCCTTCTTGTCCGGGTCACTGAGGATGGAATAGGCTTCGGAAGCCTCCTTGAACCGCTCCTCGGCGGTCTTCTTCTCCTCGGCGCTCCCGTCAACCCATCGGTCCGGATGCCATTTGAGCGCCGCCTTGCGGTAAGCGCTCTTGATCTCGTCTGCAGAGGCTCCCTTGGAGAGCCCCAGCACCTCATAGTAATCTCTTTTCGATGCCATTTCCGTCTATGCTCCTACTACTACTTTCGCATACCGGAGGACTTTCCCGTTGAGCGTGTAGCCTGTCTGGACCACGTCGATCACCATCCCTTTGAGGCTCTCTTCCGGGGTGGGGAACTGGGTGACGGCTTCATGGAAGTCCGTATCGAACTTCTTGCCGGCGGCGTCGATCACGGCCAGTCCGCAGGTCTTGAGGTAGGCCATCAGCTTGTCGTAGATCAGCTGCGTGCCTTCCTTCGCAGCCTCGTCGGAGCTGCTCTCCAGCATTTTAATGGCACGCTCGCAGTCGTCAAGCACGGGCAGCAGTCCCTTGATCGTGTCGGCGGAGGCCGAAGCGATCAGGTTGAGCCGGTCCTCGGCGCTGCGGCGGCGGAAAGTCTCGAACTCGGCCATCAGGCGGAGATAGTCGTCCTTTCCCTGTCGGATCTTGTCCTGGTCCTCTTCCTGCTGTTTTTTATGCTCTTCCAGTTGGCGGGTACATTCGTCCAGTTTCTTCTGAAGTTCTTCCAGCTTCTTGTTTTCTTTCTTCTGCTCTTTCTTGAGCGCTTTGATTTCGTTGTCTTCTGCCATGTCTGATGGATTTTTCCGGAAACAGCATCAAAAAATCTGCCATCGGACCTGCGCTGACAATGTGGCAGGTTCGAATCCTAAAGGTACGAAAAGATTCCGGAAATGTCAAATCAAGGAGAGCTCCAGCCAGCGCATTTCTTTTTCGTCGATCAGCGCCTTCAGTTCGCTGTAGCGCCGGGAGGCCTCGTTGCAGGCTTCGTAGGACAGGCTGCCGCCGGACAGGAGCGCCTCGATCTCCGCCTTTTCGGCATTAAGGGTGTCGAGCTCGGCTTCCAGCGCTTCGAACTCCCGCTGTTCTTTCCAGCTGAGTTTCTTCCTGGCGGGCGGGTCGTCCCGGGACACGGCGGCAGGGTGGACGGTTTTCTGCACCTCTTCGCGCAGGCGCTTCTGCTCGGCCTCGTAGTCCTTGATATAGCTGCGGTATTCGGTATAGCCGCCGATGAAATCCTTGACCACGCCATCTCCGCAGAAGACGAACAGGTGATCCACCAGGCGGTCCAGGAAATGGCGGTCGTGCGAAACGATGATCAGCGTCCCCTTGAAGGAGAGCAGGTACTCTTCCAATACGTTCAGGGTGACGATGTCCAGGTCGTTGGTCGGCTCGTCCAGGATGAGGAGGTTGGGCTGGCGCATCAGAATGGTCAGCAGGTATAGGCGCCGCTTCTCTCCGCCCGAGAGGCTTGCAATGCGGTTGGCCAGCATCTCATGGGGGAAGAGGAAGGTGGAGAGCAGGTGCGTGTCGGAGACGGTCTCCAGGACGGTCTGGTCTTCGTCGAAGCGGATCCCGTCCTGGTGATAGTAGCCGATCCGCAGCGACTCGCCCCGCTCGATGATGCCGCTGAGGCGGCCGCCGCCCGAGTCAGAGCCGGTCAGGAGGTTGATGAACGTACTCTTGCCGACCCCGTTGCGTCCGACGATACCGACGCGCTCATAGCGCTGGAAGTTGTATGTGAAATGAGAAAGGTAGCACGCGTCCCCGTACCAGAAGCTCACGTCCTTGCAGTCGATGATCTTGCTGCCGAGCCGGGAGGCGGCGCCCACGTCGCCCATATCCACACGGGAACTGCGATAGACCTGTTCCGCCCGGTCCTTCAGCTCATAGAAAGCGTCCTTGCGGTATTTGGCTTTGCCGCTGCGGGCGCAGGGCGTGGCATGCATCCATTCCAGTTCGCGCCGCAGGATGTTGCGGACCTTGTCGGTCTGGGCGTTGTAGTTGTCAATCCGCTCCTGGCGCTTGACGAGATAGTTCTCGTAGTCGCCGCGGTAGATGTAGATGGCACCGTGGTCCATCTCCATCACCGTGTTGCACACCCGGTCCAGAAAATAGCGGTCGTGCGTGACCATGAAGAGTGTGCAGCGGGCCTTCTTGAAATAGCTTTCGAGGAACTCGATGGCGTCCGTGTCCAGGTGGTTGGTCGGTTCGTCCATGATGTAGAAATCCGCCTCCGTTGCCAGCATCCGGGTCAGGGCGACCCGCTTGACTTCGCCGCCGGAGAGCGATGACATCGGCTGGCTGCCGTCCCCGAGGCCGAGGGCGGTCATCAGCTGGCGGATGCGCAGCTCGTAGGCGAAGAGGCCGTCGTCATCCAGCCCGGCCGTCTGCATGGCGGAGTCCCTCCAGACCTGGTCGTATGCGCTCAGCTGAGGATCGAAGGCATAATCCTGCTCCAGGAAAGCGATGCGGATCTGCTTGAGGAACTTGATCTGCCCGCCCGAGTCGGACTTGTCCTTGCCGGCCAGGATGCGCATCAGGGTCGTCTTGCCCGTGCCGTTGGGAGCGATGAGGGCGATCTTGTCGCCTTCATTGATGTTGAAGCCGATCTTTTCGAAGAGGATCTTGTCGCCGTAGGATTTCGAGATGTTCTCGATCTGGAGATAGCTGGCCATCCGACATCATTTGAAGAAGCGGTCCACTTCCTTGACGGCTTCGCTCTTGGCGAAAACCACGACCCGGTCATAAGGCTCGATGACCGTGTCTCCGACCGCGATGAAGGAATCGTTGCCGCGGATCACGCCGCCGATGATGGCGTTTTTCGGAAAGTCCAGATCCTTGAGCGCGCCTTTCGTGATTTTGCTGGAGCTGGCTACCGTATATTCCAGGATCTCGGCCGAAGTGCCGCTGATGTACTTGACCAGGCGGGCTTTCCCGCTGAGCGTGAACTTGAAGATGCGGCCGGCCGTGATGAGTTTCTTGTTGATGACGGTATCCACGCCAAGGTCTTCGGCCAGGTGGATGTATTCGATGTTTTCGACTTCGGCGATCGTCCGTTCCACTCCGAATTTCCGGGCGGCGACGCAGGAGAGGATGTTGGTCTCGTCGCTGTCGGTCAAGGCCACGAAAGCGTCGTAGTCCTTGATGCCTTCATCCATCAGGAAGTCGGAGTTGCGCCCGTCTCCGTTGACGATTTGGACATTCTCGTCCAGCTTTTCCGCCAGCTCGAAGCAGCGTTCCTTGTTGATCTCCAGAATCTTGATGTCGGACACGACATGCTCGAGCGAGCGGGCGAGCATCTCCGCGATCACCCCGCCGCCGAAGATCATGACCTTGTCCACGTTGATGCGGCTCAGGCCGAAGTATTTCATCAGGAGGGGGATGCCTTCCCGCTTGGTAATGATGAAGACCAGGTCGTGGTACTGGAACTTGGTGTCGAAGCGGGGGATCAGGGTCTCCTCGGCCCGGTTGATGGCGATGACCCGGAAATCGACCTGCTCCTGCTGCATCATCGTGGCGAACTCGCCGATCTTGACATCCATCATGGGAGATTCTTCGTCAATGCGGAAGAGCGCCACCTGCAATTTGCCGTGCGCGAAATCCATCGATTCGGCAGCGGAGGCGTGGCGGAGGTTTTCCACGATCTCATCCGCCGCGACTTTCTCAGGATAAAACATCAGTTCGATGCCCATCTCCTTGAACATCAGTTTGTTTTCTGGGTCCAGATAGCCCTCGTCGTTGATGCGGGCGACGACTTTTTCAGCCCCCAGTTTCTTGGCGATCAGCGCACTGACGATATTGACGTGCTGCATTGCGCGCGGATAGACAGCGATGAACAGGTTGGCGGAGGCGACGTCCGCGCTCTTGAGCACATCGATGGCCGTCGGGCTGCCGTTGATGGCACCGACGTCGGCGATGCTGGTGACGCGTTGGAGACGCTCATTGTCATTGTCAATGACGGTAACATCGTTGGATGCGTTCCGGAGCATCTTCGCCAGATGCGATCCGACCTCTCCTGCGCCGACTATGACGATCTTCATAAAACGCTTGGTTATGAATGGATATGCTTGCGAAGATACGCAAAAATACCGTCCTTTCGCAAAAATGATTGCAAGATGATGCTTCCTTTCCAGCGTCCGGCGACCCGCGCGCGCGGGGCAAAGCGCTGCCGGTAGGCTTCCAGCTCAGGCAGAGTGACCGGCCTGCGCAGGTTTCTGTAGGCTTCGTGCGCCCGGTAGACGGACTTGGCGTACTCCCATTTCCCGGTCAGCAGATAGATGCAGGCGGAAGCGCCGTCCAGCATCATCCGCAAGCCGATCTTGCGGTTGGCCTTGCGCAGGGCCCTGGCCGGCCCGAGTCCGTCCAAGACGAAAGTCCGGGCGAGGTTGTTCTCCAGGAGCAGGAGGTTGTTGCGGAAGTTGAGCTGCAGTTTCCAAGGGGAGTCGGCGGGAAGGGTGCCGCCGCCGAGGTGGTACACTACGGAACCGGGCACCACCTGGACCTTCCATCCTTCGAGCTGCATGCGCCAGCACAGGTCGATTTCTTCCATGTGGGCGAAGAAGCGGTCGTCGAGGCCCCCGAAATGCTTCCATACCTCGCTCCGGACCATCAGGCAGGCCCCCGTCGCCCAGAGGACGTCCGCCGGGGTATCGTATTGGCCCTCGTCCCGTTCCACACGTTTCATCACACGTCCGCGGCAGAAGGGATAGCCCCAACGGTCGATCAGGCCTCCGGCAGCCCCGGCGTACTCGAAGCGGTCATGGTCGTAGTAGGAGAGCAGCTTGGGAGCGCAGGCGCCGCATTCCGGGTGGCTATCCATCCATCCGGCCAGCGGCTCCAGCCAGCCGGGCGTAACCTCCACGTCGGAATTGATCAGCACCAGCAGTTCGGCTTCCACTTGTGCCAGGGCGCGGTTGTACCCGCCGGTGAACCCGTAGTTGTCGTCCAGCGGGATCCGCCGTACCGTCGGGAACTCCTCTGCCATCATTTCCATCGATCCGTCGGTGCTGGCGCTGTCCGCGACGATGACCTCCGCATCCAGCCCCTCGCAACTGCGGATGAGGCCGGGGAGGAACTGGCGGAGGTACTCTTTCGTGTTCCAGTTGAGGATGACGACCGCGGTTTTCATCGGTCAGTCGTTTTCGTGATGAGGGCAGCAGCCTTCGCCGGGGTGACAGCAGCCTTCACCGTCTGCGCCATGGCCCTCGTGGTGGCAGCAGCCTTCGCCTTCCGGCCCTTCGTCACGGTGGTGGCAGCAGCCGCCTTTCCCGTGCCGGCGGCAATGATGCTGCTCTTCGGGCGGCAGGAATTCGCCGTGCAGGCCCTCGCGCAGCTCCTGCTCCGTCGCGTCGCGTACGCTCAGCACTTTTCCGCTGAAAGCCAGGGCCTTGCCGGCCATCGGATGGTTGAAGTCCACCGTGACGTCCCGGTCCTTGATCTCCACGATCCGGGCCATGCAGACCTCTCCCGCTCCGTTCAGCATCGGGATGATGCGGCCTTCGACCAGCAAGTCTTCCCGCAGTTTTCCGTCCACGGTGAAAGAATCTTTCGGGATGTCGAAGCGGTGTGCGGGATCGTATTCGCCATAAGCCTCCGCCGGGGTCACCTCGAAGGCGAAGGCATCGCCTTCCTCTTTTCCTTCCAGTTCTTCCTCAAACTTGGGGAGGAGCATGTGGAACCCTTGTATGTAGTCCAGCGGCCGGTTCTCCGGCGCGTGATCGACCGTCTGCCCGTCGGAAAGCGCCGTGTAGGTCAGGATGACGACCTTGTTTTTTTCGATTTTCATATTTGATCTTGTCAATAGTCTTGCATCTCCTTGCCCCATTCGCCGGGTTGCTCCGCCATCTCGAGGACCAGGCGTCCGCCCCGGACGATGTCTTCGTGGCGGATCGTGGAGTAGGGATAGTCTTTGCCGTTGAGCCTGGCGGAGCGGATGTACTTGCGCTCCGGGCTCAGGCCCTTTGCCTCGATGGTGAAGCGCTTGCCGTCCTTGACGGTATAGACGGTGCGCCGCACCTGCGGGCTATGGATCAAGTACAGGTCCGTCCCGGCGAAGGGGTACAGGCCCGACATGTGGAACACCAGCCAGGACGACATCGCACCGGAGTCGTCGTTGCCCGGGATGCCGCGGGGCGTGTCGTCGAAATTGTCCTGGAGCAGTTTTGAAATGAGGTCGGAGGTCAGGTCCGGCCGGCCGATCCAGTGATACAGGCAGGAGGTCAGGAAGGAGGGCTCGTTGCCCATGTCGCAGTAACCATTGCCGAACAGCTGGTCCAGACGCTGCTTGAAGGCATTCACACCCCCGCATTCCTCGATCAGCAGGTTGATGTCGTGCGGGACGCAGAGCGAGGTCTCGTAGGCGTTGGCTTCATAATAGAAATTGTTCCAGTGACCGTGGAAGGACTGGTCGGGCCGGAACACGAAGGTCGTGTCGGGCCGGCCGTCCCCGTTGAGGTCCGCATCGAAGCTGTCCAGCCAGTTGCCTTTCTCGTCCCGGGGCAGGATAAAGCCGCGCACGCCGTTGTCCTCGACATCCTTCCGGAACAGGTTGCGCCAGTTGTGGGACTGCTCCCGGTATTTTGCGGCCAGGTCCTTGTGCCCGAGCCGGTCCGCAAGGACCGAGATGGCGTAGTCGCAGAAACTGTGGTCCACGGTGCGGCTTCCTGCGTGGGAAATCCACCAGGGAATGTAACCGATCGCGTTGTACCATTGCAGGCCGACGCGTCCTTCCTTGCGCTCGCGCTCCGAGCTGACGGTCGCGTCCTTGATCATCGCTTCCAGTCCGGTCTCGTAGTCGATCCCTTCCACGCCCTTCACGTAGGCGTCCGTGATGACGATGTCGGCATTGGAAGAACCCTGGGTGGATCCGTTGCAGTTGCCGCTGCGCCCGTCGGGCATGAAGCCGTCGTAGCGGTAGATGTTGATCAGCGACTGGACGATGTCCGCCTCCCGCCGCTCGTCGACGAGCGTGATCAGGGGCAGGTTGCAGCGGTAGGTGTCCCAGAGGGTGAAATAATCATCGTAGTAGGGCTCTTCCGGTTGCGCTTTCTCCCATTCGCCGGTCCGGTCGGAGGGCATCAGCATGGCGTGGTACAGGGCCGTATAGAACATCCGCTTCTGCTTGAGCGACGCGCGGGGATCGATCTGCACACGGCGCAGGAGCGCTTCCCACCGCTCGACGAGGCGGTCGCGCACACCCTCGAAATTCCAGTCCGGCAGGTCTTTCTCGGCGTTGGCCTTGGCCTGCTCCTCGCTGATGAAGGAAATGCCGACCTTCAGGAGCACTTCCGGCTTGCCGGGCTCGAAGCCCAGGGACATCTTGCGGAAGAGTTGCTTGGTATGGGCGACCGGGGTGTCGGTCAGGATGCAGAAATAGACCGTATAGGGTCCTCCGCCGCCCCAGCCTCCCTGGGAGGTGGTGTGGCCGCGGATTTCCTGGGGCGAGACCAGGCGGACCGCCCCATCGAGGTTGGTCTGGCCGCCACCCCGCCGGTTCTTGAGGACGAAATAGGCATCCACTGACAGGCCGCGCCCTCCGTCTTCCGGATAGGTGATCCGGTAGAGGGCCGCCCGCTCGGCGGAGGTGATCTCCACGCGGATGCCGGAGTCTTCCAGGGTCGTGGCGTAGTAGCCCAGTTCCATTGTCTCCTGCGTCCGCATGGCGAACTGCTCCTGCAGGTTCATCCCGTGCGAGAAAGGCATCAGCAGGACATTGCCGTATTTCGGGGATCCGCCCGTGCCGCTGACGTGCAGCTGGCTGAAGCCGCAGATGGGCAGGGAGATGTCGCCCCATCCGGGATTGCGGCCCTGGACGTCGGGGGAGGGCTTGACCATGCCGAAGGGGGCGCAGGGGCCCACGACGACGTGTCCGCCCCGGCCGGTGCCGATGGAAGGATCGACGTAGCGGGCGGGATGGTTCTCCTGCCGGCAGGATGGGATCGCAAGGCAGAAGACGGATGTGGCCAGGAGGAAAGTCAGGAATCGTTTCATATCGTTTCTATGCGCTGAAATCAACATCGGAAAAAGCAAGTGTGGGCACGAGGCGGGCCTGGCAGAGCCGTGCGTCTTCGCCGCAGGCGACCAGATGGCTCCACAAGTCCAGGAAACTGCCGGTGACGACCATGTCCCGGATGGAATGGGTGATCCGGCCGTCCTTGAAGGCAAAGCCTTCGATGCCATAGGAGAAGTTGCCGGTGGCCGCGTTGCTGTTGCCGCCATTGAAGCCGGTGACCAGGATCCCTTCGCCGCAGAGGGAGAGAATCTCATCCCGTCCCAGGCCGTGGCGGGGAAAAGGCATGACCTTCGGGCGGATCGCATCTTCGACCGTCGGGGCGATCCCCATCTTGCCGGCCATATAGGTGTTGACGAAATACTGCCGGACTGTTCCTTTCTCGATGATGGCCGTCGGCCGGGTCGCGACACCTTCGGAGTCGAAATAGCGGGAGCCGCTCTCTCCGGCATTGCGGGAGCAGTCCAGGATGGTCAGTCCCTCCGGGAAGACCTGCTTGTCCAGACTGTCCAGGAGGAAGGAGTTGTTCTGCTGGAGGGAATAGGCGTTGAGGGCCCGCAGGATGGGAGAAACGACCTTGGAAGCGACCTCGGTGTCGATCACCATGTGGGTATGGACGCTGCGGTGGCGTTTCGGGTGCAGCATCTCGACGGCGAGGTCGATGGCTTTGGGGCAGCAGGCGTTGATGTCCAGATCTTTGAGCATCGGCGTACCATCCCACCAGTATTTGCTGTATTTGTTGCCTTTTTTGTCTTCGAGGGTCACTTCGACGCCATATTCGAATGAGGTTTCGATGTGGCGGCAGCGCAGGCCCTGCGAATCCGCGAGAAAGGTCTCGAAGACACTGTCGGTATATTCGGCTTCTTCGGAGATCAGGGTCCATTCTTCTCCGTTCCGCTTGCCGAACAAACTGGCATCCAAGGCGAGGCGGCGGCGCAGTTCGGGCGTCATCCGCTCATAATAATCGTCGTAGAGATTGAGCTCTGTGCCGGTCAGGGCATCCTTTGCGGTCCGTTCGGGATCCGGCAGGTCCCGGAACGGGTCCGGGGCAAGCATCCGGGTGACGCTGATGCCCCGGTCCAGGAAGGCGTCCAGGCCCTCTTCGTCGAAGCGGTTGGTCGCGAAGGACCCGAAACGGCCGTCCACAAACAGGCAGACGCTCAGCGACCGGTCCAGGCAGTGGGTGACCTTGTCGATCTCTCCGTTGAGGGTGCCGACAAGGTCCATCACGCTTTTGCTGGCGGTGACGCGAACCTTCTGCGCGCCCTTGGCCAGGGCCATTTCCATGCATTTCAAGGTCAGTTCCCGTTCTTCACGGGTCAGCAGTTCGGGACTTGTCATATTCATTCTCCTCCTACGGTCAGTTTTTTGATCAGCACGGTCGGTATGCCGCAGGAGACCGGCGCGCTCTGGCCCTTGCCGCAGGTCCAGGTCCCGTCGTCGATGAGCGGATCGTTGCCTACCAGCTGGATGTCGGCAAGCGCTTCCGGCCCGTTGCCGATGATGTTGATGTCCTTGACCGGAGCCGTCAGGCGTCCGGACTCGATGAGGTACCCGCTCTGCACATAGAAGGTGAAATCACCTTCGCCGATTTTGACCTGTCCATTGGAAAACTGGTCCACGTAGATGCCTTTCTTGACGGAAGCGATGATCTCCTCCGGCGCGGCCTGGCCACCCTCCATATAGGTCGCCCGCATCCGCGGGATGGGGTTGTAGCGGAAAGACTCCCGGCGGCCGTTGCCGGTGGTTTTCACATCATAGTACCGGGCGCTGATGCGGTCGTGCATATATGAGGTCAGGACGCCGTCCTCTACCAGGACGGTCCGCTGTCCGGGCACGCCTTCGTCATCGAAATTGAGCGCACCGCGGTTGCCCCGGATGGTGCCGTCATCGACGACGGTGATGCTGCTGTCACAGATCTTCCTGCCCATCTTGTCCGAGAAGATGGACTGGCCCTTGCGGTTGAAATCTGCTTCGAACGCATGTCCCATCGCCTCGTGAAGCAGGATGCCGGAGGCACCGGCCCCCATGACGACGGGCATCTTTCCACCTTTCGGACGGCGGGCTCCGAAGCGGTCGTCGATCCGGTCGACGGCTTTGGCGACGAGTTCGTCGGCGAGGGCGTCCGTGAGCATTTCGACACCGGCGCGGAAACTGCGGGAGACGGACTTGTTCTCGATCTTGCCGTCCTGCTGGAAGACGACGGAGACGGAGATGCTGCCGAGCGGGCGCGTTTCGTATTTGAGCTCGCCGAGCGAATTGTACATCAGCAGGTCGGTCACCTGTGAAGAAAGCATGGCGATCACTTTGACGACCCGCTTGTCCCTTTCGCTGATCCCTTGGTGCAGCCGATCGAGGAAGGGAACGAGACGGGCCGTCTCACAGGTCCTCCAGTCCTGGAGCATCGGGTAGCGGTCGGCGGCCGGATTGGGACGGCCCTTGTATCGGGGCCGGCTGGCTTCTTCAACAGCCGCGCCGACGCGGCCCGCTGAGGCATTGCCGTCTGCGATCAGAGCGGCGGCGCGGGCAGCCGCGCGCATGGAAGTCCTGTCCGTGCTTTCGGAATAGGCGTAACCGGTCTTTTCCCCCTTGAGGACGCGGATCCCGACGCCATAATCGATGTTGAATCCGCCGGAACTGACTTCTCCATCCATGAGCAGGAGGTCCGAGCAGGTCGTGTCCTCAAAGTACAGGTCCGCAAAATCTCCTCCGTGCCGGAGACTCTCTTGCATCAGGGACTGGAGATCGTTCTCGGTGACGGAGAACAGGTCCAGATAGTAACTTTTGTCGTTGATCATATATTCAGTTCCGATTCAGCGGGATGGGCGCGGCTCCAGATCAGTTCGTAAGTCTCGGGATCCTTGATGGTGGTCCTGAAGTGGTCCCCTTCCGCCAGGACCCGGAACGGGATCTGGGAGTTGTCGACCAGGATCCAGCGGTCGCTGACCGGCATGTAATCGTTGAAAAAGTATCTCAGCCCCATGTCGTAACGCCGCCGGATGACGTTTTCCGGGATGCTGTGTCCTCCCGCCTCGACCCGGTCCCGGACCCGCTTGATGGCGAGCTCGGGGGAGTTGATCCAGAAGTAGAGCAGCGTCACCTCGTAGCCGTTTTCCTTCGCATCCTCGACTGTGCGCATCAGGGAGCGCGTGGCAAGGGTGGTCTCAATGCAGAAATCCTCCCTGCGGCGGAGCAGGTAGCGGATCTTCAACAGCATGAAGCGCCCTGCGGAGATTGAAGCGGCGGACGGGTCGAACGGGGAGAAACTCTTGGCGAATTCGTCCGAGTTGACAAACTGGCTGCATCCCAGCATTTCCGGCAGCAGCGTATAGGGTGCCGTCGTCTTGCCGGAGCCGTTGCAGCCCGATATGATGTAAAGGTTCGGCAAGGCCCGCTTATTTTTCCGGAACAGCCTCGAGGACCGCCTTGAGGTAGTTCCAGGTCCGCTCGACGGAGGGGATGTTGACCCGCTCGTCCGGAGAGTGCGGGTACTTGATGGTCGGTCCTACGGAAACCATCTCCCAGTGAGGATACTTGGCTCCCATGATGGCACATTCGAGACCGCCGTGGGTCGCCATGATCTTCATGTCGTGGCCGTACACCTTCTTGAACTGCGCCATCATGACCTTGTTCATGGGGGTGTCGAGTTTCGGCGTCCAGCCGCTGTAGCCACCCTTGAATTCGATGCTGTCGGCGCCGGCAAGCTCAAAGATGCATCCCACTCTTATGGCCAGGTCTTCCTTGGCGGAGTCCACCGCGCTGCGCATGAGGCTGTGGATGGTGAGCCGCCCCTTCTCGGTACGGACGATCGCCATGTTGATGGAAGTCTCGGTCAGCCCGGGCATGCTCTGGCTCATCCGGATGACGCCGGAAGGGCAGGCGATCAGCGCCTTGACGGCACGCTCCATCACGGAAGACTGGATATACTTGGCCGGGACCGGGATGTCTTCGACATAGAGGGCCGCGCCCGGATCGGAATCGATGAATTCGGCTTTCACCTCTGCGAAAACCTTGTCGATCAGTCCGCGGGCGGACTCCAGATTCGCTTCGGGTACGAGCACTTCGGCGACCGCTTCGAAAGGAATGGCGTTGCGCAGCGATCCGCCCGTGAAGGAAACCACCTTGCCCCCCTTGACTTCGATCAGCGGATAAAGGATGCGGGCCATCACCTTGTTCGCGTTCGCCCGGTACAGGCTGATGTCCATGCCGGAGTGTCCTCCCTGCAAGCCCTTTACGCTGATACGAAGGGCTTTATGGGCAGCCGGGGACTTGTAGGTGCGATACTTGAAGGTCGCGGATGCGTCCAGGCCTCCGGCGCAGCCCACGCAGAGCTCGCCTTCTTCCTCGGAATCGAGATTGATCAGGATGTCGCCTTGGAGAACGCCCGGTTTGAGGGAGTTGGCCCCCGTCATACCGGTCTCTTCGTCATACGTCACGAGGACCTCGACGGGGCCGTGTTTGAGATTCTTGTCTTCCAGGACGGACAGTCCCATGGCTACGCCGATGCCATTGTCGGCACCGAGCGTGGTCCGGTCTGCGGTCACCCAGTCGCCGTCGATCAGGGTCGTGATCGGATCCGTCAGGAAATCGTGCGTGCTGTCGCCGGTCTTCTGGGGAACCATGTCCATGTGGCCTTGGAGAATGACGCCCCTGCGATTTTCGTAACCCGGGGTGGCCGGGGCACGCAGGATCACGTTGCCCGTGTCATCCGGGAACGCCTCGACATGGTGTTTCTTGGCCCAGTCGAGGAGGTAGGCGCGGATTTTCTCTTCGTGCTTGGAAGGGCGCGGCTGGCGCGTAATGCCGTAGAAATTGTTCCAGACAATTTTCGGCTCGAGGTCTGATATCGTCATAGTAAATGGATTTTATTTGATGGGATAGGTTTTGTCAACGCCGAATTGATAAATAGGCAGGCGGCTCTGGAGCAGGATGTCCGATCCGTCGGAGAGTTTGACCGTGCAGATGGCCGGGATCCGGTACACCAGGGCGCCGGCCGTCTTGCCCGGGCGGGCACCCGAATTGCCGGCGATCTCCTCGGGAGTGATGTCTACGAAATAGGGCTTCCCGCTCAGATTGTCAGCCGGCAGCAGGCCTTCTTCGTCGGAGAGCCGGAAGACCACCTGGACCTTCGTCCGCTCATCATTGACGGGCACGATATCGAAATGCTTGGTCTGGGTCTGGTACTCGCTGTAGCCGGTAAACAGGGTCATATACTCTTTCTCCAGGCGGGAGATTTCTGCCAGGGCGGAAGCCATCGCTTCGCCGCTGTAGTTCGCATCGGTGTCTCCCGTGACGATCTGCACGCGGGTCTTGCGGAGGTTGAAAATCATGTCGGCCGCTTCCTGCGCTTTCTTTTCCAGGGATTTCTCGACGACCATGTTCTGCTGGACGGCTACCTGGTTGTAGGCGGACTCCTTCTTGACGCCCTGGTACAGGGTCGTGACCTCCGCGGTCAGGTTGGAGCCGACCCCTTTGTCCGAGAAATCACCGCTCGTCCGGACCGGGAACCGCCAGGCCGACTCCTGCCCGAAGCTGCCCTCCTGGACAGCGATCAGGCCCTGGGCGGTCAGCTGGAGGAAGGCGGCGGAGGACCCGCTCTTGCCGGAAACCGTGGCGAGATACCGGCTGCTCTGGTCCGCTTCGAGGCTGGGCGTGATCTTCACGCCGGCGAGCTGGAAACTCATCTCGTCCTGCAGGCGCGCCTCGACGCCCAGGTATTTCTGGGCAAAGCGGGCATAGGGGCCGGCATAGAATTTCTCTTGCACCGCCTCGACGTCGAAACCGAGCGAGGTCATCGGCAGGGCATAGGAGACGGTCCCTTCCGGATCATAATCGGTGCGGACGGATTGTCCGGCCGCGGGGATGAGCGTAAGCGACAGCGCGAGGGCTGTCAGGAACAGGCTTTTTTTCATTTATTTCCATCTTTTATGCGTCCAGAGGTAGTTCCAGGGCGCGGCCTCGAGATCCTGCTGGAGCAGTTGATAATACTTTTTCATGATTTCTTCCGGTGAAGATGCGGATGCGTCCTCGCAGATCGGCACGAAGGTCATCGTCCATTTTCCCTCTCCGGCCGGCCGGCAGCTCAGGTAGGCGACGGCCATGCCCAGGCGGGAAGCCAGCTTGGCGGCTCCGTCCATCGAACGGGTGGGCTGGTGCATGAAGGAGCCGACATCGATCTTGCCGGCGCCCTGGTAGGGGTGCTGGTCCGTGATGAAGGCATAGATCTTTTTCTTACCGCGGTTGCCCAGGACATGGCGCATGGCCAGAGAGGACTCGACGAGTCCGTCGTACGCGGGCTTGTCCACGATCGGCGTGATCCGGTTGGCCTTCATCACCTCGTCCCAGACGGGGCTGGTCAGCCGTTTGTAGATCACGTGGACGTCGTTTTCGCAGAACACCGGGGTGACGTCCGGGAAGTAGGACATGAATCCGCCGATCAGTTCCCAGTTGCCGCTGTGGGCGGTCAGGAGCATGATGCTGTCCGAGCGTTCGAACCAGTCGTTGAGGGCGGCGCCGTTGGTGAAACGGACGATGCCGCTCTCAGCGAGCCGCTTCCCCTTGTCGCAGCCGGCGAACCAGACCGCCTCGGCGAACACGGTGCCGAGATAGCGGTAGAACTGCCGGCGGATCCGGGCGAGTTCGTCATATTTCTTGTCCGGGAAACTGCGGGCCAGGTTGGCCGTCACTACGTCCCGGCGGTAGCGCAGGACGCTTCCGGCGAGCCAGCCCAGCGCTTTGCCGCAGGCCAGGTGAAAACCCAGCGGCAACGCTCCCAGCGCCCGCATCAGACCGTGTACGAGATAGTAGCCCAGCTTTGCCATTGTCACTTCCGGTTCGGTGCAACCACAAATATAGTCAAATTCACCATTTTTTACTACATTTGTCCTCCGGACAATTTATAAACACCTATTATATGTTCAAAGGACAACCCAAAGGTTTGTATGCCCTAGCGCTTGCCAATACCGGCGAGCGTTTCGGCTACTACACGATGTTGGCCATCTTCCTCCTGTTCCTGCAGGCGAAGTTCGGCTTCTCCGCCGCTGCGGCGGGCCAGTTCTATGCCATCTTCCTGGCAGCGGTCTATTTCATGCCTGTTGTCGGCGGATGGCTGGCGGACAAGATCGGTTTCGGGAAGTGCGTCGTGACGGGCGTGTGCGTTATGTTCATCGGTTACCTGTGCCTCGCCATCCCGACCAATGCCTTCACCAGCCGCGGACTTGCGCTGGCGCTGATGTTCGGCGCCTTGCTCCTGATCGCGGTCGGCACGGGCCTGTTCAAGGGCAACCTGCAGGTGATGGTCGGCAACCTGTATGACGATCCGCAGTATTCGGCGAAGCGGGATTCCGGCTTCAGCCTGTTCTATATGGCCATCAACATCGGCGCGATGTTTGCCCCGACGGCCGCTACGGCCCTGACCAACAGCCACCTGGCCAAATCCGGCCTGATCTATAAGGCCGACATTCCCGCCCTGGCGCATCAGTTCCTGAACGGGACTTTGGAGAGCACGGACAAGCTCGCCGAATTGCAGGCGATGATGCCCGGCTCCGATGTCGCCGGCATGAGTCTGGGCGACTTCAGCCAGTTCTACATCAACCAGCTCTCGACAGCCTACAACCTCGGCTTCGCGGTGGCTTGCGTGTCCCTGGTTTTCTCAATGGCCATTTATTTCGGCTTCCGTTCCTGGTTCAAGCACACGGATGTCAATGCCAAGCGGGCGGCCGCATCCAACGCCCATGTCGTCGAACTCACTCCGAAGCAGACCAAGGACCGCATCGTCGCCCTCATCTTCGTTTTCGCCGTCGTGATCTTCTTCTGGATGGCTTTCCACCAGAACGGATCCTCGCTGACCTATTTCGCCCGCGACTACACCCAGTCCGAGGTGAGCGGCCTGACCCGTATCGGATTCAGCATCTGGCCGCTGTTCCTGATCGCGGTGTCGATCTATACGCTCTTCGGCATCTTCCAGTCTGAGACGCTGAAAGGACGGATCCTCTGCTGCATCGCTACGGCGCTCCTGTGGCTCGGTGCCATCGGCATCTATGCCGGCATGCCTGCGACGATGCACATCCTGCCCCAGCAGTTCCAGCAGTTCAACCCCTTCTTCGTGGTAGCGCTGACGCCTGTCTCGATGGCGATTTTCGCCGCATTGGCGAAGAAGGACAAGGAGCCTTCCGCCCCGATGAAGATCGGCCTGGGCATGTTCGTGGCCGCCGTCGGTTACCTGATCATGCTGGCCGCCTCGCACGGACAGCCCGCTCCGTCCGCCCTGAAGGCCGTCGGCGGCGTGTCTCCGGACCCCGTCGTACCAACCTATCTGATCAGCACCTACCTGGTCCTGACCTTCGCCGAGCTCCTGCTCAGCCCGATGGGTATCTCCTTCGTTTCGAAGGTAGCTCCGCCCAAGTACAAGGGCTTGATGATGGGCCTGTGGTTCGCGGCCACGGCCATCGGCAATTACCTCAGCTCCATTCCGTCGATGCTCTGGGACAACGTGCCCCTCTGGGTCAACTGGACGGTCCTGATGGCCCTCTGCATCATATCCGGCGTGGTGATGTTCTCGATGCTCCGCAAACTCGAAGCGGCCACGGCGTAGCGGCGCAGAGATGATTGAAACGGCAGCCGCCGTTGGCGTATGCGCCGCTAAACTTTCGGATGGTCGGCCTCGAAGGCGGCCATCCGCTCCTCCAGGACGGGGTAGAGCTCTTCGCGCATGCGGCTGACGCACGCCCGTACGCCCCGGCGCAGGCTGCCGGTCGTCGAAAGGCTGATGCTGCTGACGCCGTAGTACATCAGCTCCAACAGCAGTTGCTCGCCAGTCATGTCACCGTAGCCCAGGGTGAAGAAAAAGCCATCTCCGACGGCCTGCGTGACGTCGCGGTCATACACGATGTCGAAGCCATGGGAGACAAAAATGTCCTTCATCCGCCGGGCCCGGCGCTCGTATTCGCGCGTGTCCTCCACGAAGTTGATCCTGCCCTCGCAGGAGCGGTTCAGCATTTCGGCGTAGGCATATTGCGTCGTAGCGGTGCATCCGCTCGTGATCATGTACAGGATGGAAGCGGTCAGTGTCACGCCGAAGATGCCGGTATCGTGATAGCGCCCGGCGAGGGCCGGGTACTGCCGCTCATACAGCGCATCGCTGATGCAGGTCAGGGCGATCCGCTGTCCGGCGTAGGAGAAAATTTTGGACGCGGACAGCATCAGGATGTAGTTGTCCGTATAGCGGGCGACCGTAGGCAGGAAGGGAGCCTCAAAGGGGTGCCCCAGGTCGCGCCGGTAGTCCATGCAGAAATAGGCCAGGTCCTCCATTACGACGACGTCGTACCGGGTGGCCAGGTTTCCGATCACGGCCAGCTCATCCTCTTCCAGGCAGATCCAGGCCGGGTTGTTGGGGTTAGAATAGACGATCGCCGCCACGTCTCCCCGGGAGAGCATCTCTTCCAGTTTGGGCGCGAGGCGGTCCGCTCCACGGTAGGGGTGGATGTCAAACTCGTACCAATCGATCCCAAGGACGCGCAGCTGGGATTTCTGGATGGGGAAGCCGGGATCGATGAAAAGGACCTTGTCCTTGCCCGGGATGCGCTGCGTGCAGGCGATGAAAGAGCCGAAAGACCCGGCTACCGATCCGGTCGTCGGTACGCAGCTGCGCGGCGTGACATCCACGTCGATGAAGGCCTTGACGAAGCGGGAAGCCGCCTCCTTGAGTTCGGGCACACCGGCTGCGGCCGGATACTGGGATCCGATACCGCTGTCCAGCGCCCGTTTTTCCGCGGCCACGCCGCAGGCATTGATCGGCAGGCCCGGAGACCCCTGGTCCATCCGGATAAACGGGATCCCGGTTGTCTGTTCGAGATCCTGCGCGACCAGAAGGACTTCTCCGATGGTCGCCCGGGAAAGGTCGGCCACACTTTGCGCCCGGCAGGCTTCGGCGACAAGCGCCTCACTGAAAAGCTTCATAGGATCATTTTACGATATAGCACCAGCCGTGCGTATCCGGCACAGTCCCGTCCTGAATGCCCCGCAGGGTCTTGTAGAGCCGGCTGCTGACCGGTCCGCACACGCCTTCTTCCCCGAAGTGGAAGACCCGGGTCACCTCATTGCCCTTGAGGGTTGGCTTGTCCGTGATCGACCCGATGGGCGTGATGACGACGGCCGTTCCGCAGGCATTGACTTCTTCGAAGGTCTCCAGCTCCTCGTAAGGGATGACGCGCTTCTCGACTGTGAGCCCAAAATCTTGCGCGACAGCTTGCAGGGACTTGTTGGTGATGGAAGGCAGGACACTGTCCGACAGCGGCGTGACGTAGGTGCCGCCCTTGATGCCGAAGAAGTTGGACGATCCGAACTCGTCGATCTTCGTCTTGGTCGCGGGGTCCAGGAACAGCAGCTCCTGGAAACCCAGGGCGTGGGCTACGTTGTAGGCGTGGAAGGAGGGTGCATAGTTGGCGGCCAGCTTGTAACTGCCGGTCCCGTTGGGTGCGGCGCGGTCAAAATCGCGGGATATGACGGCCGTGACCGGCGTGAGGGCCTGGGCGCCGGAATAGCTGCCGGCCGGGATGCCGCACACGAGGAAGGTCGCCTCGACGGGGGATTTGAGGTTGAGCTGCTTGTCGGTGCCGATCAGCACGGGCCGCAGGTACATCGACGCATTGTAGCCGTAAGGCGGCAGGAAGTCGATGTTCCAGCGGACGTATTCGGCACACATCTCGACGAACATCTCTTCGCTCGGGGCGGGCATGTCGAGGAACTCGGCGCTGCGCCGCAGCCGCCGGGCGTTCTCGTCCGGACGGAAGATGCGGACCACGCCGTCCGCTCCGCGGAAGGCTTTCAATCCTTCGAAACAGCTGCTGGCGTAGTTGAGCGCCAGGGCATATGGACTCAGCTCCATCGCGCCGGTGATGCGTTCCGGTGCGGTCCATTGTCCATCCTTGAAGTGGCTCACGAGCACACCGTGGGTCTCTCTGACGGCAAATCCGAGATTTGCCCAATCCAAGTTCTGCGTAGTCATGATTCTTTGATTCTGTTGGCAATCCAGTCTCCGACTTCGGAGGTGCGGCGGGCGGTTCCGTCGCCGGCCAGGTCTTCCGTGACGTAGCCTTCGTCGATGGAGGCGGCGACCGCTTCCCGGATGGCACGTCCTTCTTCCATCAGGCCGAAGGCGTATTCAAACATCATCGCCGCCGACAGGATCGTGGCGAGCGGATTGGCGATGTCGCGTCCGGCTGCCTGGGGATAGGAGCCGTGGATGGGTTCGAATACGCCGGTGTGCACTCCGATCGAAGCGGAGGCGAGCAATCCCATCGATCCTGTGATGCAGCTCGCTTCGTCGGTGAGGATATCGCCGAACGTGTTCTCCGTCACGAGGACATCGAACCATTTCGGGCAGCGGATCAACTGCATCGCGGCATTGTCCACATACATATAGTCCGTGGTCACGTCGGGATAGAGCGGGGCCATCTCCTGGGCGACCTGCCGCCACAAACGCGAAGACTCGAGGACATTGGCCTTGTCCACGACGGTGAGGTGTTTCCGGCGTTGGCGGGCATACTCGAATGAGAGTTTGAGGATGCGCTCGACTTCGAAACGGTGGTAGAGGTTGGTGTCGAAGGCGGTGTCGCCTCCGTCCCGTCGTCCTTTTTCACCGAAGTACATACCGCCGGTGAGCTCCCGTACGCAGAGGAAGTCCGCTCCGTCCACCAGTTCTTCTTTCAGCGGACTCTGGTGGACCAGGGCGTGGAAGGTCTCTACGGGCCGCAGGTTGGCATAGAGGCCCAGGGACTTCCGCATGGCGAGCAGTCCCTGCTCGGGACGGACTCTCGCAGTCGGGTCGTTGTCGTATTTGGGGTCGCCGACGGCGCCGAACAGGACGGCATCACTCTCCATGCAGATCCGGTGGGTGCTGTCAGGGTAGGCCAGGCCCGTTTCTTCGATGGCACAGGCGCCTACCAGGGCAAAGCTGTATTCCACTTCGTGGCCGAAACGCGAGCAGACGGCGTTGACGGCTTTGACAGCCTGGGCGACCACTTCCGGGCCGACGCCGTCTCCAGGCAGTTGGGCGATTTTCAGTTTCATTTCAATGTGCTGATATCGAGGTTTTCCAGAATGTTCAACATTTTGACGGTGGCTTTGATGGCGGCTTCCGTCTGGTCGGAGTCGATCCCCCGGGTCTTGAATTCGTGGTCCGCGTTCCGCCAGGAGATGGTGGTCGCCACGAGGGCGTCCGTCTTGCCGCCGGGCGGAATGCTGACTTGGTAATCGGTCAGGACGGGATGTGTCTTGCCGAGTTTGTCGTAGATGCTCCAAAGCGCTTTCATGAAGGCGTCGTACTGTCCGTCTCCGGGTGCGGAGGCTTCGTATTCGGTCCTGTCGATACTGAGCTTGACGAGCGCGACGGGACGCATCCCGCGGGAGAGGGTCAGGGAGTAGTTGACGATGTGGATGTTGTCCTTCTCGACGGCATGGCTGCTTTTCAGCACGTCCGCTACAATGAAGGGCAGATCCTCGGCGGCGAGCGCTTCCTTCTTGTCCCCGAGCTCCACGACCCGTTCCGTGACCAGGTGGATCTGCTCTGGCGTGAGATTGATGCCGAGCTGGTCCAGATTCTTGATGATGTTGGCCTTGCCGCTCATTTTGCCCAGGGCATACTTGCGCTCGCGGCCGAATCGCTGGGGGAGCAGGGCGTTGACATAAAGGTTGCCCTTCTTGTCGCCGTCGGCGTGGATGCCGCTGCTCTGGGTGAAGACATTCTCGCCGGTAACCGGCTCGTTGTCCGGGATGCGGATGCCGGAGATGCTTTCTACATATTTGCATACGTGGGTGAGACGCCGCTCGTCGATCCGGCACCCGTCCGGCGTCTGGTCGTTCAACGCGGCGACGACCGCGGCCAGCGGTGCGTTGCCGCAACGTTCGCCCAGCCCGTTGACGGTCACATGCAGCCCGTTGATGCCGGCCTTGACCGCGGCGAGCGAGTTGCCCACGGCCATCCCGTAATCGTTGTGGGCATGGAAGTCAAAGCGCAGGTCCGGGTAGCGCTGCCGCATCCTGGAGCAGGCTTCAAAGGCGCTGAAGGGGTTGAGAACCCCCAGGGTGTCGGGCAGCATGAAACGCCGGATGGGGGCGTCCTTGAGCGCGTCGATCAGTTGGAAAACATAGTCCGGTGAATCGACCACTCCGTTGGACCAGTCTTCGAGGTACAGATTGGCCTCCAGGCCACGGGCGTGGGCCTTGTCCAGCACCGCCCGGATATCCCGGAGATGCTCTTCGGGTGTCTTGCGGAGCTGCGTGCCCAGATGGCGCAGCGATCCCTTGGCCAGGATGTTGATCACCCGGCCCCCGCCGTCCGCCACCCAGTCCACGCTGCGTCCGCCGTCTACGAACCCCAGCGCCTCGACCCGGTCCAGGCAGCCTCGTCTGAGGGCCCAGTCGCAGATCCGCGCGAAGGACTCGGATTCGCCTTTGGAAACGCGGGCGGAGGCCACTTCGATGCGGTCCGCCTTGAGCTCATCCAGGAGCAGGCCGGCAATCGCCAGCTTCTCGTTTACATTGAACGAGACGCCGGCGGTCTGTTCGCCGTCGCGGAGGGTGGTGTCGAGGATTTCTGTCATCGGGCTTGTTCGAAGGCTTCGATTTTGTTTTTTTGTTCCAGGAGGTAATCGATGTCATCCAGGGCGTTGAGGAAGCAATACTTCTTATAGCCTGAGATGGGGAAAGACTCGCTCCGGCCGCTGGAGAGGTTGGTCACGGTCTGGGCCGCCAGGTCGATGCGGACGCGCGTGGCCGGATCGGAGGCGATACATGCGTGCAGCTCCTGCAAGAAGCCGGCGCTGACTTCGACCGGCAAGACGAAGTTGTTGAGTTCGTTCTGGCGGTGGATGTCGGCGAAGGATCCGGCGATCACGGCGCGGATGCCGTAACCGGCCAGCGCCCAGGCCGCGTGTTCGCGGCTGGAGCCGGAGCCGAAATTCCGGCCGGCAACGAGGACGCAGCCGCCGTAGCGGGGATCGTTGAGGACGAAGTCCGGTTTGGGCGTCCCGTCGCTGTCGTAACGCCAGTCGCAGAAAAGATTGTCCCCGAAGAATCGTTCGTCCCGGGTCGTGGCTTTCAGGAAGCGGGCCGGGATGATCTGGTCGGTGTCGATATTGTCGATCGGAAGCGGGATGCACCGGCTCTCGATCACGTCAAATTTCTGTTTCATAGGAATGCTCTGGGATCGGTGATTCGGCCCGTGACGGCGGCGGCAGCGGCGACCAGCGGGCTGGCGAGCAGCGTCCGGGCGCCGGGCCCCTGCCGGCCTTCGAAATTGCGGTTGCTGGTCGAGACGGCATACTTCCCGGCGGGGATCTTGTCATCATTCATCGCCAGGCAGGCGGAACAGCCGGGCTGGCGGATCTCGAAACCGGCCTTGGCCAGCTCGCGGTCCAGACCCTCCGCGACGATCTGGCGGTGGACGGCCCAACTGCCGGGTACAAGCCAGGCGGTGACGCCCTCGGCCTTGCGGCGGCCGCGGACGATGGAAGCGAAGGCCCGGAAATCTTCGATGCGCCCGTTGGTGCAGGCGCCGAGGAAGACATAATCCACCGGGTGTCCCAGCAGGGACTGGCCGGCTTCAAAG
>JAFUWZ010000045.1 GCA_017471045.1 Bacteroidales bacterium
CGGGCTCAACGGGGCGATGTGGTTCGGCCTCTTCTCACTGATCTTCCTCGACACCTCCATCAACGTGGCGATGCAGCCCTTCAAGATGATGGTCGGCGACATGGTCAACGAGGAGCAGAAGGCCCGGGCTTACTCGATCCAGAGCTTCCTGTGCAACGCCGGTTCCTTCGCGGGCTACCTCTTCCCGATCTTCTTCACCTGGATCGGCATCGCCAATACCGCCCCCGAAGGGGTGATCCCCGACTCCGTCAAATGGAGTTTCTACGTCGGCGCCGCCATCCTGATCCTCTGCGTGCTCTATACCTTCCTGCGGGTCAAGGAGATGGCCCCCCAGGAGTATGCCGAGTTCCACGGCATCGACCCGCGCCGCCAGGAGGCGCAGAAAAAGGAAGGGCTCCTGACGCTCCTCAAGCACGCCCCGCGCACGTTCTGGACCGTCGGCCTCGTGCAGTTCTTCTGCTGGGCCGCCTTCCTCTACATGTGGACCTATACCAACGGCGCCATCGCCGCCAATGTCTGGGGCACGAGCGACCCCACGTCCGAAGGCTACCAGGCCGCCGGCAACTGGGTGGGCGTCGTCTTCGCCGTCCAGGCCGTCGGGTCCATGCTCTGGGCCCTGGTGATCCCGCGCTTCAAGCGCCTCAAGACCGCCTACGTCGTCAGCCTGCTCATCGGAGCCGCCGGCTTCGCGTCGGTCTTCTTCTTCCACGACAAATATCTGCTCTTCGCCTCCTTCCTGCTCATCGGAGCGGCCTGGGCGGCGATGCTGGCCCTGCCCTTCACCCTGCTCACCAATTCCCTGAGCGGGGAGCACATGGGCGAATACCTGGGCCTGTTCAACTGCACGATCTGCCTGCCGCAGATCGTCGCGGCGGCGACCGGAGGCCTGGTGCTCAAAGCCGTCGGCGGCAGCCAGGCGGCGATGCTCCTCGTCGCGGGCGTGCTGCTCGTGGCCGGGGCCTGCAGCGTCGCCCTGGTGCAAGAACACGCCAAGCAAGCATGAATCAATTCACATTTATACTAACTACACACAATCAATGAACAGGATCAAAACTCTCGTGTCGATGGCAGCCATTCTGCTGCTCGGCACAACCCTGTCCGCCCAGAACGGATACAAGGTCAAGGGAGTAGTCATCGACGAGATGGGACCGGTCATCGGCGCCACTGTCATGGAGCAGGGCACGACGGTCGGCACGACCACCGGTCTGGACGGCGACTACGAACTGACCGTCTCCAGCGCGGACGCGACGGTAGCGATCAGCTGTATCGGCTACACCACCCAGACCTTCCAGGCGTCGGCGGTCCCCGCGACCGTCACGCTGCTGACGGACGCCGAATTCCTCGATGACGTCGTCGTCATCGGTTATGGTACCGTCAAGAAAGAGGATATGACTGGCTCCGTCGTCGCCGTCAAGGCCGACAACATCAACCGCGGCGCCATCACCAGCCCCGCCCAGGCCCTCGTCGGCAAGGTGTCGGGCCTGAACATCATCCCGGCCTCCGGCGAACCCGGCGCCAAATCGGCGATCCGCATCCGCGGCGGCTCTTCGCTGACCGCCAGCAACGACCCGCTCATCGTCATCGACGGCGTCCCGATCACCAAGGAAGGCGGTGCCTTCATGGGTGACCCGCTCGCTTCCGTCAACCCCGACGACATCGAGTCCTTCTCCGTCCTGAAAGACGCCTCCGCGACCGCCATCTACGGATCCCGCGCCTCCAACGGCGTCATCATCATCACGACCAAGAAGGGCACCAAGGGCGACGGCGTGCGCGTCAGCTACAACGGCAGCTTCTCCGCCAAGCAGAACTACCGGACCTTCGACGTGATGAATGCCGCCGAGTTTACCGACTACATCAACCAGACCTATCCGGAGAAAGCCGGCCTGCTCGGCAGCGCCGACACGGACTGGCAGAAGGAGATCTACCGCGTCGGCCTCTCGACCGACCACAACGTCAGCGTCATGGCCGGCAAGAAGATCCCCGCCCGCCTGAGCCTCGGCTACAACTATGACCAGGGTACCTTGAAGGTGGGCGATGCCACCCGCTACAACGCCGACCTCAACCTGGTGCCGAAGTTCTTCGACGACCACCTCTCGGTCAACGCCAACGTCAAGGGCATCTACTCCGACTTCACCTGGGGCGACACCGGTGCCGTCGGCAACGCCATCACCTTCAACCCGACGATGCCGGTCCGCAAGGAGGACGGTTCCTTCTTCAACTGGTACAACGCGGACGGCAGCGCCAACACCCTGTCTTCCTACAACCCGGTCGCCATGCTCTATGACGCCCACAGCACCGGCAACGCCCTGCGTTCCATCGGCAACCTGCAGCTGGACTACCGCATCCACGGTTTCGAAGACCTGCGCTTCAACCTCAACCTCGGTTACGATGTGGCCGACAGCCGCAGCCAGTACTACCGCGATCTCGGCACGTACGTATCCGACCGTTATATCGCTACCAGCGGCGACTTCTCCAACCAGGCCCGCCACATCAGCCGCAACACCCTGCTCGAGTTCTACGCCGACTACAACCACGAGTTCAAGCACTCCAACCTCGACGTGATGGCCGGTTATTCCTGGCAGCACAACTACTACCGCTGGAAGGGCGAGACCTACAACAACCAGGGCAACCACTTCGCGGAGGACAACCTCTACATCGACAGTCCCGAATCGGCCCGTGAGTATTACCTGATCTCCTTCTTCGGACGTATCAATTACTCCATCGCCTCGAAGTACCTCTTCACCTTCACCCTCCGCGACGACGCCACCTCGCGCTTCGCCAAGAACGTCCGCTGGGGCCTCTTCCCGTCCGCAGCCTTCGCCTGGAACATCAAGAACGAAGACTGGCTCAAGGGCAGTCCCGCCGTTTCCGCCCTCAAACTGCGTCTCGGCTGGGGCAAGACCGGCCAGCAGGACATCGGTGACGACTACTACCAGTACATCGCCAAGTATTATCTGGCCACCGACCCCCGGATGCAATACAACATGGGCGGCACCAACGTCAACGCCCTCGCTCCCCAGGGGTACAACCCCCGCGTCAAGTGGGAGACCACGACGACCTGGAACGCCGGCCTGGACTTCGGCTTCGTCAATGACCGCATCACCGGCAGCGCCGAGGCCTATTACCGCGTGACCGACGACCTGCTCAACAGTGTCAGCATCCCGCTCGGCGGCAACTTCACCAACTACCTGATCCAGAATATCGGGCAGATGGTCAACAAGGGTATCGAACTCACGCTCAACACCGTCCCGGTCGAGACCGGAGACTGGCACTGGAGCATCGGCGGAAACGTCACCTTCCAGGACACCCGGATCACCAAGCTGACGGCCAAGGACGAGAACTACAAGGGTGTCGAGACGGGCGGCATGCTCGGCGGCACGGACGGATTCTCCGCCCTGCACCGCGTCGGGCAGAGCCCCAACGTGTTCTATCTCTACGAGCAGCTCTATGATGCCGACGGCGAGCCCGTCCAGAACGGCCTCGTGGACCGCAACGGCGACGGCATCATCAGTGCCGAAGACCGCTACGTCACCGGCTACAGCCCCAACGCCTGGATGTTCTACGGCCTCAACACCCGCGTGAACTACAAGAACTGGGACTTCAGCATGAACACCCACGGCAGCGTCGGCAACATGGCCATCAACGCCGTCCGCAAGGGCTACTCTTCCTCGTTCAGCGACGACGCCAGCAAGGGCTACCTCAACAACTTCGTCCCGGCCTTCCTCTATCCGACCTGGACCAAGCTGAGCACCGACTACCAGAGCTATTCCAACCTCTGGATCGAGGATGCCTCCTTCTTCAAGCTGGACGACATCAACCTCGGCTACACCTGGCATCTCAAGAAGTTCGCCCAGTCCATCCGCCTGGCCGGTTCCGTGCAGAACGTCTTCATCCTGACCAAGTACACCGGCCTGGACCCCGAGCTCTACTCCACCGCCAACATCCGCGACGGTGTGGACGGCAACCTGGTCCCCCGCCCGCGTCTGTACACCGTTCGTCTCAACATCAACTTCTAATACAGACGGATCATGAAAAAGATATACAGCCTTTTGTTTGTTGCGGTCGCCCTCCTTTCGGCCACTTCCTGCCTGAAAGACCTCGATACGCTTCCGCTCAACCTGACGGATCCCATCTCCGAGACCGCCTATGCGGATGAGAACAGCTATCTGATGGGCCTCGCCTATGTCAACGCCTACTGGGCCTTCGTCTCCCAGACGGACCCGGGCAGCGCCGACATTTCGGCCCCCGACGCCGGCCAGAGCGAACTGCTCCGCCAGTTCCTCAACCTCCAGGAGATGAGCACCGACTCCTTCAAGTGCACCTGGGGTGACTCCTATGTCGCCGACCTGTGCGCCGACTCCTGGACCCCGACCAATACCGCGGTCACCATCGTCTATACCCGCCTGCTGAAGGGCATCGCCCTGGCCAACGAGTATCTCCTCCAGACGGAGGATGACCGTCTCGACGCCCGCGGCCACGGCGCCCTTAAGGAAACGGTCCACGGCTACCGTGCCGAAGCCCGCTTCCATCGCGCCCTCTTCTTCTGGGCCCTGATGGACCTCTACGGCAACCCGCCGTTCCCGATGCCGGAAAACATCGGCGGCGAACTGCCTCCCCAGAAGTCCCGCGCCGAACTCTTCGACTGGCTCGAAACGGAACTGACCGACCTGCTCGCTGAGGGCAGCGACATGCCCAAGAAAGGTGAAGTCAGCTACCCCCGCCCGACCCAGGGCTCCGTGGCAGCCTTGCTCGCCCGCATGTACCTCAACGCCCAAGTCTATACCGGCACCGCCCGCTGGCAGGATGCCAAGGACATGGCCGCAAAGGTCATCGGCATGGGTTACAAGCTGCACCCCTCCTACGAGGAACTCTTCATGCAGGACAACACCGAGAACGGAGCCGCTGCCGACGAATTCATCTTCGGTATCGACTATGACAAAGACCACTCCCAGAGCTGGGGAGGCACGACGACCTACGCCTCTGCCTTCTTCGACAAGTCCCGCGCCATCGTGGCCTATCTGCTGGGCTACGACTACGGCTCCACGATCGTGCCGGAAGAGTGGAACGGTTATCACGTTTCCAACGAGTACGTCTCCTACTTCAACCTGAAGGGCATCTCCTGGAACGATCCGGATGCGGGTTACACCTACAACAACCCCGACCTGGAGGACTTCAACGGCGACGGCACCGTGGATGACAAGGATAACGAAGCAAGGGCGAAACAGGCGGAAGACCTGCCCGGATACACCTTCGGTTACGACCGGGAGGCATCCGACAAGCGCGCCTTCTTCATCAACCAGGGCATTCCTGCCTTCGACAACTCCAAGACCGAGAGCGGCTGGCGCTGCTGGAAGTTCAGCGGACGCTACACCGACGGTCACCTCAACGACCAGTCCTTCTCCTCGATGGACTTCCCGATCTTCCGCCTGGCCGAGATGTACCTGATCTATGCCGAGGCTGACGCCCGCCTGAACGGCGGCAAGGTCTCCTCCTCCGAAGCCAAAGGCTATATCAAGGCCCTGCGCGACCGTGCCGGCGTGGCGACGCCCGCCGACGACGAGCTCACGCTCGACTGGCTGCTTGCCGAGCGTGCCCGCGAGCTGATGCTCGAAGGACAGCGCCGTACCGACTTGATCCGCTACGGCTATTTCACTTCCGCCTCCTTCCCTTGGCCCTACAAGGGCGGCGTACCGGAAGGCCGTGTCGCGATCCCCGCGTTCCGTACGATCTACCCGATCATCGATGCGGACCTGAACGCCAATACCAACCTGGTCCAGAACCCGGGTTATTAATCTTCCAACTTGTTTGAATCATGAAGAAAGCAATCTATATGGCTCTGGCCGCGCTGACGCTCTGCCTGTCCGCCTGCGACATCGCCGAATTCGGCGAAAAGGGCGGCGTATCCAACGGCACGGCCACCACGAATGAAGAGACCCGGCTCGCTCCCGAATCCGCCTTTGTCGCCCCTGAACTGGTCGCGATCGGAGACATCGACGTCAACCAGACCAACACGGACGAGACGGTATCCTTCGCCTGGAGCGACGCCTCTTTCGGCGCTCCGGTATCCATCCTCTATTCGCTCTACCTGAGCGCCGGCGACCAGAGCGCCGTAGCCGGTACCGCGTTTACGAATTCCCTCTCGATGACCAAGGCCGACCTCAACGGCATCCTGATCAATGCGCTGGGCGTCAAGGCCAATGACCTGGCCGCCGTGACGGCTTATGTGACGGCGACCGTCGCCGACACGGATATCAACCCGGTCCGGTCCAACACCCGCAACTTCAATGTGCAGACTTTCAAGGCCAAACTCAACTCCCTGTACATCTGCGGCCAGTTCGAGAATGGCTGGGACGTGGATCACGCTCCTGAATTCTGGGAGACCGGCGGCGGCACCAAGATTTACAAGGTCCTCATCGACTACCTCGCCGGCGGCACCATCGTTCCCGGTGAAGACCAGGGCTTCAAGATCCTGACCCAGCGTGCCTGGGCCGGCGACTACTGGGGCTACAGCGGCCTCACGCCTTCCTGGGAGTGCCCGGAGAATGGTGATGAGAACTTCCAGTTCGGCGCATCCGCCAAGGAGATCTACCACCTCACCGTGGACCTCAACAAGAAAGAGATCAGCGCCGTCGGAATCGACGCCATCAGCCTGATCGGCAATTTCGCCGAGAGCAACTGGGAGGCGGACGTGGACTTCACCTACGACTATCTTGAGAACGTCTGGACGGCCGGTCCCGTCACCTTCTCCGGCGGCAACGGCTTCCTGATCCGCTACAACCACGCCTGGGACACCAAGCTGGGTACGGCCACCAAAGCCAGCGACGACGTCGAAGGCGGCTTCGAACTCGAAGAAGGCGGCGCCGACATGAATGTGCCCGGCGACGGTACCTACCTCATGAAACTCTACGGCAACCGGACTCCTTTCGTCCTGGTCATGGAAAAACAGTAATAACAAAGTACGGATATGAAAAAGATATACAGTTTCGTAGCATTCGCTGCTTTGTGCCTGGGTTTTGCGGCTTGCCAGGTCGTCGAGCCGGAAGACGTGTTCTCCACCGATCCCGTCGCCCCCGAGCTGCAGGCCCACAACGACATCCTCCTCACCACCGGCACGACCGGCGAGGATGTGATGTTCACCTGGACTGCCTACCGTAACCTATCCCCCGGACTGGACTACCAGTTCTTCATGGAGCGCGGCGAGAAGGCCGTTTCCCTGTCCACCGGCAAGGATCTCTATTTTAAAGCCGACAAAGGCTCGTTCCGCGATCTGGTCCTTTCCAGCTTTTCGGATCTGCCCGAGAATGACACTTTCCCGCTCTCTTTCTATGTCCGCGTGACGGACAACGGCGAGTCCTACGTGTCCAACACCGTGACCGTCAACGTCTATGCCTTCGGCGACGCCGTCGCTTCCGTGGTCACGCTGGCTTCCGACCAGATCGAGCTGGATCCCGGCGATCCGACCGGTTCCGTCGAGCTCCTGAGCTGGACCCCGGCCCGCCTCGTCTATGGCGAGAGCGTCAGCTACAATGTTTACGTGGTGGTCGGTGACAATGAGCCCTACCTGCTCGCAGAAGGCCTGGCTGAGACGAGTTATTCCACCACCGTGGATGCCCTCAACGAGGCCATCATCGCCGCGGGGGGTGACGAAGCGGCAGACGTACCGGTCCGCTTCGTCGTCGAAGCGGTCTGCGAGTCCCTGCCGGGCGGCGTAGAAGCCAACTCCGAGCAGATGACGGTCAAGACCTACGTGGCCTCCTTCCCGAATGTCCTGTATGTCCCCGGAAGCCACCAGGAATGGAACCCTGCCACGGCTCCGACCATCGCGCTCTCCTCCAGTGTCAAGGGTTACTACGAAGGGATCGTGGACCTGACGACCGCTGACGGAAGCGATGTCGAATTCAAGTTCAGCCCTTATCCGGAGTGGAAGGATGACTTCGGCGGCTCCGTGACCGTCGGCGGCAAGGAGGGTGTCTATGTGAGCGCCAACGGTACCGTCGGCGCCTCCGACAATATCAAGGTCCCGTCCGGCAAGTACGTGATCAAGCTCAACAAGAAGCTGAATACCATTAATATGGTCAGCATCAAGAGCGTCGGCGTCATCGGTACCGCCGTGGGCGGCTGGGATGCCGAAATCCCGATGGAGTGGAACGAGGAGACCAACGTCTTCACGGTTTCCGTCAGCCTCGTACCCGGCGAGTACAAGTTCCGTCTCAACGACGATTGGGATTGGTCCGTCGATGACAGCAACGGCGTCAACGGCGGCGGCGGCAACTACTCCACCTCCAACGAAGGCGACTACAAGATCCAGCTCGACATGAGCAAGCACCCGTACACGGTCAAGTTCATCAACCTTTCCTTCCCCGAGACACTCGGCGTGACAGGTAGCCACCAAGGCTGGGATCCCGCGACGGCCCCCCGCCTCAACGGTGACGGCGAGGGCCACTATGAAGGGTTCATCAACATGGCCAACCCGGACGGCGATGCCGTTGAGTTCAAGTTCACCCCGAATCTTGACTGGAGCAAGGAGTATGCCGGAAGCCTGGACAACCTCATGACCAGCGGCGGCGGCAACATCTCCCTTGCCAACGGCTACTACAAGCTGGTGGTGGACCTGAGTTCCCTGAGCGCGACCGCGACCCGGATCGAAAGCGTCGAGATCTGCGGCAGCTTTACCGGCTGGGGCGTCGATCCCGCCTATTTCCTTGCCTATGATGCAGCCAACGATGCCTGGAAGATCGAGAACGTCGAGTTTCCCGCCGGCGGCCAGTGGAAGTTCCGCATGAATGACGACTCCGACTGGGCGGTCAACCTCGGCTACGGCACCCTGGACAACCTGGTGCAGGGCGGAGATAACATCACCGACACCGAGCCCGGCATCTACACGGTCGAACTCTATCTCGCGACGACGCCTTACCGCACCGTCCTGACCAAGACCGGGGAGAGCGACGCGCCGAAGTGGGGCAACCGCCTGGTCGTGGCCGGCAATTATTCCGGTCACAGCTGGGACGGCGCCGGTGACCCGAAACTCCGCGGAGATTTCAGCGGCAAGTTCCAGGGACCCCTGACGATGGCCGGCAGCGGCATCGAATTCAAGTTCGTCCACAACGGTGCCTGGTTCGGCATGACCGGCGGTGAGACGCTGGACTGGACGGTCGGCGACGGCGGCAATTTCTCGATCCCGGCCGGGACCTATTGGTTCAACGTGGACCTGGAGGCGGGTACCGCCACGGCATTCGCCATCACGAAGGTCGGCTTGATCGGTTCCTTCAACGACTGGAGCGGTGACGTCGAGATGAGTTTCGATGAGACGGCGCTGACCTACAGCGGCACGATTACCGTCGGCGACAATGCCGAGTTCAAGGTGCGGTTCAACGGCAACTGGGATTATTCGCTGGGCGATGATCCAACGGACCTGAACGGCATCGGAGCGGGCAATGTCAAGATCGAGAAAGCCGGCACGTACAAGGTCGTGCTCGACATGGCGCACAACTCACCGAGCCTGACGGTCACGGCGCAGTAGCCGTCCTTTCTCCTACGCAGCGGTGCTGCGGACTTCCGGGAGCGAAAAGCTTTACCCCTCCGGGGGAATGCTCCCAAAAGTCCGCAGCACCGCCGCTTTTGTTCCCGGCACGACGCCCTCCGTCGCCGGTGCGGGATCAGTGCAGGGAAGCTTTGAGGCGGATGCGGCCGGGACCGGTACGGCGGACGATGACCGCGCACAGGCCGTGGAAAGCCGGCATCTCGTGACTGTAGAAAGGCACGTGCGACGTAGGATCGCCGTTATCGACGGCGACGATCTCTCCCGGTCCCTTGACGCTGAACTTCAGCAAGTTGTCGGCACCCGGGACCAACCCGCCCCTCCAGTCCGTCACGACGGCGGAATAAAAGACCAGGTTGCCCGCCTCCGCCGGAGGGACATCCGCCGAAGTCTCGTGCAACACGCGGACGCGCCGCGCCCGCCCGGCCGTCCGGACCGTCTCCGAGGCCCACCGGACCCCGTCCTTGTACGCCACGACCTCCACCTTCCCAGGGTGATAGACCACCTCATCCCAGCGCAGGCGGTACTCTCCCGGGCCGCGGACCTTCCGCCCCTGCGACCGGCCGTTGACGAAAAGCTCCGCCTCATCGCCCGAAGTATAGACATGGACCGGCGTCACCTGACCCTCACGGCCCGGCCAGGTCCAATGCGGGACGATATGGACCATCGGCAATTCCGGACGCCAGCGCGCCTGGTAAAGCCAATAACGATCCTTTGGGAAACCGGCCAGGTCGATGATGCCGAAATAACTGCTCCGCGACGGCAGGGGCACGGCGCTGATCTGCTGCCCCCAGGCAGCCAGCTGCCGGCGGTAGGCCTCCTTCTCCTCTTCCGTATGGAAGTTGGTCAGCACGGAGGGGTCGAGGTTGTAGGGCGTGGGCTCGCCCAGATAGTCAAACCCGGTCCAGACGAACTCACCGGCACATTCCGGGACCTGATCCTCGTAGAACCACTCGTAATCCGGTCGGGAAGCCCAGGCCGGAGCATACAGGTCGTAGGAACTCACCTGGAAGTCCGGCGCCCCCTCATCTGCCGAGAGCGGGACCGTCCAGCCGCCGTCCTTCGCGTCGGAGACGGGGAACAGATAATGGCCGCGCGAGGAGATGCAGGAGGCCGTCTCGCTGCCCAGAAAAGGCTGGCCCGGATGGGCGTCACGGAAAGCCGCATACGCGTGGGGCTTGTAGTTGAAGCCGTACACATCCACGGTGGAGGCATAGGGCGTCGAGGCCGCCCAGAGATTGTCATTGCCCGACGTCGTCGGGCGCGTCGGATCCTCCCGGTGACAGATCGCGCTCAGCCGGTGGCCGATCTTCCATTTGTCCGGATATCCTTGCTCCCCCACCTCGTTGCCGATGGACCAGAGGATGACGGACGGATGATTGCGGTCGCGCCGGATCATGTCCACGAGGTCACGCTCCGCCCATTCGTCGAACAGGGTGGCATAGCCGTTCGGCTTCTTCGGCACCGTCCAGGTGTCCGTCAACTCGTCCATCACCAGGAAGCCGAGCCTGTCGCAGAGGTCCAGCAGTCCGGGCGCCGGCGGATTGTGGGCACAGCGGATGGCGTTGCAGCCCATCGACTTCAGCGCAAGCAGGCGACGGAGCCACAGCTGCCCGTTCCACACGGCCCCCAGGGCACCCGAATCGTGGTGCAGGCACACGCCCTTCAGGAAAGTCCGCTCGCCGTTGAGATAAAAGCCGTCCGCCCTCCATTCGGCCTGCCGGATGCCGAAAGGCGTATGACAGGTATCACGCAAGGAGCCGTCCTCCGACTCCAGGACGGTCGTCAACGTATAGACGAAGGGATGCTCCGGGGACCAGCGCTCCGGCTTGGGCACTTTCAATTCGAAGGTGAAATGCTGGCCGTCGCCGACCGGGCCCGGCAGGAAAGATTCCAGGACGGGAGCCGGGCTGGAAGAGGTACCGCCGTCCATGACAGCCGCCTTCAGCCGCACGGTTCCGGAATATGCGGCATGGTTCTTCAACGCAACTTCGAAACGCACCGTGGCCGAATCAGCCGCAACCTCAGGCGTCGTGACACAGACGCCGTCGGAAGCAAAGCCCAGGGGACCGCTGCGGGTCAGCCAGACATCGCGGTAGATGCCGCCGCCCGGATACCAGCGGGAAGATTGTTCCGGATTGTCCACGCTGACGGCGATCACATTCCCGCCCGGATGCAAGGCGGGTGTCAGATCCGCTTCGAAAGTACTGTAGCCATAAGGCCTGCGGACGATCTCGACCCCGTTGCACCAGACCGTGGCACCGGACATGACGCCGTCGAAACGCAGGACATGTTCCATCCCGACCGCGTCCCCGTCCACGTTCAACCGGGCCCTGTACCAGGCTTTCCCCCACCATTTGAGTTTGCCCGTCTCGCCGGGCCAGGCTTGGCCGAAGGGCCCTTCCACGCCCCAGTCATGGGGCAGCGTCAGCATCCTCCATTGCGAGTCGTCAAAAGACGGGGCGGCATAGATCCCGGGGCTGAGCGTCGAGACCGTGTCTGCCAGGCGGAGGAAACGCCAGCCGACGTTGAAGGGAACCCGCCCGGCCGGACGGGCCCACAGACCGGTCAACAGCAACAAAGTGCAACACGTGGTTACGATTCTTCTCATACTCGAAGCCTTTCTTATTCAGTAAAGATAGAAATTATTTGTATATTTGACAGCTATGCCAGAACCCTTGAGAAGATGAAAAAGTTACAATATCTCCTGCTTACCCTGCTGCTCCTGGCCGCCTGCGGCGATCCCGTGACGCCGCCCGAGCCGTCCCAAGACATGCTCAGCGTCACGCCGGCGACCCTGTCCTTCTCCACCTACGAGAGTTCGACCCAGCGCCTCAGCGTCCAGAGCAGCGGCAAATGGACCCTGTCCGTCGGCAACGGCGGCAGCTGGTGCCAGCCCGACAGCTACAGCGGCAGCGGCAACGGCACTGTCAACGTGACCGCCTCCGCCAATGCCACCACCCTCCCGCGCACTACGACGATCACCTTCTCCGGCCAGGGAGGGACCACCGCCACCGTGGAGGTAACCCAGGTGGCGGGCAAGGAGAATCCGGTCCGGACCAACACCGTCGCCCTGTCCGCAGCCCCCAAGGCCTGGGACGGGCAGAAACGCGCCGACATCACCTACCAGCTGCTGGTCTATTCCTTTGCCGACGGCAAGGGCGGCGACCGGTGGGGTGACCTGCAGGGCGTCACGGACCATCTCGACTACCTCGACGGCCTGGGCGCTTCCGCGCTCTGGCTCTCTCCGATCCAGAGCGCCACTTCCTACCACGGCTACGATATCAACAATTACAACGAGATCGACCCCCACCTCGGCACGGAGAGCGACTTCCAGACCTTGATCGGCAGCGCCCGCAGCAAGGGTATCGACATCTATATGGACTATGTCCTCAACCACAGCGGGACCGGGACGACCTGGTTCCAGGATGCCCTGGGCGACGCCTCCAGCCCTTACCGCAACTGGTACGTTTTCTCAGACAATCCGACCTCCGACGTCTCCGGGAGAAAGATCGACAACTTCGCCGGCGCCTCGGATCCCGGAATGGGCGAATGGCACCCCACCGGCGTAGGGATGGGCTACAAGGGCCGCCTGCATTTCAAAGTCGACTGGAGCGGAAGCGCCAAGACCGTGACCGTCTCGAAGAGCAGCGACGCGCCCCAGACCTCCAACGCATCGGCCTCGATATGGCTGTGGATCGGAAGCGCGGGAGCCGTCGGCCTCTATCCTTCCGGCGGTGACACCCACGAGATCACCCTCGACGTCGATACCGACTGGGGCTTCCTCGTCCGCACGACCGGTTCCTCCACCGACTGGAGCGCCGGCACCAAATGGGGGACGCCCTCCGGCGGAAAGGCCATCGTCTTCGACTCGCCTTTCACCCTCGCCAGCAACGCTTCCGGCGATCCCGGCAACATCGTCTTCAGCGACAGCAGCAGCTACTATTTCGCCAGTTTCGACGGCTCGATGCCTGACCTCAACTACGGTCCCGCCGCCACCGCCGCCTTGCATCCCTGCTTCCAGGCCCTGGCCGCCAGCGCCGACAAGTGGATCAACATGGGCGTGAACGGCTTGCGCCTCGATGCCGACATCTGGATCTACCAGAGACAGACCGACGCCAACGTGGCTTTCCTCCGGCAGTGGTACGACCACTGCAATGCCACCTACAAGGCGCGCGGCGGGCAGGGAGACATCTACATGGTCGGCGAGTCATGGACCGATACGGCCGAGGAATGCGCCCCTTATTACGAAGGGCTTCCGTCCCACTTCAACTTCTGGTACTGGTATACGCTCAAGGACCGGATCTCCAACGGCAAAGGCAACGACTTCGCCGCGACCGTCCGTTATTTCCGCGACCTGTTCCACGCCCGCCGCAGCGGCTTCATCGACGCCATCAAACTCACCAACCATGACGAAAACCGGGCCGCCAGCGACCTGAACCGCTCGCTGGACAAGGAGAAACTGGCTGCCGCCGTGCTGCTCACCTCGCCCGGCAAGCCCTTTATCTACCAGGGCGAGGAGCTGGGCTACTGGGGCACGAACCGCAACGGCCAGGATGAATGGCGACGCGCCCCCATCAAGTGGACCCGAACCGGCACGCTGGCCGATGCCCCCCTGATGGTTTACGATGACCGCGTGGACCGGACCATGCTGACGGCCGACATCTCCGTCGAGGCCCAGGAAGCCGATGCCGGATCCTTGCTCAACGTTTACAAGACCTTTGCCCGCCTGCGCAACAGCTATGTCTCCCTCGCTTCCGGCGAGATCTCGGAGCACGGCACCTACAATGCGTCAAATTCCCGCTTCGCCGGCCTGGGCGCCTGGTACCGGACGACCGGCAGCGAGAAGACCCTTGTCGTACACAACTTCTCCGGAGCGAAAGTCACCGCCTCCTTCGGGACGGAGGACCTGAGCCGGGTCATCGGCCTCAACGGCGGCGGCGAAGTCAAGACCACGACGACCGACGGGGTCCTCACGGACAATACCCTGACCTTGAACGCCTACTCCAGCGCCGTATTCTTAATCTCCGAATAGCCATGAAGTTTTTTCGTTCGCTGGGCGTCCTTCTGACGTCAGCCCTGATCCTGACCTCCTGCAACGGCAAAGTCGATCCCAATTCGGGCGCCAACGGACAGGGCGGAGAGCAGCCCGGGCAGGAAGAGACCCGCACCGTCGTTTTCGCCAAAGGCGCCGACCTGGGCTGGATCACCGAGATGGAAGCCAAGGGTTATAAGTTCTATTCCCGGCAAGGCGTGGAAACGGAATGTACCGCCCTGATGAAGTCCCTGGGACTCAACAGCGTCCGCTACCGTGTCTGGGTCAATCCTGCCAACGGATACAACAATGCCGCCGACGTGCTGGCCAAGTGCCGGCGTGCCCAGGCCCTGGGGATGCAGATCCTGATCGACTTCCACTACAGCGACACCTGGGCCGATCCCGGCAAGCAGATCATTCCCGCGGCCTGGCAGGGCTATTCCGCCGCCCAGATCGCCTCGGCCGTCACCGAGCACACCCGGAGCGTGCTCCAGACCCTGAAAGACGCCCGGATCGACGTCACCTGGGTCCAGGTCGGCAACGAGGTGACGCCCGGCATGTTGCTGCATACGGGTACAGAAGGCAACGTCAAGGAGGCCGCCGCCACAATCAGCGGCAAGGTCAGCGGCTCCAGCGTCAACCATTTCGTGGAGTATTTCAACGCCGGAGCCGCGGCCGTCAAGAGCGTCTATCCCGACGCCTCCGTGATCCTGCACCTGGACAACGGCTGGAAACTCGAGACCTTGACCTGGTTCTATGACCTGGTCGGCAGCAAGGGGGCGAAATACGACATGATCGGCCTGTCGCTCTACCCTTCCTACTGGGAAGGCAGCGGCTACCCCGACTGGCGGACCAAGACCGAGGCCTGCGTCAAGAATCTCAGCACCCTCCATGCCCGTTACGACAAACCCTTGATGCTTGTCGAGTTCGGGATGCCCGCCAGCGAGCCCGCCGCAGCCAAAGCCGCCCTCCAATACATCCTGGAGGGGACCCGGAGCTATGACTGGTTCAAAGGGATCTTCTGGTGGGAGCCCGAATCCGAGCAGAGCCGCAACGGCTACGCCTACGGGGCGTTCTCGGGCGGAAGCCCCACCGCCGCCCTCGATCCTTTCGCCAACTGATCCCCACACTTAAAGTGACCGTTCCCTCCGTCCCGACTATTGGGACGGAGGGCGCGTTTTAGCCCCTTTTTGCTCCCCACGTCCATTGATTAGGGACGCAGGGAACAGACAACCATCGAGTTTTTAGTTTTTTACAGAAAAGCTGCGCATCAGAGAACAATTATTTCTACCTTTGAAGTACGGACCCTCGGGTCCGGCTTATACTACGTTAAACTTCAAATTTTGACAGATGGAACTTTATCTTGTCACCACGGATCATTTGGAAGAGTGCATCTGGTTTCGGGATGAGGAAGATTTCAAGGCAGGAATGAATGCCGTCGCCGTTCTCTCGCACCTTCACCCGGTCCGCATCCTCGCGTTCATACTGATGTCCAACCACGTCCATTTCCTCCTGGAATGTACCCACGCGGAAGCAGGGGCTTTCATCAATGATTTCAAGCGGCATCACTCCCGGTACATGTCCTGCAAGTACGGCATCCGGGAGATGCTCCGTAACAACCACGCCGACATTGCACGGGTCTTCCTGTCGGAAGAATCGCCGGAACGGGCCATTGCGTACATTCAGATGAACTGTGTCGCGGCCAATATCTGCGCGCATCCTTCAGCGTATCCCTGGGGAACAGGCAGCACATTCTTTAATGTCAAGCCCGAGAAAGGGACGCCTGTCAGCCTCATCTCGAAACGCGAGCGCATCCGCCTGTTACACAGCAAGGTGGGTCTTCCCTCTGATTACCGGGTCGGAGAGGAGGGGTACATTCTTCCGGAATCTTACGTGCAGGTCCGCTTTGTCGAATCCTTATTCCGGAGCCCCAGCCGGATGAACTTCTTTCTCCAGCACTCTTCTAAAGCCAGACGGAGACTGGATTCCTCGGATAAAAGCCTCCCCGCTTTCAAGGACCAGTTCATCGCCGCGGGGATCAAAGACCTGTGTCAGAGCCTGTTCCAGAAACGGGACCTGAGGGAGCTGGATGACTGTCAGCTGGGCGAAATCCTCAAGCAGATCCGCTACCGCTTCTCCTCCTATCCCCAGCAGATGGCCCGGATCACCGGCATCCCCTATGAGCGCGTCGTCCATCTCCTTGACTCCTATTAGACGGTTTACGCCTGTCTCACCGCGCCCTTCGTCCCGGTTGGTGGGACGTAGGGAGCGTTTTACCCCCTTTTATGCTCCCAACGTCCCTGGCTTTGGGACGTTGGGAGCGGTGGAGAAAAATAATCATTATCTTTGTGATGGAAAGGAACTTTAAGAGGATAGAGATGGAACGGAACATGGCGTGGAACAGGATTCTACCGGCGCGGAAGGCGACGGTGGCTGCGATGACGATTGTGATGATGCTCGGGGCGTGTTCCCAGAGGCCGGACACGGGACAGGATGTAGGACAGGATGTAGGACAGGACGCGGGACTGAATACGGGACAGGTTGTACGATGGGATGCGGGAAGGGACAGCGGCATGGGCGCTTCGAGCTTGGCAGAGGCATCGGATGGGAGCGTGGAGCGCATTGAGCCTCCCTGCTGGTGGGTCGGGATGAAGACGCCCCTGCAGCTGATGGTGTATGGAGAGGACATCGGGCAGTGCACGGAGGTGCGCTTCGAAGGGCTGAGAGGCGTGAAAGTCGCGGCCATACACCCGGCGGACAGTCCCAATTATCTGTTCGTCGATCTGAAGATCGGGCGCGGGACCCGGCCCGGGACCGGACGGCTGGTCTTCACCCGCAAGGGTGCGCAGACCAAGCGGCAGGACGATCCGGCTTCGCAGGCCGGCGTGACGGATCAAAGGGACCGTAAGCGCGGCGGGGAGCGTTTCAGTTATCCATACACGATCGGAGCCCGGCCCGACGACCGGGGCCGGCAGAGTTTCTCGTCCGAGGATGTCATCTACCTCATCGTGCCGGACCGCTTCGCCAACGGCGATCCATCCAATGATGAAACGCCCGACACGGAGGATTTCGCCGACCCCGGCCAGCCCAATGCGCGCCACGGCGGGGACATCCAGGGCATTATCGACCACCTGGATTATCTGGAGGACCTCGGCGTCACGGCGCTCTGGCCCACGCCCCTGCTTGAGGACAACGCGCCGCGGGTCTCCTACCACGGCTATGCCTGCTCGGACTACTACCGCATCGATCCCCGGTTCGGGGACAATGACCTCTACTTCCGGATGGTCCGGAAAGCCCACGAGCGGGGCATCAAGATCCTGATGGACGTCGTGACCAACCACTGCGGCTCCTCGCACCCGTGGATGCAGGACCTTCCTCTCCGGGACTGGGTCCACGTCCACGAGCCTTACACCAACACCAACCACGTGATGTCGGCCGCTTTTGACCCCTACGCCTCGCGCTCCGACCGGGAGCAGATGGAGAGCGGATGGTTCGTGCCCTCGATGCCCGACATGAACCTTGACAACCCCTTCGTGCTGAAGTACTTCCAGCAATGGGCGGTCTGGTGGGTCGCAGCATCGGGACTGGACGGATTCCGCGTCGATACCTGGTTCTACAATGAGAAGGGCCCGATGTCCCGCTGGGCGCGCGCCGTGCGGGACGAGTTCCCCTGGCTCAACATCGTCGGCGAGGTGTGGAGCCTGCAGCCCGACCAGGTCGCGTACTGGCAGGAGGGGCATCCGAATCCCGACGGCTTCGATGCGGGCTTGCCGACGGTGATGGATTTCCCGATGATGGATGCGATCCAGCGGGCGGTTTCGCCTTCCGAGGACGAGGCGTACCAAAGCCGCACGGGCGACTTGCGGGCGGTCTATGATGCGCTGAGCCACGATTTCGCCCTGACGGATCCGGAGCACATCCTGCTCTTTTTCTCGAACCACGACACGCCGCGGATGGCGGATTTCTGCGAGGGCGATCCGGCCCGGATGAGGCTGGCCCTGACGCTGCTCGCTACGCTGCGCGGCATTCCGCAACTCTTCTACGGCGAGGAATGGATGCTGCGCACGGGTTCGACCCGGCGCGACGACGGGCGTGTGCGGATGGATCTGTTCGCCGCGGCGGATGAGGCCGGTCCGGCCGGCAGAGCGGGTAGCGGCGGCAGCA
>JAFUWZ010000046.1 GCA_017471045.1 Bacteroidales bacterium
AATACCGTCCGGAAGGCCATGGCCGTCCTGTCCCGGCTGGACGTGGACCTGTGCAACGTCCACGCGGCCGGCACCATCGACATGATGCGCGCCGCCCGGGAGGGCCTGACGCGCCCCGACGGATCGCGCCCCCTGCTCATCGCCGTCACCCAACTCACCTCGACCAGCGAGGAGCGGATGAAGGAAGAGCTCCTGATCCGCCGCGGGATGGTGCGGACCATCCAGCACTACGCCCGCAACACGCGCGAAGCCGGACTGGACGGCGTGGTCTGCAGCCCGCTGGAGGCCGGTATGGTCAAGCGCGTCTGCGGTCCGGATTTCCTCACGGTGACGCCGGGCGTCCGCTTTGCCGATGCGGACGCGGACGACCAGCGGCGCATCACCACCCCGGCCAGGGCCCGCGTGCTCGGATCCGACTATATCGTGGTCGGCCGTCCCATCACCGCGGCCCCCGACCCGCTCGCCGCCTACCGGCGCTGTGTCACCGATTTCCTCCAGAAATAGTTTGCCCCATGGAAAAGAATATCGCCAAAGACTTGCTCTCGATCGGCGCCGTCTTCCTACGGCCCGAGCAGCCCTTTACCTGGGCCAGCGGCATCCAGAGCCCCATTTACTGTGACAACCGCCTCACCCTCTCCGCTCCAGCCGTCCGCGACCGGATCGAACGGGCGCTGGCCGATACCGTCCGCCGGTATCACCCGGACTGCGAAATGCTGATGGGCACCTCCACCGCCGGCATCGCCCACGCCGCCATCACGGCCACGCTCCTGGGCCTGCCGATGGGTTATGTCCGCGGCGAGGCCAAGTCCCACGGCCGGACCAACCGGATCGAAGGCCGGATGGACCCCGGCACGCGGGTCGTCGTGATCGAAGACCTGATCTCCACCGGCGGCAGCGCCATGGAGGTCGTGGAAGCCCTGCGGGAAGCGGGCGCCGAAGTGGAAGGCATCGTCAGCATCTTCACCTACGGGATGCGGCGCGGCCTGGAACGCCTCGCCGCTGCCGGGGTGGAGAACCACTCGCTGAGCAACCTGGACGCCCTGGTGGGAACGGCGGTGGAGGAAGGATATATCGCCCCGGAATGGAAAGCGCGGATCCTACGCTTCCGCGACAACCCCTCGGACACAAGTTGGACCCTTTAGCAGCCCGATATGAAACATCTCATCGACCCGATGGATCTCACCAAGCAGGAGACCGACGAAATCATTTCCCTGGCCCAGGACATCATCGCCCACCGCGAACGTTACCAGGGCAGCATGTCCCACCGCAAGCTGGCCACGCTCTTCTATGAGCCCAGCACCCGCACGCGCCTGAGTTTCACGTCCGCCATGATGGAACTGGGCGGCAACGTGCTCGGTTTTTCCGACGCGCGCAGTTCCTCCGTCAGCAAGGGCGAGACCGTGCAGGACACGGTGCGCGTGGTCGGCTGCTTCGCCGAAGTCATCGCGATGCGCCACTACATCGAAGGCGCCCAGCTCTACGCCTCCGAAGTTTCCCCCGTCCCGATCATCAACGCCGGCGACGGCAGCCACAGCCACCCGACACAGACCCTGACCGACCTGCTGACCATCCAGCGCGAGCTGGGGCACATCGACGGGATCACGATCGGCTTCTGCGGCGACCTGCGCTTCGGGCGCACCGTCCATTCCCTGATCAAGGCCCTGTCCCGCTACCGGGACATCAGGGTGGTCCTGATCGCGCCGCCGGAGCTCAAGCTGCCCGATTACATCAAGCACGATGTCTGCGAACGGACGGGCATCCCCTACCGCGAAGTCGAGACGATGGAGGAGGTGATGCCGGAGCTGGACGTGCTCTACATGACGCGCGTGCAGAAAGAGCGCTTCCTGGACGAGGACGAATTCGACCGCGTCAAGGACAGTTTCGTGCTGGATACAGCGCGGATGGCGCTGGCCAAGAAGCACATGGCGGTCCTGCATCCCCTGCCCCGCGTCAACGAGATCCTGACCGAAGTGGACAGCGATCCGCGGGCGGCCTATTTCCGCCAGGTGGAGAACGGGAAGTTCGTGCGCGAGGCGCTCATCGTCAAGCTCCACGAGTGGAAGGACGACCCGGAGCACGGCATGCCGGAACACGACACGCCCGTCTATGACGAGACGCTGCACTGCGGCAACCTCAAGTGCATCTGCAACAACGAGCAGGCGCCGTCCAAGTTCCGCCGGGGCGAAGACGGCCGGCTGCGGTGCTGGTACTGTGATGCAAAAGTCCGATAAATACTGTATCTTTGTAGAGACTGTCAGTCATTTAGGTTAGTTTAGGATATGTAAAATCACGAGAGTACAGTCGGGACAGTGTCCCGTGGCATCCGTTGCCCGATCATCCGTCAGGGCGACGATCTGGCAGAAATTGTAACCCGCAGCGTCCTTGAAGCGGCGGAAGACGAGGGTTTCGCCTTGCGCGACCGCGATGTCGTCTGCGTCACGGAGTCCGTCGTCGCGCGATCCCAAGGCAACTATGCTTTGGTCAGCGCCATCGCCGCGGATGTACGCGCCAAGACCGGCGGCGGGACCGTCGGCGTCATCTTCCCCATCCTCAGCCGTAACCGCTTCGCCATCTGCCTGCGCGGGATTGCATCCGGCTGCAAGAAGGTCGTCCTGATGCTGTCCTACCCTTCCGACGAGGTCGGCAACGCCCTGGTCAGCATCGACCGCCTGGATGAAGCCGGAGTCAACCCTTACTCCGACGTCCTGTCCCTGGAGCGTTACCGTGAACTCTTCGGCTACGGCGTCCATGAGTTTACCGGTGTGGATTACGTCGCCTACTATTCCGACTTGATCCGCGAGTGCGGCGCCGAGGTCGAGATCATCTTCGCCAACCGGCCCAAGACCATCCTCGCCTATACGGATACCGTCATCACCTGCGACATCCATACCCGCGCCCGGACCAAACGCATCCTGCGGGACACCGGCGCCCGGGTGGTACTGGGCATGGACGACATCCTCAACGCGCCGGTGGACGGAAGCGGCTGCAACGAGAAGTACGGCCTGCTCGGGTCCAACAAGGCGACGGAAGAAAGCGTAAAACTGTTCCCGCGTGACTGCCAGGGCCTGGTGGAAGAAATCCAGCGGCGCCTGCTGGGGGCCACGGGCAAGCACGTGGAGGTCATGGTGTACGGCGACGGCGCATTCAAGGATCCCCAGGGCAAGATCTGGGAGCTGGCCGATCCGGTCGTGTCCCCGGCCTTTACCGATGGGCTGCGCGGCACGCCCAACGAGCTAAAGCTCAAATATCTGGCCGACAACGATTTCGCATCCCTGAGCGGCGAAGCGCTGCGGGATGCGATCCGGGAGAGCATCAAGGCCAAGGATGCCGACCTGAAGGGACAGATGGCGTCCGAGGGGACGACGCCGCGCCAGCTTACGGACCTGATCGGCTCGCTCTGCGACCTGACCAGCGGTTCCGGCGACAAAGGCACGCCGGTCGTCCTGATCCAGGGCTATTTCGACAATTACACGACGGCATAGCCGTACAGGGCAGCGCCGAGGCACCCCCGCACCGCAGCAGCGATATTTTTCCTTTCGGGGAAAGCTCCCGGGATGCAGTTGCCTGTCCCGTCGGTCGTTGTTGTCTACCGCGGCAGGACCTCGACCTGGAGCTTGGCGTAGGCCCGTTCGACCTTAGCAAGGGCTTCTTCGACGGTCGGGGCAGTGGCCAGCAGGACGCCGAAACGGCGGTGCCCCTTGACCTCCGGCTTGCCGAACAGGCGGATCTGCACGCCGGGCTCGCTAAGGATGTCCTCCAGGCCGCTGAACACAACCTTGTCGGTATCGCCCTCAACGACGATGGCCTTGGAGGCGCTGGGACCGAAGAAACGGATCTCCGGGATCGGCAGGCCGAGGACGGCGCGCGCGTGCAAGGCAAACTCGCTCAGGTCCTGGGAGATCATCGTCACCATACCCGTGTCGTGCGGGCGGGGTGAGACCTCCGAGAAGATGACCTGATCGCCTTTGACAAACATCTCGACCCCGAAAATCCCGTAACCGCCCAAGGCGCCGGTGATGGTCACAGCGATCTTTTTCGCCTGCTCCAGTGCTTCCGGCGTCATGGCCTGCGGCTGCCAGCTCTCGCGATAGTCGCCGCTCACCTGGTGGTGGCCGATGGGATTGAGGGCCGTCGTCCCGTCCCGATGACGCACAGTCAGCAGCGTGATCTCATAATCGAAGTCCACGAAGCCCTCGACGATGACGCGGCCCGCGCCGGCCCGGCCGGCGGTCTGGGCCTCATGCCAGGCCGGGTCGATGTCAGCCTCGGACTTGATGGTGCTCTGCCCGTGTCCGGACGAACTCATCACCGGCTTGACGACGCAAGGAATGCCGATCTCGGCAACGGCGGCGTCAAACTCTTCGCGCGTATCCGCAAACTTGTACCGGGCCGTCGGGAGCCCCAATTCCTCCGCCGCCAGGCGACGGATGCCCTCCCGGTTCATGGTCAGGAGCGTGGCCTTGGCGGTCGGGATGACATTGAACCCTTCCTTCTCCAGCTCGACCAGCGTCGGCGTGGCGATGGCTTCCACTTCGGGAATGATGTAGTCCGGCCGTTCGGCCTCGATGATTTCACGGAGTTTCTGCCCGTCCAGCATGTTGATGACATGGCAGCGGTGCGCGACCTGCATGGCCGGCGCATGGGCATAGCGGTCCACCGCGATCACTTCGACGCCGAAGCGCTGAAGCTCGATCACGACTTCTTTTCCCAATTCTCCTGAACCCAGGAGCATCGCTTTCTTGGCATGAGCGGTGAGAGGAGAGGAAAGTTTGAGCATAAGGAATTAAGATTTGGTTGGATTGTCAAAGAAGACGCCATCCCCATCCTCGTCGATGGTCCGGGCCAGTTTCTCGATGTTGAGCGAGCGGGCGGAAGCATCCACGATGTCCTTGTAGATGCCGCCCTGCCGGTACACTTCGTCCGGGTTGCCGGACTGCTCGACACGGCCTTCCTTGAGGGCGTAGATCGTGTCGCTGTCGATGATCTGGGAGATGCTGTGGGAGATGATGATGACCGTCCGGTCCTTCTTGATGGCGTCGATCGAAGCCTTGATCTGCTCGGTCGCGACGGCATCCAGGGAAGCCGTCGGCTCGTCCAGGAAGATGATCGGCGGGTTCTTGAGGAACATACGCGCGATGGCGATGCGCTGCTGCTGGCCACCGGAAAGCTGCTGCGCCTTGGACTCGAAGCCCTGGGGCAGCGCGACGATCTGGTCGTAGATATAAGCCTTCCGGGCGGCATCGACAACCTCTTCGTGGGTGGCGTTGGGATTGCCGTAGAGGATGTTCTCCTCGATGGATCCGTCGAAAATGTGGTTCTTCTGCAGCACCAGGCCGATGTTCTCGCGCAGGAAATGCGTATCATACTCGGACAGGTCCACGCCGTCCAGCTTGATAGAACCGCAATCGGGGACATAGAACTTGTCCAGCAGGTTGACGATGGTCGATTTGCCGGCGCCGCTCAGGCCCACGAAGGCCGTGATCTTGTTGCTCTCGATCGTCATGTTGATGTCGTGGAGGGCCTTCGTCCCGTTGGGATAGGTGAAGTCCACATGGCTGATCTCGAAGTTGCCGGTGATCTTCTCCGGCTTGTAAGAGCCGGTAGGTTCGATGTCCACGTCGCTGTCCAGGATGTCGAAGAAGCCTTCGGCATAGATGATGGCGTCGTTCATATCGTCGAAGATGCGCTGGAGCTGGGTGATCGGGGCCGTGACGTTGCTGAAGAGCATCACATGGTACATGATCTTACCGATCGTCATGCCCGGGTACTGGATCAGCACGAGGTAGGCGGTCAGGATGATGATCAGGACCGTACCGACCTGGCGTACGAAGCTCTTGAGGCCGTCGTAGTAAAAGCTGGTCTTGCGCACGGCCATCTGGTTGTCCGTGAACTGGGTCTGCAGGTCCCACTGCTTCCGGCTCTCGATCTCCTCGCGGTTGAAAGACTTGATGACGTTGATAGATTCGATGATGTTCATCACGCCGTGGCTCTTGTCCTCGCGCAGGGTCCGCATGTTGCGGCGCCAGCCTTTCAGTTTGCGGGCCTGGCGGTAGGTGATCCAGAAGTAGATGGGCACAATGAAAAGGGCCGTCAGGCCGACATAGACATTGGCCGCGAAGATGAGGATCAGCGCCAGGATCGAGCTGGTGAACAGGGGCAGCAGGTCGATGAAGAAATTCTGGACCGTCCGGCTGAGGCTGCTCACGCCCTGGTCGATACGCGTCTGGAGTTTGCCCGTCTCGTTATCGCTGGCCGAGAAGAACGCCACCCGGAAAGTGAGGATCTTGTCGATCACGGCCTGGGACATGTCCTTGGACACGAAGATGCGCATCCGCTCACCGAAGTAGCTCCGCGCATAGGTGATCAAGGCCGAGAGGATTTCCTTACCCAGCAGGACGATGCTGATGACCGTCAGGATCCGGGCCGCCTTGGACCAGGCGAAATCCTTTGCCGTGACGAGGGCATTGACCGAATCCACCGTGCGGTCCAGCACGATGGCGTTGACCTGCGCCATGAGCGAACCCACCAGCGTCAGGATCAAGGTCAAAAGCACAAGCCATTTGTAGGGCATTACAAATGGCTTGATGTTCTTAAAGAGTTTGATCAGATTCATGTATCCAAATCAAAGAGTTGTGTCAGTTCGTTTTAGGATAAATAACCGGCGGCGCTCCACCCTACCGGACAAATGATTAGTTCTTTTTATAAAGAGTGAGGGCACCGCCCGTAGAAGTCGAATAACATGCGAATCCATAGGTGCCGTTATTACGGAGATTAGCATTGATCGAGCCGGCCTTGTTGCTCTTGTTCACGAATTCGTAGGTCTCGGATCCAGATACGGACCACAGTGCCTTATCATCTACTGTTACAGAAGTTGTCGCCTGGTTCCTAGTACCTGTAGACACAGCATACTTAGCGTCGGCAGCATTGTAGATTGTCCAATACTCGCCATTCTTTGCAAGATGCCATACGATCTCACCTGTTGCATCGGAGAGAGCTATCATGTCACCAGATGGGGTTACATCCTTAAACTGTAGACGATTATTAGCCGTGGTCGTATTCATCGCCTTGCCATCATAAAAGATGATGTAATCACCCTCCACGAGTTCTCCGGAGAACTTGGAATAACCGTCACCGGAAGGCTTGGCGTTCTGCTTGAATGTGACCGTCGCCGTCTTTGTTGCATCGGCGCTGTTGGTCAGTATCACCGTACCCTCCTTGGCAGTGGAGGCGGTGTTGGCTGCCTTCGGGGTCACGACCAAGGTGTTGCCGCTCTTCGCAACCGTAGCCCAGTCCATACCGCTGGCGGTGAAGGTCCAAGTGCCGCCCGTCTCGATGGAGACATTGACGGTGAAGGCGTCGGTCGCATCGGCCGCCCAGGTTTTGGAGGTCGCATCGACGGTCAGGAACGGAGCCGAGGCATCGGCTTCATAGCGCACTACAATGACCTGAAGATAACCCTGCGAATGATAGCCGTACGCATAGGCATAGACATCCGCCCGCTTGCCCAGATCGGCATCCGCCAGGACGTCCGTGTTGTAGATACGGATCTGCTGTGAACCCAGGGTCATGTAAGCACTGGACTTGGAGCTTGGCAGACTGGCCGTCATCTTGACATACTTGACAGTCCGCACCCCTGTTTGATAAGCCGAGACAGCCGCCTCATCGAAGACTGCCGGAGTTCCATGATCGACCGTTCCGCCTGAAGATACTTTTTCGATGGTCCCTGAAGGGACAAACTCGGCAACGCCATAATAATTCTGCAGCTGGCCGGTGAGGTTGACGACATCACCGACGGAAAGGCCGTGGTTGCTCTTATATACCAGCATCAGGCCGGTAGCATCTTTGACAACGACGTTTCCGCTATAGAAGGCTGCTACGGTCACGGGACCGACTTCCAAGCCTTCTGCGATGCTGCCATTTCCAGCCGCATTGTTGAGTTTTCCTTCTGAGAGGGCAAGGACTTCAGCAATCGTTTTGGCATTGGCGGGATCCGTAACGGTGATCGCGCAGGCTTTGGATGCGGCGTTATATTGAGCGGTCTCCGGGGCCGTGACCGTGATCGTGCAGGTACCGGCCTTGACACCCAGTACCATGCCGTCCTCATCGACTGTGGCGACAGTTTCATCGTCAGAGACAAACTGGATCGAGCCTCCGTCAGTGAAATAGCCTTCATCCATCTTGTCATAATCGACGGCGATTTCCGCGCTCTCGCCCACCTTGACCGACACGGAAGTTTTTTCCAGCCACAGGCCGGACTCTTTCTTCTGCGCGGGCCACTCGGAACCGGAACCGACAAGCTTATAAAGGGCTACGGAGTCACGTGTGCCACTGTTCGAGGCATAGCAACTGAAAATGGGCGCACCACTATTCGGATTGTACTGCAGGATATTACGGGCACCCTCATCGGTGATCTGAGCCTTCATCACCGTCTTCTCGCCGAAAGTGATCGCCCAACTTCCTGTCGCATCCTTGTCTGCCTTTGATCTCAGATAATTGTTCTTGGTGGTGCCGGCCGCATAAATATACTGACCGGCAGAAGTCTTGAATGCATAAGTACCGGATACAGTTCCGGCCTCAACCGTGAATATCTCGACATTGCTGGCCGGATCCATAATCTTGCCTTCGGCTTTGATAACGACGGCAGCCGCACGGTTGTTGGTATTCTGGGTGGTGCTGACGGCATATTCCATGTCTTCCGATGCCGCGGCAATAATGACCTTGCTTTGATAGAGCAGATCCTCCGCTTTCGTCACAAGTTCATAGACCTCGGGCTCCTGAAGGATGATGCCCCTCATATTGACGGAGAAACGCGCCACCTGCCCGGACTCGAACTTGCGGTTGGCCGGCATCGTGACTTCCTTGGTCAGCGTGCCCTTGTCGGTCTTGACCGTGACCGTCAGTTTCTTGCCGGACAGGTCGACCGGAGCACAGGCAAACCAGATATCGGTCGCGGATGTCGTATTGACCGTGATGGTGTTGGAGGCGGAATTGGCCGTCGAAGTACCATCGCTGAAGAAATAGTTCCAACGGCCGGCCCAAGGCTCCTCGGAGGTCAGATCGACAGCTTCGATCTTGGCGTCGCCCAGTTCGAGGTTCGTCAGGGCCAGTTTGCCGTAGGCCGTCCAATGTTTGAAGTTGAAAGTGACGGTTTCAGTCACAGGCGCAAAGTCATCGAACTGATACGTCTTCGACTGGGCGACCAGGATCTGCGCCGCCTCGTCCACGGACTTGGCCGTAGGAGTCTGCGAGGTCGGGACGGTGATACCCAGCCGGTACACCGTTGCGTCGGAAACCTTTTCCGTTGCGCTCAACCAGGCCGATGCCGGACTGATGGCAAAGAACGTATAGACCGTCGTATCCCTAAAAGATGCCGTGAATCTCGCAGTCTTGAAATCGGCAGCAGGTGTCACATCCGCATCCGAGGACGAGACCATGTTGAGCATCAACTTGACTTTCTTGTCGTTCGCCGTCCAGAGGACCGGATAAATCGTCCCTTCCGGATCCGTGAAAGCAGTCCGGGTCTCGATGGACTCAGCCAAGAAATGAATGGAAGACTCACCGGCGACGGAAAGCATCTCAGGCTCCCGGACGCAACCCACCAGCGCGGCCGCAGCAGCTGCGAGGGCGAAAAGAATTCTGCTCATCTTTTTCATAACGCTACCGGTTTAAAGTTCATCCCAATCGACACCCGTGCCGGGCTCGATGCTTCCGCCGTCGTAACTGGTCTCGCAAATAGCCGCATCGGCGCAGAACGGCAATTCGCTGCACGCAGGAGCCAGATAGTTCTCCCGCGCTTTCTCTGAATGTTTTTTCATAACAGCCGTATTGTATTTAGTCATAATCATCACTCCTGTATGTCCGCCGCCCAAAGGCGAAAGTTCCATCATGCAAATTTACAACGATTTCCGCAGCTAATCAAACAACTTATTAACTATTTATTCAACAGCCCGCCCCGGGGTCCCGCCCAGCCTTCTTACCCGGTGAGGGTGTCTTGCCCCTAGAACATAAAGACCAGCCGGTACTGGATGTGCGGGGACAAGACGATGTCGTCGTAAAAGGCGAGACGAGGGCCGAAAGTAAACTCGTGTGCAAAGTGGTCACCCGATGTCCGCCGGATACCATACTGCGGTGTGAAGGTGAAGACGCATCCGTTGCCGGCAAACAGGAACTGGACCGGAGCGGACACGAAGTCAGACGAATTCATGAAGGTCGAGCGGCCCATCCGCGCCCGGCGCTCGAAACTGGTGTAGATGCGCGGCTCCAGCGTAATGCCGGGTGCCATGTCGAAGTGAACGCTGGATGTCCCGGACATCGATGAGGCCAGAACGAGGCCCGTAGGGACCAGTCCGACTCGGCCGACAAGGGTGAAATTGCCTGTCAAGGCGCCTTCAAAGCTGTATTCCAGGCCCAGAATCTGGGCGGAGAGGGAGTGATTGGATACGGCAAATCCGTCCCGTCCCAGGATGGTTCCCGGCACGGGCCGATGCGAGGGATAGGATCTGCCTGGGTTAAAGCCGGCCCCGCCGTAAGGCTGGGCGAAAGAGAGCGTAACGGAAAAAAGAAGGGTAGAAAAGACCGTCAGAAGGGCAATCTGGTTTTTCATAATGCGCCAAATTTAGTATTTTAGCGGAGAACTTGCAAAATACGTTCCCATGCCTGCGAAACCGGAATACATCCAAGTGATCGTCCCGCTGAAACTGGACTGGAACCCGACCTACCGGGTCCCGGCGGGACTGTGTGGACGGATCCGGATCGGGGACCGCGTCAAGGTCCGGATCGGCTCCCGGCTGACGGATGCCGTCGTTTCCGAGGTCGGCGTCACGCCGGAAATCGCCCCGGAACGCATCCACGAGATCGTCGGCCAGGGAGAAGGACTGGAACGGATCACGGCAGAAGAGATCCGTCTCTGGGAATTCATTGCGGAGTATTACCTGTGCACCGTAGGCGAAGTCTTCAAGTGCGCCTACCCGGTCGGAAAAATCCGGAGCGAGGAGACGGCAGCCCGTGTCCGGGAAAGGGCCGAGGCCTCCCGCCGCAAGATGCAGGAAGCGGTCCGGCAGCGGATCGCCCGGCTGGAAGCGGAAATCGAGGTGGTCAAGCGGCGCACGGATGAGGCATTGTCCCAACTGACACCCCGCGGCGTCAAGACCCGGGAGAGACTTCTTGCCAACCGAGATGCCCGCCTGGAGCGCCTGCAAGAGGCGCTGGGCAGCGCCAGAGCCCGGCTGGAAAGCAGTGGGGCGCCGGCGGGCCGGTCCTCCGTGCCGGGGCTGCCGGATGCGGGAAGCATTCCCCA
>JAFUWZ010000047.1 GCA_017471045.1 Bacteroidales bacterium
GGTTGCCTTGATTGATGGGATAGCGCGCGAAATCATCGCCCAGGGCATTGAAATTGACTTTGGAAGACTCGGACATGGCCCAATCGAGTTTGTCGATGAATCGCCTCTCCCCCATCGCTTCAATCAGTCCCGGGACATCCTGAGGGACGTACCAGGTGTATTGCCAAGAACTTCCCTCGCAGAACCCCGGGGCACGGAAAGGATCGAAAGACTCCAGGAATCTTCCATCCGGGTAGCGGGGACGAACGAAGCCCAGATCTTTATCAAAAACGTTTTTCCAGTTGGAAGAACGTTTCCCAATCAGGCCAGCCTCCGTCTCCCTGCCGACGGCACGGAGGAACTGAGCCGCACACCAGTCCTGATAGGCATATTCCATGGTATTGGACACGTAAGACTGATAATGAGGCGATTCATACACATGGGCATCGTCATACAAGGGGACATACCCCAGGTCGATATAATCGGGATAACTTTCATTCCCCAACTGCGTACCATCCGGCCACAAGACCGGCGGAGCCGTCTGCTGATGCGTGACGGCATCGGCCAGCAAAGGGATGTCGAAGTCCCGGACACCGTGCTGGAAGGCGGAGGAAATGCAGGAAACAGCCGGAGAGCCGACCATCACTCTGAAGTACTTCATTCCGGGATTGCCGACCGGAAGCCATCCGCCACGCTTGAAACACTGTTCGAAAGTATAGAGCCAGTTGGACAGGAACTCCGGATACAGAATGGCATAAAACGGGACGAGATCCCACTGGGTACCCCAGAGGGAATCTCCGCCGTATACGTCCCGGCCAGGCTCAGCAAGCGCAACCGCGCCGTTCATATCCACCCACTCCCCATTCACGTCATTCCAGATCGTCCTGGGACTGATCGCACGATAGAGATTGGTATAGAACTTGGTCTTCAGCCGCTGGTCCGGGGTCTCGACCCTGATCCTGTCGAAGAGGCGCTGCCAGGCCGCCCTTTGCGCGTCCGCTACGGCATCGAATGACCACCCGCAGGGTTCTGATATTTCGGTGCGGAGATTGAGGGCTGCATTCTTCTTACTGACGAGCGAAATGCCCGTCCGCAATTGAACGGCCTCCCCATCATCCAGGTCATAATCGAGCCAGACCCCGCAATCGCCTCCCAGTTCCACTTCCGAGGCTATTTCCGGATAGCTCGCCCCATCTTGCCATGCATTCAAGGCCCGGAAAGGCCGGTCGGATTCCATATAAAAATGCAAGGTATACTCCTGGACGCCGCGATAACCGGTATAGCGGCTCTCTGAGACGACGGAGCCGGCGATACAATGGTCGGAGACCTTCTCGATGCGGGCCGAACGGACCTGCCACCAATATTCGGCAGGGAAGAAAAGATCGACAAGCACCCGCGCCGAGTCGGATCGGTGAAAGGTATATTTCTGGAAAGAACAACGGGTGGAAGCCGTCACTTCCGCTTTGATCCCGTAATCGAGCAGATCCACGCCGTATCGGCCGATCTCCGCAATTTCGGTCCTTTTATCGATCCGGGACCGGTAACCGGCGTCCGGGTCCTTTTCGGAACCCGGTTGCAGTTTCAAGGGACCATTCGTGGGCATTGTCAGCAATCCGGCCATCGTCCATTCGTGGACATGGCTGAAACCCATTATATTATCAATGTTGTACTCATAACCGCATTTCCAATGGGCATCTTCGTTGTCAGGCATCAGTTTGACCATCCCGAAAGGCATCCAGGGGCCGGGGCCGATCATCCAGCGCGATCCGCTGCTCCCCATAAACTGGTCCACATAATCAATACTTCCCCGCAAGGGGGCAGCGTCCGGAAAAAAAGTGCCGGATGCCCGGAGCGAACCGCCGTCACGGACCGCCACTTTGAGGGCGGCCCCCGCCGGGACCTCCCCTGTTCCGATTTCGAGCCGGCTTTCCCCGGCGGCAATATCATAAGAGGTGACTTTGCCGTTAATCTCGATATCCAAGGTCCTGTCCCTACGGCTGAGTGCGGAGACGAGGAGCGGTTGAAAGGCACCGGCTCCCGAGGCACGGGTCAACGAATAGTCCGCCAGGGTGATGTCAACCACGGCACGGTCACCGGTCTTGCGAACCCGGGTGCGACGGTCCCCCTTGAGCGTCAGACAGTCGAAGCAAACATATTTACCATGGAAGATCCTGAGTTGCAAAAGATTGGTTCCATCATGAAGTACACCCCCGGGGATCGTGTACAGGAGGCGCCTCGTATCCCTTTCGACAGGTAGATCCAGATCCGTCCCGTTGACGGTGAGGGTCAGATGCATCCCGTCTTCATATCCGACATCCGTCAACCAGACTTCAACCTCATAGGGAAGTCTCCGATGGACATGGGCAAGGGAAAGAACGAACTTCTGCCTCACGAGCGTGGGGCCTGCCCAATAGTTTGCGCCAGCAAAATCCGCGGAAGGACCTGCCAAGACAAACGGGAACTCAGCAGCCGTCTGATCTTCCAGGAAGAAATACCGCTCCGGATCGGCAAAGCCTTCGGAAACATAACGGTCAAATCCCGCCGGCGAGAGCGCAAATTCAGCACTCGAACCATCGAGAGTTCCAAGGCAAAAGACAACCGCTGACAGGATAGATAATAAAACCATACAAATAATATGAATGTTCAGACATTAAAGGTATTTATAATTGACAATAAATCCAAATAATTAGGGGACAAAATAGGAAATAATGACAAAAATACATATATTTGGCAAGGGATTAGATGTTTTATGCAATTGGCCGAAGTTCATCCGCACAAGCCAATATGTATATACTTTATAAATGATTTACAAAAGACATCGCTTGCTGCTCTTGTTTGCCAGTGTCCTCGTCGCGTGTTCTAAAGAAAAAACGCCGGAGATTCCGGATCTAAACGAAGATGAAACGACGGAGACGGCCATGACCCGATTCGCTTTTCTACAGGAAGACAATCCCCAGCTCACGGAAGACAAGGCTTTCACGATAGAAGACGATCGCATCGACGGATATCTTCCGCTCAGTGGCAACGACCTGAAATTGATACCCTCTTTCAATTTCGAAGGTGTCTATGTCGAGGTTGAGGGAAAGACCCAAAGCAGCGGACGCTCCTGGCAGGATTTTTCGAGGCCAGTCACCTATATCGTTCACGGAAAGGAAGGAGACAGGAAAGCATATACCGTGACTGCCGGCCATGACCTTGTATTACCTGCCATCCATCTCTTCACAGACGGGAATAGGCCCGTTACAGACAAGGAGAACTATGTCTCGGGAAGCGTCCGCTTTGAGGATCCCGACGGGATCTATTCTGAGGTCGGACTCCTCGAATGCCAAATGGGCATCCGGGGGCGCGGGAACACAACCTGGGAAATGCCCAAGAAGCCATGGAAAATCAAACTGAGCGAAAAGAACCCGGTCTTCGGAATCAGCAAAAGCAAAGACTGGGCCCTGCTTGCCAACTATTCCGACAAGACGCTTTTGCGCAACATCACAGCCATGGAGATGAGCAGGATCTGCGAAATGGCGTGGACCCCTCAGATGAAAAGCGCCCGTGTTTACTTCAACGGCGATTATCAGGGTGTCTATACCCTCAGTGAACACAAGGAGGTCTCGAAGCACAAGGTGGACATCGACCCTGATGCGGGGGATGTCTATCTGGAGATTGACAGCAACCTGGATGGCGCCCGGTATTTCACGACCCGTGTCGGAATCCCGATCGTTTTCAAAGATCCCGAGAATCCTTCCGACGATCAGTCCGACGCCATACGAGACTATTTCTCTGCCTTCGAGACCGCCTTGTACAGCAGCGACTTCGATGATCCCAACAAGGGATACGCCCGATACATCGATATCGACTCCTTCATCAATTATTTCATCGTGGCCGAACTATCCAAGAATATAGACGGAAATATCCGGAAGAGCAGTTTCCTCACGAAGGAAAGGGATGGGAAGCTGACTTTCTACCACCTGTGGGACTTTGATCTGGCATTCGGCAATTGTGACTATTTCAATTATTTCCCCGGAGCGGACAACGGGCCTGAAGGATGGTTCGTCAGGTACTATATCGAATCTGGCCGGAGTGATGGATGGTACGGGCGGATGTTCTGTGACAAGGCATTCACTGACAGGTTGAAGGAAAGATGGAACACCGTACGTGACGACCTCGGCCGGATCCCCGACTTCATCGACCGGAGCGTAAAAGAACTTTACGGTGCCGAAGCTGACAATTTCAAGAGATGGCCCATCCTCAACCTGAAAGTATGGCCGAACCCGGTCGTGACCGGCAGCTACCAGGGTGAAGTCCAATACCTGAAAGACTACTATTCCCAAAGATTCCAATGGCTCGACAAAGAAATCAACCGATTATGAGAATTTTGCCCCTTTTACTCGCCGTCCTCGCTCCGACCATCCTCCAGGCAAACGAGCAAGGGAGGATCCGCATCCGCCTGGACAGGAGTACGATGACCGAAAAGATCATCATCGGCACAGACCGGCTGTCCGGCGTGTATTGCACCGGTGTCGTTTCCGGGGATACGCTGCGCAGCTGCGATTATCCCAAAGCCCGGATCCACCGGACCCCGGACCAGATAACCATCCGCTATTCCGGCCTGCCCGGCAAGGCGGACCTCCTGCACACATTCCGGCCCGTACAAGGCCGGGGCTTTTTCTTCGTCCAGACGGTGATTGTCGGCGACAAAAGAATCGCCTCCAATCATATCGCCCCATTCTGCTTCGACCGGCCACAATGCGCCTTCATCCAGGGCGCGTCCGCCCGGTCTGTCGAAGTCCCCTTCGACAATGACCATTTTGTCCACTACAGATCCGTTCCGGCTCCGTCCTCCGGCCGCTCCTACGAGGCTTCGGCCTTTTTCGAAGGCCTCAGCAGGAAGGGTCTGATCGTTGGCAGCGTAGAACACACACGGTGGAAAACCGGCATCGATTATACGACGGGCAAGAGTGGCATCAGCCGCCTCTACTGCTTCGGCGGAGTCGCCGACAGGCAGACCCGCGACCAGCATCCCCATGGCTTCCTCAGCGGCACCGAGGTCAGTTCTCCTGAACTGATGGTAGGCATTTTCAGCGACTGGAGGCAGGGACTCGAAACGCTGGGCGACGAGATTGCACGCCGGGAAACGCCCAGGAAGTGGAGCCGCGGATTCCCTGTCGGCTGGAACAGCTGGGCCGCGATGGAGAGACACGTCAATTACCCGGGCGTCCTCAGCGTGTCAGATTTCTTCGCTTCCGAACTGACCTCCGCCGGATTTACAGGGGAAGGACCGGTTTTCATCGGGCTCGACTCTTTTTGGGACCGGCTGAATGAAAAGGAGTTGCGAGAATTTGTAAGGCACTGCCACAGCAATGGTCAGGAAGCCGGGATCTACTGGTGTCCTTTCTCGGACTGGCTTTCAAGTCCCGACCGCGAAGTGGAAGGTTCGAATGGAAAATGGCACTACCGGGACATCTATCTCCGAAGCGGAGGCCGACCTTTGAAGATTGAATCCCTGGCCGTTGACCCTACCCACGAGGGTACCCGGATGCGGATGAAGCACTACATCTCTTATTTCAAGGAATTGGGCTTCACCTACCTCAAGTTCGATTTCATCAACAACGGCGCCCTCGAAGCAGACTCCTATTACGATCCTTCCGTCACGACAGGCATTCAGGCCTACAACGATGGGATGGACTATCTCTGCCGGCTCTGCGGAGACGACATGTTCATCGCCCTCTCGATTGCTCCTGTTTTCCCTTCCCGGTACGGAAACGCCCGGCGGATCAGCTGTGACACCTGGGGCGCGATGTCTGAAAGAGACTGGGGATCGACGGGCTATATGCTCAACTCTCTCTCCTTCGGCTGGTGGCTCGACAAGGTTTATCCTTATAATGACCCTGACCATATCCTCCTGTTCAAACCGGATGAAATGGCCGATTTCGGACCGGGAGCGAACAGGGCGCGGATGACTTCGGCCGTCATCACCGGAACGGTCATGCTCGGCGACAACCTCAGTGACAAGGGAGAGATCCCGGGAGATCCGCTGGCCCGGCAGAAGGTCCTTCGGTATGCGGCCGGAAGCGGTGTCTTGAGCCTGGCAGGGAAATGCGGTTCATTCCGGCCCCTGGAGGGATGGACTGCCCGCGACAGCAACAAGGCGGAGCCCGTCTATGTCGGCGATTACGGGGACACGACAGCCGTAGCCATATTCAATTTTGACGCTGAAAAGCCGTTGACAGGCGAAATCCTGTTCAACAGGCTGGACCTGAACGACGGTGTGCGATCGTACCGGGAGTTCTGGTCTGGACATGTATCCCAAAGTGGTTCAGCATCATTCCGATACGAAGTCGCCCCTCAAGACGCGGAGATCTTCCTGCTTCCGAAAGGGATATGTACGGACAAAACCGATTCCTCTTTACAAAAGAATGAATAATTTGAACATTCTGATTATATTTGCCCTATAATATTGTTCCATGGAGATTGATCACAACAGCTCGATGCCTCTTCACGCCCAGGCGGAAATGATTCTCCGGAATCTGATCGAGACAGAAGAATACAAGAACGGGAAGCTGCTTCCGAACGAAGTCACTTTGTCCAAACAATTGGGAATCGCCCGGAATACGCTCAGGCAGGCGATCAACAAACTCGTCTATGAAGGATTGCTCATCCGAAAGAAAGGGGTCGGCACCAAAGTCGCCCGAAAAAGCATCCGCGGAGGTGTCAAGAACTGGCTGAGTTTCTCCCAGGAAATGAAATTTCTGGGGATCGAGGTGCGCAATTTCGAATTACACCTCAGCCACAAGAAAGCATCCGGGGAGATTTCTTCGTTTTTTGACATCGAGGAAGACACCCGCTGCTTCGTGCTGGAGAGGGTCAGGGGCAACAAAGACTATCCATTCGTCTATTTCATCTCGTATTTCAATCCGTCACTTCCCCTGACGGGAGAGGAGGATTACGTGCAGCCGCTCTACAAGATGCTCGAAACTTGCTACGGCATCGTCGTCATGACATCCCGCGAAGAAGTTTTCGCGAGACTCGCCGGCGATGAAATCGCCGAAAAGCTGGAAATAGATCCAGACGATCCGATCCTCATCCGGAAGCGGTTCGTCTATGACCAGGACGGAAAGCCCGTAGAGTACAATATCGGTTATTACCGGGCTGACAGTTTCACCTATACGATTGAAGCCAGCCGTTAGGACGCCCCCAATATTCTGTAATATAACGTAAGTTCGATGAATATAACTAAAAGAGGGACAGTTGGATAATGCACAGGGTGCCAGAATCGGGCGCTGAGATATGGGATATAGTTTTTCTTTGCAGAAAAGGATCGGGTCATGTTGATCGACGGCCCCGTCACCTGCTGCATAGACACGAAGCACAAGGAACCGTAAAACCACATGCCATGCTTAAAGTAGGAGACAAGATGCCCGCTTTCGAGGTCAAGGACCAGAGCGGTAACACGGTGAAATCGGAGGATTTCATCGGGAAGAAGACCATCATCTATTTCTACCCGAAAGACAACACATCGGGTTGCACCGCCGAGGCCTGTTCCATCAGGGACAACCATGAGGCCCTGACATCTGCCGGTTACCAAGTTGTCGGGGTAAGCAAAGACAGCGAGAAGTCTCACGCCGGGTTCGCCGGGAAATATGCCCTTCCCTTCACCTTGCTTGCCGACACGACCAAGGAGATGCACGAGGCATTCGGAGCCATCGGAGAGAAGAAGATGTACGGTAAGACCGTTCTCGGGACCCTGCGCCGCACATTCATCTTTGATGAGAACGGCATCCTGGAGCGCATCATTGAGAAGGTCGACACCAAGAATGCCGCCCGACAGATCCTCGAAGGGTAGGCTTATTGCGGCAATACCTGCGCCATCAGCAGCGCGAGCCCCTTACGGAATGGCTGGGAACAAGCATTCTGAACAGAGCTTCATTGGGGCGAAGCTGGAAGAATTCGTGCAGCGGGCGCACAGAGAGTCCTTTTCCGTACCCGCCCGCCAGTTACGCCCGCAAGATCGAGGAAGCGTGCGCGTTGTCGCAGATTATCCTTATCTTTGGGGACCCAGCACGAAATACCATGGCCAGAATCTACGTCGCCTCCAGCTGGAGGAACCCGTTCCAACCCGAAGTCGTGGCCGCCCTCAGACAGGCCGGACATGAAGTGTATGACTTCCGCAACCCCGCGCACAACCCCGGCGGATTCCATTGGTCCGACGTAGACGAAAACTGGCAGGACTGGGAGCCGGGAGATTACATCCGACACCTCACCCACCCCATTGCCGAAAAAGGCTTCAAGGCCGACAAGGACGCCATGCTCTGGGCCGACACCTGCGTCCTGGTACTCCCCTGCGGGCGCAGTGCCCACACTGAGGCCGGATGGTTCGCCGGCCGGGGCCTCAAGACCCTCGTCTATATGCCGCAGAAGCAGGAAGCGGAGCTGATGTACAAACTCTTCGACAGGGTCGTTGAGCGCATGGCCGATTTACTCGCCGCCTTGTAGCGAAGCGCATTCCCTCATCCGAAGGCTTCCAGCATCTGATCGTAACCTCCTGGGGGGCTGTGACAGTCTTTCCGCCGGCGGTGATGTTCATGGCCATAGACTGCGCGTTTTCGTCCTCCTGCCCGTTATCTTCCGGCTGTTCCGGTCCCTCCCGCTGCCGCTGCTCTGCTCCTTCGATGCTTGACAAGGCCTGATCATAGTCATCGCTTCATTGGCTTGAGATGCAGAAGGGTGACTTCGCTGTCGGTGCCGATGCGAAGCGGGAGGCCGAAGGTGCCGCTGCCGCAGGAGACATAGACCGCCATACCGTCCCGGTGATAAAGTCCCCGGTTATACTCGAACAGGCGGTCGTTGATGAGCGTGAGCGGGAAGAACTGCCCACCGTGGGTGTGACCGGCCAGGAAAAGGTCTGCTCCCGCTGCCGCCATATAACCGGCCCCTACCGGACTGTGGTGCAGGACCACCGTCGCCAGAGAATCCTTGACGCCCATCTTGGGCATCGCGCTCCGGATCGTCTCGTCACCTTTCGCAGCATGCATGTCATCGCGGGCATTTTCATCGGCCACCATATAATCCAGGCCCACGATCTGCAGCCCGGCGTACTCCACCGTCTCATTCTCCAGCACCCGGATCCCGGCTCTGCGGCAGAGGTCTTTCACGAAGCCGACGTCCACGTAGGTGTCGTGGTTCCCATCGACGAAGAATACCGGCGCCTTTATCTCCCGCATGGGCGCGATGACCTCCTCCGAACAGTGATACCAACTCTCCACGAAATCTCCGGTGAAAAAGACCATTTCCGGCTCCGCGGCGTCCACCATATCCACCAGTTTCTGCAGATGCTTCCGGCCCCTGAAATGCCCCAGGTGGACATCGGTGAGCTGCACCGCCGTCACTTCTCTCTCCAGATGCGGCAGCCCGATGGTCACTTCCTTCAGTTTGGGTGAGGCGGCATGGATGAATCCGTAAGCCGACACACCGGCCGTAAGCACCAATACCGAAAGGCCGAAGACCGTTTTGGAAAAGGGTACGGCAAGATGGACGAGATCCACAGTGAGAAACGCCAGCAGCAGCATGAGCAGAACGGCACAGAGATAACAGAAGAAGACAGTCAGCAGGTGCAGCACGGGGCCGGCGGTGAATGGGGCGGCGTACATACCCATGGCGCTTAAAGAAAGGACCAGCGCCAGGCCATATCCGATATAACACCCCAACGGCCGTATGCCCAGAAGCCAGGCCGTACGGGACGCGACATACCAGACCGCCATCCCGATGATGGTGAAAAACAAGATCATGAATACTGCCATACCGTCAAACGGATATTTTTTCATATATTCGCATTATGAGAGTACTGTTCGTCTGCCACGGAAATATCTGCCGGAGTGCTATGGCAGAGTTTATCCTGAAGGCACTCGTAAAGGCCAGAGGGATGGAAGACCGGTTCTTCATCGAGTCAGCAGCGGTTTCCGCAGAGGAAATCGGTAACCCCATCTACCCGCCGGCAAAGCGCTGCCTCCATCAGCATGGCGTGTGGTTTGACCCCGACAAACGGGCCCGCCAACTTACCCGCAGCGATTATGACCGCTTCGATCGGATTATATGCATGGATACATCCAACCTGAGGCTGATCAAGCGGATCATCCCCCAGGATCCCGCCGGGAAAATACATTTGATGATGTCCTACACCGGGATGGGGCGTGATGTCGCCGACCCGTGGTATACCGGTGACTTCGAGACCACTTTTCAGGACCTGCTGGAAGGTTGCGAGGCCATGCTGCTTATCGAGAGATAGTTATCTCCCCACCGGCATTACTGTACGTCCGGCCCGTACGGGATCACGATCATACCGACCAGGTAGGCGATCACGCCGCCGCCCGCCAGGAAGCAGAACAACACCCACGCCAGGCGGATGATGGTCGGATCGATGTCGAAATATTCACCCAGGCCGCTGCACACGCCGGCGACCATCTTGTCATGCCTGTTGCGGTATAGTCTTTTAGCCATATCAGAGAGGTTTTATTGAATCTTGAAAACCCAGATGATCGCCTCTTCGAAGACTTCTCCGGGACGGAGGACCGTCGAAGGATAGTCCGGATGATTGGGCGAATCGGGATAGTGCTGGCACTCGATCGCGACCGCATCATAGTCGTGCCACACGCGTCCGCCGGGGCCGGCGGGACAACCCTCGAGCCAGTTGCCGGTATAGACCTGCACACCGGGCTGCGTCGTATAGACCTCCAGGGCACGGCCCGAAGCCGGTTCGCAAAGCTCGGCGGCGAGCTGCAGCTGACCAGGCACGGCGCCGTCAATCACAAAACAGTTGTCATAGCCCTTGCCATACTCCAAGGCGGGGAAGGGCGCCTTGATGTCACGGCCGAGAGGCTTGGCATTGATGAAATCCATCGGCGTCCCGGCCACGGGCTCGCTGTCGCCGACCGGGATCAGATCCGGGTGCGTAGGCAGATACTCGGACGCGTTCAGGCGCAGGACATGGTCCAGCGCACTCCCCTCGCCTTTCAGGTTGAAATAGACGTGGTTGGTCAGGTTGACGACGGTCGGGGCGTCGCACTCCGCCGTGAGCGTGAGCCGCAGCTCGTTCGCCTCGCTCCAAGCATAGTGCGCGACAACCTTGAGGTTGCCGGGATAGCCGGCCTCCCCGTCTTCGGAAAAATACAGGAACTCGACGCCATCCTCAACGATCCGGCTCTCCCAGACCTTGTTCTGGAAGCCGTCGGGGCCTCCGTGGAGATGATTCCCGGCATTGTTGATCGGAAGGGTGTACTCCTTCCCGTCCAGGGCGAAACGGCCGCGCGCAATGCGGTTGGCATAGCGCCCGGGACATTTGCCGGCGCAGGGACCGTCACCGAAATAAGACACGGCATCCGGATAACTCAGGACGACGTTGGTCAGCCGGCCGTCCCGGTCCGGCACATGGATGCCGACGATGGCGGCGCCGACCGATCCGAGCTCCACATAGGCGCCGGAGGCGTTGATGATCGTATATTTGTAGATCTCCTGTCCAAGGGGGGAGGTACCCCACAAAGTCTTCTTGATTTCCATGCCTGAAAGTTTTGGTGCGTTATCGGACCAAATATAAAAAAAATCCCGGACTTTGAGCCCGGAATCTTTCACTATCGTTGCAGCGCACAGAATTATTTCTGGCGGTTCTTGTATCTCTGGTAGAATTTGTCAACGCGGCCGGCGGTGTCAACAATTTTGACTTTGCCGGTGTAGAAGGGATGCGAGGTGTTGGAAATCTCGACCTTCACGAGGGGATACTCGACTCCGTCGACGACCAGGGTCTCCTTGGTATTGGCGCAGGAGCGGGTGATGAACACGTCCTCGTTTGACATATCCTTGAAAGCTACAAGACGGTAGGTTTCGGGATGGATTCCTTTTTTCATCGTGATTGGTATTACAGTTTGTACAAAAGTGGCCGCAAATATAGCAATAAAATCTGAATCTGCAAAACTTCCCGACGATCCGGGCATCTATTTCATCCGATAAGGCGCATCGTCGTAAAGGATATGGCGTTTGGCCTTGCGGATCCATTTCTGCTCTTCGAGCTTGACGTGCTCCTGCACGACGTCGAAGGTGATCTCCTCCTGCAGATACGCCTTGACCACGGGATCGGACAGCTTACGCCAGAACAGGGGCTCGAACTCGAACTGCGAATACCGTGAGCGGAAACAGCGCATCAGCAGCACCGTGTGCAGGAAAGAATGGTACTGCGCCCCGGGGGCAAGCATGATCTGCAGGCCGGCACATTTCTCCCCGGCATAACGGCCGGCGGAGGGCGTGAAGGTGCAGGGACGCAGCATGACGCCTTCCGGCGCAGGCAGGGTCGGGATGTCGGCCGCCTTGATGAACGGGGCGCCGATGTACTCGTAAGGGCGGGAAGTCCCGATCGCGGGCGTGACCGTCGTATTGTTCCACAAGGCGCCGCCGCTGTACATCAGGCAGGTGAACATCCCGGGGATATCGGACGCCGGCGCGATGGTCCAGGGCATCAGCAGCTTGTTGGAGGCGCTGGAGAGCGCCGAAATGATATGCAAGGCGAAACGGGCGCCGATCTCGTTGTAATACAGATGACACAGTTCCCCGAGCGTCAGGCCGTGCCGGTGCGCGACGTGCGGTGTCCAGGGGTCGGTATCCACGACGGGGATCGTCCCTTCCACGACGCGCCCGGCCGGATTGACGTGGTCCACGACATAGAGCGCCGGCGGGTTTTCCATGTCCGAGAGCACCGACATCAACCGGAACACATCGCGGGTATAGTTGAAATAGCGGGAGCCCACATCCTGGATTTCCACCACGACGGCGGACAGGCCGTCGAGCTGCTCCGCTTCGAATTCGATATGGTTGGTGCCGGGCGTCAGTTCCGTTTCGCGCGGCCCGAAGGAGACGGCCAGGTTGCCACGCTGCCGGAACAGGTCTGCCAGATAACGATCACGGGCGACATCCCAACTGTTCTGGGTACTGAAGACACCGACACGACCTTCACGCAGGGCCTTGTCGAGCTGATCTTCGATCGGCGTGGTCCTGAAAGAAAACATATTATCCGATGATCTGTTCTGAAAGGGACTTGACCTCTGCAGCCAGGCCCTCGGCCTCTTCCGCCGTCGGGGCTTCGGCATAGATGCGGATGATAGGTTCAGTATTGGAACGGCGCAGGTGCACCCAGCGGCGGGACTGCTCGAAATCAATCTTGACACCGTCTGCCGTATTGACCCGTTCGGAAGCATAATGCGCCTTCACCGCGTCCAATACCTGCCCGATCAGGGCCGGTTCGGAAAGTTCGATGCGGTGCTTGACGATGGCATACTGGGGCAGACTTCGCTTGAGGGCGGAGACCGTCACACCCTTGCGGGCCAGGCTGCTCAGGAAGAGCGCCACGCCGACCATCGCATCCCGGCCGCAGTGGATGGCGGGATAGATGACGCCGCCATTCCCCTCTCCCCCGATCAGGGCGCCGACCTCGTGCATCTGGGTCGTGACATTGACTTCACCCACCGCAGCAGCGAAATATTCGCCGCCCCGGCGCTCCGTCACGTCGCGCAGGGCCCGGCTCGAAGACAGGTTGGAGACCGTCCGAAGGGGCTTCACGCCCCGCAAGGCAGCCCGCTCCAAAAGATAATCCGCCACGGCGACGAGGGTATTCTCCTCGACAAAAGGCTCGCCGTCCTCACAGATCAGCGCCAGCCGGTCCACGTCCGGATCGACCGACACACCCAGGTCGGCGTGTTCCCGTACGACGGCCTCGCACAACTGCGCCAGATTCTGCGGCAGCGGCTCGGGATTGTGGGCGAATTCGCCCGTCGGCTCACAGTTGAGGGGCACGCACGCGACACCGAGGCGCTCCAACAGGCGCGGCATGATCAGACCGCCGACGCTGTTGACGGCATCCACGACCACCTTGAACCCCGCGGCACGGATGGCCTCCACATCGACATCCTCCAAGGCCAGGACGGCGTCCAGATGCTCCTCGGTGAAGTCATGCTCCGTGATATGGACCAGTTCCGTCACTTCGGCGAAATCGAAGGCGCCTGCGGCTGCGCAGTCCAGGATCGCCTGCCCCTGGGCAGCCGTCAGGAACTCTCCACGCTCATTCAGAAGTTTGAGCGCATTCCACTGCCGGGGGTTGTGCGAAGCGGTCAGGATGATGCCGCCGTCCGCGCCGGCGAAGACCACCGCCATCTCAGTCGTGGGGGTCGAGGCGAATCCGGCCTTGACGACGTCCACGCCACAGGCGACCAGGGTCCCGCAGACCAGCTGCTCGACCATCTCCCCGCTCAAGCGCGCATCCTTGCCGACGACGACCTTGTAACGGGCACCGTCGGGGTGCGGCCGGCGCTCCCGCAGTTTCTCGCAATAGGCATAGGTAAACTGGACGATATCGACGGGCGTCAGCCCCTCACCGGGCCGGCCGCCGATCGTCCCGCGGATGCCGGAGATGGATTTGATCAGCGTCATAACGAGAACAGTTTCTTCTTGAGATTCAGGATCATGTCGGAGGTCATCGCGGCCAAGTCGTACTGCGGAGCCCAGCCCCATTCCTGCCGGGCACAGCTGTCGTCCATCTTGTCCGGCCAGCTGTCCGCGATGGCCTGGCGGACCGGATCGACCTCGTAACGCATCCGGAACCCGGGAATCTCCTTGCGGACGGCACAGGCCAGGATCTCGGGATCGAAACTCATCGACGCGATGTTGAAGGCATTGCGGTGCTTGAGCCGGGCCGGGTCGGCCTCCATGATTTCGATGGCGGCACGCAGGGCGTCCGGCATGTACATCATGTCCATATAAGTCCCTGCCGCGATCGGACAGACGAACTCTTCACCCCGGACGGCCGCATAGTAGATATCGACCGCATAGTCGGTCGTGCCGCCGCCGGGCAGGGTCGTATAAGAAATTAGGCCCGGAAAACGCACGGAACGCGTATCCAAGCCATATTTGCTGTGGTAATAATTACTGAGGAGCTCGGTGGCCACCTTCGTGACGCCATACATCGAAGTCGGCCGCTGGATGGTGTCCTGCGGCGTGTTCATGTGAGGAGTTTCGGGGCCGAAGGATCCGATGGAGCTGGGCGTAAAGACCGCGCAGCCCTTCTCCCGGGCGATTTCGAGGATATTCAGCAGGCCGTTCATCTGTATGTCCCAGGCCATCAGGGGCTTACGTTCTGCGACGGCGGAGAGCAGCGCGGCCAGGTTGTAAATCGTGTCGATGTGATACTTGTCCACGATGGCAGCGAGTTGCCGGGCATCGCGGACATCGGCGACCTCGGCGGGGCCGCTCTCGAGAAGAGCCCCCCTGGGCTCCGCACCGGGAATATAACCGGCGACCACCGTGCCGCCGGAGTAGATTTTGCGAAGAATCATAGTCAGTTCGGACCCGATCTGGCCGGTGGAACCGATCACAATAATATTATTCATTGTCAAATATCTGTTTTGGGAGTACAAAAGTAAAGTTTTTTTCAGTAAATTTGTAAGGATTGAACTAAAACTTCTTACCACCATGTACGGAAAATTCCAAAAACATCTGCAAGAGGAATTGGCCGGGATCGAAGCGGCCGGACTGTATAAGCACGAGCGCAACATCTGCTCGCCTCAGGGAGCTGAGATCACCCTTGCCGACGGATCGAAAGCGCTCAATTTCTGCGCCAACAACTACCTCGGCCTCGCCGACAGTCCCCGGCTGATCGAGGCGGCCAAGAAAGCGATGGACACCCGCGGCTATGGCATGTCCTCGGTGCGCTTCATCTGCGGCACGCAGGACCTGCACAAGGAGCTCGAAAAGGCGGTCGCCGACTACTTCCACACCGAGGACACCATCCTCTACGCCGCCTGCTTCGACGCCAACGGCGGCGTGTTCGAGCCGCTGCTGACCGCCGAGGACGCCATCATCTCCGACTCGCTCAACCACGCCTCCATCATAGACGGCGTACGCCTGTGCAAGGCGGTCCGCTACCGCTATGCCAACGCCGACATGGCCGACCTGGAGCGCTGCCTCCAGGAGGCGCAGGCCCAGCGCTTCCGCATCATCGTGACGGACGGCGTGTTCTCGATGGACGGCAACGTGGCCCCGATGGACCGGATCTGCGACCTGGCGGAGAAATATGATGCGCTGGTGATGGTGGACGAGAGCCATTCCGCCGGCGTGGTCGGCAAGACCGGACGCGGCGTGGCCGAACAGTTCGACTGCTACGGGCGCATCGACATCCATACCGGCACCCTGGGCAAGGCCTTCGGCGGTGCCGTCGGCGGCTTCACCACCGGCCGGAAAGAGATCATCGACATGCTCCGGCAGCGTTCCCGCCCCTACCTCTTCTCCAATTCCCTGCCGCCGATGATCGTCGCGGCCGGCATCGAACTCTTCAAGATGCTTGGGGAGAGCGATGCCCTGCATGCCAAACTGGAGGAGAATGTAACTTATTTCCGCGACAAGATGATCGCCGCGGGGTTCGACATCAAGCCGACCCAGTCCGCGATCTGCGCCGTGATGCTGTATGACGCCCCGTTGAGCCAGAAGTTCGCCGCCCGCATCGCTGAGGAAGGCATCTTCGTGACGGGCTTCTACTATCCCGTCGTCCCGAAAGGCCAGGCGCGCATCCGCGTCCAGCTGTCCGCCGCCCATGAGCGGGAGCATCTGGACAAGGCCGTCGCCGCCTTCATCAAGGTCGGCAAAGAGCTGAAAGTCATTTAAATCCACATAATGAAGAAGGTTAATTGGTTAGTTTTCGCCGCGGCTGCGGCGGTGGCAGTGATGCCCCTTGCCTGCAAACGGCAGAGTGATACGGGGAAATCCCGCAGTTACGACGTCCTGGTCCTGGAGCCCGTCTCCCGGGAGTTGAGCAGCGTCTATTCCGCGACCATCCGGGGCAAGCAGGACATCGACATCCGTCCGAAAGTTTCGGGCTACATCACCGAGATCGACGTACGGGAAGGATCCTATGTATCGAAAGGCAAGCCGCTTTTCATCATCGACCAGGCTCCGTACCAAGCGGAACTCCAGACGGCCGTCGCCAACGTCAACATCGCCAAGGCGGCCGTCGAGGCGGCGACGCTGACCCTTGCGAGCAAGGAGAAACTCTACGCCCAGAATATTATCTCCGAGTACGAGTACCAGCTGGCTGCGACAACCCTGGACAAGGAGAAGGCGCAGCTCGCCCTGGCCCAGGCCAATGAGGTCAATGCCCGCAACAACCTCAGCTACACCGTCGTCAAGAGTCCGACCGACGGGGTCGTGGGCAATCTCCCCTTTCGCGTCGGCACCCTGGTGAGCCCCGGCGACGCCACGCCCCTGACCAGTGTGTCGGACAACTCCGAGATGTACGTCTATTTCTCGATGACGGAGCGCCAGGTCCTCGGCCTGACGCGGGCTTACGGCTCGCTGGAAAACGCCCTGAAGAATCTGCCGGAGCTGGACCTCCAGCTCAGCGACGGCACAACCTACGCCGAGAAGGGACGGATCGAAGCCATCAGCGGCATCATCGACCCCACGACGGGCGCCGTCAGCGTGCGGGCCAAGTTTCCCAATGCCAAGCGGCTGCTGCTCTCGGGCGGAGCCGGCAACGTCCTGATGCCTTACAGCCAGGACAACTGCATCGTCATCCCCCAGTCCGCGACCTATGAGATCCAGGACAAGATCTACGTCTTCCTCGTCCGGAACGGCACGGCCCAGTCCCGCATCATCGACGTCTTCCCCCTCAGCAACGGCAAGGAATATGTCGTCCAGAACGGGCTCGCGCCCCAGGACACGATCGTCGCGGCCGGCGTGGGGCTGCTCCGTGACGGCTCCCCCATCACCATCAAGAACATCCTCAAGGGCGACTGACCATGAACATCAAGACTTTCATCGACCGCCCGGTCCTGTCTTCGGTCATCTCGATCTTCCTGGTCCTCGGCGGCATCCTGGCCCTGCTGTCGCTGCCGATCGAGCGCTATCCCAACATCGCGCCTCCGACCATCATGGTGATGACCAACTACACCGGAGCCAACGCCGAGACCGTCCAGCGCTGCGTCATCGTCCCGCTGGAAGAGGCCATCAACGGCGTTGAGAACATGACCTATATGGAGTCCACGGCCACCAACAGCGGCAGTGCTTCCATCCGCGTCTATTTCAAGCAAGGGACCAATCCGGACATGGCCGCAGTCAACGTACAGAACTGCGTCTCCCGCGCCACCCGCCAGCTCCCTTCCGAAGTCAATGAGGTAGGCGTGACAGTGCGCAAGCGCCAGACCAACGTCCTGGAGCAGATCGCCCTCTACAGCCCGAACGGGACGTACGACCGCGTATTCATCTCCAACTACATCAAGATCAACCTGGTCCCGGCCATCTCCCGGATCCCGGGCGTCGGTGACATCGATGTACGGGGCGGCGACTACGGCATGCGCATCTGGCTCAAGCCGGACATCATGGCCCAGTACAAGCTGGTCCCGTCCGACATCTCCAACGCCCTGGCCGAGCAGAACATCGAAGCCGCCACCGGCTCCTTGGGCGAAAACGCGGATATGACCTTCGAGTACGCCCTGCGCTACAAAGGACGCCTGGAGAAGCCCGAAGAATTCGAGAATATCGTCATCAAGGCCCTGCCGAACGGTGAAGTCCTGCGCCTGCGGGACGTAGCGCGCATCGAACTCGGCACGCAGTCCTACCAGTTCATCGGACAGGTCAACCACGCCCCCGGCGCCAACTTCTCGGTCTACCAGACCCCGGGGACCAACGCCACCGAGATCATCAAGCAGATCGACAAGTATATGGAAGAGGCGGCCGACAAGTTCCCCGCCGACCTGACCTACGCGGTGATGAGCAACGCCAACGACTTCCTCTACGCTTCGATCAAGAAAGTGGTCCGCACGCTGCTGGAAGCCATCATCCTGGTGATCCTGGTCGTCTTCGTCTTCCTGCGGTCGGGCCGGTCCACCGTCATTCCGCTCATCAGTACCCTGGTTTCGATCATCGGCACTTTCCTGTTCCTTTATCTGATGGGATTCAGCATCAACCTGCTGACCCTCTTCGCCCTTGTGCTGTCCATCGGCGTCGTGGTGGACGACTCGATTATCGTGGTCGAAGCCGTGCATGCCAAGCTCGACCTGGGCTACACGTCTGGCCGCAAGGCCGCGGTGGATGCGATGCACGACGTAACGGCGGCCCTGATCACCAGCACCCTCGTCTTCATGGCCGTCTTCCTGCCGGTCTCGATGATCGGGGGCACCTCCGGTACATTCTACACGCAGTTCGGCCTGACGATGGCCTTCGCCGTCGGCATCTCCGCCATCAACGCCCTGACCCTGAGCCCGGCCCTCTGCGCCCTGCTCCTGAAGTCCGAAACCCACAAAGGCGAATCCCGGTTCAGCGCAGCCTTCGATGCCGGATTCGGCGCCCTGCGTCGCAAATATGTCGGCGGATGCGCCTGGTTCCTGCGCCACCGCTGGATGGCCCCCTGTGTGATCATCCTCAGCGCCGGCGCCCTCTTCTGGACGATGCGAAGCACCAAGAGCGGACTTATCCCACAGGAAGACATGGGCGTCATCCGTGTTGACGTCTCGACCGCTCCCGGCTCCGCCCTTTCGTTCACCAAGAGCATCATGGACCGGATCGAAGACGAAGTCATCAGCAAGATCCCTGAGGTGCGCGACTACGACAACACCGCCGGTTTCGGTATCATCGCCGGCCAGGGCGGTTCCCACGGTTCCTTCACGCTGCGTCTCAAGGACTGGAGCGAGCGTCCCGGCAAAGCGCACAGCGTCGACGCCATCATGGCCCGCATCAAGGAGCAGACCAACGACATCAACGAAGCCACCGTTTTCACTTCCACCATGCCGATGATCCCCGGCTATGGTGCCACCAACGGCTTCCAGCTCTTCATCCAGGATACCAAGGGCGGCGACATCAACGACCTGTACCAGATCACCACGGCCCTGCTGGGCAACCTGCTCGAGCGGCCGGAGATCGGCTCGGCCAGCACCTCTTTCAACCCCAACTTCCCGCAATATCGCGTGGATCTGGATCCGGCGAAGTGCAAACGGGCCGGCATCTCCCCCAAGGAAATCCTCTCCGTCCTGCAAGGCTACTACGGCGGCTCGCTCTCGACCAAGTTCAACCGTTTCACCAAGCTCTACAACGTCATCGTGCAGGCGGATCCCCAATACCGCGTGGACAAGCAGACCCTCGACAACATCTTCGTCCGCATCGGCAACGACATGGCACCGATCACGCAGTTCATCACCCTGACCAAGATTTACGCGCCGGAAAGCGTTTCGCGTTTCAACATGTTCCCCAGCATCACGATCACCGGACGCGCTGCGGATGGGTATTCGTCGGGAGACGCCATCCGGGCGATCCGCGAAGTCTCCAAGGAGACGCTGCCGGTCGGCTACAGTTACGACTTCGGCGGCATCACGCGCGAGGAGGCATCCAGCTCCAACAACACGATCCTGATCTTCGTGATCTGCTTCGTCCTGATCTACTTGATCCTCAGCGCCCTATACGAGAGCTTCTTCCTTCCCTTCGCCGTGCTGCTCGCCGTGCCGACGGGTCTGCTGGGCAGCTTCCTGCTGGCCAAGGCGATGGGGCTGGAAAACAACATCTACCTGCAGACCGGCCTGATCATGCTGATCGGCTTGATCTCCAAGACGGCCATCCTGATCACCGAGTATGCGGTGACCAAGCGCCGCGAGGGATTCGGGCTGGCCCAGGCCGCCATCTTTGCGGCACGGGAACGCTTCCGCCCCATCATGATGACCGTCCTGACGATGGTGATCGGCCTGTTCCCCCTGCTGGTGGCGAGCGGCGTCGGCGCCAAGGGCAACAGCACGATCGGTGCCGGCGTCATCGGCGGCATGACCCTGGGCACGCTGAGTCTGTTATTCTTCACACCGGCCCTGTTCATTCTTTTCGAAGCGCTCGAAGAGAAGGTACGGCCCCTGAGAAAGGAGGGAGAGGAATGAAAAAATGCATGATTGCAGCCGTCTTGCTGCTTTGCGCCGGCTGCTCTGTTTACCAAGAATATACGCGGCCTGATCTGCCGGAACTGGACCGGCTCTACGGCCTGGACATTCCGGCAGATGGCGACACCGTCTCCATCGCCGACTTAGGCTGGCGCTCCTTCTTCACCGATCCCCGGCTTCAGGACCTGATCGCCCGGGGACTGGACAACAATCCGCAGATGAAGACGGCATCCCTGCGGGTCATCGAAGCGGAAGCATCCCTCCGGGCTGCCCGGCTGGCCTTGCTGCCGACGTTGGACCTCGCCCCGTCCGTCTCCTTCGCCCAAAGCCAAGTTCGCTATGGCGGCAACGTCCTGGGCTATGGGATCTCCCCGGCCGCAAGCTGGGAAGTCGACCTGCGCGGCAGCCTGACCAACGCCCGCCGTAAGGCGCTCGCCGCCTATGAGCGCAGCGGGGTCTGGCACCGCAGCGTGCAGACAGAGCTGATCGCCTCCATCGCACGGGCCTACTACACCCTGCAGATGCTGAATGGCAAGCTGGCCATCTCGCGCCAGACGGCCGACTCCTGGAAGGAGAACGTCCGCATCATGAAAGCGATGAAAGAAGCCGGCATGACCAACGAGGCTTCCGTCTCGCAGACCGAGGCCAACGCCTTGTCAATCGAGGCCTCCCTGTCCGACCTGGAATACCAGATCCGGCTGACGGAAAACACCCTATGCCTGCTGCTCGGGGAGACGCCCCACGACATCGTGGTCAGCGATTTCGACCCGGCCCTGTATGAGCGGGATCTGGAGACCGGCATTCCGGTCCGGCTCCTGTCACGCCGGCCCGATGTACTCCTCGCCGAGTATGACCTCCGGATGGCTTTCTACGACACGCAGATCGCCCGCGCCGCGTTCTATCCCGCCCTCCGCCTCAACGGGGCCTTCGGCTGGGAGAAAGCCCTGACTTCGCCGGCCGGCCTGCTGCTGTCCCTGGGCGCCTCGGCTGCGGAGCCGCTTCTCGCCGGAGGACGACGCCGGGCGGACTTGACCCTGGCCCAGGCCCGGCAGGAAGAAGCGGCCATCGCCTTCCACAACAGCCTGCTCGTGGCAGGAGCCGAAGTCAATGAAGCCGTCGCCAAATGCCGCGCCGCCCTCGGCAAGACCGACCTGCGCATCCGGCAGATCGAAGACCTGCGCAGTGCCGTCAGCAGCACCCAGCAGTTGATGCACAACTCCGGCGCCACCTACCTGGAAGTCCTGACCGCCCAGCAGTCCCTGCTCTCGGCCGAGCTCCAGCAAGTGGGCGACCGTTACGATTTCCTAGACGGCCTGATCTCGCTGTACCGCGCCCTGGGCGGCGGGGAATGATTGATACTTCTGCGTATGAAAAAATGGATTCTCACACTATCCGCCGTGCTTGCCATGGCGCTTGGCCTCCGGGGGCAGGAGTGCTGCACGGCGCCCGCACAGGAAAACGAACGGCCACAAGGTCAGGGCCAGCACTATAACGGCAAGACGCTCGGGGTACTGGGCGGACTCGGACCGGCGGCTTCCGCCGAATTCATGCGGCTGCTGGTCGTAAAAGCACCTGCGCGCGCCGACCGGGAGCATCCGCGGGTCATCCTGCTCTCCCAGCCCCAGACACCCGACCGCAACGCGCCCATCTTCGGCAGTGGTGAGAACCCGGAGCCGGCCCTGAGCTCGGGCTTGCAACTGCTGACCGATTGGGGCGCGGATATCCTCTGCGTCACCTGCAACACGGCCCATTACTACATCGACCACTTCCGGGACTCGCTGAACCGGCCTCTGATCCACATCATCGACGAGACCGTCCGTTCGGCCCGCGAACGTTCGCCGGAAGGCGCCTGGCTCACCGCGACGCTCGGCACGATCAAGGCCGGCATCTTCCAGGACAATGCAGCCCGGAGCGGATACGCGTTCGTCGTCCCTGACGAGGAGACGCGCAACGAAGTCCAGGAAGTCATCCACCTTGTGAAAGCCAGCCGCTTCGAGGAAGCCGGTGCCCTGCTGCGGTCCGTCTGTCTGAAGTTCTGGTCTGTCCGCGACCTGCCGATCGTCGCCGCCTGCACGGAGATTCCGATCGCATACAGTTATACCGGCCTCCCCTCCGACCGCTGTATTTCCTCGTTGGAAGCACTGGCCCAGGCCTGTATCCGGGAGTTGTACGACTAGACGATTTTCTTCCCTGGGATTTCGTCGGCCTGCGGCCTCCGACTTCCCTTCCCGCCTGCGGCGGGCTTGCCAAAGCAAAAGAAAATAGGCGTACGAGCAAGCTCGACGCCTATTTTCTTTTGCTTTGGCGGAGAAGAAGGGATTCGAACCCCTGAAACAGGTTTATGCCCGTTTGGCGCATTTCGAGTGCGCTGCCTTCGTCCACTCGGCCACTTCTCCGGGGGCAAAAATACAAAAAAACTCCGACAGAAGAAAATCCGCGGGAATTATTTGTTCTTTTTTTCGAGGATCCGCTTGCGAAGGCCGCTGGAGAGGCTGATGACCTGGGTCTTGTCAGAGAGGTCGAGCCACTCGAGAGCCAGGTCGTACTGACGCATCATGTAGCAGGCCAGGGCCGTGTCATACTGGGCGCAGGAGGCGTACAGCGGATCCTTGTGCTGTGCCAGGTCCATCCAGATCTCGCGGGCCTGCTCCCATTCCATCTCAGAAGCGAGCCAGACGGCCTTGGACCACTTTTCGTTCATCCCGTCGAAATAGATCACGGAATGGGACTCGGGCGTCCAGGTATTGAGGAATGGCTTGGCCATCCTCAGCCCCAGCAACTGGGCGTCGGAGCCCAGCATCGACCCCTCCTCTTCCGACATCGTCACCTTCATCGTCCCGTTACCCACATTCGTAGCTGTCTTGACAACATCCAGGGCCCCCATTGAATCATAGACATACACATGCGCCTTGCAGTCTGACTTGAGGGCATCAGGATCCGAAAACTCAGGTGTATCCACCAGGAAGATCACATCCTTGTTGAGCCGCATCACGAGGCTCTGCAGCGTGTCCTTGGAAGTATAATCTTCGCCCTCTCCCTTGTAGGCGCTGAAGATGTCCACCGCGCGTTTGCCCTCGAAATACTCCTTCTCAAGGCCTTGGGCAAGGCCGTCCGCGAAGCAGTTGTTGAAGAGGGAATCCCGGTAGGACCCGTCCTCCAGATAGACGACAGCCATGGACTTGTTGTCCAGATCCAGGCCGGACGGGGAAAGGCATCTCATCTCCAACCGCATCACATAGGCCTGCGGCGAACAGGCGGCCAGGATGATAGCCGCAGAAGCGACAGTCAGAAAACGTTTCATAGTGTATTCAACATTTTACAAATTCAGCGATCAGGTCATACTCATCCGCACCGATGATACGGACCTCGATAAAAGAGCCGCACAATTCGGACGGAGTCCGGTGACCGAAAGCTTCCGCATCATATCTTACAAGAATCTCGCCATCCACGTCGGGACTTTCGAAACGGCTGCGGCAGACCAGGGTCTCATCGTCGAAAGCATCGACCAGCACGTGCTCCACGGTCCCCACCCGGGATTGGTTGTATTCCAGGGAAATCTCCCGCTGGAGTTCCATCAGGCGGGCCAGGCGTTCTTCCTTGACCTCCGACAGGACCGCGTCGTCGTAGTGCTCGGCACCGTAGGTCCCCTCTTCTTCGGAATAGGTAAAGGCGCCCAGGCGCTCGAAACGCGCCTCACGAACGAACTCGAGCAATTCCTCGAATTCGCGCTCCCCTTCTCCGGGATGCCCCACGATCATCGTTGTCCGCAGCACGACTCCCGGCACCCTTGTACGCAGGTCCCGGATCAGCGCACGCGTCTGGGCTTCCGTACAGTGCCGGTGCATCATCGAGAGGACCCGGTCGGAAATGTGCTGCAACGGAATGTCCAGATAGGGGCAGACCTTGGGATTGGACGCCATCTGCGCAAGCACGTCGCGCGGGAACCCGGACGGATACGAATAATGGATGCGGATCCACTCGATCCCCTCGACCTCCGACAGGCGTTGCAGCAGTTCAGCCAAGGCGCGGCGACGGTAGAGGTCCAGACCGTAATAAGTCGTATCCTGCGCTATGACGACGAGTTCCTTTACGCCCCGGGCCGAAAGGAAACGCGCCTCTTCGACCAGGTCTTCCATCGGGACGGAGCGGTGCGCCCCCCGTATCCCCGGAATGGCGCAGTAGGCGCAGGAACGGTCGCAGCCCTCGGAAATCTTCAGATAGGCGGTACCGGGACGGTTCTCGGTCCGGACGCGGCCGCAGTGCCGGTCCGGCCGGGGCTCGACGCCGATGGCGCGAAGCACGGGATCCAGGTCACGGGCACCGTACCACGCATCCACCTCTGGGATCAGGTCCGGCAGTTCGTCGGGATAACGCTGCGACAGGCAGCCGAAGACGATCAGTTTGCCGGCCCGTCCTCTCGCGCGCCGCTGCCCTGCCTCCAGGATCGCCTGGACTGACTCTTCCTTTGCATCTCCGATAAAGCCGCAGGTGTTGACCAGCAGGTAATCTACAAAGTCCGGCCGCGCATCGGCCGGAACCACATCGAACGCATCTCCCGCCTGAAACAGGAGATGCTCGGTATCGACCGTATTCTTCGAGCAGCCGAGCGTCAGGACCTGGAGGGAGGGTTTACGCATTCTCCGGATCTTCGCCGTCCTCTTCTGCCGCTTCGGCCTCTTCTTCCTCGACAAAATCGAGGGAGGCGAACTGGACAAGCTCGTTGTACCAGTCGATGACCTTCTTCATGTGGGAGACATAGAAGCGGTCCTCGTCGTAATCGGGGATGGCCTTGGCAAAGAGCGCCTTCAACACTTCCGGAGAAGACTTGGATGTCGGCGCCTGCTCCTCGCCGAGGGCCTCCTTGAGGGCAAGGAAGACCTCTTTCAACTTGCACTCGCCTTCGGAAGTATAGATCGCGATATCCGCAAGGGTATTCACGCGGCTGTGGGCGTCCAGCGCCGTTCTTTTCTTGGTGGCCAGGGATTCGGCAATGATACCGTTCCGCGCCTGGGCGACATACTCGAACAGGCCGTGCTGGCCTGCGACCGTAAGGATTTTTGACAAATCAGTTTTCATATCATCAGTAGTATTTA
>JAFUWZ010000048.1 GCA_017471045.1 Bacteroidales bacterium
AAAGCTTCGCCCCTTCGGGGGGGGATGCTCCCCGAATGCGTGCGGCGGTCCCGGTCCGTGCGGGGACGGCGGCTATCGGGCTGTGGCGTCCATGATGCCGCGCAGATAACCGATCGACTCGGCCACGCCCGGATGCGGGTTGTCCCCGTTCTTCTCAAACTCGACGGAGATCACGCCCTGGTACTTGATCTTGCGGAACGCCTTCACGATGGCCTTGATGTCCATCTGGCCGCGCCCCATCTCCCAGGTCTGGCCGGCCTTGCTGGGCGCGGTCTCATCCTTAATATGCACGTCATAGATCCACTTGCCATACTTGCGGATGTCCTTCGCTACATCGTAGCCGGAACGGAACGTATGGCCGAGATCCATGCAGCATCCCACGCCGAGAGACGGATCCTTGACCATCTCGACAACCGTACGGATGTCCGGGAATGCGGCACCATCCGGTCCGTGGGTGTGGATCGCGACCTTGATGCCGGTCTCCTTGACCTTCTCGATCACGTAGGGGAGGAGGTCATAATCCGGCACACCGATAAACACCTTGGAGCCGTATCGGCCGGCGTACGCAAAAGCGCGGTCCACCTGCTCCTTGCTCCTCATATAGATAGGACCGAGGATATAGCCTTCGATGCCGTACTCCGCACATTTGGCCTTGAAAGCATCGATCTGCTCCTGGGTGGAGTCCAGCGGCAGCCACCAGTCCTTGACGGAAAAGTACTTGACATCCATGTCCTTGAGGAACTGGAGCGTCTGGTCGATGTTGAACTTGCGGTAGGAGAAACCGGCGACTCCGATCTTGAAGTCTTCCGATCCGTGGCGGGTCACTTGGGCCTGAAGGGGCATAGCAGCCGCGAGCATCAGGGCAATGGTGAGGATGTTGACGATCTTTTTCATAATAAATAATATGTTTGATACAAATATAATCCTATTCTTCGGATTTAACAATCAGGATCCGTTTCGTTTTTTCAGTCACTTTCAGGGAGTCGTCGATCCGCCAGGGGTAGAGCAATGCCGCCCGTCCCGGTATGCCGGGATAGTCCATCACCCGGGCCCGGACTTTGTCTTCGGCGCTCAGCTTGAGGTCGTTGAAAAGATCGCTCAGCTTTTTCCGCCCTTTCATCCCGAGGGGGATCATCCAGTCTCCGGGCTGCCAGGCCCGCAGGACAGGTTGCCGGGGCAGGAGATCCGCGTCCAGGATGAGTGTGCCTGGCCTCAGCAGCTCCTTCCAGTCGGTCGGGCAGGGGAGGGTGTCAAGGTGAACATGCGGCGCAGTCTCTCCTTCCGGGAGGGACAGGAAGCCCCGGGACAGCGTCAGGGGACCGTAATATCGGGTTTCTGCCGTCTGACCGGCTGCGAGCGCCGCTTCCAGTTGCGCCAGATGACCGGCATCCAGGCCGAGGGGCCCGGTCAGCCGGAACAGCAGATAGCGCCAGTGGGTGTATTCCAGCAGGCGGGTCGTATCGATGCGGCCCCGGGCGTCCCGGACGTAGGGCAGTGCCGTGCGGAAATACTCCTCGGCGATGTCGTCCGCTTGCGCAATATGATCCCGGTCGCTGCGCAAGGTGGCCCGGAAGGCGGGATTGATCTCTTCGAACACGGGGAATGCCTTCAGTCGGAGCTTGTTGCGCTTGATGCGGTCATCGGCGTTGGTATGATCCTCGCGCCAGCTTTTCCCATGCGCCTGCATCCAGGCGGCGATGGTCTTGCGCTCCAAGCCCAGCATCGGCCGCAGCAACCGCGCCGGACCCGCACTGAACGGAATCGGCCCCTCGGGCGCCATCCCTCTCAAACCGTGGGTGCCTGAACCCCGCAAGAGGTTGAGCAGCATCGTTTCCGCATCGTCGTCGCTGTTGTGGGCGACGGCGACGGCGTCGAATCCTTCCTCGCTGCACAATTGTGCAAACCAGCGGTAGCGCAGTTCGCGGGCCGCCATTTCGAGGCTGATCCCGTGTTTGTGCGCAAACGTCGGTGTGTCAAAGGATTGGACGAAGATTGTCAGCGCATGTGCCTCGCACCAACTTCTTACGAACGCTTCATCCCCGTCCGATGCAGCACCGCGGAGCCGGAAATTGCAATGCGCGACAGCGAAAGAACTGCCGGGGAACAAGTCCCCGGCATTCTCTGCGAGATACATCGAGTCGATGCCTCCGCTGACAGCAAGCAGGATCCTCATGGCCGGTCAGTCCGTCATTTCTTCTTCTTCGGCTCCAGCGTGTAGGTGAAGTTGAACGTCAGGAACTCCTTGAACTGTACTTTTTTTATCCCGTCGATAAGGACGTTGGGATCATAGATGAGCCAGGTCTGGAACGTGACGCCGAAATGTTTGGCCAGTTTCCAGGTGATCTTGTTGTCCCAGTTGACGCGCAGCTCCTGCGGGTGATTGAGGTAGTCGGAGAAAAGGATGAGTTTGGTCTCTCCGGTGAAGACGTCGTTGATGCTGAACTTGGCATTGGCCGTCAGCTGGGCACCCAGCTGGAAGCGTGCAGCACGGTACATATAGCTCTCAATGTCTCCGGTGTAGGACTCATACGAGTCCTTGAGGGCCATGCTGTAGGTTTTCCGCAACTCTTCACGCCGGACGATGGTGAAACCTCCGGTCAGCGGGGAGAAGTTGACGGTGATCCAGGGCTTCGGGGCCCAGTCGATACCCAGCGACAGGGTCGTATAGGCCGGGGAGAGGAAACTGGACTGGAGGAGGCTGTTGGCGCGCCAGTCCTCCCGGGTCGGATTCTCACCTCCTGGGTTGGTGTACTTGTAGGTGTCGGAGAATTGGGAGCGGAAGTTGAAGGAAGCCGTATAGCTCCATTTGGACTTCTCGCTGGTCTTGTAACCCCATTTGCTGTCCAGCAGCATCTGGTCTTTGTTCTTCTGGATGAGCGGCTTGTCTTCGGAATAGAGGAAGCCGTAGTCCAACTGCAGCCGGTTGTTCCAGTAGGTCAGCCCCTTTTTGTAGTTGGCGTTGGCATCCAGGCCGGACGCCAGGGTGGTCTGGTTGTATCCGCCGGCCGCCCAGTTGGTTAGCATCGTGTTGGTAAATCCTATGTCAAACTTGGCGAAGCGGGTCCAGTAGTTGGGTTTGACTTCCGCCTGCTGCTCTTCCTGGGTCTGGGCCAGGGCTTCCGCGGCCTTGGCTGCCGCATCCTGGACATTCAGCTGGGCCCAGGCACCCGTATTCGCGGCCAGGATCAGCGCCGCGGCCGTGATCAGTCTCTTTTTCATATCGTGTCTAATAAGAAATGGCGAATACGACTCTCCGGTGGGAAGGCTGACCGGAATAGATACACTTGCCTTCCTCTTCGCAGACGACCGTGTCCACAGGGATACAGCGGATCGTGGCCTTGGTCTCATCCTTGATCTTCTGCTCGGTCTCGGGCGTGCCGTCCCAGTGGCAGAGCAGGAAACCGCCCTTCTGGATCTCGGTCTTGAACTC
>JAFUWZ010000010.1 GCA_017471045.1 Bacteroidales bacterium
ACGCTGTTCCACCAGGTTCGCATATTGGAACATGCCCGGCAGCTGGTCCGGCAGATCGACATAGCGCTGGGTCCAGTCGGCGTCTTTCGTGAATCCCATCCGCTCCAGGAACTCTCCGTAGTAGGGATAGTTGTAGATGACGGTGAAGGGGCTTTCATATTCGAAACCTTCGACCAGCAGGCCTTCGCGATCCATGTCGGTGAAACCGAGCGGACCTTTGATTTTGGTACATCCCCGCGCGCGTCCCCACTGAACGACGGCGCCGATCAGGGCCTGCGCCACATCGAAGTCTTCGATAAAGTCGATCCAGCCGAAGCGGACCACTTCTTCGCCCCATTTCTTGTTGGCGTTATGGTTGATGATCGCGGCCACGCGGCCCACGATCCGGCTGTCCTGCATGGCCAGGTACAGCTCCCTTTCGCAGAAGGCGAGGGAGGGATTCTCGTTGCCGAGGGATTTGTATTCGTCGTCTTCGAAGGCCGGGACCCATTTGTCGCAATCCTTGTACAGGTCCAACGGGAATTCAATGAATTGTTTAAGCATTTTCCGCCCCGTGACCGGGACGATTTTCAGGTTATCAGGTTTCATTACACAGTACTTTCGTTATACAAAGGTACTCATTTATATGCAAAAAGGAACCGGAAACAGTATTTTTTTCCGGTTCCTGGGTAATCCTTTGCCGTCCATTCCGGCCACACGGGGCTTAGAAGGTCCAGCTCAGTCCGATTCCGTTGCGCGTTTGGCCAAAGGCCAGCTGCGATTCTTTCGGGATGCCCAGCTCATTGCAGTAGCGGACGGTTTTGGTCAGGTGGCTGTTGCCGACGCAGAGAAAGACGATGCCGGTGACGGCACCGCTCAGGCCCACCAGGCTGACGACGCCGCCGGCGGTCGCTTTGGGGCCGATATCCGCCCAAAGCTTGTCCACGGCTTCCTGTCCGCCGATAGCGACGAAGATGGTCCCGACCATGCCGGCCAAGAAGTAGATGCCGCCTACGCCCAGGCCGGTCACAAGGACGACACCTCCGCCCACCGTCAGCCAGGTGCCCCAGGTGCGCATGTTGCTGTATTTGTTCCAGGTGTCCAGCAACTCCTGGCCTCCGGCTGTCATGAGCAGAAGGTCGCGTTGCTCGAAACCGAGTTTCTCGTCATTCAGTTTGATGGTCTTACCTGCCCGCGCGAGGTCTCCGGCATTCCACCAGATGCCTTCGGGGCTTTGGGCCAGCGCCGACAGGCCGGCTGTCAGCACGATGATGAAGGTTAACAAAGTCTTTTTCATAGTTGAACCATATTGCTAACCGCAAATGTAACAAAAAAAATACAACAGTCCATGGGCCACAAAAAAATCGGCATCGCTGCCGATTTTTATGTGGTCCCTGTAGGACTTGAACCTACGACCCACGGATTATGAGTCCGCTGCTCTAACCAACTGAGCTAAGGGACCTTAAGCAGCAAGACCTATGTGGCCTTGCTGCTATCGTCTGGGGCTCCGCAACGGCGGAGTCACCGATCACACTTTGATCTCAACCTCGACGCCGGAAGGAAGCTCGAGCTTCATGAGGGCATCGACCGTCTTCGCGTTGGAGTCGTCGATGTCCAGCAGACGGCAATAAGAGCTGAGCTCAAACTGCTCGCGGGCTTTCTTGTTGACGAAGGTGGAACGGTTCACCGTGAAGATCTTCTTGTGGGTCGGAAGCGGAATCGGTCCGCACACCTTCGCACCGGTAGAAGCCACGGTATCCGCGATCTTCTTAGCTGACTTGTCCAGCAGCATGTGATCGAATGATTTGAGTTTGATTCTGATTTTCTGACTCATATCAATTACACTTTTTTATGTTTTCCATTAAACGTCGTCGTCACCGTGGCGATAACCGCTCTTCTCGATGATGTCCTTGGCCAGGTTGGCCGGCACCTCGGAATAGTGGTCGAAGCTCATCGTACTCGTGGCACGACCGGAGGACAGGGTCCTCAGCACCGTGACGTAACCGAACTGCTCGGAGAGCGGCACGAACGCCTTGATGATCCTCGCGCCATTGGCGGTGGAATCCATGGCGTTGATCTGGCCGCGGCGGCGGTTCAGGTCTCCGACGATATCTCCCATGTATTCTTCCGGAGTAACTACCTCCAGATTCATGATTGGCTCAAGCAGCACAGGCTTGCACTTGGGGCAGGCATGACGGAAAGCCAGGCGCGCAGCAATCTCGAAGGACAGCTGGTCGGAGTCCACCGGGTGGTAGCTGCCGTCCAGGAGCGTCACCTTCAGGGCCTGCACCTCGTAGCCCGCCAGGACACCGTTGGCCATAGCCGACTCGAATCCCTTCTGGACACTCGGTACATATTCCTTGGGCACGTTGCCGCCCTTGACCTGGTTGTCGAACTGCAGACCGGCGACGCCTTCGTCGGCGGGTCCGATTTCGACGATGATGTCCGCGAATTTACCGCGTCCACCGGATTGCTTGCGGAACAGCTCTCTGTGCTGGACCGTACCTGTGATCGCCTCTTTGTAGTTGACCTGCGGGGCTCCCTGGTTGATTTCCACGCCGAACTCTCTGCGGAGTCTGTCCACGATGATGTCCAGGTGGAGCTCACCCATACCGCTGATGACCGTCTGACCGGTCTCGGCGTCGGACTTGACGGTGAAGGTCGGGTCTTCTTCGGCCAGTTTGCCGAGAGCGACACCGAGCTTGTCCAAATCCTGCTGGGTCTTGGGCTCGACGGCGATACCGATCACGGGATCCGGGAACTCCATCGACTCAAGGGTCACAGGGAAGTTCTCGGCGCAAATCGTATCACCGGTGCGGAGCTCTTTGAAACCGACGGCTGCGCAGATGTCACCGGCCTCCACGAACTCGATGGGGTTCTGGTGGTTGGAATGCATCTGGTAGAGCCGGGCCACGCGCTCTTTCTTGCCCGAACGGGTGTTCAGGACGTAGGTACCCGCATCCAATTTGCCTTGATAGGCACGGATATAGGCCAGACGGCCCACATACGGATCCGTGGCAATTTTGAAGACGAGTCCCACGAACGGCGCGCTGGCGTCGGGAGCGATATCCTCCTCTTTGCCGGTGAACTTGTTGGTGCCCTTTTCATGGGCGATGTCCAGCGGGGAAGGGAGGTAACGGGCAATGGAATCCAGCAGGAACTGGACACCCTTGTCCTTGTAAGAAGAGCCACAGGTCGCAGGAACGATCTTCATCGCGATGGTGCCCTTGCGGAGCGCAGCGATGATCTCCTCCTCGGTCACCGAGTCGGGATCGTCGAAATACTTCTCCATCAGCGCATCGTCGCAATCGGCTGCCGCCTCGACCAGTTTCTCCCGCCAGATTTCCACCTCGTCGGCCATGTCGGCCGGAATGGGAATCTCGGTGAAATTGACGAGGTCCTGATTGTCGCTGTCATATTCATAAGCCTTGCGGCTGACGAGGTCGATGATGCCGGCGAATTTGTCCTCGGACCCGATCGGCAGTGCAATCGGCACGGCCGTAGCCCCGAGCTTGGTCTTGATTTCCTCGACACAGGCGAGGAAATCTGCACCTACGCGGTCCATCTTGTTGACATAGGCAATCTTCGGCACACGGAACTTGTCCGCCTGGCGCCATACGGTCTCGGACTGAGGCTGTACGCGGCCCACGGCGTCAAACGTGGCGACGGTTCCGTCCAGCACGCGCAGGGCGCGCTCGACCTCGACCGTGAAATCCACGTGCCCGGGAGTGTCGATAAGGTTCAGCTGATATACATCGCCGTTATAATGCCAGAAGGCGGTGGTGGCGGCAGAAGTGATGGTGATACCACGCTCCTGCTCCTGTACCATCCAGTCCATCGTGGCGCCACCCTCGTGTACTTCGCCGATTTTGTGAATCTTCCCCGTATAATACAGGATACGTTCGGACGTGGTGGTCTTGCCGGCATCAATATGGGCGATGATACCGATGTTCCTGGTGTATGTAAGGTCTCTCTTGGCCATTCGTTACATGGTAAATTAGAAACGGAAGTGGGCGAATGCCTTGTTGGCTTCAGCCATCTTGTGCATATCCTCTTTTCTCTTGAATGCACCACCTTCGTTGTTGTATGCAGCGACGATTTCTGCACAAAGTTTTTCAGCCATGGAGTGGCCGGAGCGCTTGCGGGCAAAAAGTATCATATTCTTGATAGAAACTGAAATCTTCCGCTCCGGTCTCAACTCTGTAGGCACCTGGAAGTTCGCTCCACCGATACGGCGTGACTTGACCTCGACCTGAGGGGTCACGTTCTCGAGAGCTTTCCTCCAAATATCCAGAGGAGCCTTGTCAGAATCCTTCATCTTCTCGCCTACCATGTCAATGGCATCGTAAAAAATAGAATAAGCGATACTCTTCTTCCCCTGCAACATAAGGTTGTTCACGAACCGTGTCACCAACACATCGTGATACTTCGGATCAGGAAGTAGAATCCTCTTCTTAGGCTTCGATTTTCTCATTGTTGTAAGAAATTAAAAATTAGGTGATTACTTCTTAGATTTCTTCGGCCTCTTGGCACCATAGAGGGAACGGGACTGGGTCCGTCCTTCTACGCCAGCGGTATCCAAAGCTCCTCTAAGGATGTGGTAACGTACACCCGGAA
>JAFUWZ010000049.1 GCA_017471045.1 Bacteroidales bacterium
CTGGATGTCGGATGCGATCAACATCACGTAACTGTGACCGTAGATATGGTTTAGATCCGTCTGGCTGCGCTCGGCGGAAGTGGGCTTGAAATTGTACACGTTACCCCAGTTCCCGTCGGTGATGGAGTCGCCGATGAAAACCACCCGCTTGCCGCCGGCAAGCAGGGACAAGCCCGAGAGCAAAGAAAGTGCCGCGGCCAGGATGAACTTGATCTGAAGACTCGAATGCATATCACAAAAGTAATCATTTTTCAACCGCACATCAAATATTTTCCATAAAAGAAACTGTCTCAATCAAAAAGAATAAGTTGATAAAACAAAATTCATATCTAGTTTGCATAGAATCAGTTATTTGCTATATTTGTGGGAGCGGGGCAGGCGAGGCGATGTTTTTCAAAATGTTTTTTTGTCCCATTTCCGCCCCAAAATATAGATTGTATAATTGCTAATAGACTATTATATATCAATAATTTAAAGTCACGTACCAAGAATATTTGTCCCAAATATGACCCAATTCGCCAAAGTCGTTCATAAAAAGTCTGCGAACTTCCCGGTCCTCTGTCGGGAACGAATTGGAATTTGCACCATCGCCCTGACCCTGTCGTCCAAACGGGGCTCGGCTGGTCGGCAGGCGCTTCCGGTCTGCCTGCGTTTCTCGCTCAACGGCGGACGCTACTATTATCTGCTTGGAGACAGTTGGACGGTCGGGGAATTTTCCGCCATCTGCACGGCGCGGAAGGGCCTCCGCCGCCACGATACCTTCACTCGCAACGACCTATATTACGCCAAGCAGGAGGAATATCGCCAGGCATTCGCCCGATGCGTCGCCAGGATCCGGGACCTCGCCTTGCAGTCCACCCTGACACTCGACAAGATCTCCGCCGCCCTGACCGGCAAGAGCGGCGACGGCAAGCATTTCCTCTCGGAATGGGAACGGATCCTCGACAGCCGCGGCATCGGGACCGCCGAGAGCTACCGCTACGCGCTCCGCTCCTTCCGGGAATTGACGGGTTTTACGCCCCGGGACGGCTTCCTGGTCAATACCTCCGTCCTGGCCTGCTGGGTACGGAAGATGAAGGCCCGGGGCTATTCCAAGGCAACAATCGGCATCTATCTGCGAGCCTGCCGTGTCGTGGTCAAGGAATGCGTCCGGCTGGGATATATCCGGGCGGAGGAATACCCGTTCGGGGAACGGGATGCGAGCCTGATCTCCATCCCGAAAGGACGCTCGCGGAAGGAGAAATTCCTCAGTGTCAGCCAGATGACACAATTGTACCGGTTCTTTTCAGAGCGACGCGAAGCAGAACTTCCGTTGCGCTACGAGTATCAGCGGGTGCTAGTCCGGCAGAGCCTCGGCCTTTTCCTTTTCCTGTATTTGGCCAATGGGATGAACCTCTCCGACGCGGCGCGGCTGCGCTACGATGCGTTTTGGTTCGAGCAGGGAGGCCGGGCGCTCCGCTTCGAGCGGCAGAAGACCCGGGACCGGGCTGACAACAACAGCGAAGTGATCGTCCCCATCATCCCGCAACTCGCTGACATTCTGCTGGATACGGCTGCCCCGGAGCAGCGGGGCCAATTGCTGTTTCCCTTCATCCTGGACGGAGTCCGGGAGGAAAGCGCATGCAGAAAAAAGGTCAATCTGATGAACAGCAACATTTCCGCGCGGATGGAAATCGTCGCCCGGCATCTGGGCTGGTCTGTCAGCCCGACCCCGACATGGTGCCGGCACAGCTTCGCGACCAACCTGTCCCTGGCCGGAGTACCGACGCGATACATCAGCGAGAGCATGGGCCACAGCCCGGGGCACAGCGTGACGGCCGGCTACATTGCGGAATTCCCCCTGGAGAAGCAGATGGCATTCAACCGGCTGCTTCTTGCAGGAGAGAACGGGCCGGATGATGCCGCCAGGGCCGGCAATTTGCTTTCCGGCCTCAGCCCGGAGATGAAACGGGAACTGCTGAAACAACTCCTGGACGGGTAAAACAAGGCGAACTCTCCCGCTCCCGAAAAATCAGGCCTGACGGCATCCGGGGCACGGTTTTGTCCTATTTCTTGCCGCCCAAATCCGTTTTTTTGCTTTGTCCCGTTTATCCCGACCCGAACCGGCCCCATTCCGACAACCCGCCCGCATCCCCCAGCCCCCCAATGATCAAGCCTGGCAGTTTTTTTCTACCGGACTTGATTATGAATCAAACAAAACTCATTCTCCGTCTCGGCGTTGCGTTGCTGCTTCTGGCCGGACCGCTCTGCGTGTCCGCAGCTGCGGCACCCTCCAGGGCCGATGCCGATCAGAACGTTGGAAGGACGGTCACCGTTCGTGGTGTCGTCTATGACGATCAGGGCGATCCCCTTCCGGGAGCGAGCGTGATGGTCATGGGTACGACCCAGGGCACGGTCACCGACCTGGAAGGTCGCTATTCGATCAGTGCCCGTCCTGACCAGACCCTCGTGGTCTCCTTTATCGGCATGAAGGACCAGGAGATTCCTGTCAATGGCAGAACTTCCATCAATGCCGCGCTGGAAGACGCCGCGACGACCCTGGATGACGTCGTCGTCGTTGGTTACGGTGCCGTCAAGAAAGCCAACCTGACCGGTGCCGTGGATGTCGTCGGTGCCGAGATGTTCGAGAACCGTCCGGCCTCCAACGTGGACCAGATGCTTATCGGCAACCTCCCGTCGGTCAACGTAGCGATTACGGACGGTGCGCCGTATCGCACCAGCTATGGTTACAACATCCGCGGTGATTTCCACAACATTTCCGAAATCAACCTGCCGAATGACTTCAATACGCTGACCTTGATCGACGGTGTCGAGGGCGATCCCAACCTGATCAACCCCAACGATATCGAGAGCATCACCGTCTTGAAGGATGCGGCTGCTACGGCCATCTACGGCGGCCGCGGTGCTTATGGTGTGATCCTGATCACCACGAAGAGCCCGCAGGCGAAGGATGAAGTCCGTGTCAACTATTCCACCAACTTCAACTACTTGACGCCCCGTGCGATGCCGGATCTGATGACGGACGGTCAGTTGTATGCCCAGATCATCGCCGATGGTAAGGTGCACTACCGCAAGAACGAGAACAACACGGCTAACATTCAGATCGCCAGCGGTCACGCGCAGGATGTCGCGGATGAGTATAAGACTTCTGCCGGTGTCACGACGACGACTTCCGCCGGCCAGTACCGTTACCATGGCCACACCAACTGGCTGGATGAGATCTTCCGCAGCCACGCCAATTCCCAGGTTCACAACCTGAGCGTCAATGGCTCCAGCGGCAATACGAATTATCTGATCTCCGGTCGTCTGTATGACTATGACGGTATCTACAAGGGAGCCGGTGACAACTACAAGACCTATAACATCCGCTCCAAGATTTCCACGCAGGTCCTTCCCTGGCTCCGCATCTCTGAGAATGTGGATTTCACCTATGACAATGTGGATATGGCTGTCACCACGACCCAGGGCCGTGGTTTATCGGCTCCGCTGGCGACCCTCTATACGTATGGTGCCCCTACCTGGGAGGTTTACAACCCGGACGGGACCTTCTCGAAGGCGGGTGCCATCGTGCTGGGCGGCCTAATCGGTGAGAACGCTGAACGTGTGCGCAAAAACAAGATCACCAAGAACTTCGGTACCCAGACGCAGGCGGTCGCCTCCTTCTTTGACAACACGCTCCGGTTCACGGCTGATTATTCCTACCGGACCAGGCGGAACGATGTCCAGCAGGTGTTCACCTCGACGATATACAGTGAGAATGAAGGGGTCACCCGTCATCTGGATACGGATGCCAACCTGTATCGTCAGGGTGCCCAGTATCAGTTCAAGACCAATGAGTATCAGACGGTCAATGCCTGGGGTGAGTATGAAAATACGTTCCACAAACTCTGGCTCAAGGCGATGGCTGGTTACAACTACGACCAACGTGCCTATTCCGAGGGTGAGCTTCGCAAGCGGGGGCTTTCCTACGAGAATGCCATCGCACGCAACCCTTGGGCTTTCCTGAATGGTGCGAACGACGACGGTCTGATCGATGACAACGGCTATGAGGAAAAATATTGGCGGATGGGCGGCTTCTTCGGCCGTATCAATCTGGGCTGGGACGAGCGCTATCTGCTCGAACTCAATGCCCGTTATGACGGTTCTTCCGCCTTTGCGCCGGGACATCAGTGGGGCTTCTTCCCCTCCGCTTCCGCAGCCTGGCGTATTTCCCAGGAGCCTTGGTGGCACGTCAACCCGATGATTATCAGTGCCCTCAAGTTCCGTGCCTCCTATGGCTGGGCGGGTGATACCATCGCGGCCAGTGCGTATGCTTTCGAGGAGACCTTTGAAACCAAGCGCGAGGACGGTCACGTTTGGAACGGACAGACCTCCACCTCCTATCTTGTTTACCCTTCCGAGGTCCTGTCTTCCTATACCTGGTCTACGGTCAAGAAGTTTGACGTGGGTGTCGATGCTTCTTTCCTGAACAACCGGCTCGATATCTCTTATGACTACTTCATCACGCGGAACGTGGGAATGTTGACCACGGTCGAGTCTCATTCGGATGTGTATGGTACTACCGCCGGAAAGGGGAACGTCGCGGATATGAGTACGTATGGTTGGGAAGCGACGATTGCTTATAACGACCGCTTTATGCTGGCGGGCAAACCTTTCCACATCGGATTCCACGGCGCGATCGGCCACAACCACACGATTGTGGACCAGTACTATGGCAACGCCGGCGGTGACATCTACAAATACTATCCCGGGATGGAGATGGGTCTGGTCTGGGGTTTCAAGTCCAACGGCATCTTCCAGAACCAGAATGATATCGACAATGCGTTCGGAACCGGCAAACCCTATAAGGCCATTTCCGACCTCCAGCAGAACAATCAGGGCATCAACGCCCAGCCGGGTGATATCTGGCTCCTCGACCTGGACGGCAACGGGCAGGTGGATTTCGGCAGCCAGAGCCTGCTGATCGACGAAGAAACCGGCCTTCCGAAGTACGGTGACCTCGTCGTCCTGGGCAACAAAAAGCCTTTGCTGCAGTTCTCCTTCGGCTTTGACTTCGACTGGAACAACTGGTTCCTTTCCCTCGGTTTCCAGGGACGCTATAAACAGACCTGGGCCCCTGGCGGCAAGCACATGATGTGGGCTGCCGGCAACCAGGTTGCCTATGGCCCGATGACGAAGTTCTACGCCAACAACTACTGGACTCCCGAGCGCCCGGATGCATTCTTCCCGGCCCCCAGCGTCGGCAACCAGCTCATCGCCAACCACAAGAATACCTGGAACCAGTACGGTGCCCAGTTCCCGGTGGACCGCTATACCTTCGATATCGGTTACATCAACCTGCAGAGCCTGCAGTTCGGTTATACCATTCCCAAGAAGATCACCCAGAAGATCAACATCGAATCTGCCAAGGTTTTCTTCTCCGGTGAAAACCTCTGGAACTGGTCCCCGCTGTACAAGAAGATCGGCCGCGACTTCGACGTGACCACCATCAACTACGGTGGCGACGATTATGAGTGGGGTATCGACTGGTGGGGCACCGACGGCGGTTACCAGTACCCGACCTTCAAGACCTACAGCCTGGGCTTGAACATCACCTTCGGTGGTCGTTCCAAGGCGAAGGCTGCTTCTGCCGCTGCCGGTATTCCGGCTTCCGCTTTGGCTGCTGCGAATGCCGCCGCTGATGCCGCGAATGCTGCCGCCGCCAAGGCGCAGGCTGAGGCTGACGCTCTCCGTGCCGAACTGGCCAAGGTCCTCAAGGCGAAGGAAGACTGCGAGAATGCGACGAAGCCGATGGCCGTGCGCCGCGCCGAAGCCCTCCACCTCGAGGATATCTACTTCGAACTGAACCAGAGCATCATCCGTGACTCCGAAGCCTACAAGGTGGACAACCTCGTGAAGGCCCTCAAGACCTATCCCGAGGCGAAGGTCTCCATCACCGGCTATGCCGACCAGGCCACCGGAACGGACAAGCGCAACTACGAGCTCACCAAGGAGCGCGCCGAGGTCGTTGCCGAAGCTTTGAAGGCCGCCGGAATCGGCCCCGCCCGCATCTCTACTGAATTCTACGGTACAGAGAAGGACTCCTCCTTCACTCCGGAGAACAACCGTCTTGCCGTCTGCATCGTGAAATAATAAATGGATACGATTATGAAGAAGATATTCCAGATTTGTGCAATTGTTTGGGCGGCTTTATTCGTCGTGTCTTGTGACTTGTCCGAATACAACCCGAATGAATACAGCCCGGCGCTTGCTTTCGCCAATGAGAGTGCTATCCAGTTGGCTATCAATAATTTTTATAGCAATTTCCCGTCCGTGACGGGGGCTTATTCCAAGGATGGAAGCATGGACTATGTCTGTACTCCTTTCTCCTTCTCCAATCGGTATTGCGTTGATTTTTCGGCTGCCGACTCTGATCTCGACTGGAGTGGTTGGGATGACCTGCGTGACATCAACTATTTCCTGGAGCAGATGAATTCTCCCGCCTGCGGCGTTGAGGGTGACGTGTGGGCCAATTTCTATGGCCAGGGCCGCTTCTTCCGGGCTTTCTGGTACTATAGGAAGATGCGCTCTTATGGTGACCTTCCGCTGGTCGACCATGTCATCCGTTCCAATGAACCGGACTACGAGTGGCAGGACCGTACCAGCCGGGATGTCATCTTCAAGTTCATCCTGGACGACCTGGATTATGCCATTGACAATGTCACGGCGACCAGCGTTGACAACACGACGATCACCAGGGACATCTGCTTGTTCATCAAGATGCAGGCTTGCCTGTATGAGGCTTCCTTCCGCAAGTACAACAATATCACGGCTTCCGCCAAGGGCGAACCCTTCACCAATTATACGGTGGAGGAGCTCTATCGTCTTTCCGCCGAAGCGGCTGAGCAGATCATCAACGGCGGCAAATACAGCCTGATTTCAAACTTCCGTGACCTCTTCCTGAGCGAGACGCTCCAGACCAAGGAGGTATTGCTCGGCGCCCAGACGGCTCCCTCGATCAAAGGAAGCCAGAACAATTATTACAATGCAGCGTCTGTCAATCGCTCCTTCGTTCGCACCTTCATCAATACTTTCTTGATGAAAGACGGTTCGCTTTACACCGCCAAGAGCGGCTTCGAGACGGAGACCTTCGCGACCGAGTTCAACAACCGCGACCCCCGTCTGGCATCCATCGTCCGCACCCCGGGTTACAAGTTCAACAATGCCACGGCGGTTCCGGTCATTCCGGCCCCGTCGCCGGTCGGCTACCATATCATCAAGTTCACGATCGACGAGTATGCCGATGGTGCGGATGATTCCAAGGGCGGCAACAACCCTAATTCCACCCCGATCTACCGCTATCCCGAGGTCCTGCTCTCCTATGCTGAGGCGAAGGCCGAGCTGGGCGAGATGACCGCTGATATCTGGAGCAAGACCGTCGGAGCGATCCGCCGCCGTGCCGGCATTACCGGCAATCTGGATCTGCCGACGACGGTCGATCCGTACCTGAAGGCCAATTTCTACCCCGATGTGGACAATCCGGTCATCATGGAGATCCGTCGCGAGCGGGGTTGCGAACTCTGCCTGGAGGGCATGCGTGAGAACGACCTGCTCCGCTGGGGATGCGGCAGTCTGCTGGCAACGATGCCCTGGACCGGTATCAACATCCCTGCGCTGAACGCTCCCGTCGATCTGGATGGAGACGGCAATGCTGATTACTATTTCGCTGCCTCTGCTCCCGGAGATAAACTCCCGGACGGAGTCACGTTCGTGCAGGTGAACGGAACCGGTCTGCAGGCCGTCCCTAACGGGAATGTCTATCAGCTTCGTTATGACTGCAACAAGCAGCGCAACTGGGATGCGAACAACCGCCTGATCCTCTCTCCGATCCCGCAGCTCCTTGTGGACAAGTATAAGGACCGCGGCTACACCCTGACCCAGAATCCCGGATATTGATCCGATGATCCCTTCAATATGATAAAACCGGCAGGCGCCCCTGCCGGTTTTATTACTTTACTTCGGCGAAGGAATCCAAGTCCATTCCTTTGCCGAACACCCGTTTGAAAGCATAGTCGATGCGGGGATCAACGAAAACGATTCCCTGCGTTCCGCGCCGGAGATCTTCAGCAAGGGGGGGATGGAAATCTCGGCGGAAATCACTATCTTGTGAGAACTTTGAAAACAGAGCTATGGAAGATCAAAAAACACCGAGAGCGGCCATCTTTGGCGCAGGATCCCTGGGTACCATCCTGGGCGCTTTCATTACGAAGAATGGCGGGCAGATTGACCTGATCAACCACAATGAGGGGCATGTCGCCGCCCTGCAGGCACAGGGGGCCCGCATCGTCGGGACATTGACGTTCAGCCAGCCGGTGACGGCCTATGTTCCCGAAAAGATGAGCGGGAAATATGATATCCTTTTCCTGATGACCAAGCAGCAGAAGAACGGGGAGATCGTCCGTTTCCTCAAGGACTATCTCTCAGACGACGGCGTCATCGTGACGCTCCAGAACGGTCTTCCCGAGTTGCAGATCGGCGGGATCGTAGGCCGGGAGCACGTCCTGGGCTGCACGGTCGCTTGGGGCGCGACGATGTTGGAGCCGGGTGTGTGTGAGCTCACGAGTGCGCCGGACAGTCTAACTTTCTCCCTCGGATCCCTTTCCGACCCTTCCCATCCCAAGATACAGGCAGTCAAGGAATTGCTGGAGAAGATGGGCCCTGTGACGGTGGAGAACAATTTCGTCGGTACGCGTTGGAGCAAGTTGCTGATCAATGCCGCATTCTCCGGGATGAGCGCCGTCTTGGGGTGTACTTTTGGTCAGGCCGCCGGCAACCGGGCTTCCCGGAGGGTAGTCCAGGCCTTGATCAAGGAGTGTATCGACGTCTGCGCATCGGGCGGCATCCGGATCGAGCCGGTTCAGGGCAAGGATATTGTCAAGTTGCTGGACTATCACGGGCCGGTCAAGAAAGCGTTGGCCTATGCCATCATCCCTCTTGCCATCCGGAAACACGCGCGTCTGAAGGCCAGCATGCTTCAGGATCTGGAAAAAGGCAAAAAGACGGAAGTCGAATCCATCAATGGCGCCGTGAGTGCATACGGACGCGAAGTCGGCTGCCCTACCCCGGTAAACGACCGGGTGGTGGAGGTGATTCACCGGATCGAGTCCGGCTCCCTGCGCCCCTCTTTTGATAACCTGAAATATTTTCAGCAATGAGGGCGCCGTGGCTGATGCTCCTGCTTTCCCTGGCGGCAGTGTCTTGTGGGTCAGGGTGTTTGTCCCGGGATGATGCCAACGCGCCGACCGGCTGGGCGACCTGCGAGAACCTGCAGGGAGGACACTATGCCCTGACGGGCGGGGCAAAGGATCCGGACAAAGGCGTGGAGGGCCGTAAGATCGTGCTCGTTTCCGACGGAACAGACATGCGTGCCCGCATCGAGGCGGCGATCCGGGATTATGACATCATTGTCCTGGATGGCTCCGGAGGCCCCTTCCTTTATTCGCAGAGTTCCGTCTTCGAGGGTCTTCGCAACAAGACGATCGTCGGCATCCGCGGTGCCGTCTTGAAGACTGCCTTCCAGTTTACTCCTGAACTCCAGGAGGCTGTCCGTCACGCCGAAGATCGCTTCGACGGTGCGGTCCGGGAACCGGGCGGCGGATTCCGGCTGAGCAATGACTCGCTGGCGCGCAATTTCCCGGGGTATGCGATGATCGAGACGCTGATGGAGCATACGGGGGACCGTCAGATGCGCTTCATGCACAGCGGGATCTGGGCTTTCATGCGCGGCAGCGGCAACCTGATCATCCGCAATCTCTTTTTTGACGGTCCCGGCAGTTTCCGGGGCAAGCCGGATACGATGATCCGCCTCCGTCACGATTGCGACCACGTCTGGATCGACCACTGCTGCTTCGAGGACCCGGCCTGTATCGCGATCGGCATCACCAAGCACTGCGACTGCGTGACGGTGAGCTGGTGCGAATTCCGCTTTACGGAGCAGTCCAACGGGCATTCGCTGGCTGTGCTGATCGCCAGCGGGGACGAGGACTGGGCAGATGAAGACGTACTCAATGTCACCTTCGACCATTGTTTGTGGAAAGACGTCTGGTCCCGTATTCCGATGGCGCGTTTCGGCACGGTTCATATTCTGGACAATTGTTTCGACTGCCCGGGGACGGTCGGGATCAATCCCCGGCAGGACTCGGAATTCCTGGTGGAGGGGTGCTGGTTCAGCGATGGCGTGAAGCCGTTCTGTGATTTCAAGATCAATGTGGCGCCTCCCAAGAGCTACGTGTTCCGCGACAACCGCCATGACCCGCAGTTCGAGCTTCCCTCACAAGGTGCAGTCGAGCTGCCATACAGCTATGTCGTGACGGCTCCCGAGCGTTCGAAGGAGGAGGTCCGGGCCCATGTCGGCCCGACCCTGCGTGATCCGTTGTATGTTAAAAAATGAAAGACAGGATTCAAATATCGGAGCATCGGTTTCAGCCCCGGCCCGGTGCCGTGGAAGAGCGGCATCTGCTGCTGCAGGTGACGGACCCCACGCTCCCTTTTCAAGAGCAGGTCGCGGCTTTGAAAGAGGTTTACCTGGAGCTGACCGGCGGGAGAGACGTGCTGTTGCGCCGTTTTTTCCTCAGCGATGCGGCCAATCAATTGCCGGCGCTCGGTGCAGCTTTCGGCAACCTGCCGGCCTGCGCCACTTCCGTCGTGCAACAGCCTCCGCTGGGCGGATGCAAAGTGGCAGCGTGGGTCTGGTGTGCGGCCGGTTTTACGGTTGAGGGCCCGATGGCTTCGCACAACGGCTATTCCCACCATTGGATCGGCGGCCTGCATGCTCCGGACGCCGGCCCGGAAGGGCAGGTGGGCACGATTTTCCGCGCGTATGAATCTGCGTTGGCTGCGCAGGGGATGTCGGTGGCGGGGGAGTGTATCCGGACCTGGATCTTCGTCCGGGATGTGGATACCAACTACGCCGGGGTCGTGAAGGGACGCCGGGACTATTTTTCCCGGATCGGACTGACGCCCCGGACGCGCTTCATTGCCAGCACCGGCATTCAAGGTTCTTACGCCGACCCGGCCGTGCGGGTCGGGATGGATGCCTATGCCGTCGGCGGTCTTGCTCCCGGGCAAATCCGGTATCTGCATGCCTATGACCATTTGAGCCCGACCGCCGCCTACGGTGTCACATTCGAGCGTGGGACGGCCGTCAGCTACGGCGACCGCCGTCATGTTTTCATCAGCGGGACAGCCAGCATCGATGCCGCCGGGCAGGTCCTCTATCCCGGCGATCCGGTCCGGCAGTCGGAGCGGCTGGTGGAGAATGTTTCGGCCCTGCTCGCCGAGGCGGAAGCCGGCCTGGAGGATGTCCGGATGGCGCTGGTTTACCTGCGTGACACGGCGGATTATGTGCGGGTGCGGGCCTGGTTCGAGACGCAGCATCCGGAACTGGAGCCAATCTATCTCCTCGCTCCCGTCTGCCGCCCGGCCTGGCTGGTCGAGATGGAGTGCATCGCCGTGCTTCCGGTCTCAGGGAATCCTTTCCCTGCCTTATAGGATCTGATCCTCCTGGCGGCGGACCAGCGGAAGAAGGTAGCGTTTGATCTCGGGGAAAGTGGGCAGGTGCCTGCCGGGATAGGCATGCGCGCGGCCGGGGTAGTGGATCTCAAACTCAGGGCCGCCATGCACGAGTTCGTCATCTGTCGCGAACAGACCGTCGGTCAAGTCGATTTCCGCGGCGTCCAGGCCGTCGAATTCCGTTTCTTCCAAGGTCTCATATCCGGCACAGATTTCCTCTGTAATGCAGAAAGATTTCGCTCCGTCCCTGCGGGGGGACAGATATTCCATTTCGCCCATTTTGCTCCTCAGCAGGTGACTCGGGTGCAAGTCGGGATTGATGAGGATCTTGCGGTAACCACGCAGTTTCTGGGCCCAGAAACCACCCAGCGAAAGGCCCACGATCAAGTCTGGCTGAAGGGTTGCGCCCATCTCCCGGAGCATAGCCAGCGCTTCCTCCGGCTTGATCGGGACATCCGGGGCCGTCACTTCGCAGGGGCGCAGCAGGGTCCGCAGGGTGTTGGCCGTCTTGTAAGCACCGGACGAGGCCAGGCCGTGGATAAAGAGTACCTTTATCATTGATGGAAAAAAAGGCCGGTCAATTCACCGTCGGTGAGCCCGTCGAAATAGCGGGAGATGTTGTGCGGGGCAAGGCGGGCCGCAAGGGCATCCGGCTCGTAGGGGCAGCCCTTCAAGACGGCGGCGAGCTCATCTGCCGGCTGGTTGCCCAGGAAGTCTCCGCCGAACTCCACTTCGGTCAGTACGCCCCGCGTGACGGTGAACGAGACCTCCACCGTGCCGCAGGAAAAGCGCCCGCTCCGGCGGAAAGTCGTCAGGGGAGAGCGCCCCAGATTCCATTCGCGCGTAGCGAATTTTTCCCGGGCGATGCGGTCGATCTCGGCCTGCTGGGCCTCGTCGAGGCAGTATTCGCTGTCAGACGCGGCCAGGATGTCCTGCAGGGCGGCCTGTACCTCGTCCAGGCTGGCAAACTGGGGCAGGAAGTCCTTGAGGTTGGCCACCCGTGCGTGGACGGATGCAATACCGGACGCCTCGGTGCGGCCCCCGCCGGCATATTTGCTGCCGGGTACGGATAGGGCCTGCGTCAGCGTGTCGAGATCCACATCGTACATCAGGGTGCCATGGACCATCAGCCGGTCGTGCCAGACCCGCTTGGCGTAGCCCGATACCTTGCATCCGTCCACCAGGATGTCGTTTCGCCCGCTGAGCAGGGCCGGCACGCCCAGTTGGCGCAGGGCATCGCAGAACAGGTGAAGATAGCCCGGGTAGTCCCGCTCCAGGTCACCCGACCGGCCTACGATGGTGTAGTTGAGGTTCTGCAGGTCATGATAGACCGCTCCGCCGCCCGTGACCCGCCGCGCGAGGATGATGCCTTTCTCCTCAAGGAAGGGGAGGTTGACTTCTCCGTAGGCGTTCTGGTTGAGTCCGATGATGACGGAAGGGCGGTTGCGCCACAGATAGAACACAGGCTCTTCCAGCGGCAGCTGCTCCAGGCAGAACTCGTCGAAAGCCATGTTCCGGTGCGGGTCGGTACAAGGATTGGTCAGGTAACGCATAGCAGTCACAAAGATAATATACTTTCGCGGATTATTTTGTTATTAATAATGTTTTTTAAATGATCGGAAGAATCCTTACCTTTGCGGCGAAAAACAGCAGAATGAAAGCATGAAACAGTTGAATACGAAACTGATGCATCCCGCGGAGCAGATCGCTCTGATCATCGGGCGCATCTACCGTAGCGGCATGACGACCACTTCCGGCGGCAACCTGTCCATCATGGACGACAACGGAGACATGTGGATCACCCCTGCCGGCATCGACAAGGGTTCGCTGACTCCCGCCGACATCATGTGCGTAAAGGCAGACGGTACCATCGTCGGCCCCCACCGTCCCTCTTCCGAGTATCCTTTCCACCGGGCGCTCTACAAAATGCGCCCGAAACTCCATAGCGTCATCCACGCCCATCCTCCGGGACTCGTGACCTTCAGCATCGTCCACCAGATCCCGGACACCAGCATCCTTCCGCAGGCCCGCAATGTCTGCGGCCCCATCGGATTCGCCCCTTACGACGTTCCCGGCAGCGAAGCATTGGGCGAGAAAATCGCCGCCGAGTTCCGCAAGAACCCGGAGTACAAGGCCGTCATTATGGAGAACCACGGCGTCGTGCTGATGGGGGAGGATATTGCAGATGCCTACCAGCGTTTCGAGACGTTGGAACTCTGTGCCCGCACGATTCTCAATGCCAAGACCCTGGGCGAGCCGCATTTCCTGACCGAGGAGCAGTTGCAGTTCCACGAGGACCGGCTCCAGGCGGGGGTCGAGCGCTTCATGGGTGTCACGCATCCTTCCGACGAACGGGCCATCCGGACCGAGATCTGTCGCATTGTGCGCCGCGCCTGCGATCAGAAGCTGATGAGCAGTTCCTACGGTACCGTGTCGATGCGCTGGCGGGGCAACGATTTCTTGATCACGCCGACCGGCGTGCGGCGCTGGGACATGGACGAAGAGGACATTGTCCAGGTGAAAGACGGCCTGGTCGAGGCGGGCAAGAATCCCAGCCATGCCGTCGCCCTGCATCACGAGATCTACCGCCGCAACCCGAGGGTGGGGGCCATCATCATGACGCAGTGTCCTTCGCTGATGGGCTTCTGCACCACGGATGCAAAATTTGACGTACGCACGATCCCGGAGAGTTGGATCTTTCTGCAGGACGTGCCCCGCTTCCCCTTCGGGGCCCATTATACCCAATTGGGCGAGGTGGCGGACGTGTTCCGTTCACGTCCCTGCGCCATGCTGTCCAACGACTCGGTCATCGTGGCTTCAGATACCTTGATCAATGCGTTCGACCGCCTGGAGGTGGCCGAGTTCAGCGCCAAGTCCCTGATCCTGGCTGCGCCGGTCGGCCAGCTGCACCCGATTACGGATGCGGAGGTCAAGGACCTGCGCATCGCTTTCCACGTCGGAGAGAACTGATCAGAAAGTCTGGCCATAATACCGTGCGGCCAGATCTCCATAAGAGTAGTAACGCAAGCGTGTGCGGAGGAGATTATCCGGCAGCGGAAACGTCTCCACCGCCGCGATCGAGCGGATCCGCTCCAGGCTGCCCGCCCCCGGCGAGCGCCAGAGCGTCCCGTGGTTGTAGGCCGTCGCCGCGAGGTAGGCCTGCTCTTGTCGGGGCAAGGTTTCCAAACCCTGTTGGCGGGGCTTCCCGTCTTTGTCCATGGAGCCATAGTCCAGATATAACATCCGGAGATACAGGGCCAGGTAGGTACATCGGCCTTCTTCGCTTTTCAGGCGATCCAGCCGTGCCTGTCGGGCCTCCTGGGTGTCGGCCATGTCAAAAGTAAGCCCGTACTGCTGCGCGAGTCCGCTTCGCATCCAGCGTTTTTCCAGGTCTTCGATGAAGGAAGGTTTCATCTGGAAGCGCCCGATGCTGTAGTCGCAGCCGTCGATGCCGAATTCGGGGTAGGCACTTTCCAGGACCGTCGTCTCGAAACTGTCCTGTACGCGGTTGTAGCGGACCAGCTCAGGAAACACGATGGATTCAGCCACGTCGGCGGGGATGTCGAATCCGGACCAGATCTCATGCCAGGCTTCCCGGTGGGACTGTGCGTAGCGTGCCGCGAATCTCCAATTCTCCCTTTGTTCCACCGGTATGTCATTGATGCCGCAGGAAGAAAAAACCGCCGTCAGCAGGCAGATGGTCGCGATCCATGAGGTCTTGAAGCGCATTCCGTCGTGATTCGTTCTTCACAAATTTAGGGAGAATGGTCCGGAAAAGCAAAAAACAAGCTATCTTTGGGTTATGAATAAACGCTGCTTTCCCGTAATCTTTTTGCTCTGTATGGCCTTGCTGGCTCCCTCCTGTCTCTTTCAAAGCGGGCAGGACAGTGGCGGAGCGCTCACGACGTTCCAGATGCCTGCACTCCATCCCGTCGGGGACGATGCCCTGATGGAGTTGCCCTCCGTCTCCGGCGAAGACCCCATCATCCGGCACGCAGGTTTTACGTTGGCTTACGATCCCGACGCGAAAATCCCCCGTTGGGTCGCTTATGAACTGACGGCCGAAGAGACGGGCGGCGAGGCCGGGCGGGATGAACTTATTTTCAAGATGGACCCCTCCTACAAGCGCTCGCAGGCCATGCGCGAGGACTATTCCGAGTCCGGCTGGACCAAGGGCCACATGGCTTGCGCCGCCGATTTCAAGTGGGACAGCGATGCCATGGAGGAAACCTTTTATCTGACCAACATCTGCCCCCAGGCCGAGGCACTCAACAAAGGGGACTGGAATTATCTGGAGAAGCAGGTACGCAACTGGGCACGCAGTTTCGGACGGGTCTGGGTGGTCAGCGGTCCCATTATCGGCCGCAACCGCTACGGCACCATCGGGGAGCGGGACGTCGTCGTACCGGATGCTTTTTTCAAGGCGGTCCTGGTCTCCGCGAACGGCGGGTACCGTTCCATTGCGTTCGTGATGAACAATGACGCGAAGCGCTACTATCTGGACAAGTGCTCGATGAGTGTCAACGAACTGGAGAAGCGTACGGGCCTTGATTTTTTCCCGGCTTTGCCGGACGAGATCGAGGAAAGCGTCGAAGCGCAATATCGTCCCCAGGACTGGGGTATCAAAGTCAAATGAAGCTATGATCTACCTGCTGTCCGCCATTATCTTCGGTTCGCTTTTTTCGGTCGTACTCAAGCTATGTCAGCGTTGGCAGATCGATTCCCAGCAAGTGATCCTGTTCAATTATGCTTCGGCCTTTGTCATTACCCTGGTCCCCATCCTTTTTCGGATGGCGGGCCCCGGCGGCGGGCCGCTTCAGGATTTTACCTTGCGGCCGGCGTCCGTCGGGGCCTGCGTCCTGCAGGGCGTCCTCTTCCTGACCGGCTTCTCCATCATGGATCTCTGTACCTGGCGCTGCGGTGTCGCCTTGACTACAACCGCGGCCCGGGCTTCGCTGGTACTACCCGTCCTGCTGAGCTGGATTTTTCTCAGTCAGCCCGCTCCCTCCTGGCTGGCCGTCGGGCTAATCCTGGCGGCGATGGTCCTGATCGTCCTTCCGGCAGGGGAGCGTAACACCGCGGGATCGTTACAAAGCAGCTCCGCTGAAGCGCGGCCTGCCGGTGCGAAGACTTCCGGCCGCCGGCGTGCTGCAATGGCCCTGGTCGCCGTATTCCTGGCTTTCGGTCTGTCGGATTTCACCCTCAAACTGGCGCAGCATTCCGTCGAGCCGGTCAGTGCCGGCGACGCTACGTTGCTGGACCGCCAGCTGGATGCCCTGACCTGCGTAATTTTCCTGATGGCGTCGCTTGCGGGGCTGGTCGTCTGTCTTGTGACAGGATCTTTCCGCAAGCACCAAGTCGACTGGCGTAGTTTGCTGGCCGGCCTTGCACTGGGATTGGTCAATATCGTCTGTACGTCTTGCTCGCTCAAGGCGCTGAGCGTGCTGTCGACGGGTACTTTCTACCCTTTGTACAACATGGGCATCGTGATCCTGGCTACGCTGATCGGCGTGCTGTTCTTCAAGGAAAAACTGCGTCCCTTGCAAATTGCCGGCCTGGCACTTTCCATCGTAGCCATTGCCCTGGCTTTCTGAAGCCAGGGCAATCACAAACTACAGCTCGTCTGCGTGGTTGAGGAGATACTGCTCCGCTTCGACATTCCAGAGACCGTTGTGGGCCTGGCAGAGACGGTCGAGCTCGTCAAAGACAGGCTTTCCGACCTTGCCGAAATCGGCGATGGCGGTCAGGGGCATTTCGATGTGCGTATAGATCAGCTTCTTGCCGCCCGGAATGGACGGAAGGTTGAGGGTCGTGTCGATCACGGCGTTCAAGCCGCCGATGTGGGTGATCAGGCCCGCCGGATCCATGCCCTTGCCCATCATGCCCAGGGCTTCCCGCATGTCGTCGGTGTTGCCGCCGCTGGTGCCCACGATATGGGTGCTGGAGTAGTGGACGTTGTAGAAATTGACCGGCGCCTTGAAATCCGGCTTGCCGGGACCGGAGAAGAAATTGAGACAGCCGTCAAATCCCAGGATGGCGTCAGCCTGCTCGATGACCGGGGGGACGGGTGCCATCACGACGACATCGTCGAAGCCTTCGCCGCCTGACAGGCCCCGCAGCAGTTCGACGGGATTGTCAACCGCCGTATTGACATAGTGCAGCTCGATCCCGCGTGCGGCTGCCTCCTCCACGGTATAGAGCTGTGCGGCGCGGTCCAGCCGGGCCTGGTCGATATCTGTCACGACGAAGAGTCCCGGATGCCGGTCTTCCCGGTGGAGGGTGTAGTTGATCATCGCCAGACCCATCGGGCCCACTCCGGCGAGCAGGGCCATCTTGCCGCCTTGCTTGATCTCCATCTCATGTACGTAAGAGCCGGGCGTGGTGTGATAATTGGCGTGCAGGGCGCCGATCACGCAGCTGAGCGGCTCGCTCAGGGACGCAGGGTAGAAACCTTTTCCTTTATAAGGCAGCAGGCAGTCCGTCTCCATGACTTCTGCCGGAATGACGATGTAGGTGGCATCTCCGCCGATGTACTGATAGGAGTAGCCGGGAGCGGAATAGATGCCGACGGGACCGCCGGGGAAATTCATGTTCGGCTGGATGGAAAACTTGTCACCGGGCTTGAACTTGGACTGCCACTTGGCGCCGACCTCGATGATTTCTCCGGAGAACTCATGTCCGATGATGGTCGGATGCTCGGCCACGTCGTTGGGGACCCGTTTGTGGGCGGCTCCCTGGTGGGAAGACTTGTAGGAGGACATGCAGATGCTGTCGCTGACTACCTTGGCGAGGATTTCATCCTCTTTAATCTGCGGAAGCTCGAACTCTTCAAGCCGCAGGTCGCATGTGCCGTAAAGGCGTACTGCTTTGGTTTTCATATCGTTCTATGTAGAATTAACTTAACATTACCTGACCGCCGGTGACGGGAATGGCCTGGCCGGTCTCGCCGGTCTGGTCGATCGCATAGAAGATGGCCTTGCAGACATCCTCCGGATTGCATCCCTTGCGCATCGGTACTTTCGACAGATAGTATTCCCGCACGTCGGCGACCGTCTTGGCGCCGGGGACTTTGCCCGCATTCAGGTACTGGATGAACAAACCTTTCTCCGGGTCGCTCCATAGCGGACCGTCCAGGTAGTTGCCCGGGCAGATCGCATTGACCTTGACGCGGAAGGGAGCCAGTTCCAGGGCGAAAGACTGGGTCAGTCCGATGCCGCCGAACTTGCTGCCGGCGTAGGCATAATTAGCCTTCGAGCCGACTAGGCCGCTCTTGGAATTGACCTGGATGATGTCGGCGAAGTACTCCGGGTCGCGCGCCGTCTGGATTTTCATCACGTGGCTCGCCACCTTGGAACAATAGAAGAAGGCGTGGTAGTTGATTTTAGTCACAAATTCAAAGGTCTCGGGCGTCAGGGTCTCCAAGTCTCCGGCGCGGGCGACGCCCGCATTGGAGACGAAGCAATCCAGCGCACCGAATTGCAGGACGGTCTCCCGGACCAGGGCCCGGATGCTGTCCATCTCGGCCACGTTGGTCTTGACGAAGAGGGCGCGGTTGCTGCGGCAGATCGTATTGAATGCGGCGGCCGTCTTCTCACCGGTCACTTCGTTGAGGTCGGCGACAACGATGTTTGCGCCCTCACGGATCAGCTCGCGGGCGATGCCTTCGCCGAAGCCCTGGGCAGCTCCCGTCACAATAATGGTCTTGCCTTCGACGCGGCCCCTGGACGTACCGGCAGATACCTTGCGGCGGTAATTCTCGACTTCCCAGTTGTCAATGAAAGCGATCTGGCGGCGGTTCATCGGATGAACGCCGCCCCAGCTGCCTGCATACCAGGCGATCTTGACGGCGTCCAGGAAGACGTCGGTCACCGTCCGGGCGTTCTTGGCGTGGTCGCCCACGGCCAGCAGGCCGATGCCCGGGACCAGGATCACTTTGGGCGTGTGGCCGCGGCGGGCGATGTAGCGTTCGATGGCTTTCTCGGCGGCATCGGCATCCGTGCTTCCCAGACGCAGGTATTCGCTCTTGCAATAGACAATCCCGTCGGGGGTGAAGGGGGCCTTGACCGCGTCCCAGCTTTCGAGCGCCCATTGGGTCAGGGCGTTGGAAGTGACCTGGATGGTCTTGAGCCCGCGGCCGGCGCGACTCAGGATGGTGCGGATGGCCGGCACGAACTCAACCGCTTCTTCTCCCACGGACGCATCACCCTCAGGGACGGCTTCGACGTGGGCCTTCAGCTTCTTCATGATCCCGTCATAGATCCGGCGGATCTCGTCCGTCGTATCAGCACCGACGAAGATGCCGTGGTTCTGGAGGAAGATGACCTGCGGCTCGGTGCCTTTGGCGGCACGCCAGGCCTTGATTCGGTTGAACACCTTGCGGAACAGGGTGTAGCCGGGATCGGTGTATTCGATGTATAGCGCCTCCGGGAAGAGTTCCGCGCAGGCCTCCGCAGCACGCTGTGAACACATCAGGCCGCCGGCCAGCGTCGGATGGAGATGTACGATGAAACGCCACTCCATACAGTTGTGCAGGGAAGTCTCGACCGACGGGCGGCGACCCTTGGTGAGGCAGGCAACGGCCAGATCGTTCTTGACCTGCTCCTCGCGCACGGCCGTATCGCTGCTGTAGCGGCGGCGCCCCATCTGGGCGAGCAACTTGCGGTCGAGGACCGCGAACCCGTCTTCGTCGATGGTGGCGAGGGCGTGCCCGCTGGCCTTGACCCAGAGCCGTTCCTTGTCTTTATAGGAAGTATTGCCGCCACCGGCGATCACATAGCGTGGATCTGCACCGTACTGGCGGGATATCTCAATCAAATCCTGAATACTCTTATTCATTTCCATCTGTCATTCAGATCAAACTGTCATGCTGAGCGAAGCGGGGGATCTATTCCCCGATCGCTTTCCGTATCCATTCCTCTCCAGCCGCCGGACTGTCGAGCCTCGCCTGATGGGCGGCAACGGCGCAGGCGCCTCTCCAGTTGATTGCCCGCAGTTTCTCGGACAACCCCTCGGCATCCCGGGTGCGCAAGCGGATGGGCTCCATCGCGGGCGTATTGTGCTCGGAACCGAAGGTCACGATGAATCCTTCATCCTCCAGATAGCCGGCGTAGCGCTCCAGCACCGCCGTCGTATTGCGCGTCGTGATAAACTCCACGCTGCGGAAACCGCGTCGCTTCAGGATCGCGGCCGCCTGCTCCAGGTCAGCCTCGAAATCCGTAAATCCTCCTTTGGCATCGTCGCCGAGGAAGGGGTAGGTCGGAATGCCGCCCGCCGCTTCAATAATGCGCCGGACCGTTTCCAGGGGCAGGAAGGCCTTGGGATCTTCCGGGACGAACGCCGCACCGCCCGCTTTCAGCAGCCGGCTGCGGATCTCATTCTCGACCGCGGCGACGTTGCCCACGTCCGCCTTGAGCGGCTGTCCGAAGATTCTCTCATAATGGTCCAGCTTGCAGGAGTCGCAATGCGAGTGGGCATCCACGGCCAGTCGCAGGGCCGTCGCCAGATGCCGTTCGCGGATCGAACCGCGGGTGAGCTCCGCGGCGATCTGCCGGAAGTCGAGGCTGAAACTCTCACCGACAGCGGCAAGATGGACGTTGAGCTTGTCGCACATGCGCTCCACCTGGGCGTTGGACTTCGCCTTGACGGCGGCCAGTTGCCGCGCCTCTTCCCCTTGCAGGATGACGGGGCAGGCCAAGCCCTTGCCGCTGACATAGGTGCGGCCCGGGTTGTTGGGATCGTTGACCCGCAGGCCGGCGGCCTGGTCTTCAGCCTGTAGCGCAATGAACTCTATGTTGAAAAGAGGGAAGAGGCGCCGGCGGGCGCACTCTTCTCTCCATTCCATATATCCGTCCATCTAGTAGAAATCGTTGATTCCTACCACCTTGATGCCTTCCTGGGCCGCCATGTCCAGGGCCTGCGGGATATCCCGGAACGCACTGAACGAATAGGGCGTATGCAGGTGGGCGTTGACATCGAAGACGGTACCCATCTTACACACCTTTCTTGGCCCTGAGGATCTGCTGCGCCGCGGTGAAGTTGCCCGTCGGGACATAGTCCTTGAGCGGGAGCATCTTCTCGTTGATGGCGTCGAGGAACCAGCTCGGCTGCGGGAAGAAAGCCTCCTCGAGCTCGTGGCAAGGGGTGATCCAGTTGCGGGAACCGAGCACCACCGGGGCTGCGTCGAGATAGTCGAAGCAGAGGTCGGCGATGTTGGCCGCCAGGTCGTTGAGGTAGGAGCCGCGGGCCGATGCGTCGCCGGCGATGATGATGCGGCCCGTCTTCTTGACGGAGGCGATGACCTTCTCGTAGTTGAACGGTACGAGGGTGCGGGCGTCAATGACTTCCGCCTCAAGACCGTATTTCTCTTTCAGTTCGTCCGCTGCCTGGAGGGCGCGGTACAGCGTGGCGCCGATCGTGAGGAAGGTGACGTCCTTGCCTTCGCGCTTGATATCCGGCTCGCCGAGCGGAATCTCGTAATACTCCGCCGGTACGCCGCCCCCATGGAACTGCTCGCCGATGCCGTAGAGGCGCTGGCTCTCGAAGAAGATGACCGGGTCGGTGCCCTGCAGGGCGCTGTTCATCAGACCTTTGGCATCGTACGGCGTGACCGGGAAGACAACCTTCAGACCCGGGATGTGGGTGCAGAGGGAAGTCCAGTCCTGGGAGTGCTGGGCGCCGTACTTGGAGCCGACGGAGACGCGCACCACGACCGGCATCTTGAGGATGTTGCCGGACATGGCCTGCCACTTCGGCAGCTGGTTGAAGATTTCGTCGCCGCAGCAGCCGAGGAAGTCGCAGTACATGATCTCGGGGATCACGCGTCCGCCGCACATCGCATAGCCGATGGCTGTGCCGATGATGGCGGCTTCGGCGATCGGGGAGTTGAACAGGCGGTGGTAGGGGAGCGCTTCGGTCAGGCCGCGATAGACGGCGAAAGCGCCGCCCCATTCGCGGTTTTCCTCTCCGTAGGCGATCAGGGAAGCATCCTTGTAGAAGCGGTCGATGATGGCCTCGAAGACGCCGTCGCGGAAGTTGTACATCTTCATGCTGCTGACGGGCTTGCCTTCGGCATCCTGATAGAAACGGGTCTTGCCGGCGATCTGCTTGACGCGCGGGTTCTCTTCCATCGGATGGTTGACCTCGGGCTTGGCTTCGCTCAGGGAGTCGATGCTCTGGTTGGAGAACATCATGTCGCCGAGCAACTCATTGTCCTTGACCAGGTCCATGCGAGGGGAAACGGTCTCGTCGATGGCAAGTTTGTACATCTCGAAGATGACCTCCTTCATGTCAGCCTGGATCTTGTCGAGGTCGGCCTGGTTGGCGACGCCGGCCTTGACGAGTTTGTCTCCGAACTCCTGGATGCAGTCTTCGGCGAGCCAGGCTTCCATCTCTTCCTTGGTCCGGTAAGAACCCTGGTCACTCGGGGAGTGGCCGCTGTACCGGTAGGTCACGACATCGAGCAGGGCCGGGCCTTCCTTCTTCTCCAGGAGGGCCTTTTTGCGCCGGAAGGCGTCGATGACGGCGAGGGGATTGTAGCCGTCCACGCGCTCGGCGTGCCAGGCCTCGGGGTTGAAGCCGGCGCCGAGACGGGCCGGGAAGGTGTAACCCATCGTCTCGCCGCGGGTCTGGCCGCCCATCGCGTACTGGTTGTCCATGACGTTGATCAGGACGGGCAGGCCGCCCTTCATGTCGCCCTCCCAGAGGGTCTGGAACTGGTCCATTGAGGCAAAGGTCATGCCTTCGAGGACGGGGCCGCGGGCCATGGCGCCGTCACCGAGGTTGGCGACGACGATGCCTTTCTTGCGGTTGACTTTCTTGTAGAGCGCGGCGCCCACGGCGATGGAGCCGGAGCCGCCGACGATGGCGTTGTTGGGATAGATGCCGAAGGGGGTGAAGAAGGTGTGCATCGATCCGCCGAGGCCCTTGTTGAAACCGGTCGTACGGGCAAAGATCTCCGCCATCGCGCCATAGAGGAGGAAGCGGATGCCCAGCTGCTTGGCCGTACCCTTGAAATCCTTGCCGGCGACGGCGACGGTCGCGCCGTCCCAGAACTCGTCCATGATCTTCTTGAGCTCGTCTTCGGGCAGGATTTCGATGGAGCGCAGACCCCTCGCGAGGATCTCGCCGTGGCTGCGGTGGCTGCCGAAGATGAAGTCGTCGGTATCCAGGCAATAGGCCATGCCGACCGCGGCGGCTTCCTGGCCGGCGGACAGGTGGGCGGGACCCGGATTGTTGTAGGCGACCCCGTTGTAGCCGCCCGTGGTCTTGACGAGGTTGAGCATCGTCTCGAACTCACGGATGGTGAACATGTCGCGGTAAATGTGGAGGAGGTCTTCCTTCGTGAAGTTACCTTCCTTGAGCTCGTCCTTTACAGTCTTCTTGTACTGCATCACGGGGATTTCCGGGAACTTGATTTCGTGCTCGGCAGGACGACGAACCTCGTTAGGATCAATGTAAATTGACTTAGGCATATTGTGTTTGCTTGTTATTTCAGGGTAAATACGGTTTCTTTGAGGATTTCGGAGACGGTGGGGTGCGGGAAGACCACTTCCTTGAGCTGATCCACGGTCATTTCCTGCTCAATGGCGATGCAGGCGCTGTGGATCATCTCGCTGCAAGGGTTGCCCAGCATGTGGACGCCCAGCACCTCGTGGTATCTCTTGCCTACGATGACCTTGCAGAGGCCTTCGCCGCCTTCGTTCTCAGCGACGAAACGGCCCGAATACGCCATCGGCAGCTTGATGACGCTGTAGTCGATCCCTTTCTGCCGGGCTTCGGCCTCGGTCAGTCCGACTCCGGCGACTTCCGGGTTGGTGTAAACAACGCCCGGGATGGCATTGTAACGCATCCGGTCGGGCTTGCCGGCGATGTTGTTGACGGCAACCTCGCCTTCGCGGCTCGCCGTATGGGCGAGCATCGAGAAGCCGGTCACATCGCCCGCAGCCCATACGCCGGGGATGTTGGTACGCATCTTTTCGTCCACCTTGATACCGACGGGCTTGCCGCCGCGGTTCAGCACCATCTCGACGCCAAGGTTCTCCAGGCCGAAACCGCTGACGTTGGCGCGGCGTCCGACGCTGACGAGGATCTTGTCCCCGCGGACCTTGCAGACCTTGCCCTGGGGATCTTCGTAGACGACGC
>JAFUWZ010000004.1 GCA_017471045.1 Bacteroidales bacterium
TTGCCATAATTGCCTCCTTTCTTGAAAAGACTTACAAAGATACTGTTTTTTATCAAGCCAAAATGCAGAGAGACTGAATTTTATATTATCGCAGAGCCCGGCTCATCAAATCTACGCATTTCTTTTTCTGCTCCATATTGGGATGAACATAGAGGTTTAGAGTCGTACTGATGTTAGAGTGTCCCAGCAGGACGCTTACCGTTTTGTAGTCGCATTTGCTTTCGATGCAGCGGGTCGCAAAACTGTGCCGAAGGCCGTGGAAACGCATTTTGGGAAGGCCGAGCTGCTGCTGGAGTTTGTTGAAGTAGGTGCGGTAGGTACGGGGTTCCGTTGGTTCTGCGGCGTTAGTGAGAACGTAGAAATCTCCGCGCACGATCTTCTTCAGTGGACGGACCAGTGCCAGGAGGTCACGGGTCATGGGGATTTCCCGGATGGAGTTCTTGGTCTTGGGCTTGTCAATGATGAGTTCGGTGTATTTCTCCTCCCCTTCTACCAGGTAGATTCGTTGGATGGTTTTACTGACGCGGATCACTCCGGCGGCCACATCGATGTCATCCCACTGCAGGGCGCACACTTCGCCGATGCGAAGGCCCGCATTGAGGCACATGAAGATGCCCAGGTTAAGGAAGGTGAAGTGCTCTTTCACATAGGTCATCAGCTGGCGCTGGTGGGCAATGGTCAGCACCTCGATGTCCTGTTTTTCACGTTCTGTGGGGAAAACGATGTCAATCTGATGTAGTTCCTGCAGGCCGTGTTTTGCGCCAAAGCGGAGGATCATCTTCAGGACCACGAGAATGTCCCGGACGGTCTTCTGGCTAAGGCCAGCGGCCAGCTTCCGGTTCACGAGGCCCTGGACGTCCACTTCCCGGATGTCTGTCCTCTCTCCCAGTTCCGGAATCAGATGGCTCTGAATGAGAAGGCAATAGGCTGCATAGGTTGATTTCTTGACGTACTGTTTCTTGTCGCCTTTCCACTGAGCGGCGACTTCGCTGAATGTTGTGTTCTTATCCATAATGTAAACGGGTTAAAAACACAAAGTTCCGCCTATCGTCCGAAACCATCCCTAATGTTCCGAATTTGAGATTTCGGGAGTTCTCTGGGGAATGGGAGTCCTCATCACTTGGACAAAAAGGCACCCCATATAATGGGCTATCGAGAAAGAATGCTGCGGATTTCGGAGAAGGCTCACGTTTTATCACATACAAATCAATTTTTGACAGTTCAAGGGTAGATATCCAGCGCACTGGATTAGTTAACATTACTGATAGAGAGCGAGAAAAGGGTACACAAAACAAAGTAAGAAGGGGTGATATATTTTTCACCGTATCGTCTGAGACCCCAGAAGAGGTTGGAATGTCATCAGTATTACTTGATGATGTTGATGACTGCTATCTAAATAGCTTTTGTTTTGGATACCGACTCAGCGATGCAGATGTACGTTCTGAGTTCCTGCGCTTCTACTTACGTTCCCCAAAAGTTAGAAAGAAAATAGCCTTCCTTGCACAAGGTAGCACACGATTCAACATCTCAAAGGACGAGATATTGAATATGTCCATTTGTATACCAAATGCTGATGAGCAGAAAAAAACTTGCGGAGTTCCTTGACCTCATTGAGGAACGCATCGCCATCCAAAACAGGGTAATTGAGGATTCTATAACCCTTGAAAAAGAGCTTCAGAATCAAATCTATAGTCGGCTTCAAGCTCCTGTTGTACCATTGTCAACTATCGCTAAAAGGGTTGTTGAAAAAAATACGGCATTGACCTCTAACAATGTCCTCACAATATCAGCCCGCGATGGCCTTGTATCCCAGTTGGACTTCTTCAACAAGTCGGTCGCGAGTGAGAACCTATCAAATTATTTCCTTCTCGAGCGAAACGATTTTGCCTATAACAAGAGTTACTCTTCCGATTACCCCTGGGGTGCGATAAAGCATCTTGAGAGATACGAAACCGGAGTGCTGTCGCCGCTCTCTTTCTGTTTTCGACTGAGCGAGGATATCGTTGATGTCGAATTCCTGCAATTCTATTTTGAGACAAGTATTTGGCATAAGCACATCGCCGAGATAGCAGTAGAAGGAGCCCGTAATCATGGTTTACTCAATATGGCAGTAGGAGATTTCTTCGCGATGCCTATTCCACTACCCTCATTGACAGAACAACAAGAAATTGCAGCGATGCTATCTGTTTTTAAACAAAAACGAGAGAATGCACAACGCATTCTCCTCGCTTTGCAAAGGGAAAAAGAATATCTGCTTAACCAATTGTTTGTATAGCTCGTTCCTATTGCCGAACAGTTATCAGTGGCTCACCAAGAGCCGTTGATAGTTCAGCAATGGACCGAAGTGTAAGATTTGGAAAGCCCGTGGTCCAACGGGATACGACGGCTTCGCTCTTGCCAAGTTTTCTCGCAAGGTCGCGTTGGGTCATTTTCTTTTCTCGGAGAATAGCATCAATGCGAGCAATGATTTCGGCCGACAGTTGCACCTCCGAAATCACCTCCGGAGGGACAGCCGCAACTTTCTCCTTGAACCAGTCCTGCTTGTTTTTCATATCTCAAATGTCAAATCTTCTATACCATCAAGAGAACGCTCCTCAATCCGCACGTAGCCCTTGACAATGTTATCGTTCAAAATCCTCTCAAACTTTTGCAAATCAAGAACATATCCATAAAGTTTTGGATCTTCCTCATAGGTCTGGGTAGATTTTACGCCGCCATTTCCGAGAATTACAATCTGCTCAGACAAGCGCAGGCAATACAGGCGAAGTTTTCCTCCTTCAATGGGGATTGCAGCGACACTATCTTGCATCTTACCTTCCGGACGGAAGAATCGCTCCAGTGCACCGACATTAAGAATGGCCTGCAATGCCGCAATAATCCGCTGATAATCTCGGTTATATGTTGCATTCTGCTCAAACTCCTGAACAAATTTCTCAAACTCAGTCGTTCCGTCCATCTCAAAGCTGATTGAGTAAAGGGCAGTTTTTTCGGACTCACTGATGAGGTCCACCGTCGTTTTCTTCTTTACTATCATAAAATCCATCTATATTAGTCAAGGGCAAAGATAGTAAAAGTTTAACATATATGCTAATTTTTTACAATAATTTCTTCTATTAGGGATATGACCCCGGTAGTTTGACAGCATAGTTTTCGATTTTTTTGATAGAAGGCCCTGTGGGGTCTTTTTTTTGTCAAATATATTTCTTAGCTTTGTAGCTACATAAGGCTATATCGATATGAAATTAACGGTAAGCAGGTCTCAGAACTCGGAGACGTATTATATCCAAAAGTCCTACAGGACCGATTCAGGCAAAAGTTCGACAAAGACGGTAGAGCGCCTGGGCTCTATCGAGGAACTAAAGTCTCGGTTTGGGGAAGAAGACCCGATTGGGGGCGCCCGTGCTTATATGAAAGCACTATCCGCTGCGGAGAAAAAGGCCAGGGAGGACATTGTAGTGAAGTTCAAGCCTTCAGTGCTTATACAGAAAGGCGAACAGCGCAGTTATAATGGCGGGTACCTGTTCCTGCAGAAGATATACTATGAGTTAGGGCTGGACTATATCTGCAAGAAGATAGCGAAGAAGCATAAGATGGTGAAGTATGACCTGAACAGCATCCTGTCCATGCTGATATACACGAGGATACTGTATCCGGGGTCCAAGCGCTCATCGCTGGAAGACGCAAAGAAGTTCTTCGAGCAGCCGGAGTGCACGCTGGAACAGGTGTACAGGGCCCTTTCCCTGCTGGCGACGGAGTTCAACGAGATACAGGCCGATGTGTACAAGCGCAGCCAAAAGCTATGGAAGCGCAATACGCAGGTTGTGTACTACGACCTGACGAACTACTTCTTCGAGTGGGAGGAGGAAGGCGGGCTTGTCCAGTTCGGCCACTGCAAGGAGGGCCGTCCGCTCCCCATCGTGCAGATGGGCCTCTTTATGGACCACGACGGCTTCCCGCTGGCGATGTGTATTGAACCTGGGAACACGGCGGAGACCAGCACGCTCAAACCCATGGAGCAGATACTGAAGGACAAGTTCGGACTGTCGAAGTTAGTGGTATGCACTGACGGCGGCCTGTCTTCATATGAGAACCGCAAGAATGACAGCATCGGAGACCGTTCGTTCATTACCGTACAGTCCCTGAAGAAGCTGAAGAAGCACCTACAGGGATGGGCTTTGGACAGTAAGGGATGGCACATTGACGGTTCCGGAGAAGAGTATGACATAAGCACATTGGACTCCAAGGAATACTACGACACGCTCTTCTTTAAGGAGCGCTGGGATCCTACGCCCATGTCCACGGGTGAGACGCTGGAGCAGCGCATCATCGTTACCTTCTCGTTCAAGTATCAGGAGTACCTTTCCTATGTGCGGGAGCGCCAGGTGACCCGCGCTGCAGCCCTGCTGGCCAAGGGTCGTGGAGCCACGTCAAAGCGCAAGAGCCCCAACGATGCCAAGCGCTTCATCAAGGCGGAGTATGTCACTCCGGACGGGGAACTCGCCCAGACAGCCAGCTACTCTCTCAATCAAGAGATGATAGACCAGGAGGCCCGCTTCGACGGCTTTTATGCACTGTGCACGGACCTGCATGATCCGGCTCCGGCCATCATCAAGCTCAACGGCGGCCGTTGGATCATAGAAAACGGCTTCCGCATCATGAAGACGGACTTCGACGCAAGGCCTGTTTATGTGAGAAGGGACGACCGCATCAAAGCGCACTTCCTCATCTGCTTCCTGGCCCTGCTGATATACAAGTATCTGGAGAAGAAAGTGAACCGTGGAGGGAAGCACTTCACCACCGATGAGATAGTGGACACGCTGCGCTCCATGGACTTCTTGAGCATCCCTGGCGAAGGATACATCCCCACATACACCAGGACAGACCTCACGAACAACCTTCACGGCAGCGCCGGCTTCAGGACAGACACACAGATAGTCACCAAGCAGAAGATGAGAAGCATCATTGCACAGACCAAGAAAAGGGAGAAAGATGACGGAGCCGAGTAAAGCCGGATGGGCAGGGGCCTTCGGACGGCGTAGCCGCCCGTGGCTCCGTGAACGGGAGGGGCCCGCCGCGCAGCGGTGGGAGGGATAGCACCGAAGGTGCGTATGCGTACCGGGCCGAAGGCCCCTGCCCGCAGGCGACACTCGGCTTATATACTACACACTCAGAAAAAATTGAAACACAGAAAAACGCCCTCTCAGAGTACTGTAAGCCCTAAATAGAACACCTTCGAACTCAGACAAGTGTCAAACGCAATGTGGCGATATTGCTACATTCTCAGAAAAAATACTAAGGCCACAAATCGCCCCTACAGCGGTCTGGGGCCTTGATTCTTCCCCGGACAGACAAAATCAAAGTGTCAAACACAGGAATATATAAACATTTTCGTTTTCTACAAGTACTTGTCGGCAAAATTGAGGTACTGGACCCAGTCGTATCCGAGGATGGCGTGCCGGCCGATGCGGACGTGGTAGCCCATGTGGTCGCCGATGACGGGCACCCGGACATCCGGCCACTGGTCGGAAGGCATGCCGTGGATCCCGTACAGCTCATAGACGGGCCGGGCGTGGACCAGGCTGAGGAACTCCCCTTTCGGGTCCGCCCACATATCTCCCGATGCGGATCCCACATAGACCGGGCGCGGTGCGATCAGGGCGATCAGCTCATGCTGGTCCACCGGCAGGGCGTCCTCGTTGTCCATGTACTTGATGAAATTGCGGCAGAACCACTGCGGAAAGGTCGTCTGGATCTGACGCACGGTCTGGCCGAAATGCCGCCGCGAAAGGGCGGCCCCGGCGCAGCCGGAGTCGTTGGAGATCGCCATGGCAAAGCGCGTGTCCTGGGCGGCCGCCCAGAGGGCCGTCTTGCCGCCGCGGGAGTGGCCGATCGTCGAAATGCGGCGGGGATTGACGCGGGTCTGCGCCTCTTCCAGCCAGTCCATTACCCGGCTGCAGCCCCAGGCGTAGGCCGACAGGCCGCCCCACTGGTCCGGCTCCGGGAAGTCCTGTCCTTCCTTGAAGATGAAGGGATGGACCCCGTTTTGGAATCCGTCGTCGAAATCCGGATCCAGGTCCGACTTGTAGAAGGACAGGAAAGCATAGCCCCGGGAAAGGATCAACTCCAGCGGATAGAAATGCCTGGACTGGCCGTACCGCGGGAAGCCGTGGATCTCGTAGTTCTTGAGCTGCTGTGCATCCGGATAGGAAATGCTCTCATCCTCGTTGATGGAGGCATTGCCGGAGGTGTTCATCATCAGGAATCCGGGCGCCGGATGGTCGAGCCCGTTCGGGACCCAGGTGACCAGGCGGATGTATTTCTCCTCGCTCTCGTCGAAATAGATGAGGATCTCCTGGCGGGTGGCCATCCCGCCGATGGCATTCTCGTCGGTCAGGACGACCTTGTAGTGCTGACCCGCCCGGCGGGCCGGGCTGCGGCCGTAGATCTCGCTCCGGAAGAGCTCCAGCAGTTCGGCGCGGCGCTCCCCTTCCCATTTTTCCACACTGTTGACCGGAGTACCATCGTTCATGACGAGCGGGTCCGGCAAGGTATAAGCCGGCACCTTTGTTTCGTCATAATTGGGCAGGCCGGCTTCGGCGGAGCCGTAGGCGCCGGTGCCGCTCGCCATGTTGGTCATCCCGAAGGGGTTCATGCAGGCGTAGTGGGCACATTTCGCCGCCATCTCGCGGCGGATGTGGTTCTCCAGGGTGTAAGGGGCATAGGCATCCGTCAGTTCGCGGGCATCCCGGCCGGTCACGGCCTCATAGAAGGTCGCTGCGGCGGCATAGGAGCCCATCGTGCGGTTCAGATGGTCGGCATGGGCGACGTCGCCCTGCATGCTGAACGAACTGCGCAGGTTCTGGATCGTCGTTCCGATCGGGATGACTTCCAGCTTGTACTTCCGGCTGAACTCCTCGCTGACGGCCGCGAGCAGCGGGTACATGTCGACATTGTTATGGCCGAACGCCATCCAGTGTTTGGTGGACTGGCGGGCGTAGGGCCAGGTCTGGAAATACATCAGCCGGACGCCCCGGGGGGTGCGCTTCCGGACATATTTGACGAGCTGTCCCAGCCCCGGGTCGATACTTTCCCGCCGGGCCGCCTGCGCGCTCTGCGTCTGGAGGGAGACGACGTCCCAGCGCTCGTCTCCCAGCGCCTGGTCGAGGGGCACGCCGGGCGTCTCGGTCAGGTGCCCTTCCACGATCTTGCCATACAAGAAGTCCGCGGCGCCGGAGCGGGCCAGCTCGGCCTGGCGGGCGTAATCGCTGCCCAGCCGGGTGGCATAGCCGATGACGACCGGCTGGCCGCCGGCCGCGAAATAGCCGTACAGGTCGCGGTTGCATACTTCGGCCGACCAGCCGTTGCCGATGGCCAGGATGCGTAGGGTGTCGCGCGGCTGGGCCGCGGCGAGCGTGCCGCACAGGAGCAGGGTCGCGGCCAGGGTGAAATGTCGCTTTCTCGGGTCTTTCATGTCGTTTTCGTTTCTCGGGTCTGCAAGATACGAATTATTTTTGCCAAATTCCCTGACAAAATCTTATCGAAAATGCTGGGTTGATATATCCCGTTTTTTTTCTTATATTTGTATAATTTGAAGTTTATGCTATGAAGCGATTTGTTTTAGCCTTTTTATTCTTGGCGGGCGCCCTCTCCCTGCGCGCCGGAACTGTCTCTGACCGCTGTGTCAAAGACAGCCTTCGATACAAGGGAGAGACGCATGTATTCTGGACCTATACGCCTTCGGAGCTTTCTCCGGAGGCGCCCCTGCTGATCTGCCTGCACGGCTACGGCGGCCGGGCGGACCGATACGGGACGCAGCTGGTCGACCTGGCGGAAGAAAAAGGCTTTGTCGTCTGCTTTCCGCAAGGGCTCAAGGACGGTCGCGGCCGCAACTGCTGGAATGTCGGCTATCCCTTCCAGGAAGGACTCAAGCGGGACGATGTCGGCTTCCTGGAGCATCTGGCCAAATATCTGGTCAAGACGTATTCGCTTCATCCGTCCAACGCTTTCCTGACCGGCATGTCCAACGGCGGTGAGATGTGCTATCTGATGGCCCGGCGCAAGCCTAAACTCTTCGCAGGCATCCTGTCGATCGCCGGGCTGACACTTCCTGAGATGACCCCTCTGCGCTATGCGCATCCCGTGCCGTTCATGGAAGTACACGGGACCGCCGACAGGACTTCCAAGTGGGAAGGGGACCCGGAGGGCAAGGACGGCTGGGGCGCCTATTTGTCCGTCCCCGCAGCCGTCAGTTACGTGGTCGCTGCCGACGGATGCCGGAGTTACTGCAAGGAAGCGCTGCCGCTCATTCGCAAGGCCGTGACCCTGCACAAGTACCTGGGCGGTACGTCCTCCCCGGTGAGCGGCAAGCCCTGCGAAGTCTGGTTCTACGAAGTGGACGGCGGCGGCCACAACTGGTCCGACAAGGATATGGATACGTACCACGAGATGTGGAAATTCATGGATCATTTTATGACTCGATAGCGTATGGAAAACATGGGACTTGGCCTGATGCTGATGCTGGTCGGCATGATCACCGTTTTCGCGATCCTGTTGGTCGTGATCTTCTCCAGCCGGCTGATGATCCGCATCGTCAACAGGATCGCACCGGCCGAAGCGGGCCTGGCTGCACCGGACACCGGGCCCGACGCTGTAACGCGGCAAGTGCTGGATGCGGCCGTCGCGCAGCTGACGGACGGAAAAGGTAGAATAACGAACATAACAAAACTATAAGGAATGGGAAGAGAAGTCAAACTGAGTCTCGTCTTCCGGGATATGTGGCAGAGCGCCGGCAAATACCAGCCGCGCGTGGATCAACTCCTGAAAGTGGCGCCCGCCATCGTGCGGATGGGCTGTTTCGACCGGGTCGAAACCAATGGAGGAGGATTTGAACAAGTCAATCTCTTGTACGGGGAGAACCCCAATGTGGCCGTCCGGGCATGGACGGAACCTTTCCGCGAGGCCGGAATCCAGACCCACATGCTGGACCGCGGACTCAACGGCCTGCGGATGAGCCCTTGCGCAGCCGACCTGCGGCGTCTCTTTTACAAGGTCAAAAAGGCACAGGGGACCGATATCACCCGTATCTTTGACGGGCTGAACGATCCCCGCAACGTGCTGCCTTCGATCCTCTATGCCAAGGAGGCGGGCATGGTCGCACAGGCTTCGCTCTGCCTGACGCACTCACCTGTGCACACGGCCGACTATTTCATCGCCCTGGGCAAGCAGTTCATCGAGGCCGGCGCCGACGAGATCTGCCTCAAGGACATGGCCGGCATCGGCCGTCCCGTCACCCTCGGCAAGATCGTCCGGGGCATCAAGGAGGCCTTCCCCGACATCCCGATCCAATATCACACCCATTCCGGGCCCGGCTTCAGTATGGCTTCGATCCTGGAAGTATGCCTGAACGGCTGCGACTACGTGGATACGGCTATGTCTCCCCTCTCCTGGGGGACGGGCCATCCCGATGTGATCGCCGTGCAGGAAATGCTGCGCGATGCCGGATTCGCGGTCAAGGAGATCAACATGGAAGCCTACATGGAGGCCCGCAGCCTGATCCAGGAAATGTACGACGATTTCCTCGGCTATTACTGCCCGGAATACAACCGGCTCGACAATTCCCTGCTGATCAAGCCAGGCCTGCCCGGCGGCATGATGGGCTCGCTGATGACCGACCTGGAGGATAACCTTTCGTCCCTGAATAAATGGAAGGTCAAGCATGGTGAACCCGAACTGACGACTGACCAGCTGATGGTCAAGCTCTTCGACGAGGTCGCCTACGTCTGGCCCAAAGTCGGCTATCCGCCGCTGGTCACCCCCTTCTCGCAGTATGTCAAGAACCTGGCCCTGTTCAATGTGATTTCCCTGGAAAAGGGCAAACAGCGCTGGGAAATCTTCCCGGACACGGTCTGGGACATGGTGCTGGGCAAGACCGGCCGCTTGCCCGGACCCGTCGATGAGGAAATCAAGGCCCTGGCCGCTTCCCTGGGACGCAGTTTCACCGATGCCGATCCGCAGGGCAACTATCCGGACTGCCTGGAGGACTATCGCCGGGAGATGGCCGGAAAGGGCTGGGACTGTGGCGAGGACGACGAGGAGCTCTTCGAATATGCCATGCATCCCCAGCAGTACGAGGCGTTCCGCAGCGGCAAGGCCAAGGCTGACTTCGAAGCCGACCTGGCCAGGCGCAAGGCGGCCCGGAACGCTCCTGCATCTGCCGGACTTCCTTCCGTGATCACGGTCAGTCTCTATGGCGTCCGGTACAAGTTGGACGTGGCGTACGACGGTGCGGCCCCGGCCGCTTCCGCTGCGACGGTCGCGGCACCTGCCGGTGCCGGCGAAGACCTGACCGCTCCCCTCTCCGGAAAATTCTTCCTCACCAAGGACACGCAGGAGAAGCCCAAGAAAGTCGGCGACCCTGTCAAGAAGGGAGAGACGCTCTGCTACATCGAGGCGATGAAGGTGCAGAATGCCGTCGCCGCCGACTTTGACGGCGTGATTACGGCCATCCTCAAGTCCAACGGCGACGCGGTAGAAGAGGACGAGCCCATCCTGAAGATCGCGAAAAACTGAGCCCGCCATGAACGGATTTACGAATATCCTGGACAAGATCTATGAGATGACCGCGATCAGCCGCATTGTGGAGGAACCGACCTTCCTCGTCATGTACCTGATCGCCTTCGGTCTCCTCTATCTGGGCATTGTCAAGAAATATGAGCCGCTGCTGCTGATCCCCATCGCCTTTGGCGTGCTGATCGCCAATTTCCCGGGCGGGGACATGGGCGTCGTCCAGGCGGACCCGCAAGGCTTTGTCACGCTCCCGGATGGCTCGCAGGCATCGGTCTGGGACATGCCGCTGCACAAGATCGCCCATGAACTCGGGCTGATGAACTATCTGTACTACGCCTTGATCAAGACCGGCCTGCTTCCGCCCATCATCTTCATGGGCGTGGGGGCCTTGACGGATTTCGGCCCGATGCTGCGCAACCTCAAGCTCGCCATTTTCGGCGCGGCGGCGCAGTTCGGCATTTTCGCCGTCCTGCTGGTCTCCCTGCTGATCGGCTTCACCCCGCAGGAGGCGGCTTCGCTGGGTATCATCGGCGGTGCCGACGGCCCGACGGCCATCTTCACTACGATCAAGCTGGCCCCGCACCTGCTCGGCCCCATCGCCATCGCGGCCTACAGCTACATGGCCCTCGTGCCGGTCATCATCCCCCTGGTCGTCAAGCTGCTCTGCAGCGAAAAGGAACTGCGCATCAACATGAAGGAGCAGGACCGCCTGTATCCCGAAAAGACCGAGATCAAGAATATGCGGGCCGTCAAGATCATCTTCCCGATCGCCGTGACGACCCTCGTGGCCATCCTCGTCCCGACCGCCGTCCCGCTCGTCGGGATGCTGATGTTCGGCAACCTGATCCGGGAGATCGGTGCCGATACGAGCCGCCTCTTCACCGTGGCCAGCAGCGGTCTGATGAATACGGCCACGATCTTCCTGGGCCTCTGCGTGGGTGCCACGATGACGGCCGAAGCTTTCTTCAACCTGCAGACCATCGGCATCATTGTCGGCGGATTCCTGGCCTTTGCGCTCAGCATCGCCAGCGGCATCCTCATGGCGAAGATATGGAACCTTTTCGCCACGAAGAAAATCAATCCGCTGGTGGGTGCGACCGGTCTGTCCGCCGTTCCGATGGCGAGCCGTGTCTGCAACGGCATCAGTACGAAATATGATCCCAAGAACCACGTCCTGAATTACTGCATGGCTTCCAATATCGCCGGCGTCATCGGATCCGCCGTGTGCGCGGGCATCCTCATTTCGTTCTTAGGCTGATTTTTGCTACCTTTGCAAGATTCGTTGAACCAACTATATAAAAACTTATACTTACAATGTCAGAAACATCTCATCTTCAGATCGCGCGTGCTGCCTACCAGCCGAAACTGCCCAAGGCTCTCCAGGGCCCGGTCAAGGCTGTCGAAGGCGCCGCAACCCAGTCAGTCGACAACCAGGAAGAGATCAAGGCGCTCTTCCCCAATACGTATGGGATGCCCGTGGTGGAGTTCGCTCCCGGTGACGTCGCTGCCGCTCCTGTCTTCAACGTCGGCATCATCCTTTCCGGCGGACAGGCCCCCGGCGGACACAATGTCATCTCCGGTCTGTACGACGGCGTCAAGGCCCTCCATCCCCAGAATAAACTGTACGGTTTCCTGATGGGTCCCGGCGGTCTGGTCGATCACAAATACATCGAGTTTGACGACGCGCTCATCGACGCCTACCGCAACACCGGCGGCTTCGACATCATCGGCTCCGGCCGCACCAAACTCGAAGAGGTGGAGCAGTTCGAAAAGGGCCGCGAAATCCTGCAGCAGTTGGGCATCAAGGCGCTTGTCATCATCGGCGGCGACGACTCCAACACCAATGCCTGCGTCCTCGCTGAGTATTACGCCTCCAAGGGGTACGGCATCCAGGTCATCGGCTGCCCCAAGACCATCGACGGCGACCTCAAGAATGACCAGATTGAGACTTCCTTCGGTTTCGACACGGCGACCAAGACCTATTCTGAGCTGATCGGCAACATCGAGCGCGACTGCAACTCCGCGCGCAAGTATTGGCATTTCATCAAGCTGATGGGCCGGAGCGCGAGCCATATCGCCCTCGAATGCGCCCTGCAGACCCAGCCCAACGTCTGCCTGATTTCCGAGGAGATCGAGGCCA
>JAFUWZ010000050.1 GCA_017471045.1 Bacteroidales bacterium
TAATTCTTACATTCCTAAGCTTGACCTGACGCCTTCTTTCCACAAAGAAATCAACGCTCTCGATCTATCAGTACCAGGATCTTCCCAATCCTGGACGTTCGGTACTTGCTTGTACTTTCCTTCAGTCTTTTCAATGAACTTCCTCAACTTGACGCCTTCACTTTGGCGTAAAAAAATTTTGCAACATTTCTGTAGCAAAAGCCCCGTTGGCGTCAAGCGGGATTGCAAAGGTACGAATAAAATCCGAACCTCCAAATTTTTCTTGAAAATTTTTTCAGTTTTTTTCGGCCTCCCAACACCGCAAAAAAAGGATAATCAAGCTAAGCCGTTACGATTGAGCGCAATACGTGCATCGAGTTCCCAGGTCCGGATCCGATCCTTGTAATAGTTGTTGGCGTTGTTCTTCTCCACGGACAGGGCCGCATCGGAGTTCCCGTCCCAGCGACGGCAATTGTACAAGACCTCGTAGATGCGTCCGATGCGGTATTCGCGGCTGACCCGCAGACCGACCGCATAATCCTCTCCGTAACGTGTCGTCGGGAAGTTCAGCTGCCGCAGCAGCGGTGTCCAGAATCCGCGCGGTGCGCCGAGCCCGTTGACACGCAAGGCGTTGTTGCGGCCGTTGTCAGGCGTCCATTCCCGGTGGTCGATGATCCCGGGAGGAATGGGATGACCTTCGAAATCGGTCATCTGATAGGTCCCGACCACCATCGCACACCCCTGCTCCCGGAATGCATCCACGAACTTCTGGACGGTATGGCCGTCCGAATAGGTATCGTCCGAATCCAGCTGCAAGGCGAAACGCCCGCAACTGGAATGGTGCAGCGCCGCATTCCAGTTGCCGCCGATCGCGTGCCAGGACGGGTCCTGCGCAATATAGATCAGCCGCGGGTCATCCAGGGAACGGCGGATCACGTCCACGGTCCCGTCCGTGGAATTGTCGTCCACCACAATGACGTTGTAGGGGAAATCCGTCTCCTGGCTGAGCGCGGACCGGATGGCATCCCCGACCGTCTTGACCCGATTGCGGCAAGGGATGATGACCGAAGCCTCGTATTCGAAGTCTCCGGCCAAGAGATCCACGTCCTTGAAGCGGGGCTCCAGATAGCCGCCAATCTCCTTGAGATGAGCCGTACAGGCCTGCTCCATCTCGATCTGGACCGCACGGTTCTTCGGGTCCACGTAGTCAAACAGTTTTTCGCCCGACTTGCGCGTGTCCAGCTCGACTTCGTAATACAAGAACTCGGAGACATGCTCCACACGTCCCCGCGCCTGCACCTTCAGCCGGAGGTCGTACAGGCCGGCATACTCATACTGCTGCGTCATGCGGGAGACGGCCTGCCGCAAGGCGGAAGTCCGGTAGAGCAGCAGGGAGCCGAAATCGAAATCATCGCGCAGACTCCCCTTCTGGCAGTCGATGACAGGCGCAGGAACCTCGACGCCATCGGCCAGGGCGAAATGGTCTGCATACAGCAGATCCGCGCCCGTATCATCCGCGACCTGGAGCATGCGTTCCAACGCGAACGCGACCAGGCGCAGGGAGGTATCTTTCGTGCAGATCAACGTAAACTCCGCATCGGAGAGCGATGCGATCCTGCGCACAGCTGCGGTGGAGCGCAGGGTCGAGGGCTCGATCCGGTAAACGGCGCGGACTTCAGGTTCTCGGCCGAGGGTCCCGACCGATGAAGGATCCGGGATGAAACAATCAATGCGATTCATAAATAAATCCTTTAACCAAGCATACAAATTTAACAATTCTTTGATATATTTGTAGGAATCGAAAGACAAAGGAGCCGCCTTATGGACAAGAAAATCGTCATCATTCCCACATACAACGAAAAGGAAAATATCGAGGCCATCATCCGAAAAGTGTTTTCGCTGGACGGTGATTATCACATTCTCGTCATCGAGGATGGCTCCCCCGACGGTACGGCCGCGATTGTAAAAGGATTGCAGAGCGAATTTCCCGGGAGGCTCCACATGATCGAGCGTGCCGGAAAGCAGGGCCTGGGCACGGCCTACATCGCCGGCTTCAAATGGTCCCTGTCGCAAGGATACGAATATATTTTCGAGATGGACGCCGATTTTTCCCACAACCCCGACGACTTGCCGCGGCTGTATGCCGCCTGTGCGGAAGGCGGCGCATCCGTGGCCATCGGCTCCCGATACAGCAACGGGATCAGCGTCGTCAACTGGCCGATCGGGCGCATCCTGATGTCCTATTTCGCTTCTGTCTACGTCCGGACCATCCTGGGTGTCAAGATCTATGACACGACCGCCGGATTCATGTGCTACAAGGCGGAAGTGCTCCGCAAGATGAACCTTGACGAAATCCGGATGAAAGGGTACGGATTCCAAATCGAGACGAAATACACGGCTCATCGGCTCGGTTTCAAGATCGCCGAAGTGCCGGTCATCTTCGTCAACCGGCAGAAAGGGACGTCCAAGATGTCCAGCAGCATTTTCGGCGAAGCCTTCTGGGGGGTCATCAAACTCCGCTTCCGGAAATTCAGCGCCTGATCAGTCTAACGCACCAGCCTCAGTGAGATACGGTTCCGGTCCAGGTCCACGGACAGGACCGAGACCTTAATCTGTTGATGCAGTTTGAGGATCTTGGACGGATCTGCCAGGCCGCGCACACCCATCTGGGAGGCGTGGACCAGCCCATTCTCATGCAGACCAATATCCACGAAAGCACCGAAATTGGTGAGATTCGTGACAATCCCCGGGAGTTCCATCCCCGGCGTCAAATCTTCGATGGAGCGGATATCCTGGGCGAATTCGAAGGCTGTCGCCTCCTCGCGCGGGTCACGGCCCGGCTTGACCAGCTCTTTCAGAATATCCTGAACGGTCGGAAGGCCGAAATCATCTTCTACGAAATCGGAGGCTTGGATACGGCCGCAAAGCGCGGCATTGCCCACCAATTCGGCGGTCGAAACGCCCAGCGACCGAGCCATCCGGTCCACGATATGATAAGCCTCCGGGTGAACGGCGCTGTTGTCCAGCGGATTGGCCGCGTCCGGGATCCGCAGGAAACCGGCACACTGCCGGAAAGCTTTTTCGCCCAAACGGGGCACTTTCTTGAGTTCCTCACGGGTACGGAAGCCCCCGGCAGCCTTGCGGTAAGCAACGATATTGTCCGCCAGCACAGGGCCGATCCCGGCCACATAGCGCAGGAGCCAGGGACTGGCCGTATTGACATTGACGCCCACGCTGTTGACGCAGGACTCGACCGTGTTGTCCAGTTTTTCTTTCAGCAAGGCCTGGTCTACGTCATGCTGGTACTGCCCGACACCCAGGGACTTAGGATCGATCTTTACCAGCTCCGAGAGCGGATCCATTAGCCGCCGGCCGATCGACACCGCACCGCGGACCGTCACATCCTCGTCCGGGAACTCCTGCCGGGCAACCTCGGAAGCCGAATAGATCGAAGCCCCATCCTCACTGACCGTCCACACGCGGCAGCCGTGGGGCAGCCGGACTTTCTTCATGAAATCCTCCGTCTCGCGCGAAGCCGTCCCGTTGCCGATCGCGACGGCCTCCACCCGGTATTTTTCCAGGATGTCAGACAGGGCCATCAGCGACTTGACCTTCTCATTCTGCGGGGGATGCGGGAAAATGATCGTGTGATACAAAAGGTCTCCCCGCTCGTCCAGCACGGCCAGCTTGCAGCCGTTGCGGAAGCCCGGGTCGATGGCCAGGGTCCGTTTCTGCCCCACCGGGCTGGCCAGCAGCAGTTGCCTCAGGTTCTCCCCGAACACGCGGATCGACTCGACGTCGGCCTTCTGCTTGGCCTCCTTGAGCACCTCGTTGCTGATCGAAGGTTCCAGCAAGCGCTTGTAAGCATCCTCAACGGCCGCATGGATCTGCTCCGCCAGCTCCGGCGAAGGATAGCGGCGTTCCTGGCAGAAGTCGTAATACATCTTCTTGGCGCAACGTTCGGGGTCGGCATCCACGGACACGGACAGGAAGCCTTCGTTCTGGGCGCGCAGCATCGCCAGCAGATTGTGGGACGGGATGCGCTCCAGGGGCATCGAGAAGCTAAAATAAGAGCGATACTTCGCCGCCTCGGGACTGTCCTTGGCCGCCTTGGTAGCTTTGGAAACGACCCGGCGCGCACGGAAGATGCCGCGGAGGGTCTCCCGGACCGAGGCCGTCTCGCTGAGCCGTTCAGCCACGATATCACGGGCGCCGGAGAGCGCCGCCTCTACGCTCGCAACCTTGTCGGATAGGTATTTGCGCGCCTCCGCTTCCGGATGGGCCGTCCGAACTTCGTACAACAGGTCCGCCAAGGGCTCAAGGCCGGCCTCCTTGGCGGCAGTGGCGCGCGTCCGGCGCTTGGGCCGATAAGGCAGGTACAGATCCTCCAGCGTAGCAGCGCTCACGCAAGACTCGATGGCGGCACGCAATTCGGGGGTCAGTTTCCCCTGCCCCTCGATGGTCTCGAGGATGGTCGTCTTGCGCTTTTCCATTTCAGTGAAGACGTCCACCCAGTGCTTGATCTCCGCCACGGAAGCATCATCCAGGCCACCGGTCCTTTCTTTGCGGTAGCGGCTGATAAAGGGGATGGTATCCCCATCTTCGAACATCTGGGCGCAATTCTCCACCTGCCAGTCCTGCACCGACAGGAGCTGCGCGATATGCTTGACATACAACTCTTTCATAGGATCAATCCTGGGAAATCAATTTCAACTCTTCACGATATGCAGACAACATCCTGGACTTGGAGATGAAGCCCAGATAGCGCTGGTCGGCGGTGACGACCGGCAGCCGCCATGCCTCGGTCACTTCAAACTTCCGCATCACGCTGTCCATCGGTTCCTCCTCCCGGATGAAGGCCTTGGGCTGTTCCATCAGGTTATAGACATGGAGCGAATCATAGAGATCCGTGCGGAAGATGATCTTCCGGATATTGTCCATATCCAGCAGGCCCTGGAAACGGTCCTGCCCATCTACGACGGGGAAAACCGCCGCCGAGCCGCCGGCGATGACCGGCAGGATCTCGCGCAGCGTCGCCTCCGCCTTGACCCGGGGATACTTGTCCCGGATCAGGTCGGAGGTCTTCATCAACGTCAGGACCGCCTGGTCGTTGTCGTGGGTCAGCAGTTCACCGGTCTGGGCGATCCGTTTCGAATAGATGGAATATTTCTCAAACAGGCGGGTCGTGCCGAAGGAGATCGTAGAGGCGATGATCAGCGGCAGGAACAAGTCATATCCGCCCGATATCTCAGCGATCAGGAAAATGGCGGTCAACGGCGCCAGCATCACACCCGCCATCAGGGCCGCCATGCCGACCAGCACGAAATTCTGTTCCGGAACGGAGATGCCGCTCTGCTGCAGCAGCAGGTTGAGCGTCCGGGCCACCAGGAAGCCGGCGATGGCGCCGACAAACAAAGTCGGGCCGAAAGTGCCGCCGACGCCCCCCCCCGCATTGGTGAGCGCCATCGCAAACACCTTCAGCAGCATCACCAGCAGGAAGAAGAAGGGTACGCCCCAGGGGATGCGGAGCAGGAAGCCCAGGACGGTATGGGTATCCGAAGCGATGTCACCGCCGTTGAGCAGGACAGCGAGAGAACCGTATCCCTCCCCGTAGAACTGCGGGAAGAGGAAGATCAACAGCCCAAGACCGAGGGCACAGAGACCCCAGCGGAGCCCCGTCCTGCGGATCCGCGCGACCCGGTCCTCGAGCCAGAGCGTCGTCCTCAAGAAATAGACCGAGCACAGACCGCCGAACAGTCCCAGCAGCACATAAAACGGGATATTGGCCATTGAGAACGGCGTCAGCGTACACTGGAACGGGAACGAGTCGCCCAGGAAAAGATAGGACATCACCGCGGCCGAAACGCTCGACAGCAGCAGCGGCACCATCGAGGACATCGACATGTTGAACAGCAGGACTTCCAAGGTAAACAAGACGCCGGCCAGCGGGGCCTTGAAGATGCCGGCGACCGCACCGGCCGCACCGCAGCCCAGAAGGACCGTCATGTTCTTATAAGACATCCCGAAGAAGCGGGCGAAATTGGAGCCGATCGCGGCGCCGGTATAGACAATCGGAGCCTCCGCACCGACCGAACCGCCCATGCCGATCGTAATGGAGCTGGTCAACAGCGAAGACCACATATTGTGCGGCTTGATCCGCGACTCGTTTTTGGAAATGGCGGTCAGGACCTTGGTCACGCCGTGGCTGATATTGTCCCGGACGACATAGCGGACCAGCAGCAGCGACAGCAGCATACCGATCCCGGGCGTCACCAGGTTCTGCCACTCGTAGGCGGAGCCGCCGGACAGCAGTCCCGCCAGGCAGCGGATCCCGTCGATCAGTTTCAACAGCACGACGGCGGCCAGCCCGGAGCAGACGCCGACCAGCAGGGAAAGAAGCAGGACCCGGTTCCGCTCGGACAAGGACCCCAGCGGATTATGCTTCAACCATTTCTCGATTCCTCCGGCCATACAGTGCAAAAATACCAAAAAAGGCCAGGTGACCCTGACCTCTTCATTTCCGGGAGCCTCCGTCAGGCATCGGAGCCATCGTCATCTCCCCCGTATTGGGAAATATTGTCATCCGGCAAGGTATTGTCTCCGGTATCAGCACCTCCGCTCGTCCCGGCAACCTGCTCGTTCTCGGCATCCTCTTCGCCCTCAAGCCACTTCTCGACATCGTCCAGGTCATCCGTCTTGATCATGATTTTCACGAGATAGATATCTTCTCCCAGCTCGATGGTCACGGCATAGAACGGTGTCCCGTCCGGTTTGGTATATTTAGTCAGATCTGCCAGATAGTCATTGAAGCCATTGGGATACTTCCGGGCAAATTCGGCAGCAACTTCCTCCGACATTCTTTCATAACTGACGACGTGTCTTTTCGTGCGATGTTCCATATCAGTTTAGTTTGGTGTCGCAATATTAGTCCATTTTTTCGGATTGTGAAACAGGTTCTGCCTATTTTAACAAAAAAAGTTTCCACTATCTTCCAAACAGACGGCAAATCACAAACACGAGCAGCCTCAGAAGGGCCAGCGCCAGATATACGACCACCATAATCGCCAGGATATAACCGATCGTCCGGAACAACTCACCGAACGGACGGCCGTACTTGACGATGGCAAAGAGGTCGAACAGGACCGCGAAAAGGAAACAGGCAAGGAGGATCCACAATTCCCGGCGGAGTACCTTGGGAGAAACGACGATCTCTTTCATGGCTAAAACTTCATATAAGGAATTTTGTACGCGTCAGGCAGGGTCACGACCCGCTTTTCGTCCATCGCCAGATTGCCCATCAGGCACAGAATCGTGGCACAGTAGGCTTCCTCGACCACATTTTCCGCCTGCTCACCCGTGAGGCAGGACTGGCAGAAAGCCTCGACGATATCCAGGGAGCCGTCGTTGCTCGCGCCGATCATGCTCTCACCGCTAACCCACCCAGTGGACTTCTCCATCACGGCATGAGGCACATGGCTCTCGCGCAATTCAGGACGCCAGCTCGGCCCCGCAGTCGGAACTGCGGCGAAAACGCCCGTCTTCAACTGGTCGAGCAGCCGGCGGACGCCATAAGTGGTATCGTCCTCTTCGAAATAATAGACCCCCTTGGACAGGTCCATTGTCCCCAACTTGCCGAGGATCTGCTCTTCCATCCCATTGAACTTATTGGAAATCAGCGACTCGTAGGTGATGTTGCGGCCATCTTCAAAACGGTAGGTAAGACTGACGGAGTCATAGACTTCCCGGCCGTCCTTCCAGTAAACGATATCACCGAATCCGGCGACCTGCGTCGGCATCTTCCCCGTGACGATCGTGCAGACCTCCAGCTGATGGGAGGCCAGCTCAGTCATCAGGCCGGCCGACGATTCCCGGTACAGGCGCCAGTTGATCCGACGTTCCAACTCGGGCGACGGGACAGGACGACGCCAGTCCGCATTGCGGAACCAGTGGCAGCGCATCCCAACGACATCGCCGATCAGGCCGCTGCCGATCATCTGGAAAGCCTTGACATACTTCGGATCATACATCCGCTGCATACAATAATACAGGGCCCGGTCCGACTGCCGGTAGGCATCATAGACCGCCTTGCACTCGTCCATCGTCAGGGCCATCGCTTTCTCGCAGAAGGTGTGTTTCCCGGCCGAAAGGCTGTCCAGGGTCATCTGCGCATGCAACCCCAGCGGTGTCGCGATGATGACGCCGTCCACCTCAGGGTCCTCCAGCAGGCGCCGGTAGTCCGTATAGCGCTTCGCATCCGGCACGAGCGCGGCAGCCGCCTCCAGATTGACGGGATAATCGTCGCACAAGGCAACGATCCGGGCAAACGGAACCTTCAGAAGATTGTGGATATGGTATTGCCCGCGGGAACCGGTGCCGATCAGACCGATCCGGGCCACACCGCCGCCGGCGGCAGCCTCGGAGAGTTTTTCAGGCGTACAGGATTTCAGCCAGGGGGTGGCGGCCAGCAGGGCGGTACCTCCGGCTATGCAGCCCAGTTCCTTGAGAAACTGGCGCAGACTCATATCTACGGGTGGATGGTCGTTCAAATTCATTTTATACATCAAATCGGTTGATTTCCGAAAGTTCAAAATTCTTTTTCAAAAAAGCAAGTTCCTCCCCCTCAGCGATCATGGCTGCGGTACTGAGGATTTCCGCCTCCAACGGGTCCGCAGTGAGGACGGTCACGATCCGGAGGGCCGAAACGGTCCGCCCGGTCCTCGGATCCACAATATGATCCCGATAGGAAGGCCGGTTTCCGGACGTGGAGAGAGACTGATCTACCAAGTCCACATCCTGCAGCACACGCCCCGAGAACGGATGGGTCACCCGAATGCGCCAGCTCTCGCCGAAAGGATGGTGTCCGAGCGCCAGGATCGAGCTGCCGCCGAAGTCCACATAGGCCGTCCCGATGCCGGCTTCCGCCAGCATGCGTTTGCATTCCTGCAGGAAATAGCCTTTCGCAAAGCCGCCGAAATCCAGCGATCCGCCGTTCAACGAGACCGAACCGCCGGCTCCGATTTGCAAGCCTTCCCCGCAAGTCCCCCGGGTGATATCGAACAGGCCGCGGGTCCGCACGCGGAAGTCTTCACACACGCGGATCATCGCCAGCAGTTCCCGGGAAGGCAGGATCTCGCCGGAGTCGGATGCGGCATTCAGGCGGGACACCTCGCTGGAAGCGTCGAAACGGTCCAGCATGGCATCAAGGCGCTGCGCCTCGGCGCACCATCTCTCCCAAAGGCTGAGGGATTCCCGCTCCGGGGCGCCGAGCAGCAAGGCTTCCAATTTCGTCCCCATGACATGGGGGACGACACCGTGGAACAGGGCCCGGTCCGGGTAAAAGGCATGTGAAGGAGAACCGCTCATTGCGAGGAACTACATCCGGTCCGGGAGCTCGATACCCAGGATGCCCGTCGCTTTCCGGAGGACGGAGGCGAGGGTCTCGATCAGCACGAGCCGCGCCTTCAGCACGGCCGCATCGGCTTCTTTCAAGATGGGCGTATCGTGGTAATACTGGTTGAACTCCTTGGCCAGATCGTAAGCGTAGTTGGCGATCACGGCCGGAGACAGGGCCTGCGCCGCTTCCGCCACTTTCTGCGGATAGGCCGCCAGCAGCTTGACCAGCCGGACCTCCTTCGGACTCAGGGTCACATCGCCCGGAACGGAAGCGACATCATAAGCGATCCCCTGTTCCGCCGCCTTGCGCAGGATCGAACAGATACGGGCGTGGGTATATTGGATGAAAGGGCCGGTGTTGCCGTTGAAGTCGATCGACTCCTTCGGGTCGAACAGCATCGTCTTCTTGGGATCCACCTTGATGATGAAATACTTCAGGGCGCCCAGGCCGATCATGTGGTAGAGCCGCTCTTTTTCCTCTTCCGGCAGGCCGTCCAGCTTACCGGACTCGTTGGAAGTCGCCTTGGCTTCCTCGTACATTTTCTGGATGAGGTCATCCGCATCGACGACCGTCCCTTCGCGGGACTTCATCTTGCCTTCCGGGAGCTCCACCATGCCGTAGGACAGATGATAGATCTGATCCGCCCAGTCGAAGCCCAGCTTGCCCAGGATGAGTTTCAGCACCTGGAAATGGTAATTCTGCTCATTGCCGACCACATAGATCATCGAATCCAGCTGATGCTCGGCAAAACGGCGCTCGGCCGTGCCCAGGTCCTGGGTGATGTACACGGAAGTACCGTCACTGCGCAGCAGGATCTTGCGGTCCAGCCCGTCGGCTGTCAGGTCGCACCAGACGGAGCCGTCGGGATCGCGGACCAGCACGCCCATATCCAGTCCCTTCTGCACGAGCTCCTTGCCCAGCAGATAGGTGTCGTGCTCGTAATCCACCTTGTCAAAGGAGATACCGAGGGCCTTGTAGGTCTGCTCGAAGCCGTCGAACACCCAGCCGTTCATCTTTTCCCACAGGGCGCGGACCTGGGGGTCTCCTTCCTCCCACTTGACAAGCATCTCATGGACCTTGTCCAGGACGGAGGGGTCCTCCTTTTCCATCTTGGCGAACTCCACATAGCAGTCGCCGACGAGGTGATCGCCCTTCTTGCCAGAGCTCTCGGGCGTGGCGCCGTCGAAGCGCTCCTGCCAGGCATACATCGACTTGCAGATGTGGACGCCGCGGTCATTGACCAGAGTGGCCTTGATCACCTTGTTGCCGGCTGCCTTGAGCAGTTCGGAGACGGACGCGCCCAGCAGGTTGTTGCGGATGTGGCCGAGGTGCAGGGGCTTGTTGGTGTTGGGCGAAGAAAACTCCACCATGATGGTCCGCCCAGTGGCGGGCAGGAGGCCGAAGCCGGGATCCGAGGCCACGGCGACAAACTGCTCCTTCCAGTACAAGGGCGAGAGCAGCAGGTTGAGGAAACCTTTTACGACGTTGAATCCGCTGATCTCCGGCACGTTGCCGACCAGCCAGGAGCCGATTGCGGAACCGGTGTTTTCCGGCGTGGCGTGAGAGATCCTGAGCAAGGGGAAAACGACCAAGGTGTAGTCGCCCTCGAACTCCTTGCGGGTGACTTGAACTTGCAGAGTGGAGGCTTGCACCTCCACTCCGTATAAAGATTGCAGGGCCAGAACGGCCTTCTGCGCGATAAATGATTCTGCGGTCATATCCTATCCGAGATAAGTCTTCAATAATTTGCTTGCACTGGGTTTCTTGAGCTTGCGGATCGCCTTTTCCTTGATTTGACGCACACGCTCACGGGTGAGGTCCAGACGTTCCCCGATCTCTTCGAGCGTCATCTCCTGGCAGCCGATGCCGAAGAAAGATTTGATGATCTCCCGCTCACGCGGAGTCAGGATCTGCAGCGCACGTTCGATCTCGGTGCTCAGCGATTCGTTGACCAGCCCCTTGTCCGCCGACGGAGAGTCGTCGTTGGGCAGGACATCCAGCAGGGAATTGTCCTCCCCCTCCACGAACGGGGCGTCCACGGAAACGTGGCGGCCGGAAACACGCAGCGTATCGGCGATTTTGTCCCTCGGCACTTCGATCATTTCGGCGAGTTCGTCGTTGGAAGGAAGACGTTCGTTCTCCTGCTCGAACTTGCCGAGGGCCTTGTTGATCTTGTTGAGCGAACCGACCTGGTTGAGCGGGAGCCGCACGATGCGGCTCTGCTCGGCCAAGGCCTGAAGGATCGACTGGCGGATCCACCAGACAGCGTAGGAGATGAATTTGAATCCCCGCGTTTCATCGAATTTTTCGGCAGCCTTGATCAGTCCCAAGTTCCCTTCGTTGATCAGGTCCGGAAGGCTCAGGCCCTGGTTCTGATACTGCTTCGCGACGGAAACGACGAAACGCAGATTGGCTCGGGTGAGCTTGTCGAGGGCTTCGGGATCGCCCTTGCGGATGCGCTGGGCGAGTTCGACCTCTTCTTCCGGGGACACCAGCTCTTCGCGGCCGATCTCCTGGAGGTATTTGTCCAGGGACGCGCTCTCGCGGTTGGTGATTGACTTGGTGATCTTTAACTGTCTCATATCTTCAATTATTCTTTGCCGAAGCCGAAGTAGCCGGATCTTCCGCCCGCCGTCACGCCTTCAATGAAGATGGCGCGCCTGGTCTTCTTGGCGATATCGATCACATCCTGCGGCTTGGTGACAGCCTGGTCATTCACATACTGAATGATGAAGCCTTCCTGTGCACCTGCATCCTGCATCTTGCCGGATCCGACGGAAACGATCTCCACGCCGCTCTTGAGGCCGAGCCGGGCGAGTTTCTCCTTGGAAGGGACCGCCAGGGACGCACCGTAGAAGGACACGCTGCCGTCTTCCGCCACCTCACCGTTGCGATCTTCCACCGACTGGAAATTCAGCTCGATTTCCTGACGCTTGCCGTCCCGGATGATGACCGCCCGGGTCGTATCGCCCGGATGGAAGCTGTTGATCTTCTCCTGAAGCTTCGCCGTACCGGGCGTGTCCGTGCCGCCGATGGAGACGATGACATCACCCTTTTTCAGGCCGGCCTTGTCAGCGGTACCGCCTTTGGCAACCTCGTTAATATATACGCCCAACTGCGAAGAAAGTTTCAACTCTTTTGCGATTTCGTCGGTAATGGGACTGATGGTCACGCCCAGCATGACGCGCTTGACCGAGCCGAAGTCGATCAGGTCTCCGACGATCTTGCTGACGATATTGGAAGGGACGGCGAAAGAATAGCCCGTATAGGAACCCGTGGTGGAGATGATCGCCGTATTGATGCCGACCAGTTTGCCGGCCTTGTTGACCAGGGCGCCGCCGGAGTTGCCCGGATTGACGGCCGCATCGGTCTGGATGAAAGATTCGATCTTGAACTTGCCGTCATAGTTGGGCATCGAACGGCCCTTGGCGCTGACGATGCCGGCCGTGATGGTCGAACGGAGTTCCTCGCCCAGCGGGGAACCGATCGCGAGCACCCACTCGCCCAGCCGCAGCTGGTCGGAATCGGCGAATTCGATCGTCGGAAGGCCTTCCGCATCGATCTTGATCAGAGCGACATCCGTAGCCGGATCGGTGCCGATCACGGTCGCCTCGTAGGTCTTGTTGTTGTTGAGCGTGACTTCCACCTTGGAGGCGGACTCGACGACATGGTTGTTGGTCACGATATAGCCGTCGGGACGGATGATCACACCTGAACCGCTCCCCTGCCGATCCCGCTGCTGGCCCTGGAACTGGTCGCCAAAGAAGAAACGGAAGAAATCGTCGCCCGGATACTGCTGGGCCTGGGCCTTGATGGTCACCTTGACGAAGACGACCGCATCGACCGCCGACTCGGCGGCAAAGGTAAAGTCCGGATAGTCCTCGAGTGACAAATTGACAGTCCGGTACTGGGAAGCCTGGTTTTCGGAACCGGCCGCCTGGGCCGGAGAAGCGCCTGCTACATTGGATTTTGTGACGCCGTACGCCACCAGTCCGCTCAACAGGACTGACAGCAGGATGGTAAGAATATTCTTTTTCATAAAACTGAAGATTAATTTTCCTTTGACGGGAAAGATAATTTGTCAAAATGTGTGCCATTTTTAATCAAGGAATTACTATATTTGTGGAGATTTGTTAACAAGTAAATACGACATATGAAATTCAACGTTTCCAGCGCAGAACTGCTCAAAGCCATCTTGGATGTCTCCAAAGCCATACCGGCCAAATCCCCCCTCCCCATCCTGGAGAACTTCCTATTCTCCATCACCGGCAATCTCCTCGAGATCACGGCGTCCGATTCCGAGCTGACGCTCCGGACTACGATCGAAGTGGACAGCACCCAGGAGGAAGGACGGATCGCCGTACCCGCCCGGCACATGATCGAGCTGCTGAAAGCGTTGCCTGACCAGCCGATCAGCATCCGCACCGTCAGTGACAGTTCGTTCGAGTGCGGCTGGTCCAGCGGAAACTCCACGCTCCCCTATTTCCCCGCCGAAGACTACCCTGAGATCAAGGGCGTCAGCGCGGAGGCCGAGACGGTCGTATTTCCGGTCCAGACCTTGCTGGACGGCATCAACGGGACGATCTACGCGACGGCTGACGACGAGATGAGACCGGCCATGAACGGTATTTTCTTCGACATCGACCTCGGGTTTACGACGCTCGTCGCCTCGGATTCGCACAAGCTGATCTGCTACACCACCGACGATGTCCAGGCCGCGGCCAAAAACTCGTTCATCCTGCACAAGAAGCCCGCCGGCGTGCTGAAGTCCATCATGGGCAAGGACGCCGACACGGTCGAAATCAAGTTCGACGCCAACAATGTCGTCTTCACCTTCGGCGCGACGATGATGATCTGCCGCCTGATCGTCGGCAAATTCCCGAAATACCGTGACGTCATCCCGCAGAACAACGCCAACATCCTGAAGATCGACCGGTTGCAGTTGCTCAACACCGTCCGCCGTGTGTCGGTTTGCGCCAACAAGGCTTCGAACCACATCAAGTTCGACCTCAAGCCCGGTCAGCTGGAAGTGTCCGCACAGGATCTCAGTTTCGCCCTCGCGGCCTACGAGAAGATCGCCTGCGACTACAGCGGCGAGGACCTGACCATCGGTTTCAAATCCGCCTTCCTGACTGACATCCTCGGCAACATGTCCTGCGAGGAAGTCGTGATGAAGTTCGCCGACGCCCGCCGGGCCGTCCTCATCGTCCCTTCCGAAGAAGAGACCGAAAGCGAGAAAATCTGCGGCATCCTAATGCCGATCATGATCTAAGATCTAAGGATTTCGTATGGAATTGAACCTCGAAAGCCCCCTGCTCTTTTTCGATATCGAGAGCACGGGGCTGAACATTGCGACCGACGGCATCGTCGAGCTCAGCTTCGTCAAGGCGCTCCCCGGCCAGCCCGAACCGCAGATCAAGACCTGGAAGATCAAACCCTGGGACTACCAGCTCCGTCGGCAGATCCCGATGAATCCCAGCGCCTCGGCCGTCAACGGCGTAAAGGACGAAGACCTTGTCGACTGCCCGAAATTCATCGACGTCTTGCCCGAAATCGCACAGTGGCTCCAGGACAGCGACCTGGCCGGATTCAACTCGTCCAAGTTCGACCTGCCGCTGCTCGCCGAAGAGATCGAGCGCGTCCGCGCCTATTGCCTCGAACGGGTCCATGACCAGCGGGCCCGCGACAAGGCGGAAGCAATGCTCTCCCTGATCGCAGGGATCAACCTGCACGACAAGAAAATGGTCGATGTCCAGAACATCTACCACCACATGGAGCCGCGCAACCTGAAGGCCGCCTACCGCTTCTACTGCGGCGGCAAAGACTTCGAAAACGCACATACGGCCGAGGCCGACACCCTGGCGACCTACGAAGTGCTCAAGGCCCAGCTCGACCGCTACAGCGAGCCGACGGAATACCGCGAAGAGACGCTCAAGAACGACGTGACGGCCCTCTCCAAGTTCGGAAGCCGCTCGCAGGTCGTCGACTATGCCGGCCGCCTGTACTACAATGACTCCGGAGAAGCCGTGATCAGCTTCGGCAAGCACCGCGGCAAGACGGCCAGGGAAGTCTATCTGGCCGAGCCCTCCTACTTCGCCTGGATCGCAGGCGGCGAATTCACCCTCGACACCAAGCGTCAGTTCGAAAAGCTCAAACAGCAGTTCGACGAAGAAAAAAAACAACGGGCCAAGGCGCCGGCCAGCGAGGAAGCCCTCCGCGACCTGGCCGACAAGTGGAACGGCCGCCTGTTCTGAGAGAATCTCCTTTTTGTTTAGGAATTTGAGACAAAAAAAGCTACCTTTGCGCCCCTGAAAAAGTAGCTTTTTATGAAACTGATTCCTATCTATACCTGGAACAAGGAGGTCCTGAGATTCAACCGGCGCAGCGACCGCCTGTCGAAGCAGCCCTGGTTCCAGGGCGTGCTGCTGATGACGTGCGTAGCCGTTGCGATGCTCCTGGCCAACCTCCCCTTCACCAAAGACCTGTATCACAGTCTGTTGGAGACCCGGATGCAGCTCCACTTCTACAGCGAAGACGGCGCCGTCAACTGGCTCTTCCCGCGGGACATGACCGTCGAGAAGTTTATCAACGACATCTTAATGGTGATCTTTTTCTTCACGGTAGGCCTCGAGATCCGGCGCGAGATCGCTTATGGCGAGCTCTCCTCCCCCAAGAAAGCCCTGCTGCCGGTCATCGCAGCCTTCGGCGGCGTGGTCGCACCGGCCCTCATCTTCACCCTGATCAACCACGGCACGGCGGCCGCCTCCGGCTGGGGCATCCCGACGGCGACCGACATCGCCTTCGCCGTCTGCATCCTGTCCGTGCTGGGCGACAAGGTCCCTGTCTCGCTGAAAGTGTTCCTGACCGCCCTCGCCATCGCCGACGACCTGATTGCCATCCTGGTCGTGGCCCTCTTCTACGGCGGCAGCATCAACCTGCCCCTGCTGGCGGTCGGACTGGGCGTGATCCTGCTGACCCTGCTGCTCCGGCGGATCGGGGAGAAAAAGCTCTTCCCCTACCTGCTGCTGGCCGTAATCGTGTGGATCATCTTCTACTATTCCGGCATCCATGCTACGATGTCCGGGGTCGTGATGGCTTTCCTCATCCCGGCCAAGGCCCGCTACAACAAGTCCCAATACTATCACAAGCGCAACCACTACATCGCGCTGCTGGACCAGTACGACAGCATCGACGACGACCGTGAATTCCCGAACGGCCCCCAGAAGCACTGCCTCCGCCAGCTGGACAAGATTGCCACGGGGTCGATGGACATGAGTTACCGGGTGGAGCATGCGCTCGCGCCCTGGGTCAATTTCCTGATCATGCCGATCTTTGCCCTGGCCAATGCCGGTGTCGAGATCAGCGATCCGTCCTATTTCAATGTCTTCCGCTACGATGCTGCCCTCGGCAGCGTCAGCATGGGGATTTTCCTGGGCCTGCTGCTGGGCAAGCCCGTCGGCATCACCCTGCTCAGCTGGATCGCCATCAAGTGCAAGGTCGGCGAAATGCCCGCCAAGGCGAACTGGCCGATGTTTTTCGCTGTGGCCTGCCTGGGCGGTATCGGCTTTACAATGTCTATCTTCGTAGACACCCTCTCCTTCGGCGACCAGACCCCGGAAGTGATGGCACAGCTGCGCGATGCAGGCAAGATCGCCGTCCTGATGGGATCCGTCTGCGCCGGCATCCTGGGATCCGTTCTGGTCAGTCTGGTCCACAAGTTGAGCCACAAAGCATAGAGATTTTGGCTGCCGGATTTGGGATTTCGAAAATTATTCCTACCTTTGCAGCCACCAAGCCACTTTAGCTCAGTCGGTAGAGCAGCGCATTCGTAACGCGCAGGTCGGCAGTCCGAGTCTGCCAAGTGGCTCACACTGAGAGACCGGCCCTTTTGGTCGGTCTCTTTTTTTGGGACTCCTGCAGCATGAAATCGGATATCCTCGTGGTCGGAGGCGGCGCCTCCGGACTGATGGCAGCCTACGCGGCTGCCCGGGCCCTGACGGACCAGGGCCGGTCGGAGCAAGTCACGGTTTTGGAAAAGATGCCCCGCCCGGGACGAAAAATCATGATCACCGGCAAGGGGCGCTGCAATTTCACGAATGTCAAGGAGTGGAATGCCTTTTCGCAGCACGTCCAGGCCGGTTCCGCCTTCGTCAAATCCTCGTTCTACAACCTGACGCCGGAGCGCCTGATGGCATTCTTCGAGCAGGGCGGGATGCACACCGTCGTCGAACGCGGCGACCGGGCGTTTCCAGCCTCCCACCGCGCCTCGGAGGTCGTCGACACGCTGGTCAACGCCTGCCTTTCCCTGGGAGTCAAGATCCAGACCGATACCCGCGTCACGTCCGTATCGGCACGGGAGCAGGGCGGGTTCGAGCTGCAGGTGGAAGGGCCTGACGGGACGCAGAGATGGCTCTGCCGCGCCCTGATCCTTGCGACCGGCGGTCTTTCCTATCCGGGCACGGGCTCGACCGGTGACGGCTATGCCTGGGCCCAGGCACTCGGACATAGCGTCAGGCCCCTTTTTCCCACCCTCACCGCCCTGGTCCCGCGCGGCTACAAGGCGGAGGGAAGCATCGTCTCCACCGACGGGCCGCGGCACATCGACCGCAGCAGCCCGCTGAGTGAAACGGGTCAGAGCCTGCTCGGCATCCAATTGAAAAATGTCAGCGTGACGCTGAAGGTGGACGGGAATGTCGCCGGAGAAGAATTCGGCGACCTGGACTTCACCGACGGCGGCATCGAGGGCCCGGTCGGCTTCCAACTGAGCCGCAAGGCGGTCAAATCTCTGGTCAACGGCGCGCGGGTACAGCTGGTCCTGGACCTCAAGCCGGGCGTGGCGCTGAACGAAATCACCGAGCGCGTAAAGGCGCTCTGGAAAGAAGTGGACGGCGATCCGCGCAGCCGACGCCTTCATGAAAAAGGCAAATGCAAGATCCTCCTCGAAAAACTGATGCCGCGCGAACTGGTACCGGGTTTCCTCGCCTGTCACCCGGGCGTGATGACTCTGGAGCGCCGGGGCCGGACGGACACCAAGGTCTGGGTCAATCTCCCAACCATCGCCAAGACACTGAAAGAGTGGACTTTCGACATCGCGGGCCATGTGGGTTACGAGCGCTGCGTGGTGACGGCTGGCGGCGTTGCAACGGACGAAGTGTCGCAGAAGACAATGGAGTCCAAGAAGAGTCCGGGCTTGTACCTGTGCGGCGAATTGCTCGACATCGATTCCGACACCGGCGGTTACAACCTCCACACCGCCTTCTGCACCGGCTTCCTGGCCGGCCACAGCGCTGCGAGGTAGGGTGCACGAAAAAAGGGAAAGCTTAGCACATCGCACCGCTACAACCTCCTACCCTTGCTACCTTCCGGTCCTGGGGGAGTTCAGAGGGAGCTGGTCGTGTACGACTTTCCCATTGCAAAGTTAGCAATAATTTTTCAAAAGCAAACTAAATACTGTCGAAGATCAGCGGCAGAATATCATCCACCTTCTCAAACTTCCACACCTTGTGCGCACCGATCATGATCACCGACATCGGCTTGCCCGCCTTGGTCTGGTACTGGGCCATCACCTGACGGCAAGCCCCGCAGGGCGTCGCCGGCTGCTCCGTGATCCGTCCATATACCCCGCCTACCAGCGCGATGCTGCGCATCTCCTTGTCCGGATAGCGCGCACCGGCCGCGAACATCGCCGTCCGCTCCGCGCAAAGGCCCGAAGGGAAAGCGGCATTCTCCTGGTTCGCGCCCCGCACGATCTGCCCGTTGGATATCCGCACGGCCGCCCCGACATGGAAATGGGAATAAGGCGCATAAGCTCCTTGCATCGCCGTGATGGCCTCGGTCGCCAATTCCCGGTCCTCGGCGTTCAGTTCCTCTATGGAGCCATATTCTTCGAACGAAGTTTTGATCTCTTTTTGAATCATCTTTGTGCAAGTCTGTCCGCAAATGTAATAAATATTCGAAGTAAATCGTTATTTTTGCCTTACTAATCATTTAGTTCAACGACTATGACAGCCTTAATTATCGTCGCCATCCTGGCGCTCCTCATCATCTGGGGCATTTCCGTCCAGAGGTCCCTCGTCAGTCAGGACGAGAAATGCAAGAACGCGATGAGCCAGATCGGCGTCCAGCAGTCCAGCCGCTGGGATGCCCTCACGGCACTCGCCGAGCTCACGAAATCTTACAACGAGCATGAGTACAATACGCTCCGGGATGTCATCTCCCAGCGTGCCGTCATCAATTCCGGCAGCACCGCCAAAGACGCCGACGCCCAGGAGAACATGATCACCCAGGCCCTCGGGCGCATCATCGCCGTCGCGGAGCAGTACCCCGACCTCAAGGCCAACGAGAACTACGCCAAGACGATGGACAGCGTCAACCTATACGAAAACCAGGTCCGGATGAGCCGCATGGTTTACAACGATACCGTCACCGTCTTCAACCGCCAGGTCCGCCAGTTCCCGACCAACCTCATCGCCAAGATGCTGGGCTTCGCCGAGAAGGATTATCTCCAGGTGGAGGCTGCCAAGACGGAAATGCCCTCCATGAAGATCTAAGGATGAAACGGCTGACTCTGCTCCTGATGTCGCTGCTCACGTCGGCGGTTGCCTTCGCGGCTTCCCCGGCGGTGCGGGATATCGACATCACCCTGGAACTGCGTGCCGACGGCAGCGCCGCCGTGACGGAAGTCTGGGATGTCACCGTCAGCAGCGGCACCGAATGGTATCTGGTCCGGGACAACCTCGGGCAGATCCGCATCTCCGACCTGTCCATCCGCGACGAAACGGGGCAGGTGTTCACCAATATCGGATCCTGGGACATCAACCGGAGCCTGCGGGAAAAGGCCGGCAAGTGCGGCATCGTCCGGAAGGACAACGGCTGCGAGTTGTGCTGGGGTGTCGGAAGCTATGGAGACCATGTATTTACGGCCTCCTACACGATGAGCAACGTCATCGAGGGCTACAGCGACTATGACGCCCTGCACCTCCAGTTGCTCTCTCCCGAGCTTTCTTCCGCCCCCAGGCACGTCAAGGTGACAGTCCGCTCGGACACGCCCCTCAACACGATCAACACGCGGCTCTGGGGTTTCGGGTTCCCGGGCACGGCCGAGTTCCAGGACGGGACCCTGGTCATGGAATCGTCTCAGGCGCTCACTCGCGACCAGTCGGTCATCCTCCTGCTCCGGCTCAACAAGGGTCTTTATTCGCCCGCCGTCAACCATTCCGAGGAGTTCTCCACCCGGCTGGAGCGGGCCATGGACGGAGCCGCCTACGATGACGACGAGAAGGCGCCCTCCTTCTGGGACAAGCTGATCTCCGTGTTGATGATGCTCGTCACCGTCCTGGGGTGGATCGTCTTTCCGCTGCTGGCTCTCGTCGGCAGCCGTTGGCACAACCGCAAGAAGATCCTCGGCTGCAAGCTGTCGGAGGTCTCCTGGAGCCGCGAGATCCCGTTCGGCGGCAACATCCTTGAAGCCGACTACGTCCTCGGGCAACTGGGCGAAGACAAGGAGAAAAATACCGTCGCCGGCGCCATGATCCTGCGGATGATCAAAAACGGCAACCTGCTGGTCAGCAAGGACGGCAAGGGCCTGATCGAGATCTCCTTCAACGACGCCAAGGGCCAGGAGAGCCTATACCAGAGCGAAAAGGATCTCTACGCCATGCTCAAGGAAGCCAGCGGGGCGGATGTCATCCTGCAGGACAAGGAGTTTTCCCGCTGGTCCGCCAGGCACACGTCCCGCGTCAATGCCTGGGTTTCCCAGGTCAAGGCCGAAGGGCGCAGCCAGATGGGCGCCGACGGGTACCTCAAGTCCGGCAAGTTTACCGAGAGCGGCCAGGCGCAGGCCCGCAACGTCGTAGGCTTCAAGAAATATCTGGATGACTTCACCATCATCGGGGAGCGCGCTTCCCAGGAAGTCGCCCTCTGGCACGAATACCTGATTTTCGCCGCCCTCTACGGCATTGCCGACAAGGTGGCGAAGGAACTGAAAGACATCAACCCGCAGGCCTTCGAGCAGATGATGGTCTATGACTACACGACGATGAACGACGTCGTCCGCATGACCCGCAACATGGCCAACTCCATCACCAACGCCCGCGTCCAGAACCTCAGCGGCGGCAGCTACAGCCCGTCCCGCGGCGGATTCGGCGGCTTTACCTCCATCGGAGGCGGAGGCGGATTCAGCGGAGGCGGATTCGGCGGCGGCAGCCGCTAGAGAAAAAATATGAAGATTTGCGTGGGCCTCTCCGGAGGCGTGGATTCGAGCGTCGCAGCCCTGCTCCTCAAGCAGCAGGGCTACGACGTCTTTGCCATGTTCATGCAGAACTGGCATGACACCGAAGGAACCCTCCACGGCGACTGCGAGTGGGAGGAGGACCGCTTCGTCGCCGAGATGGTCGCACGCAAGATCGGCATTCCCTTCTACTTCATCGATCTCAGCCACGAGTACCGGCAGCGGGTTGTGGACTACATGTTCGACGAATACGCCCGCGGGCGCACGCCCAACCCCGACGTGCTCTGCAACCGGGAAATCAAATTCGACGCCTTTTTAAATGCCGCCCGGCGGCTGGGTGCCGACTTCGTAGCGACGGGGCACTATTGCCGCAAAGACGCTTTCACGGCCACGGACGGCCGGACCGTGTACCGCATCCTGGCCGGCGAGGACTCGGGCAAGGACCAGAGCTATTTCCTGTGCCAGCTGACGCAAGAGCAGCTCGCCCAGGCCCTCTTCCCCATCGGGGACCTCGACAAGGCCGAAGTGCGGCGCCTGGCCGCCGGGGCGGACCTGCCTTCTGCGGACAAGAAGGACTCGCAGGGCATCTGCTTCGTGGGCAAGGTCGATCTGCCCGTCTTCCTGCAGCAGAAACTGGCAAGCGTGGAGGGCGATGTCGTCGAGGTCTTTGACGCCTGGTACGCGGACAACCCCCAGTACCAGCGCAAGCGCGAAATCCTGGACAGCCTCACGGTCGACGGCTGCCCGGCCCGGATGGTGACCGACTACACCGGCGACAACGACGTCCGGCGCTCGGTCCACGGCGTGCCGGAGCACGAACGGGGCTGCGACCGGGCCCGGTCCGTCTATGACCTAGACAAGGTCCGCGCCCTTTCTGATGAGGACCTGAAAGCACTCGCCGCTCCCCTCGCCTACGACCTGGAGTTCGAGACGGAAGTCTATCGCAGCGGCAAGAAGCACCTCAAGAAGACGCGCTGGAAGCCCCATCCTTACGGCGTCATCGTCGGCCGGCACGAGGGCGCGCAGTTCTATACGATCGGACAGCGCAAGGGCCTGGGGGTCGGCGGCCATGCGCATCCCCTTTTCGTGATCGGGACCGACATCGTGCGCAACCGCGTCTATGTCGGCGAAGGGCATACACACAAGGGACTGTCCAGCAGTTGCGTACGCATCGCGCCCGAAGACATCCACTGGATCCGCGAGGACCTGCGGATGGAACTTGGGCAGATCCGGCGCTACCGGGTCCGGGTGCGCTACCGCCAGCCTTTGCAGGACGCCCTGCTCATCCTGCGCAGCAGCGGCCTCTACATCCTCTTTGACGATCCCCAGCGAGGCGTATCGGCCGGCCAGTTCGCGGTCTGGTACGACCGCGACGAAATGATCGGCAGCGGCGTATTATGAAACGGTTCCTGATCCTGACGCTCCTGTTGCTGACAGCGGCAACAGCCCCCGCACAGGACGAAGGCCTGTATGGGCCATTCCTCAACCCCGAAAAAACGTACCGCCCCCGCGTCTGGTGGCATTGGATGAACGGCAACATCACCCCCGACGGCGTCCGGAAGGATCTGGCCTGGATGGACCGGGCCGGCATCTCCGGCTTTTACCTGTTCGATGCGGGGCTCGATACACCCCAGGTCGTTGACCGGCGCCGGGTGTTCATGACCCCGGCGTGGAAGGAAGTCTTCCGGGAAGCCCTGTACATCGCCGACTCGCTCGGGATGGAAGCCGCTATCGCCAGTTCCCCCGGCTGGAGCATCACCGGAGGTCCCTGGGTCAGCGAAGACGACGCGGAGAAGAAACTGGTCTGGCGGGAATGTGTCATCCAGGGCGGCCGGACCTACAAGGATGAGCTGCCCGCTCCCTACCGCAATGCCGGCCCCTATCAGGATTTGCTCGCGTTCCCGGAGGACCCGGGACGCTACGCCTCCTATCACGACATCTGCGTACTGGCCGTCCGTCTGCCTGAGTCCGAGGCGCGGGCCCTGGAGCTGCGTCCCTCCTTTTCGACCAGCGATCCCCGCTACAACGGGTTTATCCTGGATGACGGCGACCTCCATGTGGCAGACAGCCTGCGCACCGGCCAGGACGGGTATGCCTGGATCGAATGGTCATTCCCCGAGGCGGAGACTATGCGCTCCGTCCTACTCGCCGAATCGACCGACGCCCCGCTCTGCCTGGAAGCCGACACGGACGGCGACGGGTATTTTGAGACGCAGCTGGCCGACTTTCCGGTCGCCGACAATGCACCGGTCCCCGTCCGGTGCTTCGACTTCGCGGCGACGAAGGCCTACGCTTTCCGCCTCCGATGCACCGAGACCGGACGGGCCCTGCACGTCTCGGAAGCCCGGATCAGCCCCATCGTCCGCGTGCAGTACGGGTCGTTCAAGGCGGGATTCTTCACTTCCTGGGCGATCTCGGACCGCTTCCCCACCCCGGAGGCGGGGGAAGTCGCATCCACAACGGATGTCATCGACCTGACGGCCCGCGTCCGCAACGGGATCCTCCAGTGGCAGGTCCCGGAAGGCACCTGGCGCATCTTCCGCTTCGGCTACAATCTCCTCGGCCGGGTCAACGGTCCCGCTTCGCCCGAAGCGACGGGGCTCGAAGTGGACAAGCTGGATGCCGATGCGATCCGGAGATACTATGACAATTACCTGGGACTTTACCGGGATGCATCCGGAGACCGGCTCGGGAAAACGATCCGCTGCTTGCAGATCGACAGTTACGAATCCGGACTCTGCACCTGGACGCCGGCGATAGAGAAAGCGTTCCGCCGCCGGAACGGCTACGCCCTGCGACCGTGGCTGCCCGTCCTGACCGGCCAGGTCCTCGAGAGCGCGGAGCGCAGCGAACAGTTCCTCTTCGACTGGAGGGCTACGCTCGGTGAAATGATGGCCCGCAGCCATTACGACGCCGTTGACCGGATCCTGGAGGACTACGGTATGGAGCGGCACAGCGAAGCGCACGAGCGCCGGACTGCCTTCGTCGGAGACGGCATGCGGATCAAGCGCGACGCCAAAGTCCCCATGTCCGCGATCTGGGTCCACTACCGCGACGGGTGGTATTCGTCTTATCCCGTTGCGGAAGCCGACATCCGCGAATCCGCTTCCGTCGCCCACATCTACGGCCAGAATGTCTGCGCGGCCGAGTCCTTCACCGTCAATGGCAAGATCGGAAAGTTCGACGGCTTCGGCGCCTATCAAGGCGCCCCCTGCAACCTCAAGCGCCTTGCAGATGCCGCCATGTCCGAAGGGGTCAACCGTTTCGTCATCCACACCTCCGTCCACCAGCCCTGCGACTCGCTGATTCCGGGACTTTCCCTCGGGCCCTACGGCCAATATTTCAACCGCCATGACACCTGGGCGGAAGAGGCCCGGCCCTGGACCGACTATCTCAGCCGCAGCAGCTACCTCCTGCAGCAAGGGCGCTGGGCCGCCGACATTGCCTGGTTCTACGGCGAAGACAAGAATGCCACTGCCGTCTATTATGAGCACGGCGTCCCCGTCCCGCAAGGCTACAATTACGACTTCGTCAATGCCGACGTCCTGCTGCACCGGCTCCGCCTTCAGGGCGATGCGCTCGTCACGCGCTCCGGGATGCGCTATCGCGCGTTGGTCCTCGATCCGGAGCTTCGCTACATGTCCCTGCCGGTGCTGCGGCGCATCCGCCGGTTCGCGCGGGCGGGCGTCTTCATCTACGGTCCCAAGCCCGTCGGGAAAGCAGGCCTGAAAGGCAGCGACCGGCGCTTCCGCCGGATAGCCGACCGGCTCTGGGACAGCGGCCGTTTCCCGGTCCGGAGCGGAGACGTGTCCCTGGCTTTCGCCTTGGCCGAGGCGGGGATCGGGAAAGATGTGGAGTGGTTTCTCCCGGGACCTGCTGCCGACGTCCGCTTCGTGCACCGGCATCTGCCGGACGGCGAATTATATTGGATCGCCAACATCAGCCCGGAAGGCCGCCGGCTGAAGGTTTCCTTTGCCGTCAGCGGCTTCGCACCTAAGGTCTGGCACGCCGACACGGGCCTGCGGGAACAACCCTCCTGGCGCCGCGTCAGTGACCATACGGAAGTGGACCTGGACTTGGAGCCGGACGATGCCCAGTTCGTCTTCTTCACGCGACCGACGGACGCGCTTTCTTATGCGGCACCGGCGCGCGAAGAGGTCGTCCTGACGGCGTTGGAAGGTCCCTGGACACTGTCCTTCCAACCAGGACGGGGAGCACCGGAGGGACCGGTCGTCTGGAAGGCACGGGCGGGCGGAGGGACGGGCCTGTCAGCGGTGGCGAAAGCTTCGGCACCAGCCGATCACGGCAAGGGAGACACCCCGGTACTGCCATCGCTGTCGGAGTCGCCCGTCGAAGGGATCCGCTATTTCTCCGGGACGGTCACTTACCGCACTGTTTTCACGATTAAGCCGGATCCGGCGGACACGGGGATGATTGCTGAAACGGCGACGCTTGCTGCGGGACAGCGGGCGGCTGATTCGGCGTACACGCGGGCAGTCGAATACTGGCTCGACCTCGGCGAAGTCCACCACATGGCCCGCATCCTCCTCAACGGACACGATCTTGGCCTGGCGTGGAAGACACCCTACCGCCTGCCCCTCGGCGAGGCCCTGAGAGACGGGATGAATGAACTCGAGATCCGGGTCACTGATTCCTGGGCCAACCGACTCATCGGCGATGTCCGCAAGCCGTCCGAGGACCGCCTGACCTACACCGCCGTCCCTTTCTACACCGCCGAAGACGCCCCCATCCCCGCCGGTCTCATCGGCCCCGTCCGCCTCCTCCGCATCACGCCAGCTTCCGGCGAATGACCCTTGCACCCGGGTGGGTCCATAATCGTATTTTTTGGACAATGCCGCGAAAGGAATGCGGACGGCATATCACTCCTTTCACGCGGGGAAGGCATCCGTTTCTGGACAAAAGTGGCGGCGAAAGGAATAAGAAACGACGGGCATTCCTTTCGTTGCAAAGGAATGGCGGGACAGGTCCGGACCAATGTTATACTTCGATATACATCGGGACGAGTTATCTAGAAATGACACGAAAGCATCCGATGCGTTGGGGACCGGTCAATGTAAAGTCCAGGGCCGCGACTACGGAGTGCTGAAGTTTACCCCTATCGGGGAATGCACTCCGCAGTCGTGGCCCAGAACTTTTCGATGAAGGTCTTCCAACTAAAGCGCGCGGATCTCGTCGAGGGAAAGCGCGGTCAACTCCGCAATGGCTTCCGGGTCAAGGCCTTTCTCCAGCATACGGCGGGCGACATCACGATGACCTTCTGTACGGCCTTCTGCGCGACCTTGGGTCAGGCCCTTGTTCTCGGCAGTGCGCAGACGGCTCTTTTCGTCCAGCTCGAACATGAAACGGGCGAGGTATTCTTCCTGGGTCAGTTCGTCCATGGCAGCGAA
>JAFUWZ010000051.1 GCA_017471045.1 Bacteroidales bacterium
AAGATATTAAATTATTCCGATGCATACAAAAGAAGAGAAACTTGAACAGTTTTCCAGATTGCTGGACATCATGGACGAGCTGCGGGAGAAGTGTCCCTGGAACGCCGCCCAGACGATGGAATCCATCCGCCCCATGACCGAGGAAGAGGTATATGAGCTCAGCGATGCGATCCTCCGCAAAGACGCTTTTGAGACCGCCAAGGAGATCGGAGACCTGATGTACCACATGGTTTTCTATGCCCGCATCGCCCAGGAGGCCGGAGATTTCGATATTGCAGACGCGATCGCCAAGGTCTGCGAGAAGATGATCTTCCGCCACCCGCACGTCTTCGGCGGTGATCCGCCCCCCACCACGGCCAAGGAGATCGCCGATACCTGGGAACTGGTCAAAGCCAAGGAGAAAGGCGGAAACAAGACCGTCATGTCCGGAATTCCCGACGCGATGCCGGCGATCCTGAAAGCACTCTCGATGCAGGAGAAAGCCCGCGGATGCGGCTTCGACTGGGAGCAGAAAGAAGATGTCTGGGACAAAGTCCACGAAGAGCTGGGCGAGGTCGAAGAAGCCTGTGCCGAAGCCGACCCGGCCCACATGGAACTGGAATTCGGCGACCTCCTCTTCGCGACAATCAATGCGGCCCGGCTCTACGGGATCGACCCGGAAGCGGCCCTGGGACGCTCTTGCAGCAAGTTCCGCCGTCGATTCACCTATCTGGAAGAGCATACGCTCAAGAAAGGCCGCAAGCTCACGGACCTGACCCTGGCTGAGATGGATGCCATCTGGGATGAGGCCAAGGCCCAAGGGCTCTGAGATAAACCGCTCATATTTCACTGAAAATTGCTATCTTTGTATTCTTTTATAAGAAGAAGATGGCTTACGAAGTGAAAGAAGTGTCCACGAAACGCGATCTGTACAGATTCGTCCGTTTCCCGGACCGGCTCAATCGAGGCTGTACGCAATATGTCCCCGCACTGCATGCGGACCAGATCCGTTCGCTGACCCGGGTGTCTACGTTGTCGTACTGCCGCAGGAAGATGTGGCTGGTCCTGGAGGACCGGCGCGTCGTCGGCCGGATCTGCGGGATGATCAATCCCCGCTACAACGAGCGTTACGGCACGCGCCGCGCCCGGTTCGGCTGGTTCGACACGATCGACGACATCGAGGTGGCCCGGCTTCTGCTGGGTACGGCTGAAGCCTGGGCGAAGGCGGAAGGCATGGATGAGATCCACGGCCCTCTCTACTACAACACGCTCGGCAAGCAAGGCATGCTGACGGAAGGATTCGGCCACATCCCGCCTTTCAACTGCCTGTACAACCATCCCTACTACAACGAGCTGGTCACCGGCCTGGGCTACGAAAAGGAATGCGACTGGATCCAGTACCGGCTCGAAGTGGAGAACGGATTGCCGGACAAGACCTGGCGGGTGGCGAAGCTGGTCCAGGAGAAATATCCGCTCCGCGTCGGCAGCATCGATGCCCTGAAGAAGGACCCGGAACAGGTACGCCGCTTCTTCCGGGCCTACAGTGACAGTTTCGAGCGTACTGTACACAATTTCGTCCCGTTCACCGACGAGGAAATAGAAGAGGAGGCCCGGGCCACGATGCCTTACGCCTCCGACAAGGTCAGCAGCATCCTGCTGGACGATAAAGGAGAGATCGCCGCTTTCGGCATCTGCTTCCCTTCCATCTCCAAGGCCTTGCAGAAAGCCCGGGGCCGTCTTTTCCCCTTTGGCTGGTTCCACTTGCTGCGGGCGATGAAGGATTTCGAGACCACCGACCTGATGATCAACGGTGCGACGCCCGAGTGGCAGGACAAAGGGATCTCGGCCCTATACTATGTCGAAATGGCGCGCAAGGCCCGGGAAGCAGGGATGAAATGGGCGATCACCAACCCCCAGATCGAGAGCAACAGCGCCGTCAACATCTGGAACGCCTACCAGCGGGAGCCCTACATGAGAAGGCGCTGCTATATCAAGAAAATCAACTAACAAGTATACTATGGCGGACAATACGCTGCTGGAGAAAGTCCTCTCCCTTCAAGACAAGTTCCATTCGCTTCAGGAACAACTCGCGAGCCCCGAGGTGATCTCGGACATGAAGCGGTTCGTCCAGCTCAACAAGGATTACAAGGAGCTGGAGCCCATCATCAAAGCCGGTCACGACTATAAGAAAATGCTCGAAGACCTGGCTTCGGCGAAGGACATCCTCGTCAATGAGAAAGACAGCGAACTCCGCGAGATGGCGCGGGATGAAATCGCCGAGATCGAGCCCAAGATCCCTGAGATGGAGCAGACGATCAAGCTGCTGCTGATCCCGGCCGACCCGGACGACTCGAAGAACGCGATGGTAGAAATCCGCGGCGGTACCGGCGGAGACGAGGCGGCCATCTTCGCAGGCGACCTCTTCCGGATGTATTCCAAGTTTGCGGAATCGCGCGGCTGGAAACTCGAAGTGACCGACCAGGCCCCCGGCACGGCCGGCGGCTTCAAGCAGATCGTCTTCAAGCTTTCCGGCAACGACGGCGTCTATGGCGTCATGAAATACGAATCGGGCGTCCATCGCGTCCAGCGCGTGCCGCAGACGGAGACCCAAGGCCGCATCCAGACCTCTGCCGCCTCCGTAGCCGTGTTCCCGGAAGCCGGCGAATTCGATATCGAACTGGATCCCAATGACATCCGCAAGGACCTCTTCTGCTCCTCCGGTCCCGGCGGGCAGGGTGTCAACACGACCTATTCGGCCGTCCGCCTGACCCACATTCCTTCCGGCATCGTGGTCCAGTGTCAGGAAGAGCGTTCGCAGCTCAAGAACCTCGACCGCGCGATGGAAGAGCTCCGCACCCGCCTCTACAACATGGAGCATCAGAAATACCTCGACGGCATCGCCGCCAAGCGCAAGACCATGGTCTCCACCGGCGACCGGTCCGCCAAAATCCGCACCTACAACTACCCCCAGGGCCGCGTCACGGATCACCGGATCAACTGGTCGATGTACAACCTTCCCGTCTTCATGGACGGAGCGATCCAGGAATGTATCGATCAGCTCACCATCGCCGAGAACGCGGAACGCCTCAAGGAAGCCGGGGAATAAAAAAAGAAAAATGGACCTTGCCATACCGCCTCTCTTTCACGAAGGAGGGGTGGTTTTTAAATGTATGGGCGTCACCGTGCTCCAGGACAAAATAGCATTCCGGATGCAGGATCCCCGCAGAGAGCACCTTGTCCGGAAGAGTCTCGAGTCCCTCCAGGGCATAAGGCGGATCGGCAAAGACAATATCGAATTTTTCGCGGCACAGGGGCAGGAAATCAAACACATTGTCCCGCACCATCGTCACGTTGTCCAAGCCCAGCCGAGCCGCTTCGGTCTTGATGAACGAAGCGTTTTCCCGGGCCATCTCGATACAATATACGCGGCGGGCTCCCCGGGAGGCAAACTCAAAGGAAACGGCGCCGGTCCCGCCGAACAGATCCAGGACCTGAAGGTCTTCCAGTTCGTACTCGTTGTCCAGGATATTGAACAAGCCCTCCCGTGCGAAATCCGTCGTGGGACGGGCCTTATAGTTGACAGGCGGGCGGATGATTTTCCCTTTGAGACGTCCCCCGATGATCCTCATAGGCGCTCCACGGACTTGAAATAACGGTACAAAGACATCTCTTCGTCGGCACTCAGCTCCGAAGTGACGGTGACCGTGGAGACTTCAGGATTGATCTGCAAGGACTTGACGGCGAGGAACAGGTAGTATTCGGCGGACGTGAAATCCTCCGCGGGGAACGAGTTGGCCAGCAGCAGACGCTCCCCCTGCGCGATCGCCAGGTCCAGACATCCGGCTTCGAAATGGAAAAGTATCTTGTTGTATTCCCTGCACCCCTCCAGTCCGGCAATCAAGTCATATAGCACCGGCGGCTTTCCGTCCTCCGAGGCATAGACAAAGACCGCATCGTAACGGGGCAGTTCCAAGGTCGCCACCGATTCCGATTCGGTCAGAGAATATAAGTCAGAAAGAATGCACCTTGCATCCCCGTCATCGAAAAATCGAGCAGGCACCAAGGTGCATTTATGTATTTCAGACATGACGGAGAACTACTCCCAGTTGCCCGCGTTGTTGTTCGGGGCGGTGATGCTGCCGACCTGGAGACCTTCGTAGCGGTTCATGTCGCGCTGCTCGGCATCCAGATTGATGCGAAGCTGGTTGTCCATCCCGTGGAGGAGGGACTTGTACGGCATTTTGGCCTCGAAAAGCGGCACCTGGACACCGGAAACCATCTTGACAACGGCATCCATGATGACCTCGTCACCCTCGGAGAAAGGAATATACTTGATCTGGTTGATGTCAAAATCCTGGCGGGAAGCAAAGAGCGTGTCCTTGACGGGAATCTTGTTCTCGACGGAGAAAACCAGGTTCCTGTCTCCGGCCTCATACAATTTGAGGAGATCCATGCCCGTCATCTTGCCCTTGCCCTTGAAAGCTTTCTTCACGGCCTCGGTATGGGCCCAAGCCAACGAATCATCGGCGGAACCGACCTGCATGACGATGGGCATCTGGCCCTTCAGATAGAAATCCTTGAGGGAATCCAGATCAGCCGTAAAATGACCGGTGACGCCCTTGTAAGCGACTTCGAGCGTACGGATATCCTTAAGCTGCTGGATGGCAACCGCCTTGCGGATATCTCTTTCCTTGTTGAAATTGACCGGCTTCATGATGCTGGCCACGACGGCATAAACCAAAAGAGCGATGATAACAGGTAATACGACCCAGGTAAGTACCTTCTTTAACGTTTCGTTCATTATAATCAGATAATTTTTATATTCCAACTGTCCGACAAAGTTATAAAAACGATTTATTAAATGCAATATTCTTTGTAAATTTGCCTTGGATTTTAAATGGGATAGAAGGATGCGGGAGCACCCCTACATAAGTGACGCTGATACAGTCCGTTTCGAGGATCTGCTCCGACAGGCATCGACCGTCGGCATTGTGACGCATACCCGGCCGGACGGCGACGCCGTGGGCAGCTGCCTTGCGCTGAAGCATTTCATCCGGGAGCGTATCGATGCGGGGAAAGAATGCCGCATCCTGCTGGATACGGAGGCGCCTGAGGCCGTCCGCTTCCTGTTTTCCCCTGCCGACGGAGATCAGACCCTTGTACACCGGCCGGATCCGGCCGCGGCCGAATCATTCGTGGCTGCGTGTGACCTACTTATCTGCCTGGACTTCAACCACTTCAGCCGCGCCGGCGGCTTGGAAGCCGTCCTGCAGGCCTCGAAAGCGCGCAAGATCCTGGTGGACCACCACCCCGGCCCGGACCTTTCCCGGTTTGACCTGGCCTTTTCGGAGACGGAAGTGTCATCGACCTGCGAACTGCTGTTCCGGATCCTGTCCCGTTGCCCTTCCGGACGGGAGGAGGGCCTTCCCAAGGCCTGCCTGGATCCGCTTCTGACCGGCATCACGACCGACACCAACAATTTTGCCAACTCCGTCTTCGGTGCCACGCTGGAGACCGTCTCGACCTTGCTGGATGCCGGTGCCGACCGGGAAACGATCCTGGAGCACCTCTACAACGAATATCCGGAACGCCGCATCCGCCTGCTGGGTCACTTGCTGGACCGGGAACTGGTCCTGACCGGACGGGGCGTCGCCTACATGATCCTGGATGCCGGCACCGCTGATTCCTATGGCATCCTGGAAGGCGAAACCGAAGGCTTCGTCAACATCCCGCTCGCCATCGACCGGGTCAAGATGAGCCTGTTCCTCCGGCAGGACGGGGATCAGTACCGCGTCTCCATCCGGTCCAAGAAAGGTTGGTCCGCCCAGCGGCTGGCCGCCCGTTTTTTCGAAGGCGGCGGTCACGAACAAGCTTCCGGCGGGAAGGTCCGCCTGGGAGGAGACCTCCGGGAGAAAGCCGATGTCGCCGCCTGGATCGAACGTTGCACCGAAATTTTCTTCCATGATGAAAACCGTTGATTATCTGATATCCCTCTGCACCCTCGTCCTGCTGGGAGCCTGCGGACAGTCTTCGATCGAGACGACATTCGCTTCGCAAAGCGACAAGATCGACACGTATGTCAGCAACCAGCTGACGAACCATCCCGAATATCTGGCCGTCTATGACCAGGGAGTCGTCAGGCTGATCGTTGCGGAAGGGGAAGGTGCGGAAGCCGTCAAAGGCGGAAAGGTGACTTTCTACTATGCCGCCTACAACTTCAACAACACATCCATCAGCGCCGGTTCGCTGATTGCGACCAATGATGCCGATATCGCCGCCGCGGCCAACTGGCCCCTCTCGGATACGACCCTGTTCGTCCCGGCGACCGTAACCCTCGGAAAGGACAAACTGATCCCGGGGCTGGAGATCGGCCTGACCGGTGTCAAACCCGGGGAGGACAGCTATATCCTGTTTTCCGGCATACATGGCTTCGGAAAACGCCAGATCGGCACGATTCCTGCAAATGCAGCCATCTGTTATCACGTGCGCATAGAAGACACGGAGAATTAAGAAAAAAATAGTACACGATACATGAAGAGAACAACCGCTTTCGCATGCCTCACGGCAGCCATCCTCCTCGCCGGGGCCTGCGCACAAGCCCCCAATCCGGGGAAAAACGATGCGACGAAACGTTTTTTTGATGCCTGGACCCAGATCAACTATCCCAATGCGCCGAAGACCTTCCTCGGCTCTGTCATCATCGAGGACAAGGCCGGCACGGGGGATCTGATCGGCACATCGGACGATACTCCCTATGTTTACTGTACCTATACTTCCACGGACTTGAACGGTAACATCATAGCTTATACGGACCAAAAAACCGCCCAGCAGCTCGGCACCTTCTCGGCTTCTACCTACTATGGTCCCCGCATCATCAACCGCATCCAGGGACGTACCAACGCCGGCGTTGCCGAGATGATGCAGACCATGCGGGTGGGTGGTACACGGACCGCCGCCATCCCCGGATGGCTGATGACTTCCGACTACTACGAAACGCCGGAAGCGTATCTGGAGAATGTCTCCGGAACGGATGCCATCTATACCTTCCAAATCCTGGAGGGCATCCAGGATATCACGAAATGGGAGATTGATTCGCTGGTGCGCTATATGACGCGACACTATCCCGGTGTTGACTCGACCGCCTACGGGTATTATTATATCCAAACCGCCGAGCCGCTGGATACCACCGCATTCGAAAGCGGTGCCACCGTCTATGTGGATTACACCGGCCGCATCCTGAACGGGCAGGTCTTCGACTCGACGATCGAGGATACGACCAAACGCTACCGGATCTACTCGGCGAGCAAGACCTATGAACCCATGTCAGTGACCCTGCCGACGGGAGACACCGAGGAAGACCGGGTGACCACATCCTCCGGCAGCGGCCTGATCGACGGCTTCAATCTGTGCGTGCGCAACATGCGCGCCGGCGAGAAGGGCCTCTGCATTTTCTATTCCGGCCTCGGATATGGACTTAGCGGCAGCGGAGAACTGATTCCCGGCATTTCCCCGCTCATATTCGAAATCCACATGCTCGGCCTCAACGAAGACGGGAGCATCGACAAGGACGACTAGGAAAGGGTATGGCAGGAAAATCCGCACCCACCGAACTGGGTACCCGGAGCATCGGGTCCCTGCTGAAGATGTACGCAGTCCCCGGCATCATCGCCATGACTGCGTCTTCTTTGTATAATGTCGTTGACAGCATCTATATCGGCCACATCAAGGATGTCGGTCACTATGCCATCTCGGGCCTGGCCGTTTCTTTCCCGCTGATGAACCTGTCCTCCGCGCTCGGCACCCTGGTCGGCGTCGGCGCAATGACGATGATCTCCGTGATGCTGGGACAGCGCAGTTACGAAACCGCCAATAAAGTCCTGGCCAACGTTCTCTCCCTCAACCTGATCATCGGGGTGATATTTACCGCCCTGACCCTGCTTTTCCTGGACCCGATCCTCCGCTTTTTCGGCGCCAGCGACAACACGCTGCCCTTTGCGCGGGACTATATGTTCATCATCCTGCTGGGCAACGCCTTCACCCATCTGTATTTCGGCTTCAACGGCATCATCCGGGCAGCGGGGCATCCGAAGGTGGCCATGGGACTGACGCTGTTCACGGTCATCTCGAACGCCATCCTGGACCCTGTCTTCATCTTTGTCCTGGATCTGGGCATCCGCGGAGCGGCCATCGCGACCGTGCTCTGCCAGCTGATGGCGCTCGCCTACTCCCTGCGCTTCCTCTCGGATAAGGACAGATTCCTGCACTTCCCTACGCCGATCTTCCAGCTCGACTGGCGGATAGCCCGGCAATCCATGGCCGTCGGTCTGGGTCCTTTCCTGATGAACTGCGCTTCCTGCGTCGTGGCGATCTTCATCAACCAGCAGCTTCGCAAGTATGGCGGAGACCTTGCGATCGGGGCCTACGGCATCGCCAACCGCATCACGATGATGTTCGCCATGGTCTGCATGGGCTTCAACCAGGGCCTGCAGCCCATCGCCGGCTACAATTACGGAGCCCGGCAGTACAGCCGGGTCAAAGAGATCTTCATCCTGACGGCCAAATGGGAGATCCTGGTCACCACCCTCTGCGCCGTCATCTGCATTTTCATCCCCGGGACGGCCGTCCGGCTGTTTACCAACGATCCGGAACTCATCCGCCTGTCCACCCACGGCCTTCGCGTAATGAACTGCGCCTTTGCCGTCGTCGGTTTCGGGATGGTCTCCGGCAACTTCTTCCAGTGCCTGGGCATGGTCAAGAAATCCATCTTCCTATCCCTTACCCGGCAGCTGCTGATCCTCGTCCCGCTCGTCTATCTCCTCCCGCTATGGCTTCAGGAGACGGGGGTTTGGATCAGTTTCCCGATCTCCGACGTCGCCTCGTCTGTCATCGCCCTCTTCTTCATCCTCAACCTATTCCGCAAGTTCGACCAGCTCAAGGACGGTGACGAGCCGTCTATCATTGGCAGCAGCATCCAGTAAACTATGGGACACAAGATCATCATCAACATCGGACGCCAGTTCGGCAGCGGCGGCAAAGCCGTCGCCCTAATCCTGGGAGAAAAACTGGGCATCCCCGTCTATGACAACGAGATCATTACGGAAGCCGCCCGCGAAAGCGGATTCAGCCGCGAACTTTTCGAGCAAAGCGACGAGAAGAAACGTCCTCTGTCCCTGTCCAGCCTGTTCAGTACCAGCCGCTACGGGCATTTCAACGACAATTACATCAATGACTCCGACCTGTTCCGCATCCAAAGCGAAACCATCCGCCGGATCGCCGGCGCGGGGTCTGCGGTGTTCGTGGGCCGCGCCTCGGACTTTGTCCTGCGCAACATGGACTGCATTGATGTGTTCCTGACCGCTCCGATGGAAGTGAGGCGCCGGTTTGTCGCCGAGCGTGAAGGCATTTCTCCCGAAGAAGCCGAACAGATGATCCTCCTGCGTGAGAAACAGCGCGAGAATTACTACAATTACATCACATTCGGGAACTGGGGCGTCGCCTCCAATTACGACCTGTGCATCGACAGCTCGATCCTGGGCTTCGAAGGTACGGCCGACCTGATCATCGAATTGGCCAGAAAAAAAGGCTGCCTTACCGACAATGAAGCCCGCTAGGAAGAATGGGATCCTGTTTCTGGCGGCCGGCCTGACCGTCGCCTGCGCGCTGATCGCTTCGGCGCAATGGCGCGAACGCGAACCGGTCCGGATCCCGGTGGACCTCAACGCCACGCTGACCAATGCCCTGTCCGACACCGCCGTCCTGTCCGGCCTGGACAAGCAGGTCCGTGCCTACATGCAGGAATGGAACCTCAAGGGAGCGTCGCTCTGCATCATGCGCCACGATTCGCTGCTCTACGCCAAAGGCTACGGCATGGCGGACAAAGACGTCCCGATGAGCCCCGCCACCCTCCTGCGCGTAGCCTCCGTTTCGAAGCTCATCACGGCAACCGGCATCATGCTCTTACAGGAATGCGGCATGCTGACCCTGGACGACCGTGTTTTCGCTCCCGGGGGCGCCCTGGAAGAATTCTCAGACATCATCCGGGACACCCGGCTCTACGACGTGACGATCCGTCACCTGCTGATGCACGAGGCCGGTTTCACGTCCCGGGCCGGAGATCCGATGTTCAGCACCAGGACCCTGATGAAGCAGAATAAGTGGCAGAAGCCGCCGGACAGCGAGACCCTGGTCCGGTCCATCTTGAAGCGGGACCTGTATTTCGATCCCGGCACCGCGTCAGAGTATTCCAATTTCGGCTATCTGCTGCTCAGCCTGGTCATCGAGCGTATAACCGGCGAAGCATACGAGGACTGGATGCGCGAGAACGTCCTGAAAGCGGCGAACTGCACCGACATGCATCTCGCCTACAACTACTACAAAGACAAGTACCCCGGTGAGACGCGCTATTACCTCCAGAGCAACGACAAGGCGGTCGAACGCTATGACAACAGCGGCATCATGGTGCCGCGCTGCTACGGCGGCAACGATATCCGTGCCTTGAAGGGAGCCGGCGCATGGGTCACCTCCGTGCCAGAGCTGGCCCGTTTCGTAGCTTCGATCGACGGGCAAGACGAAGTCCCGGACATCCTGAGCCGGGAAAGCATCGAGGCGATGACCTTCCCCACGGACAGCGTCACCTACGGCCTGGGCTGGAACGACATTTCCGAAGAGGGCGTATGGACGCGGACCGGCACCTTTTCCGGCACCAGCGCCCTGATCAAGAACTACCCGGACGGAGAATGCTGGATCATGGTGACCAATACCAGCACCTGGCGCGGGCCCCATTTCACGAAGTGGACCTCCTCCTTATTCACCCGCCTGCGCGAGCAGTATTCGTCGGTCCTGCCAGCCCGCGATTTCTTTTATCGCCCGGAAGACTAGCGTGCAGACATTTGCGTTTTTCCGGGGAAATTAATTATCTTTACTACGAATCCGCTACGACGAACAAGTCCAACAACTTTTAATTCCATTGATCATGAAAGCACTGAAACACATTGCGGCGGGCCTTGTCGCCCTCATGCTCCTTTCTTCCTGCTCCCTGCTGAAAAATCTGACGGCCAGCGGCAAAGACAGCGGGACCTCGACCGGCGGCGCCCTGGCGGCCCTCTATCAGATCTTCAAGTCCTCCGGCGCCATCGATCTGGGCAACCTGGCGAACATCATCAACATCGGCAAGGTCCTGACCGGCGCCAGCACCCTGACCAATGCCACCGAGTCATTCGCCACCGATTTCACTTCCGGTCTGATCGAAGGATCCAATCAGCTGGTCAACAACGCCAACGTCGCTTCCGTCCTCACGGCCCTCAAGAGCCTTTCCAACGTGGATACGACGGCCTTGACCCAGGCGGCTGAGAGCGCGGCGCAAGGCACCGCTACGGCGCTCAACAATTCGACGGCGGGGGTCACTCCGACCCTATCAGCGCTCAACAACATCTTCAAGGCGATCCAGTAGCGCCCGGATCTGCTGTCGAGAGCGGGCAGAGAGCGCTGTTCAGGAAGCGACTGTTTTACCCTTTCGGGGAATGCTTCCTGAACAGCGCTCTCTGCCCGCTCTTGCGAAGGTCCGTCATCGGCGCGGACTAAGCGTCCATCGCCTGGCAGGCCGTGATCGCGATCATCTTGTAGATGTCATCCACGCTGCAGCCGCGGCTGAGGTCATTGACCGGCCGGGCGATACCCTGCAGGATGGGGCCGATCGCATCGGCCTGGCCGAGCCGCTGGACCAGCTTGTAGGCGATATTGCCCACTTCCAGGCAAGGGAATACCAGGACATTGGCCTGGCCGGCGATGTCCGAGCCCGGCGCTTTCTTCTTGCCCACGGAAGGGACCAGGGCCGCATCGGCCTGCAGTTCGCCGTCGATCTTGAGTTCAGGGGCCATTTCCTTGGCCAGGGCTGTCGCTTCAACCACCTTGTCCACGACCTCGTGGCTGGCGGAACCTTTCGTCGAGAAGGAGAGCATCGCGACGCGGGGATCGGCGAATCCGGCCACGCTCTTGGCCGTCTGGGCCGTGCAGACCGCGATCTGGGCCAGTTGATTGGCATCGGGCATCGGAGTCACGGCCACGTCGCCGACGACCAGGATGCCCTCTTCGCCGTATTGCGGAGTCTGGGTAACCATCAGCATCGCTCCGCTGACGCAGGTGATGCCGGGAGCGCACTTGATGATCTGGAGGGCGGGACGCAGGGTCTCACCGGTCGTCGACAAGGCCCCGCTGATCTGTCCGTCCGCATCGCCGCTCTTGATGACGAGGCAGCCGAAATACAGGGGGTCCATGACCAGTTCATGCGCTTTCTCAATCGTCATCCCCTTCTTCTGGCGAAGCTGGAAGAGGAGCTGGGCGTATTCTTCGGTTTTCTCGCAGGTAGCCGGATCTATGATCGTAGCCTCTGCAATGTGTTTCAGGCCCAGGGACTCGGCATAGGCGAGGACTTTCTCCCGGTTGCCGATCAGGATGATGTCGGCCAGGCCGTCCGCGAGGGCGCGGTCCGCAGCCGTGATGGTACGTTCCTCGAAGGATTCGGGGAGCACGATGCGCTGCCGATAGGACTGGGCACGCGCGATGATACTTTCAATCAATGACATATCGCAAATAAAAATTATTCCATATTCTGGACCAGATGCATCGTGTCGCGGGCGATGACCAATTCCTCGTTGGTACAGATCATCGCGACCTTGATCTTCGAGTCCGGCAGGGAGATGATCGTGTCACCGGAAGCGCCCGCATTGGCATCGTGATCGAACTTCAAGCCCAGATAGGCGAAATTCTCGCAGATGCGGCGGCGCAGGCGGGCATTGTTCTCGCCGATGCCGGCGGTGAAGACGATCAGGTCCACGCCCTGCATCTCGGCGATGTAGGCGCCGATGAGCTTGATCACGTCATAGGTAAATACCTTGAAGACGAGCTTCGCCCGCTGGTCTCCTTCCGCGACGAGGGCATTGAGCTCCCGTACATCGGACGTCTTGCCGGAAAGGCCCAGGAAGCCGCTCTTCTTGTTCATCAGATCGGTCATCTGGTCCGGGGTCAGGCCCTCTTTCTTCATGATATAGGGAACGATGTTGGGGTCGATGCTGCCGCAGCGGGTCCCCATGATCATACCGGCCAGGGGCGTGAATCCCATGGAAGTGTCCAGACACTTGCCATCCTGCACGGCGGTGATGGAACTGCCGTTGCCCAGATGGCAGGTAATGATCTTGGAATGCTCCAGGTCGAGGCCGGTGAGCTGCGCGGCCCGGCCGGCAACATACTGGTGGCTCGTGCCGTGGGCGCCGTACTTGCGGACCCGGTACTCCTCATAATACTTGTACGGAAGGCCGTACATGTAATTATAGGCCGGCATCGTCTGGTGGAAAGCCGTATCGAAAGTCACCACCTGGGGAACCGTCGGAAGGACTTTCTGCATGGCCCGGATCCCCAACAGATGGGCGGGGTTGTGAAGCGGTGCGAAATCACAGCATATCTCAATCTTGGACAGGACATCCTCATCGACCAAGGCACTGCCGGAGAAGAAATCGGCACCCTGGACGATGCGGTGCCCGACCGCCTCGATGTCATCGAAAGAGCGGAGCACGCCGCTCTCCGGGTCCACGAGGGCCGCCAAGAGCAGTTCCATGCCGACTTTATGGTCGGGGATAGGAAGGTTCCTGACCAGGACCGGCTTGCCGATAGGCTTGTGGGTGAGAATGCCTTCCGGCAGTCCGATCTTTTCCACGACGCCTTTGGCCATCAGATCATATACATCATCACTCTTCATGTCAAGAAGCTGGTACTTGATCGAAGAGCTGCCGCAATTGATTACAAGAATGATCATAAATAAACGTTTAACAACCTACAAATTTACGGAGAAATCGTTACTTTCGCAAAAATAGACAGGGTGAAATGAACGAGGCGGGAGAGATGGGAGCGCTGGCCATTCCTTTTGCGGCCGGATCGGCGGCGGGTTGGTTTCTGACCGGGACGGCCGGAGCAACGGCCTCTCCCCTCCTCCCGCTGGCTGCACTTTCGGCCGTCCTCCTGGTCCTGCCGGCCGGCTTCTCCGGCAAAGGGCAGCCTTACATCTGCGCCGGTGTGTTTTTCCTGCTGGGCTTGTTCTGCCAGGTTTCGGCGGCCTTGACGGCAGCCCTTCCGGGCGGTCCGCCCGCCATCGCCGCCCGGTCCTGCGAGGCCCTCAAACGCGGCATCGCCGCCATCCCCTTTCCGCACGGGCGCTCCGCAGCCCTGGTACAGGCATTGCTCACCGGAGACCGGAGCGGGCTGGACCGGGCGACAGTGACGGCCTTCCGGGCCAGCGGCGCCTCGCACATCCTGGCCCTGTCCGGGCTGCATCTGGGGCTGATCTACCTGCTCCTGCGGAGAGCCTTTGGCTGGATCGGCCATTCGCCGGCATCGAAACGGATCCGCAGCGTCCTGACCGTCATGACGACCGGATTCTACATGCTGATGACCGGGGCCGGGCCCTCGATCGTGCGGGCCTGGCTGTACATCTGTTTCAGCGAAGCCGCCGGGCATTCCCCGGGCCGGAAGAAAGAGCCCGTCCGCATCCTGCTCGCCGCCCTGACCGTACAACTGGCGCTGAAGCCAGCGGTCATCGGGAGCATCGGTTTCCAACTCTCCTATCTGGCGATGCTCGGCATCACGGTACTGTATCCCCCGATGCGGGCCTGGTATCCGGCCCCCCGGTCCCGGCTGGAACGCGCCGACCCGATGCGGCGGATCTGGGATGCCGCAGCCCTGACGATTTCCGCCCAGGCATTTACGGCCCCGCTGGCCTGGATCCGCTTCCACACCTTACCGAAGTACTTCCTGCTGACCAATCTCCTGTCGCTGCCATTGAGCAGCCTCGTCATCAGCGTTTCGGTCCTGACCCTCTGCCTGAGCGCCTGCGGACTATGCCCGCCTCTGCTCGTCCGGCTGGACGACGCGCTCATTTCCCTGCTGCTCTTCGTCCTGGAAACGATCAGCGCGATGTGAGGCCGAAACCGGGCGTGGTCCAAGAGCGCATCCCGTCCTCCGTGTCATAGATCAGGCAACCTTCGAGAGCCGGGTCCTGCAGCAGCAGCGCCGCATCTTTGAAACCCAGCACCATGCACCACGTCGCCACGACATCAGCCGTCGTGGCGTCCTCAGCCACGATGGTGGCACTCAGTAGATTGTGCGCAACCGGGACACCGCTGCGGGGATCGATGGTATGCGAGTATTTCCGGCCGTCCCGCACATAGAATTTCCGGTAATTGCCGGAGGTCACGACGCCTTGCCCGGCATCACCGGACGAATGCCAGACACCCTCCATGTCAGCGCCCGGCGTATTGTTGCCATCGATGGGACGGTCGATGCCGATGGCCCAGGACTTCCCCTGGGGATTGCGGCCCGCGCAATAGATCTCCCCGATATCCACCAGCATGTCCCGGACTCCCAGCCCGCAGAGATACTCCGCCACGTAGTCGCAGCTGAAACCCTGGGCGATGGCGTTGAAATTGAGCACGGGAGGGTCCCCCGTCCCATCCAGCAGCAGATCGGCGGCACGGAGCGTCCCGTCGGCAGCCAGCGCCTCTTCCATCGTCGGTTTGAGCCGGCCCATGCCGGAACGCGCCGCCGCTTCCGCGATACGCTCCGGACCGGGCAGTGAATCGGCGGTGAATCCGAACCCCCAGATATCGAACAGGGGACCGCACGCCACATCGAGCGCACCTTCCGAACGCCGGAAAAATCCGTACGAGAGGTCGTACAGACGGCATAGCATCTCGTTGGGCGTGATGGTCTCCCCGGCATTGAGACGACTCAGCAGCGAAGCCTTGTTGTAGCCGGATACGGTGAAGTCGATCTCGCGCAGCAGCGAATCGACGGCTGTCTGGATCACCTGCGGCCGGACACGGACCCCCCGCAGATTCATCTTGACGCTGTACGTACCGCCTTGGGCATAGCCTCCGAGTACGATATAACGATCCTGCCTTTGGCAGGAGAGAAACAACCCCAGGACGGACAGGAGGATCAAAACGGACTTCTTCATCAGGCTACGGCAAAGTATTTGCACAAAGGTAAAGGATTTTCATCGGAAATTGCGATATTTGTACACTTAAACATCAAGGAATCATATGAAATTCAGATCCGTCCTGCTTTTGTCCGCCGCCCTGCTTTTGCTGGCCGTTTCCTGCAAGGACAAAACGGAAGAAGACATTACATACCTCTCCTTCGTGGGAAGTCCCGAGTTCAGCTTGCCGACCTTCCTCGGTGTGGGTGAAGAGTTCACTTTGACGCCCGCAAACGTCTCCAGGGCCGCCTCGGACACCAAGACGGCTCTTCCCGGCTGCTACTGGACCATCAGCCAGCTCGACATCCGCGATACAGTCCGGCACGAAGGCGATCCCGCCTCCGTCCCGTACACTTTCACGTTTGAAGTGCCGGATTCGCTGCGCACGATCACGGTCCTCTGCGCCATCTTCGCAGAAGGATACACCAATGCCTCCGTCTCGACCAGCTGCATCATCGTCCGTTCCCAAGACGGATACCGCTCGATCCAGGGCATCCAATATCCCGAGAAAAGTTTCACCGACCCCCGGGACGGACACAGCTACCATTACACACAGAAAAACGGCCTCGACTGGATGGCGGAGAATCTGTCCTTTGCCGACGCCGGATTGTCTTACTTTGACTGTGAAGTGATGGACGGCCTGTTCGGTCGTTACTATACCTGGAAGGAGGCGGCCGCGGCCTGCCCCGACGGGTGGCGCCTGCCCACCAATGCCGAGTTCATGGCCTTCAACAACGCTTACGCAACCCTTCCCGCCTCCGTCCCGAACACTACCTTCCAGACGGGAGCCGGCACCCACATGGCCAATGCTTATTTCAATGCCACCCGGATGTGGGAATACTGGCCGGACGTGACGCCCACCAATGCCAGCGGCCTCTCCCTCATGCCGCTCGGCTACGTTTCCATCCGGGGAGAGAGCCACTCCCAGTTGGACCAGTTCAAGTATTCCCTTTTCTGGACGGCCGATGAACTGAACGAGGAACAGGCTTATTTCCGTTCCATTTACATGAAATATGATACCATCAGCTGCGAAGCCGGTTACAAAGATTATATGGCGCTCAATACCCGCTGCGTGCGGGACAGCCAAGACTAACGAAGGTCTGTGACGACGTAGTCCGATCCCAGTGAAGCGATGTCAAACGCGAAAGCGGCGGCATCGCTTTTTTCGCGGACCGTGAAAGCGGAAAGACGGAACAACGTCTCCGTCCCGTCATCCACGGTGATGGACACACGGGCGGGCACGGAGCCGTCCAGGTAGAGAACGACGGCATTCAGACCGGTATCGGCGATGGAAGGAGCCAGTTTGACCGCCTTGAGCGCTTTTCCACCCAGCGTGACTTGCGACACCGACTGGATCTCGAAAGCATGCGGCAAAGCCTCCAGGAGCGTGGCAGGATTGGAGACATAGTCAGCCGCCTCCGGATCAATCGCCTCCACATACGCTTCGCCGGCATGGCGGTCGATGGTCCACCGCGTCTTCCCGTCACACCAGATTTCCATATCGTTGCCGAAGATATGGTAAGCCTCCCCGCAGAGCGCAGCCGAACCGTTCCCCTTCATCGGGATGTCGCCCTTGACCTCGAAACTGTATTTGAAACGAACCTCCCCGGACGCAAGGATCCGGGAAAGAGCATCCAAGGGTCCCTGTTCCTGCGCAAAAGCCGCACAGGCAGCCAGAAAAGCCAAGGTCAGCAAGAAGATTCTTTTCATTTCACAAACGCGTTCAAGATTTCCTGGAGACTATCCAAATCCTGTACCAAAACCTGGCGGGGTTTGGAGCCCTCCTGCGGGCCGACGATACCGGCCGCTTCCAGCTGGTCCATCACACGACCCGCCTTGGCATAACCCATGCCGAGCCGCCGCTGGAGGTCGGAGGTTGACCCCTTCTGGGTCGTGACCACCATCTTGGCCGCCTCGACAAAGCGCTCGTCCAGGTCGCCCATGTCGATCATACCGCCGCCCTCGCCTTCGGCCGGAGAAGGATCCGGAAGATAATAGGGCGTATTGAAAGACTTCTGGTAGCCCTGCTGCTCACCGACATAAGCAGCAATGTCATTGATTTCCTTATTGCTGACAAATCCGCACTGGATACGCTCGGTCTCAACGCCTGCATAGTACAACATGTCTCCGCGGCCGATCAGTTTCTCGGCACCGGGCATATCCAGGATGGTCATCGAGTCGATGCGGGACGCCACCCGGAAAGCGATGCGGGTCGGGAAATTGGTCTTGATGATGCCGGAAATCACGTCCACGGACGGACGCTGGGTAGCCAGGACCACGTGGATGCCCGCGGCACGGCCCTTCTGGGCCAGCCGGATGATGGAATTCTGAATGCTTTTGGAAGCCGCCTTGGTCTCCGGGGAGCCGCCGATCGACATGGTCAGGTCCGCATACTCATCCACGATGGTGACCAGATAGGGCAGGAAACGGTGTCCTTCGGTCGGAAGGAGATGGCGGTCCTTGAATTTCTCGTTGTAGAGTTTGATATTGTTGACCAGGGCCTTGCTGAGCAACTCGTAGCGCTCGTCCATCTCGATGCAGAGGGAACGCAGCACCCGCTCGGCATCCTTGGCCTTCTTGACGATGGCCGAGTTGCGCTCGTCCGCCTCGTCGCCCGCGTCCGGCAGGACGGCGAGATAATGCTTGAGCAGGCTCGCATAGGAGGAGAACTCCACCATCTTCGGGTCGATGAAGACCATCTTGAGCTCCGAAGGATGCTTCGAATAGAGCAGCGAGGAGACCAGGACGTTCAGACCGACGGACTTGCCCTGCTTGGTCGCGCCCGCGATCAGCAGATGCGGGGCATCCGCCAAGTCGAACACCTTGACTTTCTGGGTGATGGTATAGCCGATCGCGACCGGAAGCTCGGCCTTGCTCTCGGTAAAGGCAGGATCGTTCAGGAGCGCGCGCAGGGGCACGATGGAGGGCTTGTCGTTGGCCACCTCGATACCCACGGAGTCACTGAGGGTGACAATGCGGACCCCCTTGGCATTGAGCGACATCGCGATGTCGTCCTGCAGCATCTTGATCGAGGATATCTTAACGCCGGGGGCGGGATAAACCTTGTACAAGGTAACGGTCGGGCCGACGACGGCCTTGACATCCTCCACCTGGATCTTGTAGTTGGCCAGAGATGCCCGGATCTTGTTGTTGTTGCGGATCAGCTCTTCAGAAGAGACATCCTGCCTGCCGGACGAATGGGTTTCCAGCAGGTCGAGCGGCAGCATTTTGTAGCGAGGCAACTCGTCCCGGACATTAATGCGGGGCAGCGGCTCCGTCACATCCGTGGAAAGGCCGTCCGCATCACGGATGACTTCCATTTCCGAGACCGGAGTATCGGCGGCAGGTGCGGTTGCAGGCGCAGAAGAAGAAGCAGGGGCAGGAGCGGGGGCGGGAGCGGGACGCATCCGCTCTGCTGCCACACGGGCCGGACGAGGCGCGGCCGGGGCAGGTTCGGGAGCCGTTTCCACGGCCTCCCATTGGGTGCCGGGCTTCTCATCCGGCCTGTTGCCCAAGGATGCGATCCAGTCTGAAAAGCGCCGGCTGCACATCAGCAGCCAGGCCAGCAGCAAGAGCAGGATAAAGAACAAAGTCAGCAGACGCCCGAACAGATTGTTGCTCCAAGTCGTGAGAAAGGCGCCGCAACGGCCTCCCAGGCCACCGCCGAAGGCATTTCCCGCACCGAAGAGAACTCCGGTCCAGGACAGGATGAGCGACAGGACGAACGCGCCGGACAAGACGAGGGCTGTCGTCTTCAGGAGCGAGTACTTCCACTTATGCAGCAATACGCGCGCGGCTGCGGCAGCCAGGATGACAATCAGGGCAAAACTGCCCAGGCCGAAGCAATCGCAGATCAGGAAGCGTCCCAGACGGAAACCCAGCTTGCCGGAAGGATTGTGGACAGCCGTCTCGGGAGACAGGCTTTCCGGCGAAGTGAGCAGACTCTGGTCCGCCTTCCAGGTGAAAAGATAGGACACGCAGGAGATAAAGGTATAAAACGCCAACGCAGCCAGGAAAAGCCCGAATATCTTGACGGCTGTTTCCCGCTGCCGGTCATCCCATGTTCTCCAAAATCCCGGCTTCGGCAATGTAGGCATCTGTCTTTATTTCTTCTTGTTTCTCCAGTTGTTCTGTTTCTTGTTCTTTTTCTGGACGGCTTGTCCGACATTCATGCCCATCCCCGGACGGGAGAAATTGGCATCGCCCGAGATCTTGGACAAGGTGATGTCGGCCGGGACCTGGATACGTCCATCCGAGAGCCGCTCGATATCCTTGAAGATGGTCTCGTCCGCCACGCTGTCCTTGTTCCAGATCAGGTACTGCTGCCGCATATAAACGGCCAGGGATGTGAGCATGGCACGCTTGATCTCGCCTTCCGGCTCGGAAGCGATCAGATCGATGATGCTTTCGATGTTCCGCCCGTAATGGGCGGCCTTGACCGGTTTGTTTTTGAGCGGGATGGTGAGGGGCTTGGACTCCATGACCTCCGGCACGGGAGCCGGATACGGCGCATCGATATCCAGGTCATACCCGGCGATCATATACAGGTGATCCCACAGCTTCTGGCTGTAATTCTCCTGCTGATGCACCTGGGGATTGAGAATTTCCATCGACTTCACCACGGCGCGCGCCTGTTCGCTGCGCTTGTCGCGGTCCCCGATCTGCTTCAGCTGCTCGACCATCTTGAGGATGTTGCGTCCATATTCCGGCATCGAGAGCCGCTCGCGCTCGGTATTGTAATCCAATTTGATCTTATTATCTCCTGCTTCCATAACTAGCTTTATTTCCTAACCTGCAAAGATACTGATTTTTTCGTTACACGGAAACGACTTCGCCCGTCTCCACATACCAAAGGAAACCTTCCACGGCCGCATACCCCAGCTGGTGATACAGTTCCATATAGCCGCTCACTTGACCGGCATACTCCGCAGCCCTCTGGCCGAACTTGTAATCGATGATGACGATCGATCCGTCTTCCCGGAGCAAGACCCGGTCCGGACGATGCTCGGTACCGTCCGGACCGATCAGCGGGACTTCGTTCAGGACCTGCACGCCGTCCGGAGCGAACCAGCCCCGGTCGGCGACAGAAGCGATCCGTTCCGAGAGGAACTGGACCGTCCGGGCGCGGTCGGAGGCCGGCAGTCCGCCGGCGGCGACGGAGCGGTCCACGGCGCGCGGAAGATCTTCCGGCACCTTGACGGCCGAGAGAATATCGTGAAGCACAAGCCCGCGCAGCCGGTTTGAGACCTGCGGCCCCACCAGGCCGTCCGGGCCGAAAAAGTCCGCGGCATCACGGCTGAACTTCAGACGGCCGCGCTCCCCTGCCTCGAACGAGGGCCAGCCCGCCTCCACAGGTTCCGCAGGTCCGTCGTCCCGTTTCATCGCGGAAAAGTCATACAGGGCCCCCGCCTGATAATCCGATTGTCCGACGTAAGCGTACAGCAGCTCGGACATGTTCTTCCATTCGACGGGCCCACCGCCGGACAAGGCTTTGAGCAGTTTCTGTGAAGGCTCGGAGGCAATGATTTTCAGGCCGTACTTCGCCCGGGTCAGCGCCACATAAAAGATATTGATATTGTCGATGCACTGCATCTCCCGCTCCCGGCGGTAATCCTCCGCGAACAGGGTTTCCGAAGATCCGGACGAGAGCACCATGTGGTAGACGCCGTCGGCGACTCCGTCCAAAGCCGTTCCCTCCACTTCGGGACGGCACCAGTAAGAAGAACGCTTGTACAAGGGCACCTTCTCGGCAAAAGGGAAGATCACATAGGGGAACTCCAGGCCCTTGGACTTGTGGATCGTCATCACGCGGATGGAAGAGCCGGAATCGGGCGATGCGATCTTGGGATCGGCCTCTTCCCAATCCCGCAGGAAAGCGGACAGGTTGTTGCCGTGGAGTCCGGTCCAGTCCAGCAGAAAGTCCATGAAGGACTGGACGTAAGGAATCTCGGCGCCGAACATCTCCGGATCGGCTTTCCGGATATCCCGCAGCAAAGCTTCGCACAAGTCCATCAGCGAATGGAAGTGATCCGGGATGCGGATGCCCATCTGACGGGCCAGATAACCGGCGACCGAACGGTCGGCGCTCCCGGCCGGTGCGGCGATCAGCGACAGCTGCGAAACCAGACGGCGCACCGTGACGGATGATTTGACGAGCAGCGAATCGTCGGAGACGACAGGGATGCCCTCGGACACCAGACGGGCAGCGATCTCAGACCCTTCGTCCCGGCCCCGGACCAAGATGGCGATGTCACCGGGCAGACCGCCCCGCTCCTGAACGGAGCGGATCGTGCGCAGGATCTCTTCCATCTCCTCCTCCGCGCCGCCGCGGAAACAGACGTCCACCGACCCCTCCGCGGGATCCTTGAGACAGACCTTCTGGCTGACATCCCGATAGATCCGGCTGATGGATCCTCCGCCCAGCATGGCATCCAGCTGTCCGGCGGCGAAAGGGAAAAATTCATTGTTGAAACCGACGATGGTCCGGCAGGTCCTGTAATTCCCGTCCAGGACAGATTCGGAAGCCGCACCCGGTCCGAATTCCCGCTGCAGGCCGGAATCCAGCAGCCGCCAGTCGGAACCCCGGAAACGATAGATGGATTGTTTCACATCTCCGACTACCAGGTTGTCGAATCCACCGGCTTCGCTGTTGCGCAGCAGAGGGCGCAAGTTCTCCCACTGGACAGCAGACGTATCCTGGAATTCGTCCAGCAGGAAATCCTCGAACCGTACCCCCAGTTTCTCATACACGAAGGGAGCGTCCGATCCGTCGATGATATCCTTCAAGATGGTATTGGAATCATCGATGCTGATGACGTTCTTCTCTTTTTGCAATTCGGAGAAAGTTTTTTTCAGCTCGCCGGCGATGCCCAGTCCGTAGATCTGGTCCCGGATGATCCACGCTGTCCGATAGGTTTTATACAGCCGGCCGAAAAGAGCGCAGAATGCCGCCAGGGGCTGCTCCAGGTCCCCCTCCAATTCCATCCGCAAGGCGTCTTTCCCCTTGGAGAACCACTTCGAAGGATCGGCACTCTTCTCCAGGAAAGAAGCGGAAGGGGCCGCTACTTCCTCCCTGGGATCCAGATCCACATACGCATACAGCGCCTTCAGGAAACCCCGGTTGCTGTCGGCCGGTGCGATCCGGTGCCGGTCCAGGACATCCAGCACAGCCCGGGCTGCCGTCTCCACCTCGCGGACAAAAGAGCGGATCGCAGCCTCGCAGGCCTCACGCACCTCTTTCAGATGCGTTCGGGAATAGGCCGCATCCTCATCTACCCCGTAGCGGCGGACGGCTCCCTCGTGGTCTTCCGACTTGAGACTGACCGCCATCTCTTTCAGAGGTTTTTCCAGATTGAAACGGATGCCTCGCTCCAGGCCGGACTTCACGTTCTCCGTAAGCCAGTCCAGCAACGCGCGGTCCTCCTCCGTCAGACCGTCCAGCAGGCGGTCCACGCTCTCTTCCACCAGCCCCTTCCGGTCCAGATCCACCTGATAGGAAGCGAACTGGCCGATCTCGCGGGAAAAGGCGCGCAGCGTCTGCTGGAAAAACTTGTCGATCGTCGAAACGGCAAACGCCGAATAATCGTGCAGGATGGCGCTCAACTGACCGGAAGCACGCCTGCGCAAAGCCTCCCGCTCAGGGAAGATGGAGGGCACGAAATCATCGTAATACGGAGAGGCCTCCGGATCGGATGCAAGGACGTGCAACTCTTGCAGAATCCGCCTTTTCATCTCATCCGTCGCCTTGTTCGTAAAGGTCACCGCCAGGATATGGCGATACGCCTGGGGGTCATTCTTCTCCAGGAGCAAGCGGATGTATTCACGGGCCAGATTATATGTCTTGCCGGAGCCGGCCGAAGCTTTCAGGATCCTGATCATCTTCCACAAATCGTTTTGAAATCACAATACGCGCAGGTCTTCACCTCGCCGGTCCGCCGGAAAGGAACCGACGGATCCACCAGCTCGGCGAGCAGGTCTTTGAGCCGTTCCCGGGTCAGCCGGGCGAACTCGGCACTCTGGGGCTGGTCCTTCAAGGGATCGGTGAAAAGGCGCGACACCGAATAGATGGAATTGACGACCGGCCGTCCCCGCAGGTCCTCATAACCCTGGGCCAGCAGCCCGTACAGGAACAACTGGAGGGCGATCTTCGGCCGGCCGGAATTGTTCGGGCCGAACAGCTTCTCCACGATAAGGGCGGCATTATCGTCGGTGATCAGGAGGTCGTCGTCCTCGACCCGGCCGGTCTTGTAATCCACGATCCGCACTTCATCCCCGACATAACGGTCGATACGGTCGGCGAACCCCTTCAGGCGGAAGCCCTCGAAGCGGCATTCCAACTCCCGCTCCAGGCCCAATATCCGGAACCCCGGCGAGCCCGAACGGACAAGCAGGTCCCGGTCATGACGCAAAGTCTGGAACACATATTCCCGGATGACTTCCTCCACGACCAGGTTGCGGCCCGACACGTCAATGGTTTTGAGCTGTTCCATGATGAGCGAGCGGACCAGGTCCTTGATCCCGGCACGCTCTTTCAGCATCCGCTCCAGATCCGCGACCGTCACCGGATTGAGCGGGGCATACAGGCGATGCATCGTCTCGTGGTACACCGTACCCAGGCTGCCCGCGTCCAAAGCCTCCTCCACTTCGTCCTCGGTCTTCAAACCCTCGACGAACTGGTAGTAGAACTTGGCCGGACAGAACAAATAGTTTTGCAGCGCCGAGGCAGACAACGCATGGCTCCGGATATGCGCGATGTCGCGGGCCGTCTTCAGAATCCGGTCTCCTACAGGCGAGAGCTGCATTTTCGACGTTGAGACATAGCGTTTCAACGGGACCTGGTAGTAATACTCCAACTGCTTGATATAGCGGCTCTCCTCACCGGTCTTGAGTCCTTCGGTGCGGCTGTCGCAGATCAGCCAGACCTGCTCGGCGCGCTGGATCATCCGATAGAAATAATAAGCCCACACGCTGTCCTGGAACTCATAGGTCGGGAGGCCGAAACCCCGGCGGAGCTCCGGCGGCACGAACGAGGCACTGACGCTGCGGCGCGGGAAGGACCCCTCATTGGCCGAGAAAATGACAAGGTGGCGGAAATCCAGGGCACGAGTCTCGAGCGGGCCCATGACCTGCAAGCCCTCCAGCGGCTCTCCGCGGAAAGGCACCGACTCAGAGGAAAGCAAGGTCTCCAGCAGATGCAGCCAGGTCGCGGGAAGGATGGCCAGGTCGATGTCTCCCAAAACCTGCAACGAAGTCAGGTAACGCTTGGCAAAATCCAGTTCGAGCAGCAGGTTTTCCACTCCGCGGATCTTCCAGCCTACATAACTGACGATCTCGCCCAGGGCGGCGGCCATCCGCCGGTTCTGGCCGGCCGAACTCTCCTTTGGCTCCTGGATGATGGGACGGAAAACCAAATCCAGCAACGGACCGCCCTGCAAGTCAGCGGCGGAGATATAGTAGCGGGAAGCTTTCTTGACCGCATCCACCCGATCCCGCTCTTCAGGCGTCAGGGCGGTCCGGAAAAGGCTGTTGGCAAACAAAGCGTGCACTTCCCGGTGGTAGAAGAACCATTGCCCGTCTTTCAGACGAAGGCGCTGCTGCATGGCCGTGACCGTACTCATCATCGCGTAGACGGCGCCGTTCGTGAGCGGACAACCCATCGTCACGTTGATGCTGTCATACGCGGACGGGATGGAATTCAGCAGGGGCATCAGGAGATGCTCGTCGGGCAGGACGAAAGCCGTTTCCACAGGATCCCCGTCGCAGCCTGCCAGGATCTTCGAAGCCAGCTTGACCTGTCCCGCCGAGGAAGGGACGCTTACGACGTGGAAAACCGGCTGGCCCAGGCCCTCAGGGTCCGGCTGGAAGGCGGGAGGAAACTCCAGGACATTCTCACGAAGGAAAAACGACGACTTGTTGCGGGGATCCCGGATGGCTTCCGAGGCATAATCCCAGCAGAACTCGGCCATGCCGGCGTCCCGCATCCGCCGCAGGACCGTTTTTTCGCAGTCGTTCAGGGCATTGAGCCCGACGAAGACAAAGGACTCCCGCCCCGGGAAGACTCCGCCCAGGATATCTGCCACCGCGGCACCGTCTTTCAGCCGGGCGGCCAAGTCGCGGTAAACCATCCCTTCATAGGACATGCCGGCCGTCTTCAGCCGCTGCCGATACTGCCTGTACAAGGGAAGCAGGATATTCCAGATCTGGAGAAAGCGGGCCTTGACCGTATGGTCGTCCGTATCCAGATGGACGGTCAGCCGCCCGGCCTGGTCCCGGAAATGCGACACGAAGCGCGCCACAGCCTCCCGCTGGGTCTCGGACAAGTGGCTGTAATCGTCCTGGATATCCTTGAAATCCGCCACGTTGGCAAACAAGTCCTGCGCATCCACCATATACTTGTCCACGTCGTCGAAATCGGCCAGGATGATTTCCCCCCAGAAAATGAACTCATCCAGCGGCTCCGCCTTGGGATACACCGTGCAGTACGTGTCATACAAAGCCAGCAGGAGCCGGATGCGGTCGGTCACGTCTCCGCCATATACCTGGTAAAAGAAATCGTTGATCGTCAGACAGGGCGGCGCCACAAGCGGCCGCGCGCTCCCGCGTTCCCGGATGGTCTCTCCCAGATACTTCCGGAAAAACACGGCGGAACGACGGTTGGGGAAGATGAAACAGCGCCGGTCGATCGGCCCCGCGTCATAGTAATGCGAGGCCACCTGCTTCAAGAAAGGAACCATATCCGTCAAAAAGAAAGCTGGGCATCGGCATAGCGGGAAACCGCTTCCCGATGCGAAATAAACAGGATTGTCTTCTCACCTTTGCATGCGGATGCGAGCCGGTCGAGCAGGATCTGCTCCGTCGCTGCATCCAGCGAAGAACTGGCCTCGTCCAGGATCAGGATACGGCCCGGCCGGAGCAAGGCACGGGCGATCGCTACACGCTGGGCCTGTCCTTCACTCAATCCGGCACCGACCTCGCTGCACAACGTGTCGAGACCGGCCGGAAGATCCTGCACGAAATCCGCTGCCGCGATATGCAGCGCTTCCCGCATCTGCTCGTCCGTGGCGGCAGCGTCCGCCAGCAGGAGATTCTCCCGGATCGTACCGCTCATCAGGCTGTTGCCTTGCGGCACATAGGTGAAATTGCAGCGGGTCGCCACCGAAGACGGGACGCTCCGGCTGCTGTCATACAACTCGATCCGCCCCTTCACCGGTGTAAGCAGAGCCATGACCAGGCGCACCAGCGTACTCTTGCCGGCCCCCGTATGACCGGTGATGACCGTAGTGGTGCCCGGCTTGAAATCGAAATCCAGACCGTCGATCACCGTTTTCCCGTCATCCGGATAGGCAAAGGAGAGCGAGTCCACCCGGACGCCAGGCGCCTCCGGGAAAGCATCGTCCGCCACCTCAGGCTCCAGCGGGAGCTCCTGCAGTTCCATCAGACGCTCGACCGAGGTCAGGGAATTGATGAATGCGGGGATATGCCGGCTCAGGTCGGCGATCGGCCGCTGGATCTGGCCGACCAGCTGGAGAAAAGCTGTCATCATGCCGAAAGTCACCGTGCCGCTCTTGATACCGAAAACGCCCCAGAGGAAAGCAGCGGCATAGCCGGACATGAAGCCCATGCTCATGAATGTACGTGCGACAGCATTGTAGTTCAAGCGTTTGACGGCATTGTTGCGGATATCATCCTGCAAATGCTCCATCCGGTCTGTGACCCGGTCCACGCCGAAAAGCGTGAGAACGAGCACCCGGCGCTGCAGATTTTCCTGGATATGCCCCTGGACTTCGCTGTCCTTCTTCCGGATTTTCTCGGTCAGCTCCCGCAGCAGGCGAAAAAACATCTTGCTGCCCAGGACTGCGACCACCATCAGGAGCAGCAGCAGCCAGACCAGCTTCGGGGCAAGGTGCAGCAGGAAGATCGAAGCGGCAATCAGCTGGCACAGCGTCACGACCGCATCCGGCAAACGCGAACAGATCAGATCGACCACGACCCGCAGGTCCTCCTGCATACGGTTGATCGCATCGGCGCTGTGGAAAGTCTCCCGTCCGTTCCAGGAGCTGCGGATGATATGGGCGAACAGGTCCCGACGCATCTGCAGACGGGTTTTCACCTCCGTCAGTCCCTGCCAATAGTTGAATGCGACATTGGACGCCAGTTGAAGCGCCATCACACCGATCATCGTCCAGACATAAGGCCCGATGGGTACGGCATCGACACCGCTGGCGATATCGATCAGTTTCTTGCAGATCCATACGAACAACAGGGAGGCACCGATCCGGACCAGGCCGATCAGCACAGTGACGATGATCCGTCCCGACAAGGGGCGGACCATCGCACCTAATCCCTTCATGCACGTACGGAAATCTTTCATAAGGGCTATTCGGCGACAACGCCCGCTTCCACCCACGCCTGGGCCAGCGAGGCCGCATCATGGGCAGCGACTTCTTCCGTCACCTCGTAGCGGTCCAGCAGCAGTTCCGTCAAGGTCTCAACCGTAAAATCTTTGCCCTCGACAGCCTCCCACAGGTAGGCGGCGCTGTCATTGAGCGACACCATCTTGTTGAAATTGACCTGGGCGAGCCCTTCGCCAACGACGATGTGCTCCTTGCCCAATTTACGCAATCTGAAACCTTCAATAATCTTCATATCCTTAAGCAATTTTTCTGTAAACCCATAAAACATACTTGCGAACCGGCAGAAGTTTTCTCCAGAAAGTGCCTTTCGTCACCTTCTTGACGGAGCCGTTGGGCCGGATGATCTCCTGGACAGTACCCAGGATGTCGGACAGCGAGCAGGACTCCGTCCCGACCAGATTGCCATCTCCCATCAGCGTGACCCTGCCCCCTTCGATGATGATGATGCGATGGAGCACATACCGTTTGGGAGCGATCCGCGCCAGGACGATATCGCCGACCTCCACCGCGTCGAACTTCTTCAAGTTGACACTGTCTTTCTCGCCCCGGATGAAAGGGAGCATGCTGTTTCCCTTGGTCATCAGGACGACTTCGATCCCCCGTGAGAGCAGATCATGGGCCTCTTCCAAAAGGATTTCGTTGGGTACTACCATCTTGTTCATCTTACTGCTTCATGACATACTTCAGCCGCTTCGTGATCCGGACGGCAGTCCAGGACGAAACACGGCACGTCCAGAACCACCTTTTCCAACGTGGCGTGCAGGCCGTCCGCGATCTTCCGGTCGGATTTCAGCCCCGAACAGGATGAATACACGGAAGCATAAGCCTCTACGACCGACAGGCGGGTCGCATGGTTCTCCGGGGCCTGGCGGATCCGCACGATTGCGCCCACGGGAGCGTCCAAGTTGCGGTAACAGGGTGTTTTACCGCTCCAGGGAGTCCCGTAAACGCGCGCCGAACCGTCAGGGTCCAGGCGGATGACCGGATTGTCGTCGTTGAGCAGTTCCGTGCCCGGGAAGGTCTCCAGCCACTGGCGGCTGTGCGTGCTCTTCCCCGTACCGCTCTTGCCCAGGAACATATAGCCTTTCCCGTCCTTAAGCACCACCGAGGAATGCATCTCGAGCGTGTCCATCCCGGAGGTGCGGAATGCGTAGAGGATCATCAGCGCATTGTTGAGGGCAAACAAGGCATTCCGGCGCTCGGGTACGATGCAGAAAACAGCCCGGGAGAAATCCGCCAAGGACTCCATCACGCAGCAGACCGGAGCCTTGGCCAACGGCGCCATCTCGAAACGCCATCCCTCCCCGACCCGGTACAATTCGATCCGGGACTGTCCTTCTTCGTGCGGAGCTTCGGTATAGACCGGCTCTTTTTCGCGCGCAGGCAGATCCTGCACAAGCGTCAGGGAAAACACCCCGTCCTCCTCTGAAATCGGGACCTCGAACGGGTCATACTGCCCCATCATGTTCCACAGAGGGCAACCCTCGGGCATCTCCACACTGAACCGGTGTCCGGCTACGACGAACGACTTTTTCATAGACAACAAATATAACTATTATTAGTGAATTCGCGAACGAAAAAAAAGAAAGATGGGATGCTCTGCACCGGCACGTTGAACACCAGGCCGTCGCCCAGCCAGGCAGCCGACACGGTTCATCGTTTTCTTGTCACTGGCGCCGAAAGCCGGAGAGACCGGCAAAAAATACAAACCCCATCCCTTTCTGCTTCAGAATTGAAAGAAAGTTTGTAGATTTGTACGATATGCCGAATCATGACAACGATTTCACGCGTCTGGAGCTGAGTCTCCCGAACTGCCTGGACAATTTCAGGTATTTCCGCTCCCGCATCGAGCCCGCTACCCGGCTCCTCGTCCTGGTCAAGGCCAACGCCTACGGCCATGGCGCGGTGGAGATGTCCGCGATGCTCCAGCAGGCCGGCGCCGACTATCTCGCCGTCGCCCTCCCCGTGGAAGGCATCGAACTGCGCCGGGAGGGCATCACCCTTCCCATCCTGGTGCTCACCGCCGGCACGGATTTCTTCGACGAGATGATCGAGAAGCGCCTGGAGCCCGGCATCCCCAACCTGTACACCCTGGCCGCATTCCGGGACCGGCTCCGGCAAAGCGGCATCCGGGACTACCCCGTCCACCTCAAGCTGGACACCGGCATGCACCGGCTCGGTTTCGTTCCCGAAGAGATCCCCGCCCTCACCGCCTTCCTGCAAGACTGTCCTGAGGTCCGGGTCCAATCCGTTTATTCCCATCTCGCCGCCGCCGACGATCCGGCGGAAGACGCCTACACGATGCGGCAGGTCCGCCTGTTCACCGAAGGGGCCTCGGCGATCGACCGGGCCGTGGGATTCCACCCGATCTGGCACATCCTCAATTCGGCCGGGATCGAACGCTTCCCGCAGTACCAGTTCGACATGGTGCGGCTCGGGATCGGCATCTACGGGATCGACCCGGTCGAATATCCGGAAGGCCAGGTGGTGAGACGGGGTTTGAAGCCGATTGCCTCGCTAAAAGTCAAGATATTACAAATAAAGGAGTTACAGTCAGACGGAAGCACTATCGGATACGGACGTCACGGGATCATCGCCCCGGAAGGCACCGTGATCGCGACCATTCCCGCCGGTTATGCCGACGGACTGGACCGCCACTTGGGGCAAGGGAACGCTACGTTCCTTCTCAACGGACATCGTGTCCCCACGATCGGCAACATCTGCATGGACATGTGCATGCTGGATATCACCGGCGTCGAGGCCAAGGTCGGAGATACCGTCACGATTTTCGGCGAAGATCCCACGGCAACGGAAATGGCGTCCATCCTGGACACCATTCCCTATGAGATATTGACTTCGGTACCTCGCCGTATCAAGCGCGTCATCATTCGCAAATAAGGTCCAGTCCGTACTGCACTTCGGCAGCGACGGCCTCTCCCTTGACCTTCTTGACGATTTCGAGCGCGAAAGCTTCCGTGTGTCCGGGCCCGCGTCCGGTGATGATGCGGCCGCAGGTGACGGCCGGCTGCGGCGAGAAGTGCGCACCTTTCGAGACCATCGGATCCTCGAAGCCGTCATAGCAAGTGAAATCAATCCCCCACAGGTCCTCCAGCTGGGAAAGCACCAGACCCGGCGCCGCACAGATGGCTGCCAGGGTACCGCCCTCGCCGTAGTGGTCTTTCATCCGCTCGATCAGCCGCTTGCAGCTGCCCAGATGCCGGGCGCCCGGCATCCCGCCGGGGAAAATCAGCACGTCGCGCTCCGATGCGCCGTCACTTCCCTCCAGGTCATCCAGATGGCAGTCGATGCCGACCATCAGGCCGTGGGACGAGACCACGAAAGGGTCGTCGGAGATGCCAACCAGTTGTACGTCGATACCCGCCCGTTTCAGGATGTCGCGGGTACCCAGGGCCTCGATATCTTCGAAGCCGTCAGCGAGGAAAAGAAAAACGCCTTTCATGCGGAAAAGATAATTAACGGTTGCGGGCGATGCCGATATAATAAAGCAGGGTCGCGATCGAGCCGATCGCCGCGATGATATAGGTATAGGCCGCCCATTTCAGGGCATCCACGGCCATCGGCTTGGTCTCGTAGTTGACGATCCCCGTCTGGTCCAGCCACTGGACCGCCCGGCTGCTGGCGTTGATCTCCACCGGGAGCGTCACGATGCTGAAAAGGGTCGAGGCCGCAAACAGGGTGATGCCCAGCCAGAGGAAAGAGGGCGTCAGGTTGATCATCAGTACCCCGAGCAGCAGCACCCAGGAGACATATTTGTTGGAGAAAGACACCACCTTGACCAGTGAGCTGCGCAGCTGGAGCGGTGCGTAGCCCGTCGCATGCTGGATGGCGTGCCCGCATTCATGGGCCGCCACCGCAGCCGCGGCGACATTGCGCTGGGAATACACGCTCTCGCTGAGGTTGAGCGTCTTGTTGGTCGGATCATAGTGGTCGGTCAGCTCTCCGGAGATGCTCATGACCTTGACATCGGTGATCCCGTTGTCGCGAAGCATCTTGGCGGCGACTTCGGCGCCGGAGAGCGGAATCCCCACCTCACTGTACTTGTGGAACCTGCGCTGCAGCACCTGCTGGACGATGGCGCTGGCCACCATCACGGCAATCAAAACAAACCAGATATTCATCTTTCTTCCGATTTAATCTTCCTCTGAAAAATCTCCCGGGTCAAACCCGTCCCACAGAGCCTCGATGTCCCGGCGCTCCTTCTTGGTCGGGCGTCCGGCCCCGCGCTCGCGCCGCACGAAGAAAGTCTCCACGGGGGCGTGCAGCTTGTCCAGCTCGGACTGGGGGGTCGTGTTTTCCGCGTATGCCGGCACCAGTTTGGCGCCCTGGCGGTTTTCCGTCAACTGCAAGACCTTGTAAGTGAGCTGTGCGGAACCCTTCCGCACCGCGATCCGGTCGCCGACCTTGACAGCCTTGGAAGGCTTGGCCGGTGCACCGTTGAGCTGCACCTTGTTGCCGTTGCAGGCGTCCGTGGCCTCACTCCGCGTCTTGTAGCAGCGGATAGCCCACACGTATTTGTCCAATCTTACCGAATCTGACATGGCACATCAATTCAATAAACGGTCCCCGCTCCGGCCGGGAAAATCTTCAGGCACTTCGTGCCGCTCCACGACGGCTTCCAGGAGCAGCGTCCCTTCAGCACGGGGGACCAGGTAGAAATCCGGCACTTCGGCCGGCACGAGCAGGGCCTCTCCCGCTCCGATCCCATAGTTGTCCATCGACGCCTCCCCGCCAGGCATCCCGGCAGGCACCTGCACCGAAGCCTCACCGGCCAGGCAGAGGTAAGCGACAAAACTACCGAACTGCTCACAGAAGATGTGCAGGGGCTCGGTCAGGCGGATCCGCGTGGCGATAAACTCAGGATTGTCCGTCAGCCGCACCGTCCCCTGGCTCCCCTCCGGACGGGGCGCCTGAGGCTGCCAGGCCCGGTAATCGATGAAGTCGAAAGCCGCCTCCAGGGTCAGCTCCGCATCGAAGGGATCAACCTCTCCCGCTTTGCGGCCCCAGTCGTAGAGGCGGAAATCCAGGGGAGAGGACTCGGCCACCTCCGCGATCGAGACGCCCTCCCCCGCCGCATGGACGGTACCGGGCGCGATGAAGAAGGAGTCACCGGCCTTGGGCTCCACCACGTGGAGCAGATCCTCGACGGAACCGTCCTGGCAGGCCCGGTAGAATTCCTCGGAACTGACATCCCGGCGGAAACCCAGGAACAGTTTTGACCCGGGCCGGGCACTCACCACATACCAGAGCTTGGCCTTGCCCAGGAAATCGAAGCGCTGCGCAGCGATCTCATCGTCAGGATGGACCAGCAGCGGAGTGCGGCGCGTGCCTTTCAAAGACTTCATAAGCACGGGGAACTGCCGCCCGTAGGCGGCGAACACGCCCTCGCCGACCACCCGGTCCATATACATTTCCATGATCTCGGAAAGGGTGTTGGACGCAAGCCAGCCGTTCCTGACCATCGAATCCGGGAATCCGAGATCGGCCAGATGCCAGATCTCGTCAGACATATCCTCGACAGGAACCAGTTTGAAGGGATACAGTTTCTTTTCTTCTTCCATATCAACGTCTCAGAAAAGCGTGGGATGGTTCTCGTCCAGATCCGACAGCACCCGCTCGATGATCGCCTGGCGCAGCATGGAGGAGCGGGACCGGACCTTGAAGCGGCGGCAATACTCCTCGATGGCATTCATCTCTTTCTCATTGAAATAGAGGACCTGCCGATGGGTGCGTACCAAGGCGGCTTTCTGCTTTTCCAGGAAGTCGGGATCCACGTTGGGGAGGATTTGCTTTTTCCGCGCGCTCATAAAAACAAATGTAGCAATTATTTCCCGAAAGCGCAATAGCGATCCGTGATGCGGCCTCGCGCATCCACGGCGAGGATGTGCGGCAGCAGGCTCAGGTCGAAAGCATCGAACAGCTGCCGGGCGAGTTCCGGCCGCTCGGCCAGCGTCTCATCCACGTTGACCAGGAAAGCCTTTCCACCGCGTTTCAGGCCGGCTTTGAGGGCAGGTATCTCCTCCTGGCAGCGGCTGCAGCTCTCGGAATAGAATACCAGATAAGCCGGGCGGCCCCGCAAACGGCTCAAATCACGCGAACGGACGGCGGAGGCCCCGCAAGCCTTGTACAAGACGCCCTCGACCTTGATGGCGGGCAAACGGGCCCCGACCGGATTGCGGTTTAGCAGCGCTTCATCCATTGAGCCCATCTCGACCAGTTGCATCAGCGCATCGACCGTCAGACGCCGGCCTATGATGACGCCGGTCCGGTCCAGTAGGAAAAGGCGCGGTGTCTGGAGGATGCCGTACAGGCGCTGGAAGTCGCTCGACACTTCGGGATCCCAGGCATGACGGACCCGGATGTGCCCCGCACTGAACTGCAAGCGCTCCGCGACATACGCGCGCCAGGCGTCCCGATCCGAGCCGACATAGACGGCATAGAGGTCCAGGTCGGCCTCCTGCTCCTCCAGCCAGCTGCGCAGCAGGACCGCCTCCAACTTGCACTTGGCACAATCGGTATCATAAAAGTACAGGACGCTCCGGCGCTTCCCGTCCGGAGCCGGTACGGTGACCGGCTCATCCTCCAGGCCCTGCATCTCGAGTACCGGCGCCGGCAGGCCGAGGAGCGAAGAGCGGTTGAATTCGGCAAAAAACCTGGCCTGGATGCGCTCTGCCTCCGTCGGGAAGACCACCGTCCCGTCGCTGAACCAACGGTCATACAGATGGATGGCGACCGCCTCCTCCCCCATCAGCTTCGAATCCGCATAATGGGCGTACAACTTTGCAGCGACCGACTGGCGCAGCAGCGAATCATGGCAGGTCGAGACCAAAAAATCGCATTCGGCGACTTTCGTATCAAGGTCCTCCGGTTCCAAGGCGGCAAGATAGTCGTCCACCATCGCCAGGGTCCGGGCCACGGCGGACGAATCGACCTGCGCGAACGCCGGGAACACGGCGAGCAGGAGCGTCAGCCCTATGAGCGGGAGCCTACGCATGAGAGTCCGGCAAGGTGACGCCTTCCGGCAGGAAGAGACTCGTGTCCCCGTCATGCCGCAGGATGTCGCGGACAGCGGAAGACGAGATGTGCGCGAACTCCTGTGCGGTCGGGATGATCAGGGTCTCGATCTCGGGCGCGAGCCGGCGGTTGGCATCCGCGATCGAGCGTTCGGTCTCGAAATCCAGCATGTTGCGCACGCCGCGCACGATGTGGACGATCCCCAGCTGGCGGCACACGTCGACGGTCAGGCCGTCGTACTTGATGCAGGAGACGCCCTCCATCCCGGCCGTGGCCTGACGGATGATGTCCAGGCGCTGGTCCATGTCGAAGAAGCCGCGCTTGTCCTGGTTGATGCCCGCCGCCACGACGACTTCGTCGAACATGGTCAGGGCACGTCTTAAAATATTCAGATGCCCGGCGGTGAAAGGATCGAAGGATCCGGGGAAAAGAGCGATACGTTTCATACACTATAACTGCCAGTTGATGGGAGTCTTGCCTTGGGCGGCAAGGAGTTGGTTGGCCTGCGAGAAATGGCGGCAGCCGAAAAAGGCGCCGCGGGCCAGGGGCGAAGGATGAGGGGCCTCCAGCACGTAGTGCCGGCTCGTATCGATCAGCGCCCGCTTGGAGCGCGCGAAATTGCCCCAGAGCAGGAACACGACCCCCTCGCACCGGTCTGAGATGCAGCGGATCACCGCATCGGTGAAAGGCTGCCAGCCGATGCCGCTGTGGGAAGCCGCCTCACCGCTGCGTACCGTCAGGATCGCATTGAGCAGCAGCACGCCCTGGCGGGCCCAGGGTTGCAGGTCCGGACTGCCGGACATGCGGATGCCCAGGTCGTCTTCGATTTCCTTGAAGATATTCTTGAGCGAAGGAGGCGCCGGGACGCCCTGCGGGACGGAGAAAGACAACCCCATCGCCTGGCCGTACCCGTGATAGGGATCCTGGCCCAGGATCACGACCTTCACCTGGTCCAGGGGGGTCAGTTCGAAGGCTTTGAAAATCTGCCCGCCGGGGGGAAAAATCACCCGCCCGGCCTGTTTCTCCTGGTGCAGGAAGCGGACAAGCTCCGCAAAGTAGGGTTGCCCGAACTCACTTTGCAGAGCCTGTTTCCAGCTGGATTCGATCTTGACGTCCATTCAGAAAACCGCTTGGATGACATCGTGGATGTCATGTACGTAGATGAAATTGAGCCCCTTGACGTAGATCTCCTTGATATCCTCCACATCCTTGCGGTTCTCCTCGGAGATGACGATGGTCTGCACGCCCGCCCGCTTGGCGGCCAGGATCTTCTCCTTGATGCCGCCCACCGGCAGCACCCGGCCGCGCAGGGTCATCTCCCCGGTCATCGCGTAGTGGAGCTTGATCCGCTCGCCACGCAGGGCCGAGACCATCGAGGAGACCATCGTGATACCGGCGGAAGGACCGTCCTTCGGCACGGCACCTTCGGGGACATGGACATGGATGTCCTTGGCGGCGAACTCCTCGGAGGACATCTTCGCCAGCTCGGGATGCGCCTTGATATACTGGTAGGCAATGGTGGCGGACTCTTTCATCACGTCGCCCAAGTTGCCGGTCATCGTCATCACGCCCTTGCCCTTGGACACGGAACTCTCGACGAAGAGGATCTCGCCGCCCATCTCCGTCCAGGCCAGGCCAGTCACGACACCGGGCACCTCGTTGCCCTTCTGGAGGTCATGGAAATGGGTCGGCAGGCCGAGGTATTCCTTGAGGTGCTCCTTCTTGATCACCTTCGGATAATCTTCGCCGAGGGCGATCTTCTTGGCCGTGATGCGCGCGATCTTGGCGATGCGCTTCTCCAGGCCGCGGACGCCGCTCTCGTGCGTGTACTCGTCGATGATGGCACGCAGGGCGGCCGGATCGATCCGGAAAGCCTTCTTGTCGAGGCCGTGCTCGCCGAGCTGCTTGGGCAGCAGGAAATCCTTGGCTATTTCCATCTTCTCCTCCGCCAGGTAGCCGGTGACGTTGATCATCTCCATACGGTCCTTCAGGGCCGGCTGGATGGTCGAGATCCCGTTGGCCGTCGTGATGAACAGGACATTGGACAGATCGTAGTCGATGTCCAGGTAGTTGTCGTGGAAGGTCGAGTTCTGCTCGGGATCCAGCACTTCCAGCAGGGCGGACGCCGGGTCGCCCTTGAAGTCGGAGTTGAGCTTGTCGATCTCGTCGAGCACGATGACCGGGTTGGACTTCCCGGCCCGGGCGATACCGCTCAGGATCCGGCCCGGCAGGGCGCCGATGTAGGTCTTGCGGTGGCCGCGGATCTCCGCCTCGTCATGCATGCCGCCCAGCGAAATCCTGATATACTCGCGGCCGAGGGCCCGCGCCACGCTCTTGCCCAGCGAAGTCTTGCCGACTCCGGGAGGGCCGTACAGGCACAGGATCGGGGACTTCATGTTGCCCTTCAGCTTGAGGACGGCCAGGTACTCGATGATGCGGTCCTTGACCGTGTCCAGGCCGTAATGGTCCTTGTCCAGCACCTTCTGGGCGTGCTTGAGGTCGAGGTTGTCCTTCGACATCTCGTTCCACGGCAGATCCAGCAGGAACTCCAGGTAGTTGTATTGTACGCTGTAGTCCGGCGAGGAGGGGTTGTAGCGTTCGAGCTTGACGATTTCCTTGTCGAAGATCTGCGCGACTTTCTCCGGCCAGTCCTTGGCCGCGGCTCGCTCCCGGAACTTGGCCAGGTCCTCGCCATCGTCCATGCCCAGCTCCTCCTGGATGGTCCGGAGCTGGTTATTGAGATAATACTCCCGCTGCTGCTGGTCGATCTCGCCCTTGACTTTCTGGTTGATCTCCTGCTTGATTTTGAGGAATTCCAACTGCACGTCAAGCACGGTCAGAAGTTTCATGGCACGGACCTTCAGGTCATCGTACTGCAGCAGTTCGACCTTGTCGCTGAAATTCTCCACATCGACCGTCGTGGCGATGAAATTGGTCAGGAAACCGAAATCTTCGATGCCGCGCAGCGCATTCACCGCCTCCTTGGGGGCGAAATTGGACGACTTGATGATGCTGGAAGCCTTCTCCTTGAGAGAGTCGGCGATCATCTTGACATCGACGCTGCGGCTGTCTGCCAGATAATCCTCCAGATAATGCACGCGGGCCGTGATATAAGGGTCATAGCCCAGCACGCCGTCCACGGACAGGCGCCGGAATCCCTGCAGGATCGCCGTGATCGTACCGTCGGGCATATCCAGGGTCTTGACGATCTTGGCTACCGTCCCGTACGCGTACAGGTCATCCTCATGCGGATCCTCGACGGAGACATCCACCTGCGGGACCGCGGCGATGAAAGAGCCTGTCTTTTCCGCGTCGCGGATCAGCAGGACGGACTTCTCGCGCCCGATCGTGATCGGATAGACCGTACCCGGAAAAAGGACCGCATTGCGCAGCGCCAGTACCGGGAGGCTGTCCGGCAGCTCGCTGTCGTCGATGCGCAAAGGACCGTCTCCCGACATGACGGGTATGATATTGACTTCCGCACCCGCGGGGAACATGAATTCTTTGTCGTTATATTTTTCCATACTCATTTCTTACTGACATTTTGGCAGGATTCCGCCTGTTGACATAGTGTTCCGTAATATGGTCAATCATCGTGCCAGCAAAACATCGCAAGATAACAAAAATGATTTTGATAATTCTGAAAAATACTCTATTTTTGCGTCCCAAAATCGTTTAGGAACAAACGTTAACAAGTAAATATTTAACCGTATGACTAAAGCAGAGATCGTTAGCGAAGTGGCAAAGGCCACTGGCGTTGAGAAGACGACTGTCCAAACCGTCGTCGAAGCATTTATGGAGAGCGTGAAAGGTTCTGTCGTGAAGGGCAACCCGGTCTATCTCCGTGGATTCGGCAGCTTCATCATCAAGCACCGCGCCCAGAAGGCCGCCCGGAACATCACCAAGAAGACCACCATCACCATCCCCGAGCACAACATTCCGGCTTTCAAGCCCGCAAAGGTCTTTGTCGCAGCGGTCAAGGACGGAGAGTAATCTTTAATCATTCAAGCTATGCCTAGCGGTAAAAAGAGAAAGAGACATAAAATGTCGACGCACAAACGCAAGAAGCGTTTGCGCATGAACCGGCATAAGAAGAAGTAATCCTGGCAAATGGAGACTGAGATTTCCGCGAAAGATCTGATCGTCGACGTATCGGCGTCAGAAGTTCAGATCGCCTTGATGGAAAACCATCGGCTGATCGAATTGAACAAGGAGTCCAGTCAGGGTCACAGCTACAGCGTGGGGGATGTTTTTCTCGGAAGAGTCAAAAAGATCCTCCCCGCTTTAAATGCTGCGTTTGTCGATATCGGCGACAAGAAAGAAGCCTTCGTCCACTATCTGGACCTCGGGCTCTATTTTTCTTCTTTTGACAGTTTCGTCAAGAAGAGCAATCCCAACACGGATCTCAAGCAACTCTACGAGAGCACTCCGATCGGGCCGGCCCTGGAGAAGGACGGACACATCGAGAACGTACTCAAGCAAGGGCAGATGATCGTGGGACAGATCGTCAAGGAGCCGATTTCGACCAAAGGATCCCGGCTGACAGCTGAAATCTCGTTGGCAGGACGCAACATTGTACTGCTCCCCTTCGCAGAGAAGGTGAGCGTTTCCCAGAAAATCTCCTCCAAGGAGGAGAAAAAGCGGCTCCTGACCCTGGTCACGAGCATTCTCCCTAAAAACTACGGAGCGATTATCCGCACGGCCGCAGAAGGCAAGAACGCCGCGGTCCTTGTCGGAGAGTGTCGCTCGCTGATCGCGAAGTGGGAAGGTTCCTGGAAGAAAATCGCGAAAAACAAGAGCGTCAGCCTGCTTTTCACCGAGTACTCCAAAACCACGACCACCCTCCGAGACCTGTTCGACAGCGGATTTACCAACATCTACGTCAATGATGAGAGAATCTACGAAGAGACCCGGCAGTACGTTTCCCTGATCTCCCCCGAACAGGAAAAAATCGTCAAACTCTACGAAGGCAAGGAGCCGATCTTCGACCATTTCGAAGTCACCCGCCAAATCAAGAGTTCGTTCGGGAAGGTGGTGCCGATCAAGCAGGGCGCTTATCTCGTCATCGAGACGACCGAGGCCCTCAACGTCATTGACGTCAACAGCGGCATCCGGTCCAAGACCAACGACCAGGAGGAAAACACCTATGAGGTCAACCGCCTCGCGGCAGAAGAAATTGTACGGCAACTGCGGCTGCGCGATATGGGAGGCATCGTCATCGTCGATTTCATCGACATGGAGACCCAGGAACACCGGAACGCGCTCTACAAGTACATGACGGAACTGATGGCCGGCGACCGGGCCAAGCACAACGTGCTGCCCCTGACCAAGTTCGGGCTCATGCAGATTACGCGCCAGCGGATCCGCCCCGTCACGGAAATCGACACCACGGAAGTGTGTCCCGTCTGCCACGGCACCGGAAAGATCGCTTCGAGCGTCGTCATCGACGAGCAGATCGAGCGCAAGATCGCCGATCTGGCCGTTGCCAAGGGCCTGAATAGCATCACCCTCAAGGTGAGTCCGATGCTGGGCGCCTACCTGACCCGGGGCTATTTCGATTCCTACCTCAGGAAGTGGAAACGCAAGTACAAGATCAAGATCGGACTCGAAGAAGTCACCAAGTTCTCGGTCCTGCAAAACGAGATCTATAATGAGAAAGGAGAGAAGCTCGACTAGCGTCGGGCTTCTTTCTTTATGTTTTTATTGTTACATTTGCAGATGTCTAGAACCGGAATCATATGAAAGTACTGAATAACTGGATTGTCAAGAACCTGCTCTGGGCCGTCGTGTTCGTCCTGGCCCTCGTGCTGCTCGCCAATTTCGTGCTGGGCGTCATCACCCGTCACGGACAGGTCGTTGCCGTGCCGGACCTGACCAACGTGTCCGTCGCCGAGGCCTCCCGGATCGCTTCCGATGCCGGCCTGCGGACGGTGGTGTTTGACTCCGTGTATGTGCGGCGGATGCAGAAGGGTGCCGTATTCAGCCAGAACCCCAAGGCCGGCACCTCCGTCAAGCAGGGCCGGAAGATCCGTCTCACGATCAACGCCACCATCGCCAAGAAGGTCACGATGCCCAACCTGGTCGGCTACTCCATCCGTCAGGCCAAGGCGGAACTCGCCTCCAAAGGGCTGTATCTGGGCAAGATCATCTATGTCAGCGACATCGCTACCAACAATGTGCTCAAGCAGCTCTACCGCAACGCCGAGATCCGTCCCGGCCGCATGATCGAGAGCGGGGCGACGGTGGACCTGGTCGCCGGCTTGAGCGAGACCGAAAGCATGACCAATGTCCCGGACGTGCGCGGGATGAAGTGCCTGCGCGCCATCGATGCGATCCAAAACAATTCGCTCAATATCGGCAAGCTCAAGTTCGACTCCTCCGTCAAGACCTACTCCGACTCGCTCAACGCCGTCGTGCTCAACCAGTCGCCTTCCGCCTCCCGGATGCCGATGCGCATCGGATCCGAGGTGACCCTCGCCCTCAGCATCGATCCCGAAAAAGTCGCCAAGGTCGGCCCAGTCACTTCCGGCAATTGATGGAGAAGATTTACCCCGACGAGGAGCTGGAGACCGGTGCCGTCGCGTACAACGGAGCCATCGTTGAAGAACCTGCCGGCGATGAAGAGCAGGGGATGTTCGAGCATTTCCGGCTCACCGTGGATCCCGGCCAGGCGCCGATGCGCGTGGACAAGTATATGGCCACGCATCTCGAAGACACGTCCCGCAACCGCATCCAGTCCTCGATCAAGCAGGGATACGTGCGCGTGGGCGGCAAGGTCGCCAAGGCCAACCTGGTCATCCGGCCGGGCGATGTGATCCAGTTCGTGATGCCATACCGGCGCCGCGGCTATGAGATCCTGCCCGAGGACATCCCCCTGGACATCGTCTATGAAGATGAGGACCTGCTGGTCGTCAACAAGCCGGCCGGCATGGTCGTCCATCCCGGCCACGGCAACTATTCCGGTACCTTGATCAATGCCTTGGCCTGGCACCTGGGCCTCTCCCAACGCCCCGAGGCCCAGGACGAACGGATGGGGATCCTCGTCCACCGTATCGACAAGGACACTTCCGGCCTGCTGGTCGTGGCCAAGACCGACGAGGCCCAGTTCCACCTGGCCGGCCAGTTTTTCCGCCACACGATCGACCGCCGCTACGAGACCGTGGTCTGGGGCAACCTCGCTGAGGACGAAGGCACGATCGACACGACCATCGGCCGGGATCCGGGCGACCGCCTGCGCTTCCGCGTCTTTGACGATCCCGAAAAGGGAAAGCACGCCGTCACGCACTACAAGGTGCTGGAGCGCTTCGGCTTCGTGACCCGGGTCGAATGTCAGTTGGAGACCGGCCGGACGCACCAGATCCGCGTCCACATGGCCCACATCGGCCACCCCCTGTTCAACGACGAGCGTTATGGCGGCGCCGAGATCCGCAAAGGCACCATCTATTCCAAATACAAGCAGTTCATCCGCAACTGCTTCGAACTGTGCCCGCGCCAGGCTCTCCACGCCCGCACCCTGGGCTTCATCCACCCTTCGACGGGACAGTGGATGCAGTTTGAATCCGCCCTACCCTCCGACCTGACCGCCCTGCTCGGCAAATGGCGCGCCTATACGGCGTCCGGCAACGCCGCAGCCCTGCCTGACGAAGAATAATCTGACATCTGAACGAAACGAAGGATCTCTTCGCCTCCGCCTCCTCGACAGCCTTGAAGGGGAGTGACGCTGGCGCTATAAGAAAAGGTGTGCTTCCCAGTTGTCGCGGGGCAAAAACCGATTGATATGCCCCTCCTCGCCCGGTCATCCGGGCTGACGAATATCGGGATTCGGCGGCCTTCCACCGATAGCTGGTGTCAGTATCCCCAGATAGCTCCCCATCGAAGGCTCTCCGGAGGCTTACTATCTTTGCGGGACACAAAATGAGACTGACCCAAAAGTCAACATGACTCCGGTCAGTCTCAAGCATAATTTTGCTGTATTAGCCTAAAAGGCTGAACCCTCTGCCTCTTCCACGGCCTTGAAATAGGCGACGTTGGCGGGATCCAGGTCCTTGGCGGCGCCGGCGTCGAGGACGACGGTGCCATATTCGACCAGCTGCAAGGCCGAGAGTGTGTTGGTATGCGTGACGGGGCCTTCGATGCCCCCCCGGGCCGCCCGGGCTTTCTTCTCGCCGAAGCCGAGGATCAGCACCTCGCGCGAGTTGCAGACCGTCGCGACCCCGACGCTCATCGCCTGCGCGGGGACTTTCGTCCAATCATTGTCAAAGAAACGGGAATTGACGACACGGGTGTCGTGCGTGAGCGTGACGACGCGCGTGCGGGACTGCAGGGAGGAGAAGGGCTCATTGAAGGCGATATGTCCGTCCTCGCCGATGCCGCCGAGGAAAAGATCGATGCCGCCGGCGTCCAGGATGGCCTCTTCATAAGCCTCGCACTCCGCCTCGAGATCCGGAGCGTTTCCGTTCAGGATATGGATATTCTCCCGGGGGACGTCGATGTGGTCGAAAAGGTTCCGGTGCATGAACGCGTGATAGCTCTCGGGATGCGACTCGGGCAGGCCGACATACTCGTCCATGTTGAAGGTGATCACGTTCTTGAAAGAGACTTCGCCGGCTTCGTACATGCGGCGCAGTTCCTGGTATGTACCGAGCGGCGTCGAGCCGGTCGGCAGGCCGAGGACGAAGGGCTCGTCGGTGACGGCAGCCTTGGCTTTGATCTTGGAAACGATGTAATGGGCAGCCCAGAGGGAAGCCTCCTCAGCGGTGTTGCGAATGATAACTTTCATAGTCTTTGACTTTATCCGTCCAAATTTACGAAATAAAAGTATATATTTGTCTGCCATGCGAAATATTAAGTTGACTTTGTGGCTGTCCGCCTTTACCTTCGCCGTCCTGATGAGCGTCCCGTTCCTGGTCCCGCACCTGGGCTGGGTCGCGCTTTTCGGCTTTGTGCCGCTGTTGATGATGGATGCGGTCGCGGATGCCCACAAGGTCCGCCATTTCTTTGGGTACCACTATGTCGCTTTCATCCTCTGGAACGCGTTCACGACCTTCTGGGTGTGCAACGCGACGGTCGGCGGCGGCATTTTCGCCGTACTGGCCAACGCCCTGCAGATGTCGCTGGTCTGGGGCCTGTTCCGCCTGTCGAAAAAGCGCTTCAGTGGCTTTCTGCCTTATGTGTTCCTCGCCTTGCTGTGGATCGCGTGGGAGCGCTGGTACCTGACCTATGCGCAGATCTCCTGGCCCTGGCTGGTGCTGGGCAACGCCTTCGCCCGCACGACCCGCTGCATCCAATGGTACGAGTACACCGGCACGCTGGGCGGCTCGCTCTGGATCTGGGCTTCCAACCTGTGCCTCTTCGCCCTGACGAAAAAGCTGATGGACGGGTCCTGGTACACGATGACCTTCAGGGCCCGGGTCGTACTGCCCCTGGCGACGATGCTGATCCTGGTGACCCCCTTTATCCTGTCTTCCAAGATCTACCGGGACTATGAAGAGGTCTCTGAAAGCACGCTGGATGCCGTCATCGCCCAGCCCAATTTCGATCCTTACGAGAAGTTCGTCTCGATGACGCAGGCGCAGCAGAATGTGATCCTGCTGGATCTGTTCCGGCAGGGGCTGGCCGAGCGTCCGGACTCCACGGCCCCCGTGCTGCTGCTCGCGCCCGAGACGTTCACGTCTGATATCGTCGCCGGCCGGGAAGCGGTCAGCCCCACCTGGCAGCGTTTCCAGGTCTTCCTGCAGGACCATCCGCAGGCCGGCCTGCTGTTCGGTGCCTCCACACTGGAACCGCTCGGAGCGGACCGGGGCCGATCCCACACCGCCCGTCAGCTGCGTGACGGCAACTGGTACGAGTCCCACAATTCGGCCTATCTGACCGATGCCGGCGGGCAGGCCGAAGTGTTCCAGAAGTCCAAACTGGTCGTCGGGGTCGAGCTGATGCCCTATCCGGCCTTTTTCGAGCGTATCGACAACGCGCTGGGCGGCGTGATGGGCCGCTGCGTCGGACAGGAACGCGTCACCACCCTGCCGTTCCGGCCGGCCGGGGCAGAGACGGTCCCCCTGGGCAGCATTATCTGCTACGAGTCCGTGTATGGCGAGTACTGCACTGATTATGTGAAGGCCGGCGCCCGGGCGCTCTGCGTGATCACCAACGACGCCTGGTGGGGCGATACACCCGGCTACCGGCAGCATCTGAGCTACTCCCGCTTGCGGGCGATCGAGACCCGGCGCGACATCGCGCGCTGCGCCAATACGGGCATCTCCGGCTTCATCGACCAGCGGGGTGAAATCCGCTCACAGTCCGGCTGGTGGGTCCCGCAGCACATGGAAGGCCAGCTCCATCTCAACAGCCGGGAGACGTTCTTTGTCCGCCACGGCGACATCACCGGCCGCATCTGCACCTTCGCCGCCCTGCTGCTGTTGCTCTCCTTGGTCGTCCGGCTGATTATCCGTCGCTGACGGAAAAGCGCGTGTCGCTGAGCAGACGTTACTGCAGGTTGGATGATACCCGACAGTCCGTGAACCCCGACATCGCAAGGCCGGCAAAAAAGGCCCCGGCAGCAAACCAGTCCGAATAAAGATCGCCGTTCGTGACATCCGTCCCACTCAGCGTATTGAATGCATGATTATGGTTGTCGATCCTGATATTGACCCACTCGCCAGGGCTCAGGATGTGCGAGACAGCCCAACCGGAAATTCCGACGCCGGCCTTTCCCAGGCCCGCCCACTGCACACGACGGACTACCTCCGTGGACCGCCGGGGCCGGGGCCACCGAAGCCGCCGCGGGGACCTCCCGGCCCGCCGGGGCCGCCGAAACCGCGGCCCATGTCCTTGTTCATCGTGCCGAAACGCCAAGTCAGGGAGAGGATGATGTAACGGCCGAGGGTGTTGTTGATCACCTCCGAGTGGTAGTTGGCGCTGTCAGTGACCATCAGGTTCTTGGACTGTCCGAGGATGTCGTAGGCCTTGAGGGCGAGGGTAAATTTCTTCTTGAAGAGCAGTTTCTGGATTTCGGCATTCCAAATGTACTCCGAGGGCTGCTCAGTCGTATAGCCCCGATACCAGTTGTAGTTGAAGTCGGTCTTGAGCGTCAGGCCGGTCAGGTCCCAGGTCCAATTGACGGCGGCGTTGACCTGATTGTTCCAGGTTGTCGTCTGATCGGCACCGGTCAGGATGGTGTACCACGAGCGATTGGCCCGGGTCCGGCCGGAAGCGGACAGTTCCAGATTGTCGTTGCGATAGGTCAGGCGCAGGCGTTCGACGACATTGAGGCTGTTGATGGTATTGCGGCCGAAGTCAGCCGCATTTTCGATATCCCCGTATTTCGTGAGGAACTGCTCCATGAAGTCGTAATAAGCGATGGTCGGGTCGGGCATGCCGCTCATATCCACATTGGATCCCACGTAGTTGGAGGAGTGGGACCAGCTGGAACGGACGAAATTCATCACCGTGAGGCCGGTCTGGCCGAGCGGGACGTTGAGGAACCCGTTGATCCCGGCATTGCCGGAAGTCGGGCCGTTGAACGGCATCGAGTACTGGGTACCGGTCGTGCTGCTCCAGGTCGCATTGACGATGGAGTTCTGGACGAAACCGCCCTCGAAATTGACGTTGGCCGAGAAGAAAGTCTTCTTGTTGTTGTAACGGAAGTCGCCCCGGATCCAATGCGAGAAATAGGGCGCCAGGTTCGGGTTGCCGAAGGAGATGTTGAGCGGGTTGGTGATGTCCGGGACCGGCATCAGCTGCGAGGTGGAAGGCTGGCTGGAATTGCCGAAATAGAACATCCGCAAGTTGGCGTTGTCGTTGAATTCCGTGAAGATGCGGGCCCGGGGAGACCAGTTCCAGACATCGCTTTTATACTCCTTGGGCTCGTAGATCCGCTTCGTGGCGTCCCACTTGGTCGTGCTGTTGTAGGTATGGGTCGGAATGGCGGCGACACCCACCTGGGCGTTCATCTTCTCCTTCTGGTAACTCAGGTTGGCCCCGATCTCGTGCCGGCGGGAGAGGTTGATGATGTTGTTGGAATAGGTGTAGTCCACCGCTCCCCCGTTGAGCATGTCGAGCGTTTCCTTGTCGGAAGTGGACCGGGCCCAGGTGTACCCGTAATTGACTTCCCCGTAGAAATTGCCGCCGAGCGGCTCCGTATAGGTTGCACGTCCCATGAGGGAGGCGCTCTTCTGATTGCTGGTATAGCTCTGGTCGATGCGCTCCGTCTGCTGCTCCCCGTCCAGATAGGTATGGGTCAGGGACTGGTTGATCCCGAGCAGATCGTTGTTGGAGAAGCTGTAACGGCTCATCACGGTCATCGTCCGGCCGGGTTTCCCGAGGCGCTGGCGGAACAGGAAGAACCCGCTGGTCGAGACGTTCTTGTTGGAACCGTCGTTGTAGCTGTTGCCGTCGTTGGTGTCGGAGACAAGGCCCGTATCGTTGTAGCGGGTCCGGGTCGTGTAATCGTTCTTCTCCCAGAAACGGCCCGTCCCGAAATTGAGACGGGGCTCGAAGAGGATCGAGGTGTTATCGCTGAACTTGTGCTCCAGGCGCACGCCGATCCGGTGACCGCCGGAAACCGTGTTGCTGGCGCCGTCACTGTCGGAGAGCAGGGTGCGGTTGTCGTAGTAGGACTCCTTGTAGCTGCGCTCGCTGACATCCTTGGAGGTGTAGTTGTAGAGATAGTTTCCGCCGAGGTCCATCCGGTCGTCGAAGAGGGTCCAGGCACCGTTGCCGCCGATCATATAGGAAGTGGTGATGCCGTTGCCCATGCCCCAGCCGCCACGGCCGCGCCCCATGCCGCCACCGCCGCCGCGCATGCCCTGCATCATCGCGCCGGACAGGTCGTTGAATCCGCGGTTGTTGGTATTGTTGGCGTTGACCACGAGGCTGAGCTGCTGCTTGTCGGTGAAGTTGCCGATGAAGCCGGCGCCCTGGAAACGGTAGTCGTTGGGAACCTCTCCGACCGCGGTGGAGCCGCCCGTGGCAGGGACGTCGTGGCCTCCGCCGGCCATCAGGTTGCCAAAGAGTCCCTTCATCATGCCGGGCTTGATGTTGAGATCCAGGATGGTCTCTTCCTCACCGTCGTCGATGCCGGTGAATTCGGCCTGCTCGGACTTCTTGTTGACGACCTTGACCTTGTTGATGATCTTGGCGGGCAGGTTCTTCGTCGCCAGCTGGGGATCGTCCAGGAAGAAGGTCTTGCCGTCAATGGTGATCTTCTTGATCTCCTGGCCGTTGACGGTCACGGAGCCGTCCTCGGAGACTTCCACGCCGGGGAGTTTTTTGAGGAGGTCCTCCAGCACGTCGTTGTCGGTGGTCTTGAAGGAGGTGGCGTTGAACTCCACCGTATCTTTCTTGATCACGATCGGGTTGCCAACCGCGGAGACGTTGGCCGCATCGAGGACTTCCTTGTCGTCCGCCATCTTCAGGACGCCGAGATCCGTCTTTTCCTTGACTTCAAAATCCCGGACAAGCGGCTTGTAGCCCATCAGTTCGGCCTTGAGCGTATAGGCGCCCTTCTTGACGGCGTCGAAGCGGACGGCCCCGTCGTCGCCGCTGAGGACATATTTGTACACCTTCTGGGAACCCTGCAGAGTCAGGGAAACCGTCGCAAAGGGGATGGGATTGCCACTCGTTTCTTCAACGAGGCGGGCTGAAACGGTTTGGGACTGGGCCAGGGCCGGAATGCCGGAGGTCAGCAGGGCCAGCGCAGCAAGTGCGACGGAAAGATACTTTTTCATCAAAACCAACAATTAATAATACTGAACTTTGACACGCACGCGCGTGTAAGGTTTAAGCACGAACCCTTATTTTTTTATTCTCCCAGGATTGGCTTCCAGAAACTTTTTCCAGTTGGTCGCGGCCTTCGTGCTGGTCAGCGGGCTGGTGAGCTGGTAGTAGTGGCACATCGCGATGGCAAGCGCGTCGGTCGCATCCAGCCATTTTTCCTCGATGTCAATGCCGAGCGTGCGCTGCACGATCAGACTGACCTGCTCCTTGGAGGCCGCGCCGTTGCCGCAGATGGCCATCTTGGCCTTGCGGGGCGCGTATTCGAAGACCGGGATGCCGCGGCTCAGCGCCGCCATCATCGCCGCCCCCTGCGCCCGGCCCAGTTTGAGGATGACCTGTGCATTGTGCCCGTAGAACGGGGATTCGATCGCGAGATCGTCCGGATGGTGCAGGTCGCAGAGCGTCCCCACTTTTTCGAAGATACGGTGCAGCTTCGCATAGGCGTCCTTTTCCTTGCGCAGGTCCAGTACGCCCATATCCACGAAGCCGGGACGGCCCTTGGTATCCACACGGACGATCCCGAAACCAAGGAGGTTGGTTCCGGGATCAATGCCGAGTATGGTGCGGGACTCAGTCAATCTTGTCGAATCCGGTATAGGGGCGAAGGACTTCGGGGATGACGATGCCCTCAGGCGTCTGATTGTCCTCAAGCAGGGCGGCTACCACGCGCGGAAGTGCGAGGGAGCTGCCATTGAGCGTATGGGCGAGCTGGATCTTGCCGTTCTCGTCCCGGTAGCGGAGATGCAGGCGGTTGGCCTGGAAGGACTCGAAGTTGGAAACCGACGAAATCTCAAGCCAGCGGCCTTGGGCGGCGCTCCACAGTTCGAAGTCATAAGTGATCGCGGAGGTGAAGCTCATGTCCCCGCCGCAGAGGCGCAGGATGCGGTAGCGCAGGCCGAGCTTGTTCACGATCGACTCGACGTGGGCGACCATACGGTCGAGGGCGGCATAGCTGTCTTCCGGCTTCTCGACGCGGACGATCTCGACCTTGTCGAACTGGTGCAGGCGGTTCAGGCCGCGGACGTCCTTGCCGTAGGAGCCCGCCTCGCGGCGGAAACAGGGCGTGTAGGCGGTCAGCGCCTGGGGCAGCTCATCCTGCTGGAGGATGACGTCCCGGAAGATGTTGGTCACGGGGACTTCTGCGGTCGGGACCATGTAGAAATCGTCCGCCGTGGCGTGGTACATCTGCCCTTCCTTGTCCGGCAGCTGGCCCGTGCCAAAACCGGAGGCCTGGTTGACCATCACGGGCGGTTCGACTTCCTTGTATCCGTCGGCCGTATTGCAGTCGAGGAAGAAATTGATCAGCGCGCGCTGGAGCTTGGCCCCCTTGCCCTTATAGACCGGGAAGCCGGCACCGGTGATCTTGACCCCGAGGTCGAAATCGATGATGTCATACTTCTTGCAGAGCTCCCAGTGGGGCAGGGCGCCTTCCGGCAGCTGCACCTCGGGACCGCCCATCTTGACGACTTCGTTGTCATCGGAACCCTTGCCGGTCGCAACCAGGTCGCAGGGAAGGTTGGGCAGCAGGACCAGTTTGGCCTCAAGGGCCCTCGCGGCTTCCTCGCCCCGGGACAGGAGCGCCGAAGAGCGGGCCTTGACGGATGCGACTTCGGCCTTGGCGGCCTCGGCCTCTTCGCGGCGGCCCTGCTTCATCAGGGAACCGATCTCGGCGGCTTTCTGCTTCTGGACGGAGAGGAGCGCGTCACTCTCGGTCTGGCAATTCCTGCGCTCGGCATCCAGTGCAAGGACGTCCTTGACTATGTCTGCGGCATCGAAATTCTTGATAGCGAGCTTCTTGACCACAAATTCAGGGTCGTCACGAAGCATCTTGAGCGTCAACATACTGATTTACTCTTATTAAAAAAGGACCTGCGCTCCTCGTGAAAGCACAAGTCCTCCGTTCAACTTTGCAAATCCCGGGATCAGTTCTCGAAAGGAATGACCGAAACGTAGGATTTGTCTTCTTTCTTGCGCGTGAACTTCACGGTACCGTCGATGAGCGCATAGAGGGTGTGGTCCTTGCCCATACCGACGTTCTTGTCGGGGTTGTGGACCGTACCGCGCTGACGGACGATGATATTGCCGGCCTTTACGGCCTGACCGCCGAATTTCTTGAGTCCGAGACGTTTGCTATGGGACTCACGACCGTTCTTGGAACTGGATTGACCTTTCTTGTGTGCCATAATGTTTCTTTCTCAAAAAATTAAGCGATCGCGTTGATCTGGATCTTGGTGAGCTTCTGGCGATGGCCGTTGCATTTCTGGAAGCCCTTGCGGCGGATCTTCTTGAAGACGAGGACCTTGTCAGCCCTGCACTGGTCGTCGAGGACCGTAGCTTTGACGACTGCGCCGTCAATGTAGGGAGCGCCGACCTTCACGACGGCATCATCGCCGGCGATCAGAAGGACCTTGTCGAACTCCACGGAAGCACCTTTGCCAGCCGCGAGACGGTTGACGAAGATTTCGTTGCCAGCTTCCACCTTGAACTGCTGGCCTGCAATGTCTACGATTGCGTACATAAAAACAAACTTGTTAAAAGTTCCGGCCGCAAGCGTCTGTACTTAAACAGCTCTTTTTCAATGGCTTAACGGTCATCTAAATATTTTTCGGACTGCAAAGATAGTTTTTTTGCCGCAAATCGCAAAAATATTTCGCAACTATTCCTTATTTTTGTACAGAAACATTTATGTTATGGATTCGGCCTTCACCTATGGAAGCTTTGTCACCGGGAAGTATTTTCTCGGCCGGAAAAAAGACGTCAACATCCTGTCGAACCTGATCGCCCAGCGGGAAAACATCGTGCTGCTCGGCGGGCCCAAGAGCGGCAAGACCTCGCTGATCCAGCAGGTCTTCCTGCAGATGCGCCTGGAGAAGAAGAGCTTCCTCACGGCGGAGATCAACCTGCGGGATGTGCGGGACACCGTCACCTTCCTGCGCCGCCTGGGCGACGCGGTGATCCGTGTCTTCGCCACGACGCCCGCCGAGTTCAGGGACCTGGTCGCCAGCCAGTTCTCCGGGACCCATTTCGTCTTCGACCCGCGCAGCTTCTCGGAGAGCGGCGGGATCCTCTCGCTCAACTGGGATCCCGACGAGAAGGACATCCACGCCCTGCTTACCCTCCCCTGGTCCCTCGCCCGGATCCGGGAAGAGCGCCTCATCCTGGTCCTGCGCGAATTCCAGAACATCCGCTTCTTCGACGGCTGGGAGAAGATCCTCCGGGCCATGGAGGACGTCGTCAAGGAGCAGCGCTCCTTCCTCGAAAAGCCGGCCTGCTCCTTCATCCTGAGCGGATCGCAGCTCAACGCGATGAAAGACCTCTTCGTGCACTGGCGCTGGTTTTACCGCCTGGCCGAGGTCCACACGCCCAGCCCCATCGACGAGAACGAAATCACCGAGCACGTCGTGCGGGGCTTCCTCGCCGGCGGCAAGGTCGTGGACCGCGAAATGCTGCGGGGCGCGATCTCCCTGCTGCAGGGGAACCTCCATTACATCAACCATTTCTTCGCGATCTGCGACCACCTCTCGAAGGGGTATATCATGGAGCCTATCCTCATCGAGGCGCTCGCCGACCTCGTCGCCATCCATGAGCCGCGCTTCAACGCGATGATGTACGACCTGACCAACTACCAGGTCAACCTGCTCCGCGCCCTCGCCGAGGGGCATACGCGGTTCAGCAGCGCCGAAGTCATCCGCCAGTACGGGCTCAACTCCTCCGCCAACGTCAAGCGGCTCAAGGACGCACTTGCCAAGAAGGAGATCATCACCTTCAGCGACGGAGAAGAGCCCGTCTTCATCGACCCCCTCTTCGAATATTGGGTGAAAAAATATTTTTTCGGGCAAAAACTTGATTTTTAGAAAATATTGCTACCTTTGCAGCCGCTAAAAGAAAAAGGAGGTGATAAAGAAATGATTGTCGTACCGATTAAAGAAGGCGAAAACATCGAGCGCGCTCTGAAAAAGTTCAAGAGGAAGTTCGAAAAGACAGGTGCGATCCGCGAGCTCCGCTCCCGGAAGAACTTCGAGAAGCCGTCCGAGATCAAGCGGAAGGCGATGCAGAAAGCCATCTACGTGCAGCACCTCCGTCTCCAGGACGAGCAGTAATCCACGAGTCTGATACATCGGCCCGGCAGGAAGTTTTCCTGCCGGGCCTTTTTTATCCCTACACCGGCAAAAACTATAGGTTATTCGATTTATTTTCCATATTTTTGAAAGATCGAAATACGAACGACCACATGAAAAAGGGGCTTTTCGCAGCTTTTGCCGCCATCATCCTGCTCACGGTTTCCTGCCAGCCTGCGGCGGAAGGGGAAGCCGGCATCCGCGCCCTGTCGGTGGACCCGGCCGAGCTGACCCTCGTCGAGGGGCAGATGGAATCACTCTCGGTCGCCGTCGTCCCGGAAGCGGCGCACTACCTGTTCGCCACCTGGTCCTCTTCCGACGAGAGCATCGCCAAGATCAACAAAAAGGGAACGGTGAAAGCGCTCTCGGAAGGCAGCGTCACCATCACCGCCTCCATCGGAGAAGTCACCGGCACCTGCCGGCTCACCGTGACGCGCAACCTGACGCCGGTCTCCGGTGTCAGCCTCATCACCCGCGAGCTGACCCTCGGCCGGGGCAACTCCGAGCAGCTCACGGTACGCGTGGAGCCGGAGATGGCCGCCGACAAGCGGGTGACCTGGTCCTCCACGGATCCGTCCGTCGCGTCAGTGAGCGACGGCTGGGTGTCCGGTGTGGGAGCCGGGACCTGCGAGATCGTCGTCCGGACCGTGGACGGCGGCTTCGAGGACCGCTGCCGCGTCCTTGTCCAGGACATCGCCGTGGAGGAGATCGCCTTCTCCAACGGCAGCCCGAACGCCATCATCGCGGAAGCGGGCGGCAGTTTCACCCTTTCCGTCTCCTACACGCCGGTCACCACTTCCGAGCGGGAGGTCAGCTGGCAGAGTTCCGACGAGGCCCTGGCCACCGTCACGCCCGCCGGGGACGGCCAGGGCGAAATCCGCTTCGCCGAGGGCCGGACCGGCCCCGTCACGATCCGCGCCACGGCGGGCCAGGCGCACGCCAGCGCTTCCCAGGCCTTCTTCATCAAGGGTCCCGCCGACCCGGTCCTCCTGCCGGAAGGCAGTGTCTATGCCGGCCGCAGGGCCACCTACCGTTTCAACACCGCCGCCTACCCTGAAGCCCGGGATCTGTCCTGGAGCGCGGACGGACGGACCCTGAGCGGCGAAGAAGTCACCTTTGCCTGGGACAAGGGCGGAGACAACGAATTGATCCTCAACGCCCTTTTCGGCCTCACGCCGATCCGGCTGGGCGTGCCCGTACCGACTGAGGAATGGCTGTGCGACATCCCCTTGGACGGCGCCAACCCCCGCAACACCTATCCCGTTTTCAACCACGCCCAGACGCGGGCCTACTTCGTCACCCGCGGCGCGAGGCGCCTGTACGAGCTCAACCTTGAAACCGGCCGGCTGGGCTGGATGTTCGACATGAACCAGGGCAAAAACGACAACGGTGGCGACATCTGCGTCAACCCGCACAGCGGCGATATCTATTGTTCCAACCAGACCACGGTCTTCTGCCTCACCCCGGACGGGACGAAGCGATGGGAGCTTCCGGTCCCGACCGGCGGATCCGCTTCCGCACTCGCCGGCTGCGGACCGGGCCTGAGCAACGATTGCAGCGTCGTCTTCCTCCCCCTGACGGACAAGCGTTTTGTGGCGGTCGATGCCGCATCCGGAGCGATCCTGGACGGGTTCGATGTCGAAACCACCCACATCCAATTCGCCGTTTACGGCGCGGACGACATCGTCCTCCTCAGCACGGTGACGGGCGGCAAGGGAGGTCTCAAGTTCGTCTCCTTCCGGGACGGAAAGTTCGGCCCCGTCACGGCCGAAGACTCCCCCTCCCCCGACCCGACCGACATCACCGCACCGGCCGTCAGCCGTGACCAGAGGACGGCCTGGTTCCCCTGCAACGACGGACTGCTGGTCACCGTGGACCTTGCCGCGCGCAAGGTCACAGGCGCCACCCAGCTCGCAGACGGCTATCTCCAGGGCCTATGCCTTACGCCGGGTGACTGGATGTTCTTCGCATCCCAGACCAAGGCGCCCGTCAACCGCATTTCCCTCTCCGGCCCCCTGCAGCCCTCCAGTGTCCTCACCCCCTACACCAACGGCAACTCCAACTACCTCAACTTTACGACCGTCGCCTGTGATACGGACGGCAACGTCTATTTCTTCATCAAGGAAGACGGCGCCGGCAACTCCGTTTTCTACCGGCTCGGGGCTGCGGACGGACGCTATCGTCCGGAAGAGATCGCTTCCACGCCGAAGCAGAACAACGACCCCCAGGGCTTCTTCAACTTCGGCGGCGGATGCCTGATCGGCGGCGGAGGCACCAATGCCAAGAACCACGTTCTCGTGCGCTGCATCGATGCGGTCCGCGCCCCGCTCTGGTCCGGACCGGGCGGAGACGCCTGCGCCACCAAAAACGCCAACCTCGTTTACGCAGAATGAATACCATGAAACATACGCGACTGACCCTTTGCCTCTGCGCTTCCCTGTTGCTGGGGATGCCCGTCCGCGCCGCCAGTCCCTACGGCTGGGATGCGGCGACCAACAAGGCCCTCTACGAGACCCTCCAGACCTATCTGCGCGCCATGCAGACCGACCTGGTCGGCGAGCCAGCCTATTACATGACCCAGCAGCTGATGGTCGAACTCGAGACCACTTTCCAGAAAGACCCCTACGCCTGGATGAGCCAGGTCCACAACTTCTGCAACACCCTGGAAGCCGTCTACCCGCCTTCGCTGAGCCATCCTTCCGTCATCCGCGGCGCAGAAGACCGCTACGACAAGATCCGGCGCAACCTCCTCCGGCTCCGGGACTATCCCATGCACCAGATTTCGCTGGACAACGAGCCGGATATCAAACCCACGACCGACCAGAAAGAAGCCTTCACCCGGGCCAACCGGCAGTGGCTCCAGCACAAACGGGCCGAGTTCTTCGACTTCCTGCGCTCGCCCCGGCCCTCCGGAGACGAACTCCAGGCCGTCAAACTCTACAGCTCCGGCTACGTTTTCCGGACCCGGGAAGCCTGCATCGGCATCGACATCTGCTACGCGGAAGGGCTGTATGACGGCGAGGGGCGCGAAGAACTCGCCGACCTGCTGGACGCCGTCTACGTCACGCACGCCCACGGAGACCACTATGACATCCCGCTGCTCAAACTGATGCTGCAGAAAGGGAAAGCCGTCGTCGCCCCCTCCACGATGGCCCGGCACCTCACCGCCGAGTCGGGCGAAAAATACCTTTGGGAAGACAGCCATCTGGACCCGGTCCCGGTCCATGGCGTCGCACTCACCCAGGCCTACATGTCCGCCCAAGGTGACGAGCCCTGCCTGCTGTACCTGATCCAGATCGGGGACTGGCGGCTTGCCCACGTCGGAGACAATTCCAGCCACGCCAACGAGACCCTGATCTACCCCCTGTACCCGATCGCCGACGTGGTGATGGGTCCTGTCTTCCAAGGCGTCGTCAACCTGCTCAACAATACCAAGCAGGCCCCCAATCCCGGCAACGTGGAGCAGATCTACTTCAACATTCACGAGAACGAGTGGCACCACACGATCGACGGTCGCGTCTCTTTCCAGTTCCTGTACACCTCCACCGGCGCCCTCAACAGTTCCTCCTTCGCCTACCCGAGCTGCGCCATCTTCGACTGCGGCGAGCATCTTACCCTGTACAAATAAGCCCGTGCCATGAAACGTTTCCCCTATATTCTCCTGCTCCTGTGTTCCCTCCTTGCGGCCGCCTGCGGCGAAAATCCGAGCAAAGGCGGAAAGGACAAACCCGACAACACCTCCCCGGCCGCCTGGAGCCTGGGCAAGCCCCTTGTCCAGAAGGTCGAAGTCCGCTCGGACGACCGGCTCATCGAGACCTATGAGTACACCTATGACAGTCAGGGCCGGCTGCTGACCTTGCTCAAGACCGATGCGATCCAGGGTGAGAAGCTCCTGGACCTGCAATACAGCTACCCGGACGACACCGGGATGAAGGCCAGCGGCAAGTTCTTCCCGATCTCGACCAACCGTTTCGTCTCGGCCGTCAAGGATCCGTCGGAGAAGACCGTCCGATACGACGGCAGTTGGAGCGGTGCGTGGACCTACGTCACGGCCTATGACGCCGGTGGCACGGCGACCGCCACGGTCTCGGACATTGATTTCGCCGCCCGGGAGGGCCAGTACTCCGCGCAGACCCGCTACCAGGAGAGCTATACGGTTTCCGGCGGCTGCATCACCCGTTCGGTCCTCGGGACCGAGACGCAGGCCCGGTCCCAGCGCAAAACCCGCACCGGCTCTTCCTCCGAACTGACGGTCCAGTACAGTTATTCCGACCAGGAAGACCGGCAGAACTTCGCCGTCTATCTCTTCCCCTGCAACTTTCCCGTCTGGGTGGCGGCAGGACTGCCGGGCTGCCGCAAACTAATCACGGGCATCTCCTCCGCCCGCGGCAGCGTGGCCTCCCCCGCTACGACCAAGCTCTCCTATTCCCTGACCGCGGAGGGCCTGATCGATACGGCCACCCGCACCGACTTCAACGACGGACAGGCCGTCCTCGTCCGCACCTACAAATTCTATTACCTATAAGCGCCGAAGCGATGAAAACCTGGAAAATGATGCTCACGGGACTGGCCCTGTTCGCGGCTTTGACTTCCTGCGGACGGGAGTTGCCGGTCACGGTTTTCTGGGGCGGCGTGGACCCGATGGATCTTCCCGATCCGGACCAGCCCTCCGCCCCGGCCGTCCCTCCTTCCAATGAGGACGCCGTAGCTTATACGGACCTGCACGACCCGGTCCGGGATGCCGGTCAGTTTTTCCTGCCGGACGATCCGGTCCGGCCCGAAGTCTACTGGTACCTGAAATTCTCCGACTATGCCAACAAAGAGATCCCCAACTCCGACGGCGATGAGAACACGGGACTGCAGAATTTCCTGCTGATGCAGTCCGTCGCAGGCCTGGTCAACCGCGCCTGCGCCCAGGGCAAGACCAAGGTAGGCGTCTGGATCGAAGCCGGAGGCACGGGCTACGACATGGAGCGCTCGGAGCTCGGGCGGCAGATCACCGGTTCGCAGACTGCCATCGACCTGGTCACCAAGACCTTCGGCCAATGGGAGGGATACGACGTCACGGTCCGCGACCTCTTCGACGGCTACGTCCTGACCGACCTGATGCACAACCCCGAGAGCGCCAATGTCGCCGCCGTCGCTTCCCATGTCTATAACGCCCTGATCGTGGATGTGCGGGACGAGGACTTCTTCCGGCGCAACGGCTATGAAAAGAAATTCGACTGCACCGCCACCACGCTCTCCCAGGCCTTCGACCTCTTCAAGGACCGCTGCCGCAACGACGCCCTCGTCATGATGCCGGTCCAGACCGGCGAACTGCGGGATTATGCGATCCAGCATGAGCTCTTCGTCTTCAATTACAACAAGCGCTACAACACTACCGGCGGCGGCCGGAACAGCGCGCTGCTGGAGGAAATCCTCGAGTGGCTCCAGCCCTGCTCGCAGGTCATCGGCTGGGAACAGGGCGTCGGAGAGCACGAATTCGTCGATCCCGTCTCGCGGCACGGCCACTTCATGCTGGCCGCAGATTGGAGCTACAACCTGGGACTGACCTCCCGCCAGTACAAGAAACGCCAGTCTTCGGCCATAGCCAAAAGCATCAACCCCCGCTCCATCGACTACGACAAACGGGCCAACTACCTGTCTTTCTTCCTCACCGACGGCGACAACTATCAGTGGCTGATCACCGACAGTTTCGTCAGCGACTACTATTCCCTCTACTCCGCGCCCGAAGTCAAGATGGCCTTCGAATTGGGAAGCCAGTCCCTGACCCAGCTCGCTCCCACCCGTTTCCACTATCTGCTCGGGCGCCAGCCGTCGGCCGAGTGTACGCTGATGGAAACCTTCGGCGGAGGCTACTACTACATCGACGACTGGTGTACCACCGGCAAGAACGCGGCCCGACGCGCCGAACTGCTCAAGACGGTCGCTCAGCGGACGGCCGCCCACATGCGCCAGCACGGCATCAAGATCCTCCACGTGATGGCCCGCGACTTCGATTCACCCCAGGCGCTGGAGATGCTGCAGGCCTTCGTGGACGCCAACGACCAGCTGGAAGGCATCACTGCGGTCCAATATGACCCCTACACCGGCGGCCAGGGACGCATCCTGTGGCTGACCAACCGCCAGGGCTACGACATCCCCTGCCTGACGGCCCGGTACATGCTCTGGTCCGGCCTGTCCGAGCCCGACAACCTGGCTCGGACCCTGCAGAAGGATGAGCAGACCAGTATTTCCTACAACGCCGTCGCCGTCCATGCCTGGAGCAGTTTCAACGGCCGGCGCAGCTCAGACGCCGCCCAGCACTGCGCCGCGACGCTGCCCGAGGTCTTCCTGTGCGTATCCATGCAGGAACTGATCTGGCGCATCCGGATGGCCGAGCGGAAAGAGCAGACCCTGAAGTACCTCGCCACCCTCAAATAGCCCGGAACCATGAGAAACGCTATCTTACGGCACAGTGCTTTCATGTCCGTCTTCCTGGGGCTGCTGCTGAGTCTGCCGGCCTGCCGGCAGGAAGTGCAGCCGGGCCGGTGGGACGACGGCAGCGTGGGGACGGCCACTTTCAGCGGCGTCGTCAAGGACACCTTCGGCGCCCTGCTTGAGGACGTGGACATCTGCTTCCACGGGACCAACCTCCAGCGGGAACTGCGTTACGTCACCTTTTCCGACTGGGATGGAACTTATCGGATCGAGGGCGTACCCTCCAACGCCCGCTTCGTCACCTTCTCCCTGGAAGGCTATGCCACCATCGCCTACACCATCGATCCCCGCCGCTTCACCGAAGGCGCCGAGATCGTCCTCAACCCGGTCATGGAGTTCTCCCGGGCCGCGATCTGCGGCCGGGTCCTGAACGCCGTGGACGGGCAGCCGCTGCCCGGCGTGCGGGTGGACTGCGGCGCTGCGGCCGTCTCGACCGATGCCGAGGGCCGCTTCACGATCGAAGGCCTGACCCTCAAGGACTACACCCTCACCTATACCATCGCGGACGGCTCCACCTACGTGCGGGAAGTCACCCTCGACGACTTCCAGGAGGGCACCGCGACCCTGCCCGACGTGCGCCTGGGCGGCAGTGAGCTCCTCCCCGGCATGAAATGGCAGGACCTTGCCGACGCCCCCGTCTGGTACACCAACGACTACCACGGATCCACCGGATTCGGCGGCGTCAACCACTGGTCGGCCGGCTACCTGTCCGCCTTCCCCTGGTACGGGGACTACCGCTACGAAGCGGAAGGCTGTGCGCTGGTCAACGTACACGAAGGCTATGATTCTCCCGACCCGGAGCAGTTCATCGCCTACACCTACGGCCGCAAGCACATCGAAAACGGCAACCGGATCTTCAACGTCCACCTGCGCACCCATTATGCGACACCCGCCGATCCGGCCGTCTTCGGGCTCAAGGTGCTCAATCTCAGCGACGGCGCTACCCAGTGTGATGACCTCGGCCGTTTCACCCACGGGTCCTCCGAATATGCAACCTTCTCCTTCGACCTGAGCCGCTATGCGGGCAAGGACGTGGTCCTCGCCCTGGGCATCTACTGGACCCCCTATGACTTCCACGCCGTCTCCCGCCGCTTCAGCTTCGCACCCGCCGTCGTCCGGGGAGACGATCCACTGTCGGGCACGCCCGTTACCGGCGCTCCCTGGCCGGGTTTCACCCGGGAAAACCTTGCCTCACTGGGCGTCAATCCCGGTACCGTATTCTCCGGGTCCAACTTCGGCCTCAACGCCTCGGACGGCGACCGCGGCGCCCGGCGGGTCCACAATCCCGGCGGGCAGCAGGGATTCAGCCTCTGGGCCGGGACGAATCACCTGGCGATGAGCTGGGCGTTCCAGTATGTCAACAAGGAAGTCGAGCCGGTCAACGACGAGGGTTTCACCCTCAAGACCCGCTCCGACGCCAATGCCGACTATCAGGAGCCCGAGTCCTACCTCTACAGCCGTTTCCGCATCTCGGACGCCAACGACCGCCTGCACCTGTACCTGCGGACCTTCTCCAGCGCCAGCCCCACGGTCTTCCGCGTGACGGTGGTCCCGCTGGAGAGCGGCATCGCGCTCCCGATCACCCCTGTCTCCAACTCCGCCCGGGCGGCCAGTCCCGTCACCAACGGATGCTGGAGCTTCCTCCACGAGTGGGGCAACGGCAATCCGGACGACTATGCCGAGTTCGTCTATGACCTCTCCGACTACCGGGGCAAGGACATCGTCCTCGCCCTCGGCATCCACAAGGGACCCACCCGGGCCGGGGAGCAGAAACTCTGCATCTGTAAAATCGTAATGGACTAGGCCTATGAAACGCATCCTGCTCTGCACATGGCTGATCCTGCTCGGGGCCATCCTGTCCCTTGCGCAATCCCACCTCACCGTCAGCGGCACCGTGACCGACGGACACGGCGATCCCGTCATCGGAGCCGGCATCCTGGTGCCCGGGACCTCCAACGGCACGGTCACCGACCTGGACGGTCACTATTCCCTGTCGGTTCCGTCCGACGCCGTCCTGGAGTTCTCCTGCCTCGGCATGGCTACCCAGCGCGTCCGCGTCGGCGGCCGCAGTACCCTCAACGTCACGCTTGTGCCTGACCAGACCTACCTTGAAGACGCCGTCGTCGTCGGATACGGCAGCCAGAAGAAAGGGTCCCTGACCGGCGCCGTCGTCGCCGTGGGCGGTGAAGAGATGGTCCGGACCAAGACCGAGAACCCCCAGAACATGCTCACGGGGCGGGTGCCGGGCGTGCGCGTCTGGCAGCGGACAGCTGAACCGGGCCAATATTCCGCCTCCATGGACATCCGCGGCCTGGGCAGCCCGCTGGTCGTCATCGACGGGGTTCCGCGCGACATGAGCGACTTCCAGCGCCTCTCACCCGCCGACATCGAGAACGTCTCGGTCCTCAAGGACGCGGCGGCGGCCATCTACGGCCTGCGCGGCGGCAACGGAGTCATCCTCGTCACGACCAAGTCCGGCCAGGCCGGCAAGACCCGGGTCCGGTACGACGGCAACTACACCTTCCAGACGCCCGCCAGCCTGCCCCGCCAGATGGACGCCGTCACCTCCATGCTGCTGGTCAACGAAGCTGCACGGGGCGGCATCGAAGGCGGTTCCCCGGAGTTCCCGGACGAGAAGATCGAGCTCTACCGCAACGGCACCCTCCAGGGCACCGACTGGAACAGCCTCATCATCCAGGAGATCGCCCCGCAGTCACGCCACGACCTGAGCATCAGCGGCGGCACCGACAAGATGCAGTTCTATGTCGGGATGGGCTGGTTCTACCAGGAAGGCTTCTGGAAGAGCGGCGATACCCACTACAACAAGTACAACCTCCGCTCCAACCTCTCCGCCGAAATCGCGGAGGGCCTGCGGTTCAGCCTCAACCTCTCCGGCTATGCGGAAGACCTCCACAACCCGCTGGACGACCCGGAGCTGATCATCCGTTACTGGTGGAAGCAGAGCACCCTCTGGCAGGCCTACGCCGACCCCGCGCAGACCATGCTCAATTACCAGGACCTCGAACTCGACTGGAACTCCGTCGCGCGCATCTACTCCGATATCTCGGGCCACCGGATCACGCAGCGCAAGAACCTCAACGCCAACCTATCCCTCCAGTACGACTTCGGCACCCTCACCGACGTCCTCGAGGGCCTGAGCGCCAAGGGCATGTTCAGCTACGACTACCGCGTCGCCGAGAACGAAACCTACCGCAAGGAGTACTACCAGTATGCGTTCAACAGCCTGACCGGCGAATACGAGCAGAAACTCTACGCCGCCTCCTCCCCCAGCCAGCTCACCAAGGCCGATACCCACAACCGCGCCTGGGTCGCCCAGGCCCTGTTGCAGTACGACCGCGGTTTCGGACGGCACCACGTCGGCGGGACCCTGGGCTGGGAAGTCCAGAAGAAGTTCGGCAACGGCTTCCGCGCCTTCGGCAACCTGGCCTTCTCCTCGCCCTATTTCACCGCCCTCAGCATGGAAGACCACCAGGTCAGCCAGGGCGACCTCTACGAGTACGCCTACGAGTCCCTGATCGGACGCGTCAACTACAACTTCGACGAGCGCTATCTGCTGGAAGGCCAGTTCCGCTATGACGGGTCCTCCCGCTTCTATCCCGGCCACCAGTGGGGCTTCTTCCCCTCTGTTTCCGCAGGCTGGCGGGTCAGCCAGGAGCCGTGGTTCCGGCGCAGCGCCCTGCACTTCATCAACCAGCTCAAACTGCGCGTCAGTTACGGTATCCTGGGCACCGATGGTTCCGACTACGAATGGGCCACTGGCTACACTTACCCCGCCGCCCGCCTGACAGACAACGGTTACTACTCCTCCAACGCGCCCGTCTATTATCTCGGCTCCTGGGTCATGCGCGCCGACCCGAAGGCCCTCCCCAACGAGGAAATCACCTGGTACACCAACCGCACCTTCGACGCGGGCATCGATTTCGAAGCCTGGAACGGCCTGATGGGCGTCTCCTTCGACTGGTTCCACCGTCACCGCAGCGGCCTGATGGCCCGCAATTCGTCCGAGTTCCCGACCATCGTCGGCGCCACGCCCCCGCTCGAGAACGTCAACAGCGACAGCCACTTCGGTTTCGAGCTTGAGCTGAGCCACCGGCACCGGGCCGGGGACTTCCGCTACCTGGTCAAGACGATGATGTCCATCACCCGTAACAAGTACCTCACCTACGCCCAGAGCACCAAATACGGCAACTCCTACGACAACTGGCGCAACAACAGCATGAACAACCGCTACCAGGGGATCAAGTTCGGTTACGAGGTCGTGGGGCGCTACCAGGACTGGGAGGACATCTGGACCTATGACCTCAACAAAGGCAACGGGGTGCGGCCCGGAGATTTCAAGTACCTGGACTGGAACGGCGACGGCCAGATCAACAGCCTCGACGTCCATCCCTTCACCTATTCCGGGACACCCTGGCTCAACTATTCCCTCTCCTTCGAGGGAGACTGGAAACGCCTGGATTTCAGCCTTCTGCTGCAAGGTTCCGCCCTGGGATCGGTCAAATTCGGCGAGCCCCAGCTCAAGATCTGGGGCCAGCACGGCGGCGGCATGCTGGAGCAGTTTGCCGACCGCTGGCATCCGAGCGTGGTGACCAATGACATCTACGACCAGACGCTGACCTGGATCCCCGGCACGTATGCCTATGCCGGCGCCTCCGCCGACGAGAACAGCGACTTCAACGTCCAGCCCGTCGACTACCTCCGCGTCAAGGCCGTCGAGCTGGGCTGGACCCTCCCCAAGACCCGTTTCCTGCGCGACCTGGAACTGCGCATCTATGCCAACGCCTACAATCCCTTCACCTTGACCAAGGTCAGGTACATCGATCCGGAGCATCCGGCCGACGACTACGGGCGCCTGTATCCGCTCAACAGATCCTACACCCTCGGGGTGAGCCTGTCCTTCTAAGCCTCGTCCGATATGAAAAAGATCTTCTTTCCCCTGCTGATAACGGCCTGGACGGTCCTGTCCTGTGTTTCGCTGGACATCCCGCCCAAGAACATCGTCTCGGACGACGACCTGATGGGCTCGCAATCCGGCATGAGCGTCTATCTGACCCGGCTCTACACGCAGATGCCCTGGGAGGACTTCAAGTACATCGCTTCCCGCGGCTTCGACGGCAACTCCTGGCTCGGCTGCCTCGGCGTCGAGGGCACCGGCGAAGCCGTGACCCGCGACGACATCTGCGTCTCCTTCACCTCCGAGAGCGCCTCCTGGTGGGGCCGCGCCTTTACCCTGATCCATGATGCCAACCACCTGATCGAGACCCTGCCCAAATACCGCGACCGCTACCCGGAAGTGACCTACAACGAGTTCCTCGGCCAGGGCTATTTCATCCGCGCCTACGCCTACACGCAGATGGCGCGCCGGTTCGGCGGCGTCCCGATCGTCAAGAACGAGATTTCCTATCCGTTCGAGGGCGAGATCGAGGTGCCCCGCTCCAGCGAGCGGCAGACCTGGGATGCCATCCTCGAAGACTGGGACCTGGCAGCCAGCCTGCTGCCTACCGTCCCGACCTTCGAAGACACGCCCAACCGCTATGCCGCCCTCGCCTTCAAGGCCGAAGCCATGCTCTACGCCGGCTCGGTCGCCAAGTACAACGAACAGGTGGCGGGCCGCCTGACCGGCCTGGGCGAAAAGACCAAGGTCCGCGTGATCGGGTTCGCCGAGGCCGAGTGGCAGGAGTGCTCCAACCGCTATTTCGCAGAGGCCTACAAGGCCGCCGCGGAAGTCATCGCCTCGGGCCGCTACTCCCTCTACCGGAAGTCCTGGGCCGCCGGCGACAAGGAGGCCCAGTACAAGAACATGAACGACATGTGGCGGGATCTCACTTCGCCCGAGAACATCCTCGTCCGCGAGTATTCCTACCCCATCCTCTCCCACGGACTGGACGCCTACTCCTCGCCCTGGATCTACCGGATGCCGCTCTCGGCGGGGACCTGCCCGACCGAGGACCTGCTCGAGCTTTTCGACGGCTTCGACCGCTATCCCGACGGCACGATCCGGGTCACGGACGGTGCCAGCCACACGCTGGGCACCTACCTGCTCTTCGACGAGCCGATGGACTTCTTCCGCAATGCCGAACCGCGCCTGCGCGCCTATGTCATCTTCCCCGGCGACGTATTCAAGAAGACCCCGATCGAGGTGCGCACCGGCATCTACACCGGTCCGCTGCCCATCGCCCCGCTCCGCGACAACTATGACTTCTCGCAGCGCGGGCGCTTCTACCAGCACATGGCCCAATACACCGACGAGTCCAACCGCACGCTCTTCCTCAGCCCGAACGTCAACACCGGCGAAGTCACCTACGTAGACGGCAAGACCGGCGAGACGGTCACGACCTGGGCCGCCGGGCAGAACGGTCCGTTCTTCTCCAACGCCGAGGCCACGATGACGGGACTGTACCTGCGCAAATACCTGGATCCGGACCGCCCGCTCGAGGAGATCGGCGAAGGCAAGTCCGACCAGCCTTTCATCCTGATGCGCTACGCGGAGGTCCTCCTGGCGGCGGCAGAGGCCGCGGTGGAGCTCTCACTCGCGGGACAGCCCTCCCCCATAGGGGACGACATGCTCCTGGTCGCGACCGACGCCATCCGTGACATCCAGAACCGCGCCGGCGCCACCGAGCTCAGCACAAAGCTCAGCGCCAGCCTCGAGAGCCGGGACCTCGTGCGCAAGGAGCGCCGCAAGGAACTGGCCTTCGAGCAGAAGTCCAAGTGGGACATCCGACGCTGGCGTGTGATCGACGAGCGCAACCGCGACGGCTTCTGGGGCGTCCAGACGGACCACCGCAGCTGGAGCGACGGCAACCGTTTCGCCTTCAAGGGTCTCTATCCCTTCTACTCCACGCAGGCGGGGAAATGGTTCTTCGACATCTGCTTCGAGAACCGCAAGACTTTCTCCTATGCACCGGCCAACTACTACTTCGCCATCCCTTCGGGCGAAGTGACCAAGAGCCTGTATATCGACCAGCAGCCCAACCGTTAAGATGATGAAAACCAGATTCTTCCCCATAATTCTCGCCACGGCCCTCCTCAGCGCCTGCAGCCTCTTCGAGATCGACAACTTCCCAGCGCCCGAAGAGACGATCCGGGGCCAGATCCTGGACGCCTACACCGGGCAGCCGGTACTGACCGAACAGAACTCCCGCGGTATCCGCGTGCGCATGACCGAGCTGAGCTACGGCGAGAACGTGACCCACAATCCCGACTTCTATGTCCGGGACAACGGCTTCTACCAGAACACCAAGATCTTCAAGGGCCGCTACAACGTCCGCGTGGACGGGCCTTTCGTCCCCATCGTCCGGGAATCTCCCGAGGGCGACCTGCTCTTTGACGGCTCCGTCGAGTGCGACATCCAGGGCATCACGGAGGTGCATTTCCGGGTCCAGCCATTCCTGCGGGTGGAGTTTGTCGGCGAGCCGGAAGTCAGCGGCGGCAAGATCACCGCACAGGTCCGGGTAACCAGAGGTGTACCCGAGAAAGACTTCCGGGAGGCCGTGGAGCCCATGGGCGGCTACACGGATGCCTTCCTCAACGTGACGGACCTGCGCCTGTACGTGGGCTACTCCTCGACCTGCAACGGCGACAACAAATACGAAGCCTGGTCCAACGTGATCGAATACGAAGGATCCTCGTTCGAGCCCTACTTCGGCAAACCCGTCACCATCTCCTCCCGCGGCACCGTCAAAGGCGCCCGCAAGGTTTTCATCCGCGCCGCGGCGCGCATCAACTACGCCACTCCCGTCGGCGGCGAACGGCGCTACAATTTCTCGGAAGTCAAGGAAGTGAATATGCCCTGAGCGGCCGTCTGAATATACAATCGGCCGTCTGTCCCTGTCATAGGTCCTTTGGTTGAAAAACGTGCTCCGGCATTTGAATTTTTCGAAAGGATTAGTAAATTTGTTCCCCCAAGGAATGAATATTTATGTGTATATACAGAATAATTATTCTAATCCTCTTACAATCAAAAATTTAAAACTATGCAGAAAACTACGGTCTCAAAACGGTCTTATTCCCGTCCCCTTTGTGAGAGTCTGGCTTTCACAACCGAAACTGCCCTTCTTTCGACCAGCGCCGGTGTAGGCGACATGCCCGTCCACCCGGCTTCCATTGGAGACAGCCAGAATGATTTATTTTCCAGCAGTGAGTTTATTTTTTAACAAAGGTTGCTATGAAAAAAACTTCTTCACTTTCCGCCCTTGCGGCCGCGATCCTGTTCTGCGCGACTGGATGTATCAACGAACCTTTGACCCTGGAGCAGCCTGCCAGCCTCCAAGAAACTGCTGAAGAAGGGGGAGACTGGATCCTGATCAACGCCAAATTCCCGGACCAAGGCCCCGAGACCCGTCTTTCATACAGTTACAACGAAGAGGGAACCGTCCTCCATTCCACCTGGTCCTCCGGTGACGTACTGTACCGGGACGGTGCCAGCAGCAGCAAGTTCACCTATGTCGAGCCGACGGGCGAGAACACGGCTACTTTCGCGACGACCGCCGCCCTGGCCGCCAACACCAAGTATTATTTCACCGTCAACTACGCCAATTCTTCAAACGGCTTCAAGGCCAACCGCAACAGTTATTACCAATATGCCATCCAGACCGGCAACATCAACGATATCACCTGGTTCGACTACCTGTTTGCAACGGCCCAGACCAACGCCGACAAACAGCTCCCCGATGTGATCGAGTTCAAGCGCATGAACTCATTCGTCGAGGTCAATGGCATCAACTTCGGAGAAGGCGTCAACCTGGAAATCTGGAAAGTCCAGCTGGTCGGGCCCTGCTTCGGTACGCAGTGCCAGATCGGATTGACCAAGACCCGCAACGACTTCGGAGAAGCGAATGACGTCTATATCAACAACGGACTCTCCGCCCAGCCGGGGTACTATTCGGAAGAGCCGTTCAACCATCCCAACTTCAAGGTCGAAAACGGCGTCCTGAAAGACACCGTCCTCATCTCTTTCTTCCCGACCCTGACCGCCCAGTCCGGCCAGCCCTGCAAACTCGCCTTCTACGACACGGAAAACAACATCTACACCCTCGAATGGGAGTCCTCGAGCGCCTATACGAGCGGTAATGTCTACCGCGTCTCCGGCCGGGCCGAGAAACCCATCGTCACCAATATCGTGTTTGAAGATCCCGTCGTGAAGTCTCTCTGCACCAATTCGTATTATGGAGACTGGGACCTCAACAAGGACGGAGAGCTCTCTGATTTGGAAGCATCCCTGGTCTCTACCATCGAGTACAAATTCGGCGGCTACAACGGCTCCGAAGGATCAAACATCACCAAGTTCAATGAACTCGAATACTTCACCGGCCTCAAGGAGATCCCTGCCCAGGCCTTCCTGAATTGCCGCAGCCTGGAAGAGATCACGATCCCCGAAAGTGTAGACCGGATCCGGGCAGACGCATTCAACGGATGCTCCAGCTTGAAATCCATCGTCGTTCCCGAAAATGTGAAAGAAATCTGGGGCGGAGCCTTCAAGTCCTGCACATCCCTGACCAGCGTCACCCTTCCGGACAATGCTGATATCGCCCCCGTCAACGCCAGCGGAACCCAGGCCGGCCAGACTTTCCAAGGTTGCACGGCCCTGGAGAGCATCACCCTGCCCAGTAACCTGACCGCCATCGGCGCCCAGACGTTCCAGGAGTCCGGTCTCTTCGCGATCCACCTGCCCAGCGGGTTGAAAACCATAGGAGCCAATGCCTTCTACAAGTGCTCCCACCTGAACATCATCACGTTGCCCGCTTCGCTGGAGACCGTCAGCGCCGGTGCATTCGGAGAGTGTTCCAACATCATTTATGCCGAGATCGAACCCGGATCTACCTTCTCGATCTCAGACGACTATTCGATGCTCATCCAGAACGGCAATACCGCCGTCGCCAGCTTCGGCAACAAGACGGTCCTCCGCTTCCCCGAACAGATCACGGCGATCGCCGCTTCCTTCGCCAACGGTTCTTCCAAACTGGAAGAAGTCCATATCCCCGGCATCAAGTCCATCGGAACTCAGGCTTTCGCCAACTGCCTCAATCTGAAGAAAGCCGTATATGCCGATGACGCCGTGACCGGAGCCAGCACCTTCCTCAATGACGTAAGTCTGACGGAAGTCATCCTTCCCAAGAACGCAACCGAACTGCAAGCCAGCCTCTTCCAGGGCTGCTCCGCCCTCGAAAGCATCACCCTGCCCGCCGGAGTGACCAAGTTCAACACCAATGTCTTCCGCGACTGCAAGTCGCTTAAGACTGTCATCCTGCCCGAAGGGATCACGGAAGTAGCCGGAAATCTGTTCTATGGCTGTTCCTCGCTCGAGCACATTGACATCCCTTCCACCGTCGTGACCCTCAAGGGCAACTGCTTCCAGAAATGCACCGGCCTCAAGGAGATTGTGCTCCCCGCAGGCCTGACCCGCATCGAGGGAAGCGTTTTTGACGGCTGCAGCGGTATCCAGGAAATTAAGATCCCCGACGGTGTGACCTTTATCGGGCAATACGCATTCCGGGGCATGACCGGCTTGAGCGAAATCCACATCCCGGATGGCGTCACCAACCTCCAGGCCGGATTGATTGCCAACTGCACCGGGATCACCGAATTCACGTTCCCCGCCAAGGTTACGACCCTCGGAGCCGGCGTCTTCTCCGGGACGGGCATCACTTCCCTGACCTTGCCCGCCGGGATCAAGACCCTGCCCAACAATGCTTTCCAAAACACGAAAATCCAGACCGTCGCACTGCCGGCGAATCTGACGCAGATCCCGGGCAACTGCTTCGACGGCTGCACCAACCTCAAGGAGCTGTCCATCCCCGCAACCGTTACGACGATCGGCATGAATGCCTTCCAGAACTGCACGGCCCTGACTTCCCTGACCCTCCCGGCCGGCGTCAAGACACTCAACAACAACTCCTTCAAGGGATCCGGCCTGACTTCCATCACGCTGCCGGACGCCATAGCGCAGATTCCGAACAACTGCTTCCAGGGCTGCGCCGCACTCAAGATCGTCGTCTTCCCGGCCAACCTGACGACCATCGCCATGTACGCCTTCCAGAACTGCACGGCCCTTGAGTCCGTATCGCTTCCGGAGAAACTTACGACGATCAACATGTATGCCTTTGACGGCTGCTCCGGCTTGAAGGATGTCTCCATCTCCACCGGAATCACGATGATCAACATGTACGCTTTCTCCAAGTGCCCGTCCCTGGATTGGGTCCAAATCGAGCGCACGACGCCCCCGACCGTCATGAGCAACAGTTTCCAACTGAATGCGGACCAGGATCCCTATCCGATCTATGTCCCGGACAGCGCCGTCGAAGCCTACAAGAGCACCGGAAACTGGGCAAGCGCCTACGCTTCCCGCATCTATTCAATCAGCAGCAAAGGCGAATAGTTGAAAATGGACAGATTGCAACCCGTCAAACGGTCATTTGTCTTTCGCCTCCTGCTCATCTTCTCCCTGGTTCTGCCAGGCCTGACCCTGTCAGCCCAATCTGTCCGCAAGGTGACCGGAAAGGTCACCTATGCGGAGGACGGGCAGCCCATCATCGGAGCGGCTGTATTGGTAGATGGGCATGAGCAGCTCGTGACAGTGACGGACTTGGACGGGAACTTCACCCTGGAAGGCGTTCCCGAGCAGGCAAAGACACTGACCATAAGCTACCTGGGTGTCAAGGACAAGACCCTCCCCATCTCCGATAAGCCGATGGACATCCGGATGGAGAGCGAAGCGCAGCAACTGGAAGGAGTCATCGTGACCGGCATGCAGAAAGTAGACCGGAGACTCTTCACCGGCGCAGCCACGAAAGTGGAGGCTTCGGAAGCGAAACTGGACGGCATGGCAGACGTCAGCCGCTCCCTGGAGGGGCGGGTCGCCGGTGTCTCCGTCCAGAACGTTTCCGGCACTTTCGGAACGGCTCCTAAAATCCGTGTCCGCGGTGCCACCTCCATCTATGGATCCTCCAAGCCGCTCTGGGTCGTGGACGGCGTCATCATGGAAGACGTCGTGGAAGTCAGCGCGGACCAGCTCTCATCGGGCGATGCCAACACGCTGATTTCCTCAGCCATTGCAGGGCTCAACTCCGATGATATCGAGTCTTTCGACATCCTCAAGGACGGATCCGCCACCTCGATCTACGGTGCCCGGGCCATGGCCGGCGTCATTGTCGTCACCACCAAGCGGGGCAAGGCCGGATCGGCCCAAGTCGGCTACACAGGAGAATACTCCGTACGCCTGAAACCCTCCTACCGCACATTCAACATCCTTTCTTCCCAGGACCAGATCGCCATCTACCAGGAATTGGATCAGAAAGGCTATCTGAACTACGCGGAGACATCCAATGCCGCCGATTCCGGTGTCTATGGCAAAATGTACCAGCTGCTGACCCAATACGATCCGGCCAACAAGACTTTTGCCCTGGACAATACCCCGCAGGCCAAAGCGGCGTATCTGCGCGCGGCCGAATACCGCAACACCGACTGGTTCGACCGCCTCTTCCGCCACTCCCTGCAGCACAATCATTCCGTCAGCGTATCCGGCGGTACCGAGAAGGCGACCTACTACACCTCCCTGTCCGTGATGGACGACCCGGGGTGGACCTTGCAAAGCCGGGTCAACCGCTATACGGCCAACATGAACACGTCCGTCAAGATCTCCCCCGCGCTGACCCTCACCGTGATCAGCAATGCCGCCTACCGGCGCCAACGGGCACCCGGTACACTTTCGGGCAACATCGATGCCGTATCCGGCGAGGTCACCCGCTCGTTCGACATTAACCCCTACTCCTTTGCCCTCAACACGTCCCGAACCTTGGATCCTGACGAGTTCTACACCCGTAATTTCGCTCCATTCAATATCTTCCATGAACTGGACAACAACTACATAGACCTCAGCGTCGTTGATCTCAGGTTCCAGGGAGAATTGAAGTATAAACCGACCGCTCACCTAGAACTGAGCGGCCTGGGAGCCATCAAACACTCCTCCACCTCGCAGGCGCATCACATCCTGGACGATTCCAACCAGGCGCAGGCGTACCGGGCCATGGGGACGTCCACGATCCGCAGCATCAACAGCTACTTGTATACGGACCCGGACAATCCGTATGCCCTGCCGGTATCGGTCCTGCCCAACGGCGGTATCTATGAGCGGACCAACAACGCGATGTACGGTTACGACTTGCGCGCTACGGCCACCTACAGCAACACCTTCCACCGGGACCATATCATCAATCTTTATGGCGGTTCTGAAGTCAACCTGGTAGACCGGACCAGCGACTGGTTCCGGGGATGGGGTCTCCAATACTCAATGGGCGAAGTGGCCAACTATGCATATCAGGTCTTCAAGAAGAGTTCGGAGCAGAATACGCAATATTTCACGCTAAACAACCGCTACGACCGCATCGTCGCCTTCTTCGCCAACGCGACCTACTCCTATCAAGGCCGCTACACCCTCAACGGGACCACCCGCTACGAAGGGACGAACCGCCTGGGAAAGGCCCGTTCCGCCCGGTGGCTTCCGACCTGGAATGTCGCAGCCTCCTGGAACATCCACGAAGAAGAATTCATGCGGGGTCTCTATCCTACCCTGTCCCACCTCAGCCTGAAGAGTTCCTATTCCCTGACGGCGGACCGGGGTCCGGCCAACGTGACCAATTCGTACGTCGTCATCTCCAGCGACACGCCCTGGCGTCCCTACGCCGTTGACCGGGAGAGCGAACTCTACATCGCCGATGTCGCCAACAACGACCTGACCTACGAGAAAAAGCACGAACTGAACATCGGGCTGGAGGCCGGCCTGCTGGATAACCGGATCAACCTGGCCCTCGACTGGTACAAGCGCGACAACTTCGACCTGATCGGCATTGTCCACACCAAAGGCCTCGGCGGACAGATTGCCAAATTCGGCAACATTGCCGCCATGCGTTCCGACGGATTTGAGGTCAGCCTTTCGACCAACAACCTCCGCAGCGAACGGTTCAGCTGGACGACAAATCTGATCTACTCCCACTCCCACAACGTCGTGACCCGGCTCAACACGACCAAACGGGTCATTGACCTGGTCCAAGGCGGCGGTTTCGCCCAGGAAGGATACCCGGTCCGAAGCGTATTCTCCATCCCGTTCATGGGACTCAACCAGGAAGGGCTCCCCACGTTCAAAGACCAGGACGGGAATGTTTCCGTCACCGGCGTATATTTCCAGGAGAGCGATCCGGAAGCGTTGAAGTTCCTCGAATACTCGGGTAGCGCCGATCCTACGGACGTGGGATCCCTCGGCAACATTTTTACATGGAACGGGCTCCGGCTCAACGTCTTCATCACTTATTCCCTGGGCAATGTCATCCGGCTGGACCCGGTCTTCCGGAGTAGCTACAACGATTTGGACGCCATGCCCAAGGAGTTCCTGGACCGTTGGGTCCAGGCCGGAGACGAGGAAAAGACTGATGTTCCGGCCATCGCTTCGCGCATCCAGAACAGGCGGAACACCAACCTTTCCATCGCATACAACGCCTACAACTACTCGACCGCCCGTATCGCCAGCGGCAACTTCGTGCGGATGAAGGAGTTGTCCCTCTCGTATGATCTCCCGAAGGACTGGGTCCATACAATCGGCCTGTCCACCGCTTCCCTCAAGTTGCAAGGGACCAACCTCTTCCTGATCTATGCCGATCCCAAACTGAACGGCCAGGATCCCGAGTTCTTCAATACCGGCGGTGTCGCCGTACCCGTCCCGAAACAATTCACATTGACCCTCAGGCTTGGATTGTGATATGAAGAAACAACTGTTATCAGTTCTTACCCTCTCTGCGATCTTGTCCCTGGCGGTCTCGTGCGACCGTTTCCTGGACAAGATCCCGGACAACCGTACCGAGATCGATACGGCGGAAAAGATGCAGAACCTGCTGGTGTCTGCCTACCCCGCGACGGACTATATGCTGCTCTGCGAGTTCATGTCAGACAATGTCGACGACTACGGCCCGAACAACCCCTACACGGACCGGTTCATCGACCAGGTCGTCTATTGGGACGATGTGACGGAGAGCGACAACGAGGGGCCGGAGAATCTCTGGGGCAACTCGTACGCCGCCATCGCCGCTGCCAACGAAGTGCTCGCCGGGCTGGAAAACATCGGCGGCGCCTCCACCCGGACCCTGGAACAAATCCGCGCAGAGGCCCTGCTCTGCCGGGCCTACAGCCATTTTGTCCTGGTCAACGTTTTCTGCAAGGCCTACAATCCCGAGACATCCTCTACGGACCTGGGCATCCCTTACATCGAAGTCCCCGAAACGACCCTGGATACAGATGCCGGACGCGAGACGGTCGCACAGGTTTATGACAAAATCGACCGCGACATCCAGGAAGCCCTGCCGCTCCAAGGTGATAGCTACTACTCCATCCCGAAATTCCATTTCAACCAGAAGGCCGCCTACGCCTTTGCCGCGCGCTTCTACCTGTACTGGCAGAAATGGGACAAAGCCTTGCTCTATGCGGACCGCTGCCTGGGCACGGCCCCTGAGACCCTGCTCCGGGACTGGGCGGAGATGAAAGAGATGACGCAGACCTATGCGCCCATCGTACAGCATTTTATCCAGTCTTCGCTCAACTGCAACTTGCTGCTGATGACGGCCTATTCCAAGATGGGCCTGGCCTTCGGTCCCTACTTCGCCTACTCCCGTTACGCCCATGGCAATTATCTGGCAACGACGGAAGACGGGATGGCGACCCAGATCTGGGGCAACGCCAGTTTCTATCAGGGGATGAAAGTCTATCGGGCGACCAACCTGGACAAGACGGTGTTCTGGAAACTCCCCTACCTCTTCGAGTATACGGATGCGGTGGCCGGGATCGGTTATTACAGAACGGTCTATCCGGCATTCTGGGCGGATGAGACCCTGCTCGTCCGGGCGGAAGCCCGGGCGATGCTGGATGATTTCGACGGGTGCTGCGCCGACCTGACCCTCTGGATGCAGAACATTGTGGATACCGACCTGGTACTGCGCCCGATGGCCGTCCGCAATTTCTTCAACACTTCCTACTGGAGCTGGGACGCTCCCACGCTCAAAAAGCATCTGCACCCCACTTTTGACATCGGGACGGAAAACTCCCAGAAGGAAGCGCTCATCCAGTGCGTCCTCCTGTTCCGGCGGATCGAGACGCTCGGCCAGGGCCTGCGCTGGTTCGACATCAAGCGCTACGGGATCGATCTCGAGCGCCGGGTCATGAATGCCAAGGGAGAACCGGACCACGTAGCCCGGAGCCTGAACCACGACGACGAACGGACCGCTGTCCAGATCCCCCTGAAGGTCCGTGCCGCCGGCCTGAAGCCCAACCCCAGATAAAAGATGAGTCGCATATGAGAAGAAAATATTTGATACTGAGTCTTCTTTCATTGATCCTGGCCGCCGTGACCGCCTGCCAGGATGAGCCCCTTTCTCCGGAAAGCGTGATCACGCTGGACCGGGTTTACGAAAACGACTTTGACAAGTGGCTCCGTGCCAACTATGTCGACCCCTACAATATCGAGTTCTGCTACAAGTACAACCTCAATGAGTCGGACATGAACTACTTCACGGTTCCTTCCGACCTGAACAGTTCCATCATGATGGCCCACCTGGTGAAGTATCTGTGCATCGAATCCTACGATGAAGTTGCCGGGGTCGATTTCACCCGGGCCTATTTCCCGAAACTGTTCTTCCTGATCGGAGAATTCGAGTACCGCAACAACGGAACGATGATCCTCGGCACGGCGGAAGGCGGCAAGAAAATCATGCTGTCCGGGATCAACTATCTCCCGCGTTTCATCCGGGATGCCGAGTACCTGAACATCCTGTACCTCCAGACCATCCACCATGAATTCACCCATATCCTGAACCAGACCAAAGATTACCCGGCGGACTACAAACAGATCACCGGCAACGGGTATGTCGCCGACCAGTGGAGCACGGCCCCCTTCGACACGACCTATCTGAAGAATGGTTTCATTTCATCTTACGCCCAATATGCCGACTACGAAGACTTTGCCGAGATGCTGTCTTCGTTCGTCGTCCACGATGCCTCGTGGTGGGACGCCCAACTGCAAGCGGCCGGGGCCGAAGGAGCCAAGCGGATCGGAGCCAAACTCGACATGGTCCGGACTTACATGTCCGAATCGTGGGGGATCGATATCTACGCCTTGCGGGAGACCATCCAGCGAAGGCAGCAGGATGTGACCGGCGGCCGGCTGGATTTGTTGAATCTCAGCCTAAATTGATGAACAGATGAGAAAAACGATACAACACTGCCTGCTGGTCCTCCTTTCCCTGGCACTTCTTGCATCCTGCCGGAAAGAATCCGGAAGAGTCTTCCCGGAAAGTGCCTCAAAGCGGATCAGCAACACACTCGCCGAAGCGGAAGAGCTGCTGACGACAGCCTCCCATGGCTGGCATCTGGTCGAGTTCGCCGGAACTTCCGAGAAAGACTACGGCGGGATGAACTTCGCCGTTTCTTTCACGAAGACCGAGGTCACCGCTTATTATGAGCGGGACACGCTCAACGCCTATACCAGCCACTACAGCCTGGTCGCCGGAGACTGCGCCATGCTGTCTTTCGACAGCTACAACCCGCACCTCCACTTGTATTCCACTCCGTCCACCACAGCCTACGAAGCCAAAGGCGGAGACTTCCAGTTCGCCATCGTCAGCCTCTCCCCCCAAGAGATCATCCTGCGGGGGATCCGGACCGGCAAGATGGCCAGGATGTTCCCGCTGGACGAACCCTGCGGGTCCTTTATCCGCCGGATTGCCCAGGCCTCCGACAGTTTTATCGTAGCATTTATCGAGGGCACGCTGGGCGGGCGACCCATCTCGGGCTCATTCGACCTGAACAACCGCCAGCTGCACCTGACGGAAGAGGGCGCCGTCCGGGATATCCCCTATGTCACGACCTTGAGCGGCATCCGTTTCTACGAACCCCTCAAGATCGGACAGAGCGAGTTCGAGACCCTGGACTTCGATCCGGCTACCTTCTCTTTCTCCTCCAACGGAGAGATCCTCCCCGTCGTCGGGAGCCTCCCGGATGACTATGTGCCCTATGACGCCTACGAAGGAAACTACGTTTTCAACTACTGGAACGACTCCGCCCTCGCGCACGTCACCCTGACGCCGGGCATCCCCAACGAGACCTATATCCTCTCGGGCATCAGCCGGAAGTATTCCCTGACCCTGACTTATGACAAGGCCAGCGGAAGCCTGTCCCTGAACTCCCAAAAGATCGGAGACGACGGGACGCGGGCCATCTGGCTCTGCGCATGGGATGCCAATGCCGGCTACCTGTCCTGGAGCAAAGACGCCGGAATGCACACGGTCTGGAACCAGGACAGTGAGCACCCGGTCTACTCTTTCGTGTCCAACGAATATGACTTCTTGCCCAATGCCAACTCCTTCATCCTGTGGCTGATCGACGAGAACAATGCTTCCGCCGGCCAGTTTGAAGGGAACGGCTGGGATCCGTACAACCGAAGCGTGCTCCCGTTCCTGGGCAATCTTACCCGAAAGGAAAATCCATGATGAAACACCCGATTCTTGATCGTGCGGCCCGTATCCTGCTGATGACAGGACTCCTCCTTGCCGCCTGCACAAACCCCGTCCCGGAAAAAGAAGCGGACCCGCTTCTGATCCGTTCCTCCCAGTTAGAGTTCTCCGCATCCGGAGGATCCGGACATGTCACGCTGGAGACCGACGAAGCCCTGGCGGCAGAATCGGACAGGGAGTGGTGCAAGACCCGCGTTTCCGGATCCACGATCCAGCTGGAAGTCGCTCCCTGCGGAGACCTGGAAAGCCGGAATGCCAATTTGCGGATTTCAACCGACAAGCAGACCCTCAGGGTCACCGTACGCCAGGCCGGCGCCTTCATCCACATGCCCGATTGCGACACGACCTTCCTGATCGGAGACGAGTCCGTTACCCTCTCGCTCCCGGGCACTTCGGACATCGGCATGAGCGTGAGCGGCAATGTGGACTGGATCTCCGGGACCTTTGACGGTGAACTTCTCTCCTTCTCAGCCAGCGAGAATACCTCCGGACACATCCGGGAAGGCTATGCCATCTTCCAGGCCGGGAAAACCCGGGACTCGGTACGGATCATCCAGGGAGGCATCCGGGATGTCTGCAAGCGTTACATCCTTTCTGGTCAGGACAATTCCGGGAAAGCGACACAGGCTCAAGTCGTCCTCAGCGAAGCTTCGGACAGAGACCTGCTCCTGACTTTTCCGGATCAAGGTTGGACCTTTACGGCCACCTTCGACCCGGCCGACCTGAGCATCCACATCCCGAACATGCAATACGGGGGTACGACCCCGGTCGGTGCCGGGCGATATCATGTATTCCTCCACCAATACCTGTCTGAGCAGCAGCTTTTCAATTCATCCGCAGGGGGGAGCATCAGTGCGAAATTCTCCTATGACGCCGCCCGGGATAGAACCATCGCCGCATTTTATGATGACGGTTCCTGGCCCGGTTCGGTCCCGGACGGCATCATCGTGGTTGCCTATTCCCGCAGGGATGCCTCCGGCGCCCCGGCCGGATTGAAGAGATATCCGCTGATCCTCGGCAAGCTCCGGGCGGAGACCGAATGAGAAAGGCCTAACGCCGTCCCAGCCAGCGGTCGGCGAAATCCAGCATCCGCGCCCAGTCCCAGCCGGTCAGCGCGTGGGGACCCTGGCGCAGATGATAGCCCACAAGACCTCTCTGCCGGGGCTGCCAGACCGGAGGCATGTCGTCCGGCCCCAGCACCGAACCGTCCTCCGCCCGCAGACCCGGGAGCCCCAGGAATTCATAGATCCGGGCCGCCTCGGCCGCGCCGATGAATTCACCCCTGGGATCCGACCAGCGGTCCTCGCTGCCGCTCGTGACATAGACCGGACGCGGCGCCATCAGGGCGATCAGTTCGTGCTGGTCGAAAGGCAGTGCGGTCTCGTCGGCGGCATATTTCGCGAAATTGGCGCAGTACCAGTAGTGATAGTGGCGGATCATCGTCTCCAGGCTCTCGCCGTAGCGCCGGCGCGAGATCGCAGCTCCGCAGCAGCCGGAATTGTTGGGAAAAGCCATCGCAAAGCGCGGATCTGCGACCGCTGCCCAGAGCGCCGTCTTCGCCAGGCGTGAATGGCCGGCCGTAATCACACGCTTCGCATCCACCGCCGGATCCGTCTCCAGATAGTCCAGCACGCGGCTGTAGCCCCATGCCCAGGCGCCGATGGCCCCCCACTGGTCCGGATCGGGACAAGTCTGCCCATCCCGGTAGAAAAGCGGCTGCACGCCGTTGGTGAAACCGTCGTCCCATTCCGGATCCAGATCCCCCTTGAAGAAAGTGGCCAGGCCGTACCCCCGGCTGAGCAGCAAAGCGACGGGCCAGCTCAGGGCCTCCTGTCCGCGGAAAGGCTCCTTGTAGAGCCGGTAACGGGCGATCTGCGCCGAATCGGGCAGCGACACGCCGGTATCGAAAATAATGGCCGTATTGCCATGGAAATTGGCCCCTACGACAACGGGGACGGGTCCCTCCGCCTGCCGGGGCAGATAGAGCAGCACCGTCATGTAGTGCCCGCCCGAAGCATCGAAACAAATCCGGATCTCCTTGCGTACCGCCGTGCCGCCCAGCGCGCCATCTTCCTCGGAAACAAGCTGGAAATGAAGCCCTTCCGGGCGGCCGGGCATGCGGCCGTACATCTCGCGCTCAAAGAGGGCGAGCAGTTCGGGACGCCGCCGGCCGTACCACTGGGCCGCATCCCGGACGGGAGTGCCGTCCTGCATCGTCAGGGCATCCGGCAGGGTGTAGTCCGGCACGAGGGCCTCGTCATAATTCTTGTCCAGATGGCGGAAACCGTAGTCTGTCACTTCGAAAGGATGCAGCCAGGCGGCGTGGGCGGCACCCCGCGCCAGCGCAGCCCGCTCGGCCGTCAGGCGGTCCGGTCCGTATCCGCTCCGGGTCACATCCCGACCCGTCAGGGCCTCGTACCAGGTACAGGCCGCCAGAAAGCATCCGATGCTATGGTTCAGATGGACCCCGTCGCGGGTCAGGTTGTCCCGGTCGAAAGTCGCCCGCACATTCTGTACCGCCGTCCCGACCGGCAGCAGTTCCAGGCCGAAACGCGCCGCCGTCTCGCGGGAGCGTGCGACCAGGGCCGCATACATCCGCTGCTGGTCATAGCCGTATGCGGCGAAAGCCGGCTCGATGCACGGCTCCTTGAAGTAGTCCACGGCCCAGGCCCAGTCCTGGTGCAGCAAGAGCCGCCCGCCCCGAACGTGGCGCCGCAGCCGGCGGAGCTGACGCCGGGCATCCGGCTTTTCGAGCAGCGCCTGCCCCAGCACGACGGCATCAAAAGCGCCGCCGGAGACCTCGGAAAGGGTCTCCGCACAATTCCAGGACAGCACGGTCCCATCCTGCGCCGTCAGTTCTGACAGATGCCGGACCAGCTCCGGATCGTCATTCGGCACGCCGACGGACAGCACCCGCAGCGAATTTTGCGCATGGGCTGCACAGAAAAGCAGGCACCACGCCGCCCCGACGGAGAGCAGACGTTTCATCCCTTACTCCCGGTTGAATTTGAGCGGCCAGGCCGTCACATCCACACAGACGCCGAAATTGACCGACCAAACCGGGCCGATCCCTTTGAAACTGGTCCGTGCTCCGTAGATCCGGAAAGCCAGGGAATGCTCTCCATATTCGCTATTATAGGAGAGGGCGGTCAGATGCCGCAGATACTTCGCCTGCAGCAGAACGCCTCCTTGCAGGCGCAGTCCGCCGCATGTGCTGGTAACCGTCTTTCCGTCCATGTCCTTCCAGCCGGTATCCTGCTCGATAAAGCTGCCACCGGCGCCCGCGAAAGGGATCAACGCCACCCGCGGCTGGTCGACGACCCGGTAACCCAGGCGGAAATTGAAGTTCCCGCCCGTATACTTTTCACTCTTCCTCCAGTCATAATCATTCTCCACATCGTGGATGAAAGCATCCTTCTTGACGGGAGATCCGAAGGCGACGCCGAAGTCGACAGCCGTATAAAACTGCTTGACCGGGACAACCCAGCCGAATTGAAGCTGATGCCGCATCCCGAGCACATCGGAGAGGGGCGAGAGGAAGGCCTCTCCTTCGTATCCCGCGTACATCCCGATACCCACGGCCGTATGCCGGATCGCCGGTTCCTCCAGCGGAGCCTCTTCCCAGGCATCCAGTTCCTCCCGCGCCTGCACCTGGTAGCGGGTCACGGCGGCGGCATCGTTACCCCGGTCCGTCTCCATCTTATAGGTCTCGTCCAGACTGCGGAGCGAGCGGCTGTAGTACTCCCGGATCTGCTCGTGGTCCTGCGGATTGGCATTCAGATCCGCCTGCATCTTCCGCCGGTTGATCTCGACCATGTCGAACATCGTCTGGAAATAATCCATGGACCACGGCTGCCGGTATTCGGGGCATTGCCAGGAGCCCAGTTTATCCATATAAGTGACGGAGTTCATATGCCGGAACCGGAGATTGCCGATCTTGTCCTTCACCGGGACGAACTTGATGCCCCAGTTCAGATCACCGGCAACGTTGTCCAAGGTACTGGCCAGGTGCCGGACCGAAAAATCAGCCTCTGTCAGCGGGCCGTCCGACCATTCCTTGGCCGCATCTTTATAGCCAGCGGTGTTCTGGGCCATAGCCGGCAGTGCAAGGGTCGAAAGGGCCATCATCAAAAAGAATCGTTTCATATCGCATCAGTGATTAATTTCAAACCGCGCACAGACAGCGTGGTAGCTCTCGAGCGTACCGATATCGTAGCGGGGACCGGGCATCTCCATCGCGTGGACCGGCGTGACGGAAGAAAGCCAGGCGACGAGGCTGCCGGGGGCATCGACACCGCAACCGGCTTCCAAGGCCTCGTCCAGACGGGCCAGGTCCTCCTGCCGGTAGAAATAGAAGGGCGGACAGCACCAGTGCGCTTTCGGGACAGCAGGTTTTTCCTCCATCGAGAGGATACGGCCATCCGCATCCACCTCCAGCACGCCGGATCTGCGCAGCTGCACCTCGGAAGGCTCGTAGTAGCGCATCACGCAGGAAGTCCCCTTTTCCCGGGCATAATCGAGGAACGAAGCGAGGCTGAAAGACAGCAGGTTGTCTCCTGCCAGGACCAGCCAGTCGTCCTCCGCACCGGCCGCTTCCAGGGCGAAACGGATGTCGCGCACGGCCCCGAGCCGGGTCTCGTTGGACGAGGTGCCGTCATCGACGACCTGCACCCGGCCCCCGTATCCCGCCGCCCAGTCGCGGAAATGACCGGCGAACTTGTGGTTAGTCACGACGACATAGCCGTCAATCCGCCCCGTCCCATCCAGATCATCGATCAGGCGGTCCAGGATGCTGCGTCCCGCCACGTCCAGCAGCGGCTTGGGGAATTTTTCCGTCAGGGGATACAGGCGCGTGGCATAACCCGCGGCCAGGAAAAGGCATCTCATACGCTATAGATAAAAATCCTTGTACCAACGGGCGAAACGGCGCAGTCCTTCCCGAAGGGGGGTGGAAGGCCGGAAACCGAATTCGCGCTCCAGCGCGGACGTGTCGGCATAGGTCACCGGCACGTCGCCCGCCTGCATCGGGACCAGCTCCTTGTGCGCTTCGAAATCATAATCAGCCGGCAGGACCCCTGCAGCGACCAGTTCCTGCTGCAGGATATCGACAAACTCCAGGAGATTCTCAGGATGGCTGTTCCCGATGTTGTACACGGCATACGGAGGGACCGGGAGCCCGTCCGGTCCGGTCCGGCGCTCCGGCGCACGGGCCATGACCCGGACCAGGCCTTCGACGATGTCGTCCACGTAGGTGAAATCACGCAGGCACTGGCCGTAGTTGAAGATCTTGATGGGCTCCCCCGCCCGGAGCTTGTCGGTAAAGCTGAAATAGGCCATGTCCGGACGTCCGGCCGGACCGTACACGGTGAAGAAACGTAGCCCCGTCGACGGGATATCGTAGAGCTTGGAATAGGCGTGCGCCATCAGTTCGTTGCTCTTCTTAGTCGCCGCATAGAGGCTGACGGGGTTGTCCACCTTGTCTTCCGTCGAGTAGGGGACCTTGGCATTGGACCCGTAAACGGACGAACTGGATGCGTAAACGAGGTGCTCCACCCCGGATGCACCCCCGTCATAGGAACGCCGGCAGGCTTCCAGGATGTTGAAAAAGCCGACCAGGTTGCTCTCGATGTAGGCATCCGGATGGGAGATGCTGTAGCGCACCCCGGCCTGGGCGGCCAGGTTGACCACGACGGCGGGACGGTATTGCACAAAAAGGGACATCACCAGATCCTTGTCCGCGATGTTGCCCCGGACGAAAACCCATTCCGTATCCGGGTGTCCGGCGGCTTCGGAGGCGATCCGGTCCAGGCGGTACGCCTTGATCCTGACATCGTAGTAGTCATTGAGCGAATCTACGCCGATGATCCGGTCCCATCCGCCGTCTTTCAGCAGACGCAGTACCAGGTTCGCTCCGATAAAACCGGCCGCACCGGTGACAAGTACAGTCCTTTTCTGCTCCATAAGATCTTGATCGCTTACAAAGTTATGAAAAAAAACAGTAACTTAGCGATTCAATATCATGATGAACATGGACATCAAACCTTTCTTCCGGAAATACGGGGCCTATCTGGTCGCTGCCGTCGTTTTCATTGCCGCTGCCGTCATTTATTGTTTTCCCGAGACCCAAGGGAAAGTCGTATATGCCGGAGACGGGACTTCCGCCGAGGCAGCTGTCCACGAGTCCGTCGAGTACACCCGGGAAACCGGCGATTACAGTTGGTGGAACGCGGCCATGTTCAGCGGTATGCCGAACTACCAGATCGGAGGCGGTCGTTACCAGTCTTCCCGCTGGCTGCGTCCCCTGAAGCTGATACTCCACCGGGGACATTCGCATACCATCTGGATCTTCATTATCTACCTCTTCTGTTTCTTCATCCTGCTCCGCTCGTTCGACATCGACAAATGGCTGTCGATCGTCGGTGCATTCGCCATAGCCCTGTCCTCCTATTTCATCGTCATCATAGCGGCCGGACACAACTCCAAGACTTCCACCATTGCCCTGATGAGTGTCGTGCTGGCCGGATTCCATCTCATCTTCCGCAAGAAGTATGGCCTGGGAGTCATCCTGGCGATGGTTTTCACCGCCTGCGGATTCAGCACGCACCCCCAGATGTCCTACTATATCTTCATGCTGATCGGCTTGCTCTGGCTGATGGAACTGTGGATCCACATCCGCGAGAAACGGATGCGGGACTTCCTTGTCGCAAGCCTGCTGTTTTTCTGCGCCGTCGGGATCGGCATCGGCACGAACATGTCCAACGTCTTCGCCAATGCCGAATATGCCCAGGAAACCATGCGCGGCGGCCACAGCGACCTCCAGCAGGAGAACGGGCAGGCTGAGTCGAAGGGGCTGGACATAGCGTATGCCACCCAATGGAGCTACGGTGCCGACGAAGCCTTTTCTTTCCTGATTCCGGGCTTTATGGGCGGCACTTCTGCCGGTTCGCTCGACAAGGACTCCCACCTCTATAAGGCCCTGATCGCCCACGGGACCGGTGTCCGCAATGCACGGGATCTTTGCTCGGCGCTCCCTCTTTACTGGGGTGAGCAGCCTTTCACGGCCGGGAACGTCTATATGGGCGCGATCGTATGCTTCCTCTTCCTGCTCGGCCTGCTGATCGTGGAAGGTCCTTATAAATGGGGCCTGCTGGCCGCGACCCTGTTCTCGGTGGCCCTGGCACTGGGACACAACTGCATGTGGCTGACGGAGCTGTTCTTCCGGTATTTCCCGCTTTACAATAAGTTCCGCGCCGTGTCGTCGATCCTCATTGTCGCGGAAATCGCGATGCCGCTGCTGGGCTTCCTGGCCATCAAGGCCCTGATGGACGGCAGCGTTTCCCGCGATAAAGCCGCCAGGAGCATCCTGATCTCCGGGGGTATCACCGGTAGTCTCTGCCTGCTGCTCTTCCTGCTGGGAGGCTCGCTTTTCTCTTTCACTTCCACCCAGGACGCCCAACTGGTCCAGCAAGTTCCGGACTGGTTCTACCAGGCGCTGCTGGACGACCGGGCCAAGCTGCAACGAAGCGACAGCCTGCGCTCGCTTCTCTTCATCCTGGGCGCCGCTGCCCTACTTTGGCTGTATGCCAAGGACAAGCTGAAGGCGGGCTGGATGATCGCCGCCCTCGGCGTGCTGGTCGTCCTTGACATGTGGCCTGTCGACAAACGCTATTTCAACGACGGCAATTTCGTGCCCGAGAAAACGAGCAACGCCGCATTCGAGATACAGCCATACGAGCAAGCCCTGCTCCAGCAGCCCGGCTATTTCCGGGTTTTCAACTTGACTTCCAATCCTTTCAACGATGCCCGCACCTCCTATCGGCTCAAGTCGGTCGGCGGATATCACGCCGCCAAACTACGCCGCTACCAGGACCTGATCGACAAGCATCTGGCCGAACTGCACATGCCGGTCATCGGCATGCTCAATGCGCGCTATCTCATCTCCAACGGCAAGGACGGGAAGCCCTCCATCTCTGAGAATCCTTACGCCCTGGGGAACGCCTGGTTTGTCTCCGACCTCATCGAGGTCGAGGATGCCAACGGAGAAATCGATTCGCTGATGAGCATCGACCTGCGCACGCAGGCCGTCATCGACAAGTCATTTGTACCCATGGCCGCCAACCTGCATCCAGGTATTCCCGAAGGCTCCTACGTCACGCTGATGGATCATACGCCGAAGTCCCTGGACTACGAGGTATTCGCCTCCGCACCCGGCACGGTCGTCTTCTCGGAAATCTATTATCCCCATGGATGGAAAGCGACGCTGGACGGCCAAAATGTGGACCACTATCGGGTCAACTACATGCTCCGGGCCATGGATGTCCCGGCCGGTTCGCATCATATCCACTTTGTCTTCGATCCGGACAGCGTCCGCAAGGGAGACACGATCGCCGTCATCTTCTGCGCCCTGATGTACCTGCTGGTGCTCGGTATCATCGCCGCGGCCGTGTGGAGGCGATTCAAAAAAGCCTGACAAGCGCCGCTATACGAAACGCTTTTTCGCCTCACGCCGCAGGACCCACAAAGCCAGGCGGGGGCGGCGGGCGATCCATTTCACCATCTTCCGGACCTTGAAGCTCTTTCTGACATATTTGTTGGCTGCAGGGGCGGGAACATGCTGCAGGAGTGCCGGATACAGTTCATCCCTCAAAACAGCGGGATCCGGCCTGGCAGCGTTTGCGACATAGGTCAGCGCAGCCATCAGGAAAGCCTTTTTCACATAGATAAAGTCCATCTCGTCCTTGTACGGCTCGTACAGGTCGTGCCGACGGGCATAAGCGAGCAGATCTTCAAAAGAACGCAGTTTCTGCCTGTACTTGCCGGGATCCACCTTGGTCGAGAGAGAACGGCTCCGGAGGACGTAATGATACAGCGGCTTCTCCACCGTGGCGATCCGTCGCGCGGCGAGAATGCAGCAGGTCAGGAAACAAGTGTCTTCGCTGCTTGACGTGCCGGGAAAACGCAAGGCATGCCGGACCAGAAACTCACGACGATACAAAAAAGTCCAGAAATAGGAAACGAACTGGGTCAGGAAGGCCTTGTGCTTCTTTTCATTGAAATCACCGGAAGAGATACGGGGATGGGTCAATTCCCGGGAAGACCCGTCCCTGAGGTTATCCTGACGGAGATCGCACCAGGACAGGTCGGCGTTTTTCCTCGCCGCCGCCTTATAGAGCGATTCACAGAAATCCCGTTCGATCCAGTCATCGCTGTCCACAAAGGCGATATACTCCCCCGTCGCAGCCTCAATACCGATATTGCGCGCCACCCCCGGGCCTGAATTGGAGGGGGTCTCCAGAAAGCGGAACTGTTTCTTGCCGGAATACCCTTCCGCATAGCGACGGACCGCATCCATGCTGTCGTCCGATCCATGGTCATCGACAAACAGCAGTTCGATGTCCTCCAGGCTTTGGTTGACCAGCGACTCCACACAAGGGATGATATAGTCCCTGGCGTTATAGACGGGAATGATGACAGAAACCCTCATTGCATATAGATTATACCTCAACACAAAGCTACGGATTATTTTCCATTTTTTTGTAATTTAGCATTTTGAATAAAACCTGACAGTTTATGCAAGCCATCATACTCGCTGCCGGAATGGGGAAACGGCTCGGAGAGAAGACCCGGGACAACACCAAGTGCATGCTGGAGGTCAATGGTATCCGATTGATCGACCGCGCTTTGGAGAGCCTCCACGAAGCCGGCATCTCACGGGTCATCCTGGTGGTCGGTTACAAAGGAGAAAACGTCAGAGAGTACATCGGCGACCAATTCAAAGGCATGCCTGTCGTTTACGTCAACAATGACGTTTATGACAAGACCAATAACATTTACTCCCTCTTCCTGGCCCGGGATTTCATGTGCGAAGAAGACTCGCTGCTCCTCGAGTCCGACATCATTTTCGAGCCCCGGGTCCTGCAGCGGATTCTGGACGATCCCTATCCCAACCTGGCCCTGGTGGATAAATATGAAAGTTGGATGGACGGGACCGTCGTCACCCTGGATGACGAACGGCGTATCAAACGCTTCATTGACAAGAGCGGTTTCCGCTACGATGAGATCAAGAGTTATTTCAAAACCGTCAACATCTACAAATTCAGCAAGGAATTCTCTTCCCGCTACTATGTCCCCTTCTTGAAAGCCTACAGCACGGCGCTGGGAGACAACGAGTATTATGAGCAGGTGCTCCGCGTGATCCTCCACTTGCATGATGCGCCGATCCGCGCGCTCCCGCTGGAAGGAGAAACTTGGTATGAAATCGATGACGTCCAGGACCTGGATATAGCCGAAGGAATGTTTTCGCCCACGCGGGAAGGCCATTTCAAGGCCATATCTTCCCGCTACGGCGGTTATTGGCGCTATCCTCAGATGCTGGATTTCTGTTATCTGGTCAATCCTTTCTTCCCGCCCCAGCGCATGATCGACGAGATCAAAGCCAGCTTTGAGACCTTGTTGCGGGAGTATCCTTCCGGTATGGACGTCAATACCCTGCTGGCTTCCAAGAATTTTAAAGTCAAGCCGCAGCATATTCTCGTCGGCAACGGCGCCGCCGAGTTGATCAAGGCGCTGATGGAGAGAGAGGACGGCAAGACCGGATGTATCCTGCCGACGTTTGAAGAGTATCCCAACCGTATTCCCGAAGACCGGCTTGTCTGCTGGACCCCGGAGAGGGAAGGATTCCGCTATTCGGCGGAAGATCTCATCCGTTTCTTTGAAGACAAGGGCCTCGCCTGCCTGATCTTGATCAACCCGGACAACCCGTCGGGCAACCTGCTGTCCCGGGAAGAGCTAGCCCGCATCATAGCCTGGGCAGAAGCCGCCCGCATCCGATTGGTCATCGACGAGTCCTTTGCCGATTTCGCGGAACCGGACCTGCGCCAGACGCTCCTATCCGACAGTCTGCTGGAAGCCCACCCGGGACTCGTCGTCATCAAAAGCATCAGCAAATCATACGGCGTCCCCGGCTTGCGGCTGGGTATCCTTGCTTCCGGTGACGAGACGCTGGTGGAAAGGCTCAAAAAGGATGTCGCCATCTGGAACATCAATTCTTTCGGGGAATTCTATCTGCAGGTTTTCGAAAAATACGAAAAGGATTACGTCATGGCCTGTGAGGCGTTCCGGACGGAAAGGGAGCGTTTCGGGAAGGCGCTCTCGGAGATACCCTGGCTCCACGTCTATCCCAGCCAGGCCAATTATTTCCTATGCCGCGTCGTGGATCGTTTCAGTTCGCATGAGCTGGCGCTGAAACTGCTGGAGCACCATATTCTGATCAAAGACTGCAGTACGAAAAAAGCATTTGGAGGTGAAAGTTTCATCCGTCTGGCCATCCGTGACCCTAAAGACAATAACAAACTGATCGCTTGTTTGAAATCCTTGGAAGCATGAAGATCCTCTCTCACGAACAAATCATCTCCCTGGGTATCTCACCCGCCACCTGCGTAGAATGGGTCCGGGAGAGTTTTGCTGACAAACGGAGTGCCCAGCTGCCGGCCAAGATCAGCCTGCATCCCCAGCCGGATGATTTCATCAATACGATGCCCTGCCTGCTTCCCGCTCCCCGGAACCGCTTCGGCGTCAAAGTCGTCAGCCGGATTGCAGGTGCCGTCCCCGCCCTCCGCAGCCTGTTTCTGCTCTATGACGCACGGAGCGGAGAGACGCTCGCCTTAATGGATGCAGACTGGATCACCACCATGCGGACAGGCGCTGTCGCCGCCCTGGCCCAGCAAACCTTGCGCAGATCCGGCCCCCTGGTCCATGCCTTCATCGGACTGGGCAACACGGCACGGGCTACCCTTCTCTGCATGCTGGAATCTGAGCCGGACCGCCCTTTCCAGGTTCTTTTATTGAAACACAAAGGGCAGGAAGCGTCTTTCATCCGTCGCTTCGAGGCCTATGGGAATGTCTCCTTCCAGTGCGTGGATTCCGTCCGGGACCTGATCGCCGGATCCGACGTCATCTTCAGTTGCATCACAAAGGCCGATGACCTGATCTGCCCGGACGATTCCCTGTTCCGGAAAGGATGCCTCGTCATCCCTGTCCATACGCGCGGATTCCAGAACTGTGATTTGTTTTTTGACAAAGTTTTCGGGGACGACACCGGACACATCCGGGGCTTCCGCTATTTCGACCGGTTCCGCTATTTTGCCGAACTGGGCGACGTCTTGGATGGAAGCGATCCGGGACGTGAGAACAATCACGAACGCATTCTCAGTTATAATATCGGCTTGGGCCTGCACGATCTGGTCTTCGCGGATAAAGTCTACCGCCTGCTATCGGGAGAAGGGACGGAAATCAATCTGGAAAAGCCGTCAGAAAAGTTTTGGATCTGACCCCCCCATGGAAACGAATATCTACAACCCGGAGGGTTCCATGCTCCGGAAAGCACAATTAAGGATGCTTCACATCCTCGAAGCCGTCGATCAGATCTGCCGGGAGGAAGGGATTCCCTACTGGATGGATGCCGGGACCCTGCTGGGCGCTGTCCGCCACCAAGGTTTCATCCCTTGGGATGATGACATGGACATCTGTATCCTCAAGAAAGACTACCGGCGTTTCCGCAAGGCCGCACTCGCCAAACTGCCTCCGGATCTGGCCTATCAGGACTGGACGACAGACAAGAACCATTTCGAAATGTCACCCCGCATCCGGGACACGAGGTCCCTGTTCGACCAACCGGAATCCCGGTACCAGAAATACCGCGGACTGTTCATGGACGTGATCCTGGTGGAACGGGTGCCGTCCATGCGGGTCAAACAGTTCATCTACCTGTTCTATGGCCGGGTCTCCCGGGAGATCCATAATCACGGTCTTGTGGCTTATCCGTCCAAAGCCAAAAGACTCGCGGTCAAAGGAGCGGCTTACCTGCTATGGCCCCCCGTGATGCTGATGCTGCTCTTGGCCCGGCTTTATGCCGCCCTGATCCACAGCGACATCCTGAGCCGGTATTACAGCGGCTGGCCGGCTCCCCGCTGCATGAGCGACATCTTCCCCTGCCAGGAACTTGAATTCGAAGGCAGGATGTTCTATGCGCCCGCTGACCCGGACGCCTATCTGACCAAACAATTCGGAGACTATATGACCCTGCCCCCCGAGAACGAACGGGGAGGGCACAACTGCCTGATAGAGATCTATGAATAAGGACTGTCCCAGCGTCTCCGTTGTCATGTGTACCTATAACGGTGCCGCGTTTATTCCCGCACAGCTGGACAGCATCCTCTCCCAAAACTACCCCATCCGGGAGATCATCATCCAGGATGACCAAAGCACCGACGACACCCTCCGGATCCTGCAAGCATACGCGATCCGGGACAGCCGGATCCGTATCTTCACCGTCGATAAGCGGCGAGGGATCAACCATAATTTCATCACGGCGATAGATAAAGCGCAGGGCGATCTGGTCGCATGGAGCGACCAGGATGATGTCTGGCGGCCGGACAAGCTGGACAAACTGGTCGCGGACATCCGGAAAGAGGACTCGTGGATCAGTTTCCATCTCACGCAAGGCTTTATCGGGAACTGTCCGGCAGAAGCAGGCCCTTTCGACAGGCGGACACCGAACTTCGGGCTGGAAAGAGAGCTCTTCCTGGGCACGGTCCCCGGGCATACGATGCTGTTTCGCAGGGAACTGCACCGCATGATCCGGGAACGGGTTCCGGACCGGACCCTGGAGCAGCTCAGCGAAGCATTCTACTATGACGCCATCCTTTCCATCGTTGCCAACGCATACGGGAAAGTCCATGTCATCGTCGAGCCGCTCGACTTCCACCGCCGGCTTCCGACATCGGCATCCGGCGGCTTTGTCAAGCGCGACAGAATGAAACGTTCCGCTTCCAATGCCATCCTTCAGATCCTCCGCTGCATGAATCCTTTACGCCGGCGGAAGATCCGCCCCTATTTCGTCCGTCGCATGACTTACCTCTCGCGCTTGATCGATTGCTTCCCGGATGCCACTCACACCGGAAATGTCAGGCACATGATCCAGTCCTACCAAAGCCCCTGGAAGATCATTCAATTCCCCTGCGCCTTGGTTCAGAACAGGGACAGGATCCTCTATGCCAAGGAGGACCACGAGTTGACGGCCGTCCTCCGGGCCGCCTTGTTCGCCATCACGTACCAGGACTATTTCGCCATCAACTTGAAATGACGCGCCACCTGCCTGATCCTTTCCAGAATCGTCTGACGTTCACCCGGCGTCAGTCCGAACAGGCCGATCGCTGACACCTGGCAGCACAATGTCGCCGCAGCAACGACCAGCAAGCGGACAAAGCCCTCATCCATCACGCGCCGGATCGCCCATCCGACGAGCCAGGCGACAGCCGCAACGCCGACGACAGGAAGCAAAACCCGCCGCAGAAAGTCCTTCGGGTGCATTTCTGCCAGTCTCCAGGCGAAACCCTGACGAAGGAAGAAACAAACGATGGATATCGCGATGGCGACATAGAAAACAAGTTCGGGAGGGAAGGTACCCCACTTCAACAGCAGGTAAGCGATAGGCAGGACCAGCAACTGGACCGTACCGACCGTGATCTGATAATACTTGATCCTTCCTGTCGCCTGAATGGCGACCCAAACAGGAAAATCAACATTATCCACAAGGGCATTGACCAGCATGATGACGGCAAAAGAGGCCGTATAGGCCGGGACTTCCTCCAGCCATAAACCCAACAGAAAAGGCATCTCCAGCATGATCGGGATGGAGACGAACAGCATCAAATACATGGAAAACTTGGCCGACTGGTACACCAGTTTTTTCATCCCCTCCCGCTCGCCGCTGGAATAAGACTTGATAATCTGGGGTTTGGAGGCGGTCATGAAATTCTCCTGCAACTGGAGTACCATCCCGTAAACTTTGAAGGCCAGGCCCCGAGCCGCATTGACCGCCGGGCCGAAAAACATATTCAGGAGCACATTGGAACCATGCACTTTAAGCACGCTTGCACTGGTCCCGATCATGTTCCAGCCGGCGAAGGAAAACAGTTCCATAAACTGCTCCCGGTTCCAGTAAAAGCGCCATCTGCATTCGCTGTAACACAGCCGGCAATATGCGGCATAAAGCAAGGTGACGACGCATTGTATGCCCAACATCAGGCAGGCGTATAAAACCAGCCGGTCCATACCGGAGCGTTGCAGCCAGAGCGCGATCCCCAGCGAAGCCAGGGCCTCAAACACGCTGATATAAGCAAAGACGTTCATCCTCTCGCGGGCAATCACCATGCCTTGGAAAGGCAGGCGCAGCATTCCGGCCATGAAGGACAGGACACTGCAATGAAACACCCTGTCCGCCGCCGTATCCCGGCCGGCAAGGAGCATCTTGTGGCGCAGGAACCAGAGCCCGAGGGGCTCAGCCATCAGCAGTACGATGAGGGAAAAGAGTGCAAATATCAGCAGGCTGAGGTTGAATATATTGCGCAATTGTTCATGATCTCCCCGGCCCAGTTCAAGCATATAGAACCGCTGGCAAGCCGTGGACATTGTGCCGCTGATGAAAGAAAACATCGCGACAATCCCGCCCACGGCATTGTAAATGCCGAAATCCACCTCGCCCAGAGCCGCCATGACGACCCGGACGGTGAAAAGATTGACGATCAGCATCAGCCCCATCCTCAGATAGAGCATCAGCGTGTTTTTCGCAATTCTGTTATGGTCGATCACGGACATGTCAGTTCAGCTCGGGAAAAGCAGCCAGGACCGCCTGCATCCTGGAGAGAAAAGTATGATAAGTATATACGGTCTGATGCGCATCAGAAGCTTGTGGACACTTGTCCCCGTCCAGCGCTTCCCGGATCAGCGAGACCAATTCCGGGACAGACTCATAGAAAGCCACGCTCCCGGGGGAGAACAATGAGCGGACATATCCGTTCGCATCACAAATCTGATAGGCTCCGCTGCCGCAAATCTCGAAAACCCTGGGATTGGCTCCGTCCCGCTGGAGCTCCTGATGGATATTCAACACGACACGGGAACGGTTGTATAGTTCATTCACCTTCTGCGGCGGAATGTTGCGATTTTTGAATACGGACTTGTAAGGCCGGCACAGCCAAGCCGCCACACCCTTGTACCAGGGCTGGTATAAGCCGTAAACCACGATCCGCCGGTCCGGAAAAGACCGGATGACAGAAAGCAGGGTCTCTTTCCGTTTCGGAGAATGCAACAGGTTGCCGACAAACAAGATATCAATGTCCTTGCGGCTGCCTGGCAGCGGACGATAGATAGTGGTATCACATGCCTGTGGAAGGAAACTGACCGGGGCGGAACCCTCCTGGCGGCGGAACCATTCCACATCCTGCCGATCGAAGCAGAACAAGTGGTCGACATGTCCGGCCTGGGAAGCCGAACGGGGCAGCCACTCCCTGTTATCAAACAGCCAGAGGGCCACTTTCGCTCCCGCCAAACGGAAAGCATCCAGCGTACGCTCATCGAGGATATCCCCATTGAGGACGAACACCAGTTCCGGTCGGAAAGAATCGAAACGGGCCATTACTTCCTCCCGAAAGGCAGAACGGCTCTTTTCCTGCAGGACGTCCCGATGCCGGCTCAATTTGTAGCGCCACTTCATCCAGGCCGTGTACGGATGGATCGGATTGTCATAGGGCAAGAGCAAGGGCTCCCAGCCAAGATCGGAGAAAGCCTCCGACATGGCAGGAAGAAAATTGTAATAGTTCGGCCCTATGATCAGCACCTTGGACATAGAACACAAAAATACTAAACTTTCCGGATATTCGTACATCCCCCTCCCGCAAGCATCAGAAAGAATAAATATTTCTTGAAAAAATCATAAAAATTCTTGTTTTTCAATAAATAATTACCATATTTGCGATAAACCAACCTTTTCAAGAGTATGTTTAGCGAATTGTGGACCTCACTCAGTCCGTTTATGAAAGTGATCTGGAGCATCACCCTGATTGCCTCCCTGATCTTCATCATCCAGACCGTCATGACCTTCATCGGAGCCGATACGGGCGGTGACCTGGATGTCGATGCGGCTTTCGACACGGACGTCAATATCGCGGACGTGGACGGGACCGTCGGAGCCGGCGGCGTCAATCTCTACACTTTCCGCAACTTCGTCAATTTCTTCCTCGGCTTCGGCTGGACAGCCGTCCTGCTGAGCGGCAGCATCGCGTCCCGGGGCCTGCTGCTGCTGATTTCGGTCCTGGTCGGCATCGCTTTCGTCGCCATGGTCATGTACCTCTTCAAGTGGCTCTACTCCATGCAGCAGACCGGCAACATCAATGTCTATAAAACAGCCGTCGGCTGCACCGGCACCGTTTACCTCAACATCCCTGCCGAGCGCAGCGGCGAGGGCAAGGTGCAGATCACCATCCAGGGCGCCGTGCGGGAGTACAATGCCCTGACCGAGGGGGACGCGCTCCCTACCGGGACGCCGATCAAGGTCGTCGAAGTCGTCAACCCCTCCACGCTGCTGGTGGAGCCCCTCAATTCTTTGATCATTTAATCCATTAAAACATGCCTGATATGCCTGTCACTTACATCATCCTCATCGCCGTCGTCGTCCTTTTCGTAACGCTCTCGGCCATCCTGAAGCGCTATCGCCGCTGCCCTTCCGACAAGATCCTCGTGATCTACGGTAAGACCGGCAAGAACGCGACCGGAAGCATCTCCTCCGCCCGCTGCATCCATGGCGGCGCCGCCTTCATCTGGCCCGTCTTCCAGGATTACGCCTTCCTCGACCTGAAACCCATCTCGATCGAGTGCAACCTCACCAACGCCCTGTCCAAGCAGAACATTCGCGTCGATGTCTCCTGCCGCTTCACCGTCGGTATCTCCACCGAGCCGGAGAACATGACCAACGCCGCCGAGCGCCTGCTGGGCCTGAGCGTGGACAGCATCCAGAACATCGCCACCGATATCCTTTTCGGCCAGCTGCGTCTGGTGATCGCCACGATGGACATCGAGGAGATCAATGCCGACCGTGACAAGTTCCTGGCCAACGTCTCGACCAACGTCGAAGCCGAGCTCCGCAAGATCGGCCTGAAACTCATCAACGTCAATGTCACCGATATCCGGGACGAATCCGGCTACATCGAGGCCCTCGGTAAGGAAGCAGCCGCCAAGGCCATCAACGACGCCAAGAAGAGCGTCGCCGAGCAGAACCGTTACGGTGAGATCGGTAAGGCCGAGGCCGACCGGGACAAGGACATCCGGATTGCCGAGACCAACCGGGACACCCGTATCAAGACCGCCGAGGCCAACGCACTGGCCGTCGAGGGAGAAAACAGTTCGAAGATAGCGATTGCCAATTCCGACGCGCAGCGGCGTGAAAAAACGGCCGAAGCCGAACGTCTCGCCGTGGCCGCCGAAAAGGTCCAGGCCGCGAAGGCCCTCGAAGAGGCTTACAAGTCCGAGCGCGACGCCGAACTGGCCCGTGCCGAGCGCGAAAAAGCCACCCAGGAGGCCAACATCGTCGTCGCGGCCCAGATCGAGAAAGAAAAACTCATCATCGCCGCCGAGGCGGAGGCCGAAAAGGTCCGCCGCGAAGCAAAGGGCGAGGCGGACGCCATCTTCGCCAAGATGGACGCCCAGGCCCGCGGTACCCTCGAGATCCTCTCCAAGCAGGCGGAAGGTTTCGGCAAACTCGTCGAGGCAGCCGGCGGCAACGCCCAGGAAGCCATCACGATGCTGATCACCGACAAACTGCCCGAACTTGTCAAGACCCAGGTCGAAGCCGTCAAGGGCATCAAGATCGACAAGGTCACCGTCTGGGACGGCGGCAACGGCAAGGACGGCAAGACCGCCACGTCCAACTTCGTCTCCGGGCTGATGGGATCCGTCCCTCCGCTCACGGACCTCTTCAAGATGGCCGGCCTCGAACTGCCTTCCTACCTCGCTGGCAAACCGGCTGAAGAGCAGGGCGCTCCCGATGAGGAGAAAAAGGAGGTCGAATAACCATGGCCATCATTGTCAATGTAGATGTCATGCTCGCCCGGAGGAAAATGTCCTCCGGCGAGCTGGCAGAAAGGATTGGCATCACCCCGGCCAACCTGTCGATCCTCAAGACCGGCAAGGCTAAGGCTATCCGCTTCACCACGCTGAGTGCCCTCTGCAAAGCCCTGGACTGCCAGCCCGGTGACCTGCTGGAATACCGCTCCGACGAAGCTCCCTGATCCCGTTCTTCCTATTTGAGCTGGATCTTGAAGCACCAGATATGCCCGCAAGGGAGATGATCCTGCACTGATTTCGGGATCCGGACACGGACGGTACCCTCGGGCGTGCGGTCCCACTTCAAGGACCGGTGGGTCCCCAGCAGGCTGACCCCCTTGGAGGAAGCAGGGATGAAGGCGCCCAGGTCGATCTGCGAAGGCAGGCTTTCGCCCTCATCGGCCAGATAAAACGCATAGACGGCGTCATCCTTGGCCGTATAATACACCTTACCGTACTGGTACGGCGCAATGGCCTTGGTCCCATAGACCCCCTCTCCGTTGACCTGCATCCAGTCTCCGATCTCGCGCAGGCGTACATACGCTTCGGGATCCAGTTCGCCGTTCCCGCTCGGACCGACATTCAGCAGCAGGTTACCGCCCCGGGAGATGATCTGCACCAGCATCGCCAGCAGGGTATGCGTGGACTTGTATCTGGGATCTTTCCGCCAGGACCAGCCGTTGGACATGGTGATGCAGGATTCCCAAGGATAGTCCAGCGCTTCTTCCGGGATTTTCTGCTCCGGAGTCTGGTAATTCTCGTAAATGGTATGAAGTCCGCGACCCACCATGATCATTCCGGGTTGGTTGCCCCGCACAATGCCCGCGAAGCGTTCCCAGTCATATTCGACCGTCCGGCCCTCGTCCGTAACCGGCATATCATACCACATCAGCATCAGGTCCCCGTACGTTCCCCCCGTCAATTCCTCCAGCTGCGCGGCGATATAATCCTGATATGCCGCCCATTTCTCGGGAAAGGTGTGCGGATTGTAGTTGATCCGGCGGCTTTTCGGAGGGAAACGATGCCACCAGAAATCATCGCTGTGCCAATCCGGGAAGGAGAAATAGGCTCCGGCCTTGATCCCATGACCCCTGAACGCGTCAAAGAGCTCCTTCGCGACATTGGCCCGGGGATCCGTATGAAAAGGACAATCCTTGTCCGTGATCTTATAATCCGTCTGGTGCGTATCGAACATGCAGAACCCGTCGTGGTGCTTGGTCGTAAACACAACGTACTTCATCCCCGCATATTCTGCCGCGGCAGCCCACTTGTCCGGGTCGAAAGCGACGGGATTGAACGTCGTCTTCAAACCCTCATAGGCCTTCAGATACTCAAAATACCCCATGTCGGCCCTCCGGGACTTGTACTGCCACTCGACATCTTCCGGACAGATGGACCAGGACTCCACGATCCCCCATTGGCTATAGGCGCCCCAATGGATGAACATGCCGAATTTCAGGTCCTGCCATTCGGCCAGACGGGCCCGGACATCCTCCTCGACAGGCGGGATATACTGCGCGGAGGCTGCCGCGCTCAGCAGCAGCCCCGCCAACAAAGCCCAACGCTTGCCCATCGGGAAACCTACATCAGGTCGAGCGACTGGAGATACTTCACGCTCTTGGCGACACCTTCGAGACGGGTCAGGCCCTTATTGGGCTCATCCTGCTCAACGCAGAGCCACTGGCTGCCACCGTCGATCGCGGCCTTCAGGACCGCGGGGATATCCACCTGGCCGTCACCCAGCGGGCGATACTCGAACCAGCCGCCGTCATCCTTCATGGAATTGTCGGTCGAAATGCCGATCAGCGCATACGGCGCCTTGCTGAGCTTGCCCTCGAGGTAATAGTCCTTCATGTGGACGACCGGGGTCCGGCCGGCGTACGTCTTCAACACTTCCACCGGGTCGAAGCCGGCATAGTCCGCCCAGCACACATCCAGCTCGTTCTGGACATTCTCCCGAGCGTTGGAAGCAAAGATGTAGTCATACCCGACCGTGCCGTCCGGCAGTTTCACGAATTCGAAATCGTGGTTGTGGTACAGAAGCTGGAAACCGGCCTGCCGGACTTTCGCACCCACTTCGCCGATCTTCTTCACCGTAGCCTTGAACTGCTCGGGATCGATGCCCGGGCGGGAAGCCTCGTCCATGTACGGGAAGACGATATACTGGACGCCCAGGACCGTATTGTCGGCAATCACCTTGTCCACGTCGTCGATCATCTGCTGGAACGGGACATGGTTGGAGAACGGGATCAGACCCAGCTCGGTGCACCAGCGCTTGACTTGAACGACGGAGTTGCCATAATACTCACCGTAGAACTCCACACCGGCATAACCCATCTCACGGATGGCCTTCAAAGTGCCGTAGAAGTCCTTCTCCAGGTCGGTACGCACGCTATAGAGCTGTACGCCCACCGGAAGTTTCTTGGCAAACTGGGCACAGCACTCAGCCTGCTTGCCGCAGCAGCCTTCATCTTGTTTGCAACACTTCTTTTCGCCTTTACCGGCGCAGGAGGCCAGCAGGGCGGAAACGGCCATCCCGGCCAGAATCATGGAGAAACGTACTTTCATAACAGAAATAATTGATTATTTGACTTTGATCTTGAAACACAAGACCGGATCGACCGGCCACGCCTGCCTCCGGACCGACTCCGGGACATGCAGGAGAATGCCATCCTGCGTCTTCTCCCAACGGATGGGCCGCTTCGAGCCCAATAGGGTCACGCTCCGTGCAGTCAGGGGCTGGAACGCGCCCAGGCTGACCGTAGCAGGGAGCTCTGACGGCTGCTCCCCTTCCGGCAGGTAGAAGGCATAGACATAATCGTCCTTGGCAGTATAATACACAGGACCTTCCTGGTAAGGCGCAACGGCCCGGGTCCCGTAGATACCCTCCCCGTTGACCTGCATCCAGTCGCCGATCTCGCGCAGGCGCACATAAGCGTCCGGATCCAGTTCGCCGTTTCCGTCCGGACCGACATTCAGCAGCAAGTTACCGCCCCGGGAAACGATCTTCACCAGCATCGAGAGCAGGGTATGGGCAGACTTGTAGGCCGCATTCTTCCGCCAGGACCAGCTGTGAGTCATCGTGATGCAGGACTCCCAAGGGTAATCCAGCGCCTCCTCGGGAATCTCCTGCTCGGGGGTCCGATAATTCTCGTACGCATTCTTCATCCCCCGGCCGACCATGATCAGCCCGGGCTGGTTGCCCCGCACGACGCGAGCGAAACGCTCCCAATCGTATTCCACTGTCCTGCCCTCGTCCGTGACCGGCATATCGTACCACATCAGCGTCAGGTCCCCGTACGTCCCGTCCGTCAGCTCATCCAGCTGCGCGGCGATGAAGTCCTGATAGGCGGTCCACTTCTCGGGATGCTTGTGGGGATCATAATTGATCTTATTGCTCTTGGGCGGGAAACGGCGCCACCAAAAATCATTGTTATGCCAGTCGGGGAAAGAGAAATACACGCCGGCCTTGATGCCGTGGGAACGGTAGGCGTCCAGGACCTGCCGGGTGATGTTGGCCCGGGGATCTGAATGGAAAGGGCACTCCTCCGAAGTGATCTTGTAATCGGTCTGCTGAGTGTCGAACATGCAGAAACCATCGTGGTGCTTCGACGTGAAGACCACGTATTTCATCCCGGCGTATTCGGCGGCAGCCGCCCATTTGTCCGGATCGAAACCCAAGGGGTTGAACGTTTTCTTCAAGTCCTCGTACTTGTTCCTGTATTCGAAATAATCCATGTCCCCACGGGCCTTGTACTGCCATTCGATGTCGTCCGGACAGAGTGACCAGGACTCGATGACGCCCCACTGGCTGTAGGCGCCCCAATGGATAAACATGCCGAATTTGAGGTCCTGCCACGCAGCCAGGTTGGCCCGGACATCCTCCTCGACAGGAGGCACGTACTGTCCGGCGGCCGTCAGGCACAGGGCAAAGGACAATAAGGACAAGATCGCTTTCTTCATATTGCAGCGGTTGATATCCACAAATATAGATAATCGGCAGCAAACTGTCAAGCGGGCGGCGGTGCTGTTGCCGGGAGC
>JAFUWZ010000052.1 GCA_017471045.1 Bacteroidales bacterium
CGACCGGTCTTGAGGGTCTTGAACAGATGCATAATGTGGCTTCTGAGCGGAGCCATACCGGCGCCGCCGCCGACGAAGATGTACTCCATATCTTCCGGGTCGTTCTTCGGGAGGAGGAACTCTCCGTAAGGGCCGCTGATCATCACCTTGTCGCCGGGCTTGCGGGTAAACACGTACGAAGAAGCGATACCGGGGTTGACAGGCAGAAGTTTCGGGCCCTGCTCGCGGGGTACCGACCGGTCGAACGGCGGCGTCGCAATACGGACGTTGAGCTTGATGATGCCCTTCTCACCGGGATAGGAAGCCATCGAATAGGCTCGGATGGTCGGCTCGGGATTGACGGACTCAAGGTTGAAGAATCCGTATTTCTCCCAGTCGGCGCGATACTCGGGTGCAACGTCGATGTCCTTGAAATACAGGTGATAAGCCGGGATGTCGATCTGGATGTACTCGCCGCTCTTGAACTCAAGGTTTTCACCCTCGGGAAGCTTGACGGTGAACTCCTTGATGAAGGTCGCGACATTGTCGTTGGAGATGACTTCGCACTCGAGTTTCTTGACGCTCAGCGCGGACTCCGCGACCTGGATCTTGAGGTCGTCCTTGACCTTGACCTGGCAGCCGAGGCGCCAGTTGTCCTTGATCTGCTTCTTGTTGAAGAAGCCGGTCTCGGTGGGCAGGATGGTGCCGCCGCCGTCGAGGACCTGGACCTTGCACTGGCCGCAGTTGGCCTTGCCGCCACAAGCGGAGGGCAGGAAGATCTGGTGCTCGGCCAGCGTGCCCATCAGGTTGCCGCCGGGGGTGACCGCAAGGGTCTTCTTCCCATTGTTGATGTCGATCTGGACCGTTCCGGAGGGAGTCAGCTTGATCTTAATGAAGAGGAGAACCGCTACCAGGATCAGGATCACGATGACCATGATGGCCATGGCTGAAAGAATCGTACTACTCATAATAATCTTTTCCTCCTTTCTTTACAGTGAAATACCCATGAAGGCCATGAAGGCGATGCCCATCAGGCCGACCGTGATGAACGTGATGCCGATGCCCTTGAGGCCCGCCGGCACATTGCTGTAGGAGAGTTTCTCGCGGATGGCCGCCAGGGCTACGATCGCCAGATACCAGCCGATACCGGAACCGAGCGCATAGACGACGGACTCGCCGACGTTGGCGAATTCGCGCTGCTGCATGAAGAGGGATGCACCCAGGATGGCGCAGTTGACGGCAATCAGGGGCAGGAAGATGCCCAGCGAGGAGTAGAGGGACGGGAGGAATTTCTCCACGACCATCTCCACCACCTGCACGATGGCCGCGATGACTGCGATGAAGAGGATGAAACTCAGGAAACTCAGGTCCACCTCGGCGAACTTGGGGCCGAGCCAACTCAGCGCGCCGGGCTGGAGGACGAACTTGTTGAGCAGGTAGTTGACGGGGAGCGTGATCAGGAGCACGGCGATGACCGCGATGCCCAGGCCGTTGGCCGTCTTAACGTTTTTGGATACCGCCAGGTACGAACACATACCGAGGAAGTATGCAAAAATCATATTGTCAACGAAGATTGACTTTACGAATAAGCTTAAATATTCCATAACCGATATGTGTTAATTATTTCTCCTGGAGGTCTTTCTGGATGCTCCGCTGGACCCAGATGATGCAGCCGATCAGGATCAGCGCCATCGGGGGCAGGATCATCAGGCCGTTGTTGACATAGCCGAGCTTGGCGAGGACGGGAATCCCAAAGAGGGTGCCCGAGCCCAGCAGCTCGCGGAAGAAGGCGACGATGACCAGGATCAGTCCGTAGCCGACGCCGTTGGCCAGGCCGTCCAGCAGCGAGGGGATGGGTTTGTTGCCGAGCGCGAAGGCTTCGATGCGACCCATCACGATGCAGTTGGTAATGATCAAGCCGATATAGACGGACAGCTGCTTGTCGATCGGGTAGGTCCCTTCAAAGGACTTGAGGAGCTGGTCCACCAAGATGACCATCAAGGCCACGACGACCAGCTGGATGATGATGCGGACCCGGTTGGGGATGGTCTTCCGCAGCAACGAGCATATCAGGCTGGAAAGTCCCGTCACGAGGGTGACCGACAGCGCCATGACGAGGGCGCCTTTCATCTCGACGGTGACCGCGAGGGAAGAACAGATACCGAGGACCAGGACCGTGATGGGGTTGCCCTTCAGGATCGGATTCAGGATGGTTTCTTTCATTTTTTGATTCATAGCTGCTCCTCCTTATTCTGCGGTTTGGTTGGCATTCTCAGCGGCGGCTTCCGCTTCGGCGGCAGCGGCCAGCGCGGCAACTTCGGCGGCCCGGGCCTCGATCCGGCCCTGGAGGTAGGTCTTGAAGGCTCCCAGCCAGTTGTTGATGGCTTCGTCCAGGCCTTTGGAGGTCATCGTTGCGCCGGTGATGGCGTCGATGGCGTTCCGCTTGTCAGCGGGAGCGCCGCCCTTGACGATCTGGAAGGCCTTGACATCCGCGAAGTCGACGGTCTTGCCCTTGAACTGGGCCCGGAACGCGGGATCGTCCTTGATCTTGCCGCCCAGGCCGGGCGTTTCGCTCTCATGGTCGAAATATGCGCCCTGGATGTTGTCCAGGCCGGCGTCGAAGGAAATGTATCCCCAGACGGGCCCCCACAGGCCGGCGCCGTAGATCGGGATGACAGACGTGCCGTTGTTGAACGTATAGACGGGGATTTCGAAGTCCTCGCCGTTCTTGATGTTGCGGTTCTGGACTTTCAACTCGGACACGGAGAGGATTTCCGCCTTGTCCTTGTCGAGGTTCTGCACCTGGGCGCCCTGGGCGTTCACGGTGTAGGCTTCCGCGAGATTCGTCTTGTAGAAGTCGATGGTGGCGGCGTTGCCGATCTCCTGCCAGTGCGCCTTGTCGTCGAAACCGGCCGCCGTGAGGATCTGGCTGATGGTCTCAGCTTTCTCGTTGGCGTCCTGCTTCGGCTTGAGGACTTGGGAGACGATGGCCAGGATCGCAGCCACGAGCACACAGATCAAGGTCGTGTAGATGACAGTGTATGTATTGCTGTTGGTATTCATGGCAAAAGGGATTTATGCGATTCTGGCTTTCCTGGCCTTGCGGGCCAGATGACGATTGACGACGCACCAGTCGATCAGCGGGGCGAAGGTGTTGCCCAGCAGGATGGCGAGCATCATGCCCTCGGCATAGCCGGGGTTGAAGAGGCGCACGACCACGCAGATGGCACCGACGAGGAATCCGTAGATCCACTTGCCGGGCTCGGTCTGGGCCGAGGTGACGGGATCGGTGGCCATGAAGACGGTGCCGAAGGCAAAGCCGCCGAGCACGAGCTGGGTCAGTGCCGGGACGTCGGTGGCGCCGCATACGTTGCCGAGCCATCCGACCAGCAGGGCGCCGGCTACGGACGAGACCATGATCTTCCAGCTGGCGACACCCGTCCAGAGGAGGATGATGGCGCCAAGCAGGATCGCGATGGCGGAGGTCTCACCGACCGAGCCGGGCACGGTGCCGACGAACAGGTCCCAGAAAGACGTGCCGTACTGGACGCCGGCGCCTGTCAGGGCGTCCATGCCGTCTCCGACGAAGGAGAGCGGGGTGGCGCCGGTCGCACCGTCCAGCAGGTTCTCGCCCTTGCGGAGCGCAATCCAGCTGCCTGAACCGGACATGTGGTCCGGATAGGAGAAGAACAGGAAGGCGCGGGTCAGCAGGGCCGGGTTCCAGATGTTCATGCCGGTGCCGCCGAAGACTTCCTTGCCGAAGAGGACGGCGAAGGCCACGGCGATGGCGAGCATCCACAGGGGGACGTCCACCGGGACGATGAGGGGGATCAGCATACCGGACATCAGGTAACCCTCGTTGACCTCTTCGCCGCGGATCTGGGCGGAAGCGAACTCGATGAAGAGTCCGACGCCGTAGGCGACGATGTAGAGCGGGAGAACCTTGAGGAAACCGAACCAGAAGTTGCTCCAGATGTCAAGCGGGGCGCCGGGACCCTGGACGGCCAGGGCGTGCTGGTAACCGACGTTCCACATGCCGAAGAGGGCGGCGGGGATCACGGAGATCACCGCGATGATCATGATGCGCTTGAGATCGACCGAATCCCGGATGTGGGCGCCTTTTTTCGCCACGGTGCCGGGCACCTTCAAGAATGTCTCAAAAGCGTCGATCGTAGAGTGCAGGAAATAGAGTTTTCCGCCTTTTTCGAAAATCTTGTTCATAACTTTTAAGCCATTTCTTGGATCATCAGGTCAATGCCGTGCTGGACAATGTCCTGGATGTAGTTCTTGGAAGGGTCGATATATTCGCAGAGGGCGAGATCCTCGGGGAGAACCTCATAGATGCCCAGCTGCTCCATCTTGTCAATGTCGCCCGCGAGGCAGGCCTTGACCAGGTAGAGCGGATAGATGTCCATCGGGAGCACGCCCGCATAGTAGGAATCGGACATGACGAACGCCCGGGGACCTCCGTGGAGATTGGTGTCCATGCCGTACTGTTTCTTGGGCAGGAGCCAGGAGAAGTAGGATCGACTTGCACTGAACTGGTTGAAGCGGAAGGGCTTCGCCCAGCCGAAGAGTTCGGTGTCCGCCCCTTCCTTCAGGAGGGTGACCTGGTTGTCGAAGAAACCCAGGTAGCCGTCCTTGCCGACGCAGCGGCCGCTCAGGACGTCACCGCTGACGACGCGGATGTCACCTTCGCCGATGAAGGAGACAATCTCCTTGACGGGCATGCCGGGCAGGGTCTCCACATAGGCGGGATCGACCGCTGCAGGACCGCAGACCGCGACTTTGCGGCAGAGGTCATATTTGCCTTTCAGGAACAGTTTGCCGATGGCGGCCGCCATCAGCAGGGAAACGGTCCAGACCGTCTCGTCCTTCCGGATGGGGGCGATGTGGCTGATCTGCACGCCGACATTGCCGGCCGGGTGCTTGCCCGAGAAGGTGTGGAGGATGGCGTTCTCCAGCTTGTGGAAAGGCGTGCTCGAGTAATTGTCGCTCTTCAGGGAGACATGGACGCCGCCGTCGGTCAGTTTCGACAGGGCATTGACGCCGGCCTGGACGGCGGCGAATTCGTCGCCGAGCACGAACTCGGTGTCCGGCGCGAGGGGAGCCGTGTTGAATGCGGAAATGAAAATAGCCTTCGGCTTGAGCGCGGGATCCGCGAGAATGCCGTAGGGCCGTTGTACGATCGCTGCCCAAAGTCCGCTCTGGAGCAGGACCGTCCGGACCTCGTCCGTCGAGAGGCTTTCGGGCCTCTTGCAGCCGAAGTCGAGATACTCCTGTTCGGAGTCGGTCCCGATGAGCACTTCAAGCAACTTTCTCTTTTCGCCCCGGACGATCTCCTTCACCGTGCCGCTGACCGGCGAAGTGACGAGGATGTCGGGATTCTTCTTGTCCGCCAGGACGGGGGATCCTGCCAATACGCGGTCACCCTCCTTGACCAGCAGCCTCGGGACGAGGCCTTTGAAGTCGGAAGGAACAACCGCGACCGTGTCAGGAACAACCGTCTTGCAGACAACGGGCCTGGCGCTTCCCTTGATCGGGATGTTCAAGCCCTTCTTCAGATCGATGTTGTTTGACATTATTGGATAAAGGTTAGAGTAATTCTATGTGTTTATCGTGCAAAGATACCCATTTTTTAGTAATTTCGCAGCGAATATGGAAAACAATGTGAGTACAATTTTGGAAGGATTGAACAGCGAGCAGAAGAAGGCTGTTCAGTGTGTGGACGGACCGGTACTTATCGTGGCGGGAGCAGGGTCCGGCAAGACCCGTGTGCTGACGAGCCGCATCGCTTACCTGCTGGACCAGGGTGTCGATGCGGGCCATGTCCTGGCGCTGACTTTCACCAAGAAGGCGGCGACCGAAATGAAAGAGAGAATCGCCCTGAAAGTCGGGGACCGGAAGGCGCGCAGGCTGCGGATGGGGACTTTTCATTCGGTCTTCGTGCGTTTCCTGCGCGAATTTGCCGTGGACCTGGGCTATCCGGAGTCCTTTACGATTTACGACCAGAGTGACTCGACCAGCGCCGTCAAGGCCTGTATCAAGGAACTGGAACTGGATGACAAGGTTTACAAGCCGAAGGACGTGCTTTCGCGCATCTCGATGGCGAAAAACAACCTGATCACGGATGCGGCCTACCGGAGCAATCCCAACATCATTACGGCGGATTCGCATGCGAAACGGCCCAGGCTGTGCGACGTGTATTCACTTTACCAGAAGAAATGCAGGCAGGCGGGCGTGATGGATTTCGATGACATCCTGCTCAATATGAACATCCTCTTCCGGGACTTCCCGGCGGCGCTGGATACCATCGCTTCGCGCTTCTCCCACATCCTGGTGGACGAGTACCAGGACACCAATTTCGCGCAGTACCTGATCTTGAAAAAGCTGGCCCAGCCCCACCGCAATATCTGCGTCGTGGGTGACGACTCGCAGTCGATCTACGCGTTCCGCGGGGCCAAGATCGAGAATATCCTCAACTTCAGGAAAGACTATCCGGATTGCAAGATGTTCCGCCTGGAGCAGAACTACCGCTCCACGCAGACCATCGTCGATGCGGCCAACTCCCTGATCGCGCACAACGAAGGGCGCATTCCCAAGGAGTGCTTCTCCCGCGGCGATTCGGGAGACAAGATCCGCGTGATCCGTACCGGCAGCGAGCAGGAGGAGGCGATGATGATCGCCTCGACCATCCTGGACCGGATGCGGGAGAAAAAGGCGCGGTATCAGGATTTCGCGATCCTGTACCGGACCAATTCCCAGTCCCGCGCCATTGAGGAGGCCCTCCGTCGGCGCAATCTGCCCTACATCGTCTATTCGGGCAACGCCTTTTTCGACCGAGCCGAGGTCAAGGACATGATGGCCTATTTCAAACTGCTGGTCAACCCCCATGACGACGAGTCGTTCAAGCGGGTGGTCAACAAGCCCGCCCGTGGCATCGGAGATACCTCCATGAATGCCCTGGGGGCGGCGGCCCGTGCGCATGGCGTGAGCCTCGCCCGCGCGGCTTTTCTCGAAGATTTGGAAACCTATGGCCTGCGGAATGCCGCTGCGCTCAAGATCCGCGCGTTCTGCGGGATGATCGGGACCCTGAGCGGACAGGCCGGTACAACGGACGCCCACGAACTGGCGCTCCGGATCGCCGACCAGTCGGGCCTGTATGCCTTCTACAAGAGTGATACCTCCATCGAGGGACTGTCCCGTTTCTCCAACGTGGAGGAACTGGTCAACAGCGTCAAGACCTTTGTGGAGGAGCGCCAGAACGAGATCCTGGCCGACCTTGAGGAGGCCGGCGAATCGGAGGAACTGCCGCTGGTCACCCTGGGCGACTACCTCGAAAACGTTTCCCTGCTCAGCACCGTGGATGCCACGGACGAGGAGGATGCAGCCAACCGTATCGCCCTGATGACGGTCCATTCGGCCAAGGGGCTGGAGTTCCCGTTCGTGTTCATCGCGGGCCTGGAAGACAATTTGTTCCCTTCCGGGAGCATGATCTCTTCCAAGGCGGATATCGAAGAGGAACGGCGCCTGTTCTATGTCGCCCTGACGCGGGCGATGCGGGATGTGATCCTGACCTATGCCGATACGCGGATGCGCAACGGCAGCCATGAGTCCAATGCGCCGAGCCGCTTCCTGCGCGAGATCGACCCGCGCTTCCTGGTCAACCCGCCCGGACAAGATGAGGAAGAGGAGGAAGAAGATACGTTCGGCGGTTTCAGCGGTTTCGGCGCACGTTTCGGCCGTTCCCAAGGCCGTTTCGGCGGCCTGCGGGACAACGGTTACCGGTACGGGGCGTCCGGCGCGCCCCGATCCTTCGGCAAGCCCCAGAACGACAGGAAGTCAGCCTATGTCGGCACGGCCCAGGATGGCAGGACGTCTGTCTACGCCGGCAAGGCGGCTGTCCTGAACCGCCCGCTGCCTCCGAAGATTCCGGACTCGGAATTCGTCCCTGTCCCGATGTCCGCCATCAAAGCGGGCCAGCGGATCGAGCATAACCGTTTCGGCGGCGGCCTGGTCGAAGAAATCACCGGAACCATTCCGGAACTGAAGGCGCGGATCAACTTCGACGAGTACGGCGTCAAGGTGATCCTGCTGAAATATGCCAAATTGAGATTTGAAACCCAGTGAAACATGTAGTATGAAACGTTTTGTCTTTTTGATGACGGCAGCCGTCGCGCTGATTGGCGTGGCAGCCTGCTCCAAGTATGAGACGGTCAAGAACGATCCGCTCCGGACCAAGATCTATACCCTTGACAACGGACTCAAGGTGTATATGTCCGTCAACAAGGAGGAGCCGCGCATCCAGACTTATATCGCCGTCAAGGTGGGCGCCAAGAACGACCCTTCCGAGACGACCGGTCTGGCTCATTATTTCGAACACCTGATGTTCAAGGGCACGCCCCATTTCGGCACGACGGACTATGAGGCTGAAAAGCCCCTCCTGGACGAGATCGAAGCCCTGTTCGAGACCTACCGCAAGACGGCGGATCCCGCAGCGCGTGAAGCGATCTACCATCGTATCGATTCGGTCAGCTATGAGGCTTCCAAGATTTCCATTCCCAACGAGTACGACAAGCTGATGGCGATGATCGGTGCCCGGGGCACCAACGCCTGGACGTCCCACGACGAGACGGTCTATACGGAGGATATCCCTTCCAACCAGATCGACAACTGGGCGCGCATCCAGGCCGACCGTTTCCGCAACACCGTGATCCGCGGCTTCCATACGGAGCTGGAGACCATCTATGAGGAGAAAAATATGTCCCTGACGCAGGACAGCCGCAAGCTGTGGGCCGCCCTCGACGAAGCGATGTTCCCGCACCACCCATACGGCACGCAGACGGTCCTGGGCACCCAGGAACACCTGAAGAACCCTTCCATCACGAATGTGAAGAAATATCACGACCAGTATTATGTCCCGAACAACATCGCCATTTGCGTGGCCGGTGATTTCAATCCCAAGGAGATGGTCGCCATTATCGAGAAGTATTTCGGAGACTGGCAGCCCAATCCGGACATTCCCGTGCTCCACTTTGAAAAGGAAGCGCCCATCACTGCGCCCATCGAGCGGGAAGTGTACGGGCTGGAAGCGGAAGACATCGTGATCGGATGGCCCCTGCCTGGTGCGTCCGACCTGAAGAATTCGGCGGTCGCCGAGATCGCCGGATCCATTCTCAGCAACGGTACGGCCGGTTTGATGGACCTGGACCTGAACCAGCAGCAGAAAGTGCTGGGTTCCCAGGCCGGCGTCCAGACCCAGCCCGATTACAGCCAATTCATCGCCTTGGGTGTGCCCAAGGACGGCCAGACCCTGGAGGAAGTCCGCGAATTGCTGCTTGCTGAAGTCGCCAAGTTGCGCAGCGGCGACTTCGACGAAGGCTTGATCGCCGCGACGGTCAACAACCTGCGGCTGGATAAGATGCAGCAGCTGGAGCACAACGCCTCCCGCGCGTCTGCGTACGTTAGTGCTTTCATCAACGGCATCGACTGGAAAGACGCCGCCCTCGAACTGGACCGCTATGCCTCCGTCACGAAGGAAGACGTCGTCGCCTGGGCCGGACAGTACCTGCCGGAGAACGGCTATGCCGTCGTCTACAAGCGTCAGGGGGAGGACAAGAGCGTCCAGAAGATCGCCGCCCCTAAGATCACGCCGATCGTGACCAACCGTGATCTTCAGAGCGAGTTTCTGACCCAGATCCAGAACACCTCGGTCATGCCCATCGACCCCGTTTTCGTGGATTTCTCCAAAGATATGTCTACCCTTGAGATCGCACCCGGCATCGACGCCCTGTACAAAAAGAACGGACTCAACGATATCTTCAATCTTCGTTTTGAGGTCAAGACCGGCGTGGAGGAAGATCCGGCCCTGGGCTTTGCCTTCGATTATCTCCAGTATCTGGGCACGGCCGACATGACGCCGGAGCAGCTGGCTTCCCGCATGTACGAATTGGCCTGCAACTTCAGTTTCAACTGCGGTCCCAACCGTACGGTCATCAGCCTGTCCGGCCTCGACGAAAATCGGGACGAAGCCCTTCGCCTGCTGGAGGACCTGTTGGTCAATGCCACGCCGAACGAGGCTGCCTTGCAGAACCTCAAGATGGATATGATGAAGTCCCGGATGGATGCCAAGACGTCCCAGCGTGCCTGCTTCTCCGCCTTGCAGCGTTTCATCATGTACGGCGGTGACTATATCCAGTCGATCACGCTTCCCAACGAAGAGATGCTTTCCCTTACCTCCGGTGATCTGCTGGAGAAGGTCCGTCATCTCTTTGATTATGAACACCGCGTGCTCTATTATGGTCCTTCTTCATCCTCCGTGCTCAAGAGCGCCCTCCTGGCCAACCACCTGGTCGGTACCGGTCTCAAACCCCTCGAGGATGTCTATCCGACCCGGCTGGTCACGAAAGAAGATAAAGTCGTCTTGGCCCAGTATGACGCCAAGCAATTGTATTATCTCCAGTATTCCGACCGCGGAGAGGTGTTCGATCCGTCCGTCAATCCGGAAATCGCCTTGTACAACGAGTATTTCGGCGGCGGGATGAACTCCATCGTGTTCCAGGAGATGCGCGAGGCGCGTGGCCTGGCCTACTCCGCGTCAGCCTACCTGTCCACACCTTCCCACAAGGCGGACACCTATCCGTTCATCGCTTTTATCGCGACGCAGAATGACAAGATGCAGCATGCGGTCGAAGCCTTTGACGAGATCATTGAGGATATGCCCGAATCCGAAGCGGCTTTCGCGATCGCGAAGGACGGCATCCTGTCGCGGTTGCGTACGGCGCGGACGACCGGTTTCGGCGTCCTGAGCGCTTACGAGCGTTGTGAGATGCTGGGCATCGAGCACCCGCTGGACAAGGAACTGTTCGAAAAGGTGCAGGACATGAGCCTGCAGGATGTGAAAGCGACGCAGGAAAAATGGGTGAAGGACCGCGACTATACCTACGCGATCCTCGGTGACCTGAAGGACATTGACTTGAAGTATCTCTCCTCTCTCGGCCCCGTGCAGGTCGTTTCCCTGGAGGAACTCTTCGGCTATTGATCGGACAAAGCGGAGCGGCACCCGGTTGCCGGCGGCAGATGGATTGCCCCCTTCGGGGGAATGCCGCCGAGAACCGGGTGCCGCTCCGCTTCCGAGCTACTCTTTCCACCGGAAGTCGCTGAGGTTCTGGAGGCCGGGGAGACCGTAATAAGAAGCGGCGATGTCGCCCTGCAGGAAGACGGCCCGGCCCAGGTTGTCCGGGTTGTCTACAAGATTGAGGGCGTCCCGGATCTCACCTTTCTGCAGTTGTACGGACAGGCAGGCATCGCGATCCGTGACGCCTGCCCGTGCCGCGATGATCAGGTTGGTCCGGGATGAGAAAGGACCCTTGAAGGAGGCCTTGCTTGAACTCAGATCGCCTCCCACGATGTAACCATAAACCCAGCAGTCCTTTGCGCCGAGATTCTCCTTGGCCTGGGGGACGCTCCAGGCTCCGTCAGGGTCCTTCCCTTTCCCGTCGCTCCCGCCGAGCGTATATTTCTCGGACTGCCAGTTGAGCGTCGTGTCCACTTTGATCGAAATGTTGTTCCTGTCGCTCCCGGAAGGGGAGGACGCGGCCACTCCGATATCCAGTGTCAACATGTCCCGGGCAGCCAGGTCGCGCGTCAGCAGGGTCTTGTCGCTGCTGCCGTCGCTCATAATCAGCGAAACCTTCCCCGGCGGGAAATAGGCGAAGCGTTTTTCGGTATAACTGTAGAGCAGCCTGCCGCTGTCAGCTTTCAAGTGCATCGCCCCGTTCGGATAGGCTGTCAGGAAAGCGGAGGCGATCCGCAGCCTGACTCCGGCATTCAACTGCCGGCAGATCAGCTGGACGTATGTGGTCTGGCCGCTTTTGACCGTGATCTTCTGGAGGTCTCCGTATTGCGGCGCGTCAAAAGCCGGGGCATCGAACGTCCCGGACAAGACCGATATGGTATAAGTACCCGCTGCCGCGAGGATGCTTTGCGGTGCGGCCCCGTATGTCCCGTTGTAGAGGACGGTCCCCTTTTCCCCGGTTACCTTGAGGATAAACCGGTTGGTGTCCGGCAGTGCGGATGCCGAACTTCGTGTCTGGAAGAAATAATCTTCAACGAAGGCGATTTCGATCCGGCCGTCCTCGGACGGCGGCAGGAAAGAAGAGCAGGAAGCCAGGGCCAGCAAGAGAACAAAAAGAAACTTTTTCATAGTCTGTAGATTTTTCAGGTGCGGGACAAAACTAAGGGATTCTCCCGGAAACCGCTTTCAAAAACTTACATTTATCCGTTTCTCCTTTTGTTTTCGGCCTCTGAAACGTTTCCAGGGGATAACAATTCACGAGCCGGATGCATCACTGCGCCCGGCCCGCTACTTAACCTAAACTTAAACTATGAAAAACTTCGATGCAAAGTTCATCTTTTTTTTTTCAACAAAACAAATTTTTTTCGAGAAAATTCAAATAAAAATTAGTTTTTCTTTGTTTGGACGAATATTTATTCAAAAGATGTATATTGTGCGTGTTCTCAGGTTTTAAGATCTACCGTCTGGACGAGGTGCCTCTCGACCGCTTTCCCGGAAGCATCCTTCACCTCAAATCCGTCAGTGCCGTCTTCTGGCGTAAGCCGGCTGAACATGGCACCCCGTTTCGTGCGGATCGCCTCTTTCGCGGCCCGGAGCGCTTCTTCACCTTGGGTGTATGAAAATGTAAGAACTTGTTCTTTTCCCCGGGACCGGTGACGTTTGTTCTCTTCGGCCGCCATCTTCTCGTCGTATTCCCGGTCCCATTGGCGGTAATAATCCATTTTCTCGTCCTCGAATAGGGACAGCTGCCAGGTGGCTTCGTGGGTCAGTTTCGCTACGCCGAGTCCGACCTGGCGCAGCGGCGTGTAACCGTCCCAGATCTCCGGGATCATCTTGCGTGCCGTGTTGAGGATGAGGGCCGTGATGTCCGTCGGCTGTTCCATCCGGCACTGCTTGGAGCGGACGACGAAATCATGGGATTTGACGAAAACGGATACGCCCTGTGCCTGGAACTGGTCCCGGCGGATGCGGTGTGCGACGATGCAGGCGACATGGAACAAAGCGCGGTCCAGGGCTTTCGGATCCCGGATGTCTTTCTCGAAAGTGCGCTCGGCGCTGTAGCTTTTGGCCTCGTATTCTTCCGTGTCGACGGGGGAGGGGTCGATCCCGTTGGCGCAGTCGTGGAGCATCTGCGCCGTTTTGTGGCCGACCAGGTTCGTCAGGGTGAGCATTCCGGTGCGGGCCAGTTCACCGATGGTGCCGATGCCGTAGGCGCTCAGCCTTGCTTCGGTCTTTTTCCCGACCCAGAGCAGGCTCCGGACCGGCAGGGGCCACATCTTCGCCGGTACTTCTTCGCTCCAGAGGGTATGCACGCGGTCCGGTTTCTCGAAATCGGAAGCCATCTTGGCGAGCAGTTTGTTGGATCCGACGCCGACATTGACCGTGAAGCCCAGCCGGGTGCAGATGTCATCCTTGAGGGCTGTCGCGACGCGGACCGGATCGCGGCCCCGGAGCATCTCCGTCATATCCAGGAAACACTCATCGATCGAAAACTGCTGCAGGATAGGGGAGCAGGCGCGGCAGATGGCGATGAAACGCTCCGAGCACTGGCGGTACCAGTCCCAGTCCCCGCGCACCAGCACCAGATCCGGGCATTTGCGCAGGGCCATCGACACCGGCTCGGCTGTATTGATGCCATAGGCCTTGGCCGGAATGGATTTGGCCGTGATGATGCTCCGGCGGTCATGGGGATCGCCCGAAACCGCCGAAGGGATCAGCCGGATGTCCGGCTTGCCCTCGGAGATCAGCTTGATGGCGCTCCAAGAGAGGAACGCGCTATTGACGTCGATATGGAAAATGACTCTTTTCATCATCCGTATGCCGAAGATACGGAATTTCTGCGTAAATTAGCCGAAACAACCCAGCCTGATGAAGAAATTTTTAGCCGCCCTACTGGCCCTCATCCTCGCGTGTCCGATCCTTGGCGCACAGCCGCCCCGTGTCCCCGAATCCGTCACTTTTGCGGGCGAGACCATCCGTTTCGACCGGTCCGACTTGTACGAACGGATGGATCGTGAGCTGCTCACTTTTACCTACATGCACACGACCTCCATCCTGATGCTCAAGCGTTCTGACCGGATCTTCAACGTCATCGTTCCGATCCTTCGGCGCTACGGCATCCCCGAAGACCTGAAGTATCTGTGCGTGATCGAAAGCAACCTGGACCCGCAGGCGGTTTCACCCGCCGGCGCGGCGGGATTGTGGCAGTTCATGGCCGGTTCTGGAAAAGAATACGGACTGGAGGTCAATGCCAACGTGGATGAGCGTTACAACATCGAAAAGGCGACGATTGCGGCCTGCCGCTACCTGAAACGCTCTTATGCGCGTTTCGGCGACTGGCTGAGCGTGGCGGCCTGTTACAACGCCGGTCCGGCAGCCATCGCCGCCCGGATGGAAAGCCAGCAGGAGAAACGTGCGGCCGACCTGTGGCTGGTCAATGAGACTTCGCGCTATATGTTCCGCATGCTGGCGGCCAAGATGATGTTCGAAGATCCGGCTGCCTTCGGGTTCGACGTACCCGAGGGGGAGCGTTATCCGGTGATACAGGTCAAGGAGATCGTAGAGGTAAACGAAGCGATCCCGGACCTGGCGGTGTTCGCCAAGGATCACGGGATCAGTTTCGCTCAATTGAAGCGGGCCAACCTGTGGCTGCGCGAGTCCAAGCTCAACAACGCTTCACATCGCAATTACGAAATCATCATTCCGAAAGAGCCGGGCCGGCCTTAGTCGATCTCGATCTGGCGGGACACGGGGGTCCGGGTGACTTCTTCCTTCTTCGGCAGGGTGATCGTGAGGACCCCGTCGTTCATCGCGGCAGCGATGTGCTCGACCTCGACTTCCTCCGGGATGATGAAGGTCTGGTGGAAGGAAGCGTAAGAGAACTCGCGGCGGAGGTAATTCTTTTTCTTCTCCTCCTTGTGCTCTTCTTTCTTTTCCAGGGAGATCACCAGTTCGTTGTCGTTCTCGACACGGACTTTGAAGTCGTTCTTGGTCATGCCGGGAGCCGCGATCTCGACCTGATAGTCTTTCTCGTTCTCCATGATGTTGACCGCGGGGGAAGCGAACTGCTTGGCGGGAGTCACTCTCCAGAGATCGTCATCGAAGAATTCGTTGAAAATGCTGGGCAGCCAGTCCTGGTTGCGTCTGTGTGAATAATGGACAGGTACCATAGTTTTAATCTCCTATACTTTAAGTTTTGTTTCTTTTTGTCTCCCGTCTTCCGTGGCGGGTTCGCTGAAAAGTGAGGCAAAACCGGGATCAGTCCGGAAATCGTGCTAAAATGTGACATTTTGTCACTAATAGACTGACAATCAGTCGCTTGTGCTGTCATTTTGGCATTCGCCAGCACAGCCGCAGCCTTTCAGGAAGCATTCCCGAAGGGCAAACAGTTCCGCTTCCTGAAAGGCTGCGGCCGTGCTGGCGGTTTCGGACGAATTCGCTATTTTTGTAACTGCGATGGAACAACGGACCTACCTGGCAATCGACCTCAAATCATTCTACGCCTCCGTAGAATGCGCCGCCCGCGGCCTCGACCCGCTGACGACCCACCTCGTCGTCGCTGACGCAAGCCGTACCGACAAGACCATCTGCCTGGCGGTCTCACCCTCCCTGAAAGCCTACGGGATCGGCGGCCGCGCCCGTCTCTTCGAAGTCGTCCAACGCGTCCGCCAGATCAACGAAGAACGCCGTCGTGCCGCCCCTGGACGCCGGCTCAGCGGGAGTTCCACCTTCGATGCGGAAGTCCGTGCCCATCCCACCCTCGCCCTCGACTACCTGGTCGCCACGCCCCGGATGGCCGAATACATGAAGGTCAGCAGCCGCATCTACGGTATCTACCTGAGATTCGTCTCGCCCGAAGACATCCACGTCTATTCCATCGACGAAGTCTTCATCGATGCGACCGAGTACCTCAAACTTTACCGCTGTACGGCCCACGAACTGGCGATGCGCATGATCCGGGAGATCCTGCGCGAAACCGGCATCACCGCTACGGCTGGCATCGGCACCAACCTCTACCTGGCGAAAGTCGCGATGGACATCGAAGCCAAGCACCAGAAAGCCGACAAGGACGGCGTGCGCATCGCCGAACTGGACGAGATCAGCTACCGGCGCCAGCTCTGGAGCCACCGGCCCTTGCGCGACTTCTGGCGCGTGGGGCGTGGGATTGCGGCCAAATTGGAGGCAGTCGGCATCGATACCATGGGCCGTCTGGCGCGCGCCTCGCTTGATCCAGCCTGGGAAGCCTGGCTCTACAAGATGTTCGGCATCAACGCCGAACTTCTGATCGACCACGCCTGGGGCTGGGAACCGTGTACGATGGCGGCCATCAAAGCCTATAAACCTTCCTCCAACAGCCTCGGCAGCGGGCAGGTGCTGCAGCGCCCCTATACCTTCCGCGAAGCGCGGATCATTGCGTTGGAAATGACGGACCAGCTGGTTCTGGACCTGGTGGAGAAACGTCTCCTGACCGACCAGATCGTGCTGGGCCTGGGCTACGACAGCAGCAGCCTCAAGAAGAAGCAGGGTTTCAAGGGGAGCGTGGCAAACGACTGGTATGGCCGCTCCGTCCCCAAGCCGGCCCACGGCTCGGTCAACCTGCCCCGCCCGACCTCCTCGACCCGGCAGATCACCGAGGCGGTCGCTGCCTTGTTTGACCGGATTGCAGATCCGGCCCTGCTGGTGCGCCACGTCGGCGTGACAGCCGCCCATGTCGTGTCCGAAGACGACCGGGTCTTCCACCAGCTGGAACTCTTCGACGGGCAGCCGGAAGAAGACGGCCGGGAACGCAAGCGCCAGGAAGCGATCTTGGAGATCCGGCGCAAATTCGGCAAGAACGCCATCCTGAAGGGCATGGACTTCGAGGATGGCGCTACAACAATCGAACGCAACCGCCAGATCGGCGGTCATAAAGCATAGCCAATGTGTATGGAAGACAGCAACGAATCGTTCGAAGACATCCTGACGCTCCCGCACCCGACTTCCGCAACGCATCCGCGGATGGCGATGCAGGACCGGGCTGCGCAGTTTTCACCCTTTGCCGCGCTGACGGGTTTCGGGGATTATCTTTCCGACACCGAGCAGCGCGCCGTCGCGCTCAACAGCCAATAACTTGCAGTACGGCCCGGCTCAGTTCAAGATACGGATGCTTTACCCTTCGGGAAATGCATCCTGAACTGCGCCGGGCCGTACTGCGCTGAACGATGGCTTACAGGTACTGGGCGAAGAGTTCGGCGATGCGGTCGCCGCGGTCCAGGACTCCGTTGACCAGCAGTACCGACGATAGGGTTGCGCTCACGCACAGTTTGCCGTCGCTCTTGCGGTAGATGTCCTGGTCGAAGATGAACCGCACCCCTTCCCGCCGCACATTGAAGCACGACAGGAACGCCTCCTGTCCCCGCAGCGGCGTCCGGTACTTGATCGTCACTTCCGACACCACCATATCCAGCCCCTCCTCGTGCCATTTCTGGAACGAGAATCCCTCGGACTGCAGCCACTTGTGCCGCGTCGCCTCAAGATAGTGCTGGTAGTTGGCGTTGTTGACAATACCCTGGATGTCGCACTCGTAGTCACGGGTCTCCATTTCCAGGGTATAGAGATACTTCTTCATCAATAATTCGCCTCGTGGATCTCGAAGAAGGACTGGGGATGTGCGCAGACCGGGCAGGCCAGCGGGGCCTTGGTGCCGACCACGATGTGTCCGCAGTTGCGGCACTCCCACACCTTGACTTCGCTCTTCTCAAAGACGGCGGCCGTCTCGACATTTTTCAGCAGGGCGCGATAGCGCTCCTCATGCTGCTTCTCGATGGCAGCGACGCCCCGGAACTTGGCGGCCAGCGCTTTGAAGCCCTCCGCCTCGGCGGTCTTGGCGAACTCTTCGTACATGTCCGTCCACTCGTAGTTCTCGCCATCTGCGGCGGCTGCGAGGTTCTGGGCCGTGTCGCCGATGCCGCCCAACTCTTTGAACCAAAGCTTGGCATGCTCTTTTTCATTTTCCGCGGTCTTCAGGAACAGGGCGGCAATCTGCTCGTATCCTTCCTTTTTGGCCTGGGAGGCGAAGTAGGTGTATTTGTTGCGCGCCTGGGACTCTCCGGCGAACGCCGCTTCCAGATTCTTCTCGGTCTGGGTGCCTGCATACTTGTTGCTCATGGTGTCGTGTTTATTGAATTAGTATTTTGTGCAAGATAAGGATTATTTCTTGATTTCAAACTTATCCACGGTTTTTCCGTCCATCCCGAGGACTTCCACCTTCATCGTGTGACCGTCCACGACCGCCTGGAGGATCGTGTCATTGGAATTGACCACGATGGGGAAGCGGGCGCTTTCCCCGGCAGGCTGATGTACATAGCGGTGCAGGTGGGCCGAAAGCATGATGTCGACGCCGGCCTCTTCCAAGATGGGGATGAATTTCTGCGCGACCTCGTCGTTGCCGTGCCAGCCGCCGAAAGGCGGGATGTGGCAGGTGACCACCTTGAACGGCGCGGACAGGAACTCCTCTGAGCGGACGACCTGACGGAGCCACTCGACTTGCTCGTCGCGGTAATCGTCATACATCGTCAGTCCGTAATACTCCAGGTCCGAATCCGGCTTGTCCTCCCCGGAATCAAGGGCAACGAAGCAGACGGGTCCCTGCCGGTACATATAATAAATATGGTCGGAGAGCGGGGAGAAATAGTTTTGGAAAGCCCAGGCACTGCGCCCGCGGGTCTCGTGGTTGCCCCGGGTGTAATACATCGGCGTCTCCTTCGCGAACAGGTCCACCGCCGCATCCATGAATCCGCCGAATACCTGCTCCTCGCTCTCGAAGACGGAAACCATGTCTCCGACGAATAGGACCATGTCGGTCCGGGACAGGTCGGTATAGCCCATCAGCTTTTGCAGTTTCGGGACGTCGCCATGCATGTCGTTGATCATCGTGAAGCGCACGTCGCCGGCTGCGGGATCCAGGGTCCGGAACTTCAGCGGCTGCCGAGTATATACGTCGGTCGCGGCCGTGCGGCCGTAGGCTACATAGTTGCCCCGGTGCTCCGTCACCTCCTTGGCATAGACGCGGTAACGGTAGAACGTGCCGGGTTTGAGTCCCCGGACGCGGACGGCGTGGATACGGGACTCGTTTTTGATGCCATTGGCGCAGTCGAAATATTGCGGCCGTTCCGTGACATAGAAATGAGTGCCGTCGTCGGGTGCGATTTCCACCCATCCGAGCGTGACCGAATCGGAAACCCAGACGAAAGTGGCCTCCGATTCCGTGACATTCTGAAGGTAAGGGCCGTGGATGATCTTGACTGCGCGGAGAGGGGATGCTGCGAGCAGCAGGACGGCAAAGAGGATGACAAATCTTTTCATCGTTTCAAAACTGTTTTGGGACCATAAAGGTACGATTTTACGCCGAAAACAGAAAGCCTAGTTGGCCTGTCCTTTCCGGGCCGACGGGAACTGGCGGAGCATCTCCTCCACGGAGATTTCCTCCTCGGGTGGCCCCAGGATCTCGTCGATCAGGTCGTAGGCCTCGTCGTTGAGGTCGAACAGCCGGGAAAGCTCTTGTTTCTCAGGACCGTCCGCCATGGCCGCGAACTCCGTATCGCCCGGCAGCGCATTGTCAATGTCGGTCACCTCCTGCTCGATGCCCAGGACGGCGTCTTCGACCTGCGTGAGGATTTCCTGGATGCGCTTGAGGTCCGATATCATCTTCTGTACGCGCTTGATGTCTTTCGTGTACTTCATTGTGCTTTCTCCTTTTGCCTGGCGGCCTGCCGCTTCGCCGCTTGTTTCTTCCATTTCTCGCGTGCCAACTGCTGCATGTCCACGACGACGTCGCGTTCGTCCACGATCGGCGTCTCCTCGGGAAAACTCTCCACGTCGCGGCGGAGATCCGAGAGGTGTGCCTCGAAGCGGTCTTCGGCCATCAGTTGGAGGGCCTCCATCCGCAGGATGTAGCCGGTGATGTATTCGTCGTTGTCGGCATAGACGGGGATACGGCTGTGGTGGAAGAAGCGGCGGTCCTTGAAGAAAGCCTTGATCGTCATCGATTCAGGGGCGATGGCCGCCACGACGCGCGGCGTCATCGCGTCGCAAGCCGTGATCTCGTCGATGTTGATCAGGTTCTGGATGATCTCGTTCTCGTCCTCGTCCAGTTCGCCGGACTCTTCCGCGACATCTGCCATGGCGCCCACTTCCTCGCGGGAAATGGCGGTTTCCGATGTGCGGGGCGTAATCCATTTCTGCATTTTTTCCACGCACCAGACAAGGGGGAACAGGATGATGATCAGGAAGCGGATGGTCTTGGCCGCAAAGCCCGTCATCTCTTTCCAGTGGCTGGTGCCGAGGGTCTTGGGGATGATCTCGGCGAAGATCAGGATCATCAACGTCATCAGGGCGCTGACCAGCCCGAACCACTGCGAACCGAACAGGATCGTGGCCTGTCGGCCGACGCCTGCGGCACCGATGGTGTTGGCGATGGTGTTGAGGGCGAGGATGGCCGCAATGGGGCGGGGCGAGTCCTGCTTGTATTGCTTCATCAGCGTGGCCGGCTTGTAGCCTTCCTCCTCCCGCATCGTGATGTAGGAGATCGGCGTGCTCATCAGCGTCGCTTCCAGGATCGAGCAGAGGAAGGAAATGAGCAGCGCGCCCAGCAGATAAACCAGCAGTAGAGCCATATTGGCCGCAAATATAAAGAAAAGAGACGAATATTCAAGCGCGCGCGACCTTCCCCTCCAGGATGTCGGGGATGCCGGCTGCGTCCGTAAACTTGTATTGGGCGGGGATCCCTTGCCAGCCGCGACCCTTCCAGTCAGCTAGGGCGAAGTCGCATCCGGCATTGTGGGCGCAGGCATAGTCGTGGTCCGTATCGCCGAAAAAGATCACATCGCCGGGACAGACCGGAGTGCCCAGGGCTTCCGAGGCCAGCGCGATGCAGCGGAACATAGGTTCGGGGTGCGGCTTGTGGTGGGGCGTGTCTTCCGCGCAGACGATATGGTCCAGGTAGGGAAGCATCTTGCGCAGGTAGTCGTCGTAGTCGAATTCGAAGCGGCTGCGGGATGTTACGACTCCGGTTGCGATGCCACCGGCCTTGACCCGCTGCAGGGCTCCCAGGGCGCCGGGAAAGGGTGCGATGTGGTGCGACAGGGCGATGAAATGCTCTTCCCACCGGTCTCCGAACTCCACGGCGTCGGGGTATCCGTACAGGTCTGCGACCTTGATGCTGGGGATCCCGAAAGCGCGGTAAGCATCCTCGTAAGGGATCTCCCGCCCAAGCAGTTCCCGGACCGTGATCATCAGGGATTCGACCCCCGTACGTTCGGTGTCGATCAGCGTGCCGTCAATGTCGAATACTGCGAGTTTGTACATACCGGGCCAAAGATACGACAAAAAAATATAAAAATTTTTCGCTCTTTTCAGACTTTGGCACGAGACTTGGAATATGTTGTGTCGGAACATTTTTTCATAAGAATAGTTTTTAGGTTAATAAGATTAGTTTTTGGTTAATTAGTGTTAGATTGGTTAAAGGTTAGCCTCGATGTGATATCGGGGCTTTTCTTTTTTATTTCTTCCGGACGCCGCGGACCGGGGCGGCCGCGAGGGGGTCGTCCGGCCATGCATGCTTGGGATAGCGCCGGCGCAGTTCTTTGCGGACTTCGAAATAAGTGTCCCGCCAGAAACTGGCGAGATCGGTCGTCAGCTGGACCGGTTTGTATCCCGGGGAAAGCAGTTCCATCAGGACCGGTCGCCGGCCATCGTCCACCCGGGGCGTTTCGGTCAGCCCGAAACATTCTTGCAGGCGCACCCGCAGGACAGGGAGTTCCGCTCCCTGGCGGTATTCGACTCGGATCCGGCTCCCCGTCGGTACGCTGATCTGTGAAGGAGCCAGCCGCTCCACGGCCTGCTGCTGCCCGTAAGAGAGCAGGCCCCATAAGGCGGCGCCCAGGTCGATCTTTCTCAATTCGGCGGCGGTCGTGGCGCGTCCGGCATGGAGTGGCAGCCATTCTTCCGCCCGCGCCAGCACGGCTTCCTGGCTCAGTTCCGGAAGGCAGAGTTCCGGATGCCAGGCGGCGACGGCCGTGATGCGCCGGCTGAGTTGCTGCACTTCCTCCGACCAGTTAAACATCGACGGACCCTCCTTGCGGGCCGCCTCGCAGAGGATGCGCATCCTTTCTTCCGGATCCACTTCCACCAGCGGTCGTGCACTGACCAGCAGTTGTCCGATGCGGAGTTCGCGCCGGGCGACCAAGGTGCCCTGCTTGGCGTCCCAGGCCAGGTGATCCCGGGACCGGGCCATTGCCGGCAGGCATGCTTCCTCCAGCGGGGCGGCCAGAAAGATGCGCCCTTCCGCCCCCGGCCGGGTGTTGAGACTTGCCACCGCCAGCCAGTCGTAAGCGCTCAACGCGTCGGAGGCTTCCAGGCAGGCCGGGTCGCCGGAAGCCAGGGTGTATCGGCCGAGACCCTCGGGCCGCAGGTGCGCGATCCTTTCAGGATAGGCGGCCGCGACCAGGGAGCCGACGGCAAAGGCGTCCGGCACGGCATTGTCTTCCGGTACCCGGACTAGGCGGCGGTATTGTCCGGCGAGGGGGATGATCCGGTTCCATCCGCGTCCGACGGCCTTGCCGGACCGGGCCGAACGCAGGGCGTCGATCCGGCTGGTCAGGTCGGCATCCGCATCCGGACCGCCCAGCGGATCTTTTTCTTCGAGCAGGGCGGCGATGTCGCAGGCGAGGGCCTTGCGCTCCGCCGTATTTGCGCGGACCAGCATGTGGGCGATCCGCGGATGGCAGGGGAGGGCCTGGATCGCGCGTCCTTCTGTCGTGATGGCCGCCCCGTCCAGGGCGTCGAGCAGGGTCAGCAGACGCCGGGCGCCCGCGACGGAGGCGGCGGGAGGAGGGGTCAGCCAGGGAAGGGCGTCGATGTCACCGTTGCCCCAGGCCGCGATGTCGAGGACGACGGAGGAGAGATCGGCTTCCAGGATTTCCGGTTTGCGGGTCGGAGCCATCTGGCGCTCCGTCGCCGGGCTCCATAGCCGGTAGCACACGCCTTGCGCAACCCGGCCGGCCCGGCCGCTGCGCTGCTCGGCCATGTCCAGGCTGATCCGGACCGTCTGGAGCCCGCTCAGTCCGTTCTGGGGGTCGAATACCATTCTCCGGCAGAGGCCGGCATCCACGACGACACGTACGCCTTCGATTGTGAGGGAAGTTTCGGCAATCGGGGTCGCGAGTACGACCTTCCTTTCTCCCGGCGCACTGGGCGCGATGGCAGCCTGCTGCTCGCGGGTTGGCAACATTCCATACAGGGGATAGACCCGGGTCGGGGAAAGGGCCTCGCCCAGCAACTCCGTACAGCGGCGGATCTCCGCCTCGCCGGGGAGGAACGCCAGGATGTCTCCCTCATGGTTCCGGTGCGCCTGCCGTACGACGTGGGCGACCGCTTCTGCGGCATGCATCCCGATGTCGGGGACCGGGGCATGACGGATTTCGACGGGGAATGGGCGGCCTTCTCCCCGGATCAGCGGCGCGTCCAAGGCTGCGCACAGGGCATCGCAGTCGAGCGTAGCGGACATCAGGACGATCTTGAGATCCGGGCGGACCAGCCGCTGGGCTTCCCGGGCCAGGGCCAGGGCCACGTCGGCTGTCAGGCTGCGCTCATGGAACTCGTCGAAGATCACGGCGGCCACGCCTTCCAGCATCGGGTCCTTGACCAGCATCCGGGTCAGGATGCCCTCAGTCAGCACCTCGATTCGCGTCTGGGCCGAGACGCACGTCTCGAAGCGCATCCGGTAGCCGACCAGCGATCCGGGTTTCGTGCCGGAGATGGCGGCCATGCGCAGCGCGACCTGCCGTGCGGCCAGACGCCGGGGCTCCAGCATCAGGATCTTGCCCGTGCGAGAAATCTCAGATGCGCTGTCCAGCCCTTCCAGCAGTGTCAGGGGCAGCAGGGTGGATTTGCCGGAGCCGGGCGGCGCGGTCACGACGGCGGCCGGCCGGCTCCGGAGCGCAGCATTGAGAGCGCCGGCGATCCGTGCGGCGTTCAGGCTCCGGGCAGACGCGTCTTTGATGAAAGAATAATCCATTCCAAACGCGAATATAGCAATAATCTTTCAAGCTTTTATGGCGGATTGTTTGTATATTTGCGCGATCAAAAAAAACGTGAAATGGTCAAATCTCTCAACGAAAGCGTTAAATATATCGGTGTCGATGATCTCGACCTCGATCTCTTCGAAAGCCAATATGTCGTCCCGGAAGGGATGGCGTACAATTCGTACCTGATCTTGGATGAAAAGGTGGCCGTCCTCGACACGGCAGATGCCCGCAAGGGGGAGACCTGGAAAGTGCGCCTGCAGGAGGCGCTGGACGGCCGCCGGCCGGACTATATGGTCGTGCACCACTGCGAGCCGGACCATTCGGCCCTCATCGGCTGGGCGCTCCAGTCCTTCCCGGGACTGACCCTGGTCGCGAGTGCCAAAGCCCTCCAGATGCTGCCGCAGTTCTTTGAGGGCCTCCCGCTCGAGGGGCGGACCCTGACGGTCAAGGAGGGAGACGTGCTGCCCCTGGGTCAGCACAGCCTGCAGTTCATCGGTGCGCCGATGGTCCACTGGCCGGAGGTGATGATGTCTTTCGATGTATCCGACGGCGCCCTGTATAGCGCGGATGCGTTCGGCAAGTTCGGCGCCCTTTCGAAATGCGGTTTCTATGGGCGTGACGATGAAGACTGGGCCTGCGAGGCGCGGCGCTATTATTTCAATATCGTAGGCAAATACGGCGTTCCGGTGCAGACGCTTCTCAAGAAGGTCTCCGCCCTGCCGGTGCGGACGATCCGCCCGCTCCACGGTCCCATCCTGGAAGTCAACCTCGACCCGTACCTGTCCCTGTACGACACCTGGAGCCGTTATGAACCGGAGACGGAGGGCGTTTTTATCGCCTGTGCTTCGATCCACGGCGGTACGTTGGAAGCGGCCAGCCGGCTCGCCGACATCCTGCGGGAGAAGGGCGTCCCGAAAGTTGTCTTGAGCGACCTTTGCCGCTCCGATATCGCGGAAAACGTGGAGGATGCCTTCCGTTATCCCAAGATGGTGCTGGCGGCTGCCTCGTACGATGCCGGTCTTTTTACGCCGATGTACGACTTCCTGCACCGCCTGCAGATCAAAGGCTACTGCAAGCGTCGGGTTGCCCTTTTGGAGAATGGGTCGTGGGCGCCTTCGGCCGCTCGGGTGATGAAGGAGATGCTGGGTACGATGAAGGAAGTGACGGTCGTGGATCCGGCCGTGACGATCCGCAGCCGGCTGAAAGCGGCGGACATCCCGGCCATCGAGGCGCTGGCCGATACGCTGCTATAACAGGAATCCGATCCTATGAAAAAAGCCGGTGCATCAGCATCGGCTTTTTGCGGAGAGAAGGAGATTCGAACTCCTGATACCCTTTTGGGGTACACACGCTTTCCAGGCGTGCCTCTTCAGCCACTAGAGCATCTCTCCAATTGCGGGTGCAAAAGTAATAATAAATTTCGTATATTTGAAAGTTTTTTTAAACGAATTGTAGAAAAAAGTGGCAAAAAGCGGCGTCAATATCGAAACACAGACCCGGGATTTAATCCGTGATATCCGGCAGAAAAAATTCAAGCCGGTCTATCTCCTGATGGGAGACGAGCCCTACTATCCGGACCAGGTGTGCCAGGCGATCCTCGACAACTGCCTGGAGGAGTGGGAGCAGGACTTCAATCAGACGGTCTGTTACGGGTCGGATGTCGATGCCGCGACGGTCATCGGGGCCGCCCGCCGTTTCCCGATGATGGCCGAGCGCCAGCTGGTCGTCGTGAAGGAGGCGCAGCTGATGAAGGACCTCGAACAACTGAGCCTGTATTGCGCCAACCCTTTGGACAGCACGGTCTTCGTTGCCCTGATGCACCGCGCTTCCGCCGACAAGCGGAAGGCCTTCTACAAGTCGGTCCAGAAAGTCGGCGTTGTCGTGGATTCGCCCGCCGTGCGGGACTATGAGATCGTCGGCTGGATCACGCGGTATTATGCGGGCCGCGGGTTGAGTATCGACCCGCCGGCCGCGCAGCTGCTGGCCGAATCGGCCGGTACGGATCTGGGGACCATCGTCGCGGAGACGGACAAACTGCTCAAGAACCTGCCGGAAGGAACGACGCAGATCCGTGTGGAGGACGTCGAGAAGAATGTCGGGATCAGCCGTCAGTTCAGCATTTTCGAGTTGACGAAGGCGCTGTCGGCCCGGGATGCCCGGCAAGCGGTCAAGGTGGCCACCTACATCGGCAATTCCGCCCGTTTCGCGATGCCGGCGGCCATCAGCGCCTTGTTCACCCATTTCTACCGTATCCTCAAGTATGAGGCCCTGCTCTCCAAAGGGGAGCGCCCGTCGCAGGAAGAAAAAGCCGCCGTGCTGGGGGTCTCTCCTTACTTTTTCCGAGAATACGATATGGCGGTGCGCAACTACCCGCTGCCGCAGTGCATGCGGGTCATCTCCCTGTTGAGCGAGTTCGACTTCAAGGGAAAGGGAGGCCATGTCAGCCAGGAGACGGGAGCCGGCGAGCTGCTGGTCGAGCTGACCGCTTTGATCCTGGCCGCTTGAGTGTAAATATTTATCTATGCAGAAAACAACAAGCATATGGGACTGATAGAATGTAAAGACATCTGCAAGAACTTCGGTGAGAAGGTGGCCTTGGACCATGTCTCGCTGGAGATTCCGGAGGGCAGGATCTTCGGCTTGCTGGGCCCCAACGGGGCCGGCAAGACCACGTTGATCCGCATCATCAACCGGATCGCGATCCCGAATAGTGGGGAAGTCCTGTTCCAGGGCCGCCCGATCACCCAGCGGGACGTGGAGAAAATCGGCTATATGCCGGAAGAGCGCGGCCTGTACCGCAAGATGAAGGTCGGCGAACAGGCCATGTACCTGGCCCAGCTCAAGGGCATGTCTGCGTCGGCTGCCGTCAAGGAACTGAAGGAATGGTTCGTGCGTTTCGGCATCCAGGACTGGTGGGGCAAAAAAGTGGAGGAACTCTCCAAGGGCATGGCCCAGAAACTCCAGTTCATCACCACAGTGGTCCACAAACCCTCGCTCCTGATCCTGGACGAACCCTTCTCGGGTTTCGATCCCGTCAATGCGGAGATCATCCGGACGGAAATCCTCCGCCTGCGGGACGAAGGGGCGACCATTATCCTCTCGACACACAACATGGAGTCGGTGGAGGAATTGTGTGACAACATCGCCCTGATCAACCAGTCCCGCCTGGTCATCACGGGCGGCGTGGAAGACATCCGCCGCCAATACGGCAACAACAATGTCGAACTGGTCTATACCGACGCGGACGGCCGCCACACCGAGGTACTGCCCCGGGAAGTGGACGGCAATCCCACGCTCAAGGGCTTCCTCGACCGGGGCGTGACCGTCAACGCCTACCGGGAACTGATGCCCCGTATGAATGACATTTTCATCAAACTGGTAACCGGGGAGGACAAGCTATGAACCTGCGCACCATCAACATCATCATTCGCCGCGAATACCTGAACCGGGTACGGAAGAAGTCATTCCTGATCATCACTTTCCTGGTCCCGATCCTGTTCGTGGGGATCGCCATCCTGCCCACCCTGATCATGATGGGCACCAAGGAGTCTTCCAAGGATATCGCCGTCGTGGACAAGTCCGGTATCGTCCTGCCGTATCTCGAAGATACGGAGACCATCCATTATATCGACTTTTCCATGCTCAACGTGGATTCGGTCAAGAATTACATACATGACTTCGGCGTCGATGCCGTGCTGAGCATCTCCGAACTGGATGAAGAGAACAAGACCGTCACGGCCGAGACTTTCTCCGAAAAGCCCTTGGGCGTGGATATGACGGAGAACATCAACCGCCGCATCAACGATGCCATCGAGCAGTATCGCATCGACTCCTACAACATCGAGAACCTGGGAGCCATCATGTCGGACGTCAAGTCCCATGAGCGGCTGAAGTCCTACACCCTGGACAAGGAGGGCAAGGAAAGCGTCTCCGAGTCGGGTGTGTACATGGCTATCTCGATGATCCTCGGGATGATTCTCTACATGTTCATCGCGTTGTTCAGCGGCATGGTGATGTCCAGCGTCATCGAAGAGAAGTCCAGCCGGGTTGTCGAAGTGCTCATCTCTTCGGTCAAGGCGATCGAGCTGATGTTCGGCAAGATTATCGGCGTCGCCCTGGTCGCGCTGACGCAGTTCCTGCTCTGGATCGTCCTGGGCGGCGTGTTGCTCGGGATCTTCGGTTCCGTTTTCGGGTCGAAACTCGACCTGCAGTCCCTGATGTCCGACCCGGTGACGGCGACGGTGGTTGAGTCTTCCGGCATGGGCGAGCTGACTGCTACGGTGGACCTGCCGGCCGCCTCGGATTCCCTGGCGACCACCGCTGTCCCCGAAGAAGCGAAGGTCATCTTCAGTACGATCCGCCATCTGCCGATGGGGCAGATCGTGATCGGATTCCTGCTGTACTTCATCCTGGGCTACCTCCTGTATGCTTCGCTCTTTGCCGCCATCGGCTCGGCCGTGGAGAACGAGGGCGACAGCCAGCAGCTGCAGCTCCCGGTGACGATCCCGCTCCTGCTGGGCTTTTTCATCGCCCTGTATGCCTACAAGGCGCCCGACAGCGCGCTGGTATTCTGGGGATCCATGATCCCGTTTACCTCGCCCATCGTGATGCTGGCCCGCATCCCGTTCGGGGTCCCTGTCTGGGAGTTGGCTGTCTCGCTCGTGGTGCTCTTCCTCACGTTCGTGCTCTGCGCGTATCTGTCCGCCAAGATCTATAAGGTCGGCATCCTGATGTTCGGCAAGAAGTCATCCTGGAAGGACCTGTGGAAATGGTTGAAACAAAATTGATCCTCGATATGAGAAATGGAATCGTTTATCTGGCGGCCCTGATCCTGTCCACCGGCATCTGCCTGGCGGCAGGGCCGCAGAAAGCCGACTCGACGGCTGCGCCCAACTGGAAGGCCGCCAAGATCGACGGCCACCGGACCGGGGTGACCGCTCCGAGCAAGGATAATGTAAAGACCGCGATCGGTACCGTCGAAAAAGGCGTCTATACCGCCCCGAACGGGCGCGTGTTCAAGAAAGGGGCGACCCCGGCCGTCGCCCGGCTGATGATCGACGCCCAGCCGGCGATGGCACCCGTGAAGGAAGTGCTGGGCTACTCCGAGCAGGAGATGAAGCGCTATCGTCCGCAGTGCGAGCTGTCCAACTGGTTCACGGATTTCCTCCGGGCCAAGACCGCCGAACTGACGGGGCGCAAGGTCGATGTCGCCATCTACAATTTCGGCGGCATCCGCACGGACATGCCCCAGGGCAACATCACGGTGGATGACGTGATGAGCATGTTCCCGTTCCGGAATACGCTCTGCTACGTCGCGCTGAAGGGCAGCGACTTGCGCGCGATCTTCGATTTTCTCGCCCGGACCGGGATGCAGGCCGTCAGCGGCGTGCAGCTGGTGGTCCGCAACCACCGGCTGGAGAGCGTCAAGGTCGGCGGCGAACCGCTCGATGACAAGAAGACCTACGGCGTCGCGACGATCAACTTCCTGCTCACGGGCGGGGACGGGCTCTTCATCGCCAGGAATGCGCAGGAACTGATCGACAGCGGCGTCTATGTCAAGGATGCGCTGATCCCTTACATCCAGCGCCTGACGCGGGAAAGCACGGCCATCATAGGCCGGCTGGACGACCGCGTCGCCGTGTTCAACGACGAGCTTGAAAACAAGGAGGAGTAGCGTATGAAAAACATTTGCAGACATGGATGGATCCTCTTGCTGGCGGTCTTGTGCCTGTCGGCCTGTGCCGCTCCGGGCAGCCGCCTGGTGATCCTGCATACCAATGATACCCACAGCCATTTCGACCCGCTGCGCGACGGTACGGGCGGTGTCGTCGAGCGGGCCGCCTTCGTGGACAGCGTCCGGGCCCGTCACGGCGCGTGCAACGTCCTGCTCCTGCATGCCGGAGATTTCAGCCAGGGGAGCTCGTACTTCTCGATCCTGAACGGGGATCTGGAGATCGACGTGATCAACGCCATGGGTTATGACTGCGTGACGCTGGGCAACCATGAATTCGACAACGGCCTGGAGGAGCTGGCCCGTCGTCTCTCCTCCCTGCAATGCCCGGTCGTGTGTGCCAATTACGATTTCACGCCTTTCGAGGCAGGGAAGTACATTACCCCCTACTCGATTGTCCGGAAGGCTGGCATCAATATCGGCATCATCGGACTGCTGTGCGATGTGAGCAGTGTCGTGAGCCGCGAGACGGCGGACCGCATGCCCTTGCTCGGCACCAACGCCGAGGTGGCCAACAAGTGGGCGAAATACCTCAAGGAAGAAGCGCAGTGCGACAAGGTGATCCTCTTGACCCATATCGGATACAGCGAGGATGTCGCCCTGGCGGCCGAAGTGCACCATGTGGACCTGATCGTCGGCGGACACTCCCACACCTTCCTGGAGGAACCAACCCTCTGCACCGACGCCGACGGCCATCCGCTTCCCGTCATCACCGACGGCTGCTGGGGCCTGGAAATGGGAGAATTCTCCTTCTGAAACATTCTTGCGGCATGAAAAGAATCCTTGTCTCCTTGCTGCTGTGCGCCGCCCTGGCGGCGTGCTCGCCGAAAGCTGCCCAGCCGCTCCCGTCGGAGCGGTCGGACTGGGTGGATGCGCTGACTGCCATTTCCCGGCCGGTCCTGGAGAACCTCTCGGCCGGGACCTTGAAGGAGAAGATGCCTTTCGAGTCGCTTTCGGACGACCCCGACCGCCGGAAAGTCTCTTATCTGGAAGCCGTTGGGAGGACGCTCTGCGGGATCGCTCCCTGGCTGGAACTGGGGCCGGACGGGTCGGATGAGGGTCAGCTCCGGGATCAGTATATCCAGCTGACACTGAAGGCATTGGAGAATGCCTTCGATCCCGCCTGCCCGGATTGCCTGGAGTTCTGGAATCCGACGTATCGGCAGCCGCTGGTCGATGCCGCTTTCCTGGCGGAAGGGCTGCTGCGGGCTCCCACGCAGTTGTGGGGCCGTCTGGACGATCAGACGCGCGAGCGGGTCATCAGCCGCTTCCGAGAGAGCCGGCGCATCGAGCCGTTCCGCAACAACTGGCTGCTTTTTGCTTCCATGATCGAGGCCTTCCTTTTGGAGCAGACGGGGGAGTGTGACCTGTCCCGACTCCAGCACGGCGTGGACCAGTTCCTGAAGGGCGGATGGTACAAGGGGGACGGATGGTATTCGGACGGCGATGCCTTCCACTTGGATTACTACAACAGCATCGTCATCCACCCGATGCTGACCGAAGTGCTCCTGGTGATGGAAAGGCACGGCCTCGGTCCGTCTGCGGACGTGCAGTTGAAGCGTCATGCGCGCCTGGCGGAGCAGTTGGAGCGTTTCATCACGCCGGACGGGTGCTATCCCGTCGTGGGGCGTTCGATCGCTTACCGCTGCGGCGTTTTCCATGCGCTTTCCGACGCCGTCTTGCTGCATCTCGTGAAGGATCCGGGTGCGACGCGTTCCGCCATGACCGCAGTCCTGCACAGACAGTTGTCCACCCCGGACAATTTTGATGAAGCTGGGTGGCTGCGGGTTGGGTTCTGCGGCAGCCAGCTGGAGATTTCAGAATCTTACATCAACACAGGGAGCAGTTACCTCTGTACGGCCTTCTTCCTGCCGCTGGGCCTGCCGGCCGACGATCCCTTCTGGGCCAGTCCGGCGCAGGACTGGGCGACGAAACGGGCCTGGCAGGGAGAGTCTGTCCCGGCCGACCACGCCCTGAAGAACTAGAGGATATTCAGGCTCTGCTCGCGGATCTTCTCGAGCTCGTCTTTCATACGGACCACGCACTTCTGGATGGAGGCGTGGTTCGCTTTGCTTCCGGTGGTGTTGATCTCGCGTCCCATCTCCTGGATGATGAATCCGAGTTTCTTGCCGGGCTCGGGTTCCCCGTCGATCGTGTCCATGAAGTATCGGCAGTGCTGGCGGAGGCGGACTGTCTCCTCGTTGATATCCAGTTTTTCCAGATAGAAGATCATCTCCTGCTCGAAACGTTCGGGGTCCATCTTGACCTTCAGGTCCTCGGCGGCTTTCAGGATGCGGACCTTGACGGCGTCCAGCCGCTCGGCCGCGGAGCGCTCGACTTCGTCGTAGAGGTCCAGGATGATCTGCACGCGGCCGGTGACGTCCTTATAGAGGACGGCGCCCTCCGTGCTGCGGAAGGTATCCAGCATCGTGACGGCTTCGTTCAGGGCTTTCTTGACGAGGGGCCATTCCCCTTCGCCGATGGCCTCGGATTTCCTGGCGCCGGTATCCACGACATCCGGCAGACGCAGGACGGCGGCGAGCAGCGCATTGTTTTCCACGTCGTCGGGGGCGATGAACCCCGGCAGTTCCTTACGGAGGGCGAGGATCTGCGTGTAATAGGCTTTGACGGCTTCCGCGTTGAGGGGATGCACCGCTTCGTCGGCGTTCGGTTCCCAGGTGACATACAGGTCGATGGTACCTCGCCTGAGGCGTTCCGAGAGGGTCTTGCGTACCTCCAGTTCCTTGTCCTTGGGGAAGAGACTGGTCTTGAGGTTGATGTCCGCATTCTTCCCGTTGAGGGAACGGATCTCGATCGTCATTTTGCCGCCGGAGAGGATCGCTTCCCCTCTCCCGTAGCCGGTCATGGATTTAATCATGGGCTTTGCGTTTGTTCCGGATGCAAAAGTACGGAATTATTATTACTTTTGCATTTCGTAATCCAACAAACCTAGCTATACATTGATTATGGAAGAGCCCAAGAAACTCAATTTTCTGGAAGAGATCATCGAAGAAGACCTCAAGAGCGGCAAATACGAAAGCATCCTGACCCGTTTCCCCCCGGAGCCCAACGGCTACCTGCACCTGGGTCATGCCAAAAGCCTCTGCATCAACTTCGGCCTCGCCCAGAAATACGGCGGCAAGACCAACCTCCGCTACGACGACACCAACCCGACCAAGGAGGACACGGAATACGTCGATGCCATCAAGGAGGATATCAAGTGGCTGGGTTTCCAGTGGGAGAAGGAGCTCTATGCCTCCGACTATTTCGACCAGCTCTATGAGTGGGCTGAGGATCTGATACAGAGGGGATTGGCCTATGTCGACGATCAGACGGTCGAGCAGATGCGGGAGAACCGCGGCACCGTCGAGACGCCGGGCAAGGACAGCCCCTGGCGGAACCGCAGCGTCGAGGAGAACCTGACCCTCTTCCGCGAGATGAAAGCCGGCAAGTACGCCGATGGCGAGAAGGTGCTGCGCGCCAAGATCGACATGGCGCACCCTAACATGATGTTCCGTGACCCGATCTTGTACCGCATCAAGCACGCCCATCATCACCGGACGGGGGACAAATGGTGCATCTACCCGATGTACGATTTCACCCACGGCCAGTGCGACTCCATCGAACACATCACGCACTCGATCTGCACCCTCGAGTTCGACGTCCACCGTCCGCTCTATGACTGGTTCATCGAGACGCTGGGCATTTTCCCTTCGCATCAGTACGAGTTCGCGCGCCTGAACCTGACCTACACCCTGATGAGCAAGCGCAAGCTCCTGGAACTCGTCCAGAAGGGCTTCGTGTCGGGGTGGGACGACCCCCGCATGCCTACGCTCTGCGGCGTGCGCCGCCGCGGCTACACCGCCGAAGCGCTCAAGATGTTCTGCGACAGGATCGGCGTCAGCAAGCGCGATCAGCTGATGGACATCCAGCTGCTGGAATGGTGCGTGCGCCAGGACCTGAATGCCCGTGCCAACCGTTACATGGTCGTGGGCGAAGATCCTATCAAGCTCACGGTCACGAACTGGGAGGAAGGCAAGGTCGAGTGGTTCGACTGCCCGCTCAACCCGGCCGAGCCGGAGGGCGCGACGCGCAAGGTGCCCTTCACGGGCGAATTGTGGATCGACCGGGCCGACTTCATGGAGGATGCGCCGAAGAAGTTCTTCCGCCTCAAGCCGGACGGCGAGGTGCGCCTGAAATACACCTACATCGTCCGCTGCAACGAGGTTGTCAAGGATGCCGCCGGCAAGGTCGTCGGGCTGAAATGCACCCTCGATCCTTCCACCCGTCCGGGCGGGGGAGAGTGGCGCAGCGTCAAGGGCACGATCCACTGGGTTTCCTGCGCGTATGCGCGGGAAATCGAGACGCGCCTGTACGACCGTCTCTTCACGCTCCCCGATATGAGCCAGGTGCCCGAGGACAAGGATTACAAGGATTTCCTCAATCCCGATTCGCTGATCGTCTCCAAGGGGTACGCCGAACCGGCGCTGCTGGAGGACGTGAGCGGCATCGCCGTGCAGTTCGAGCGCGTGGGCTATTTCTACAAGGATCCCGACTCCACGCCGGAGCACCCGGTCTTCAACAAAACCGTCTCGCTCAAGGATTCTTTCAAGGTCGAGTAGGGACTACTTCTCCGGGACGAGGGTGAAGGTGTAGCTGCCTCGGGCGGCGGCCTTGCGCTCGCGCAGGGTGACGCGGTAGATCCGGTCTCCCCAGACTCGTTTCAACTGTGGATCGTCCAGGACGATCGTCTCCATTAGCGGCTCCAGTCGTTTGCCGTCGTAGTGGAGCGTCACCGTCTCGTTCTGGACGGTGATACGGACCTTGCCCGGGGTCGCCGTGTCCACCTCGCCCCAGGTCAGCCAGTTGAAGTCCGCTGCCTGTCTGGACTCCGAGAGTTCGAAGCGGTCCTTGACGGTCACCTTCCCGTTCCTCAGGCTAACGTCCCTGCGCATGCTCTCGACACTGGCTTCGGCAGGATAGGTCCCCGCAAAATCCACGGAGAAGGTCATGGTCTTCGGATCAAACGAGGCCGGCTTGCTCTCATATCGGCGGCCTTCTTTCTCGGGGATGCCGTTGAGCATGGGGACGTTGTGGTAGTTGGCCTGCATGGTCCAGATTTCGTAGCGATGCGGGCCGAAGGTCTTCGTGACATAGGTGCCGACGCCTGCGTCGATGAGGAAGGGGATGCACTTGTAGTAGAGGGAGACGGTGCCGATGTCATTGTGGTTGTGGCTCTGGGCGTTGTGGCCGCCTTTGGAAGCGACGAAAAAACCGTCCTTCTCCCGCATGTAGCATATCTGGGTCTCCGGATACCATGTGTAGGGCTCGAATACAAGCCCGGGCGTTTCCTGCTCGAGCTCATCCTTGATCAGGAGCGAATAAAACATGCGGATGATGAAGCGGTCCCGCATGACCGGGGCCGGTTTCCCCTTGAGGGCGTATGCCGCATACTGTTTCATCAGAGGGCTGTCCCCCCCCCTTCCGTAATTGTATATGATCAGCGCGTTGTCTGCGCCCTTGGCGGAAGCGTCGGAGAAGTTTACCACCCAGCCGTTGCCGATGGTGGAAGTGGTGATGTATTCACCCATCCGCCGGATCATCGGATGGCCCGTCGCGTTGATCCGGCCTCCGGTCACCCAACCCAGGAACTCCAGGTATTCGAAGTTCTTGGCCGGTCCCTGGTACCAGTAGGTGGGCCCCTCATCGCAGCAACCGTCACCCTCGATGTTGTTGAGATACTTGTCGACGGATTCCATCGACATCCAGGCCGCCCTGGCGAAGCGGTCCCGGTCCTTCTCGCAGAGGGCGAATACCTGCAGGCAGTTGATGCTGCACCAGGGCGTCCAGTTGTTGAGGTGGTTTTTCTCCGGGTCGAACCGGTCTCCCTTCCAGCCGTAGTGGGTGTCGTTGAGGTAAGGTGTCATGATCCGCTTGTCCAGCTCGTACAGGAGACGGCGGCTGATCTCCGGTTCGATCTTGTCGAACTCATTGTGGAAGAAATAGTACACCCAGGCCATGACGGCGCCGACATCGCCCGCTACCAGGTCGATGGCATTGTCATCGTGCTCAGGGAAGAATCTGCCGTCCTTCTGACGATTGAGGTGGTGTGAGCGGACCCAAGACGTGACTTCGCACATGGCAAAGGTCCCGTCCATCAGCTGGTCCAGATAGCGTCCCTGTCCAGTCGCGAGCTCGGCAAAGAGGAGGTCGATGATGGTCATGAGGTTGGCACCGATATGGGCGTCGGCTTGGGCTTGGGACTGCCCGCGGTTGTGGGTGAGGTAATCGGTGGCCGTGACGACCTGCCAGCGGTAGCCCAGCGCCTGTTCTCCCCGCTCGATGAAAGTCTTCTTCCAACTGCCCATGACGCGGTCCCAGCCGGCGCGGTCGCCGTATTCGGGGAACGGGACCCACTTCTGGTCTAGAATGAGCAGGGTTTTCAGCCGGGCCTCGTCCGCCTGGCTTCGGAGCATGTTGCGCTCGACATAGGCAGATGCGGTCCCCGTGGCAAGGAGAAGCATCAGCAAGATGGAAAAGAGTGTTTTATTCATGGTTGTAGTGATAGGTTTGTCTCAATCAGAGGCCGCTTCCCTCCGTTGGCTCGAAGTACGGATGATCAGCTGCCCGTGCAGGACGATGGTCGTGTCAACCGGTTCGAATCCATCCAGCTGCCGCAGCAGTTGACGTGCCGCCAGGACTCCCATTTCCGTCAGGGGCTGCGCGACGGAAGTCAGGTTGGGCTCGATGAAGGTGGAGGTGAAGGATTCTGAGAAGCCTGCGACCGCCATTTCTTCCGGGATGCGGATCCCGCGTTGTTTCAAGACTTTCATGATGCCGAAGGCGACGGTGTCGTTGATGACGAACACGGCGTCGGGACGCAGTCCGGACTTCAGCATCTTTTCCGCCGCATCGATCCCGTCCTGGACTTGCAGGCCGCGGGAAAGGATCGGCTCTGCAGGCGGTTCCAGCCCGTGGCGGGCCAGCACAAGACGGTAGCCTTCCCGCCTGGCGACCGATGCCGGGACCCCTTCCGGGCCGGAAATGAACAGGATCTTGCGACAACCCTCCTGGATGAGGTGTTCCACGACCTGGGACGCCATTTCCACGTCGTCCAGGACAATCTTCGGGACCGGGATGGAACCGCAGACCCGGCTGATGAATACCAGGGCGATCTTGTCCTGGACGAAGGCCTCAAACAAGTCGCGGTTGTATTCGCTGTCGATGGCGGTGCTGATGATGATGCCGTCCACATTGTTTTCCCGCATCATCATCAGAAGACGCCGCTCTTCTTCCGGGGATTCGTTGCTCTGGGTGATGATCAGGTGGTATCCTTTGGCGATCAGTGTCTTCTGAATCTCAAGCGCAATGGTGGAGAAGAATGTCGAGCTTAGCATGTCCGGGACGATCAGTCCGATCATCTTGCTTTTTCTCGTGACCAGACCGCGGGCTTGCGCGTTGGGGGAGTAGTGCATCTCCTCTGCCGTCCGAAGTACCAGCTCCCGGGTTTCCGGGCTGACTTCCCATCTGTCATTCAAGGCCCGGGAGACCGTCGATACGGCCAATCCAAGCCTTTGGGCTATATCCTTGATCGTCGTGCGTCTGCCACTCATTCCTTTACAAAGTTAGAAAATGGTTGCTAAAATTAAGAAAAATTTCGGAAACGTTTCCGGTTGTAAATCGCTTGCATAGTGAGTGGCCCTTCGTTTTTTTAACTAATTTCGGCGTTGAAACTAAGCGAAATGAGCAGCCTGGTCACAGCCGTACTCCTGTTTGTCATCATTCTTGCCGTGGGGTTTTCTTTCTCCCGCAGGCAGGGGAGCCTGCTTGCTTTCGTCTCCGCGGACGGGTCTTTGCCCTGGTCTCTGGCTGGTTTGTCCCTCTTTGTTTCCTTCTTTTCCGCCGGTACCTTTGTGGCCTGGGGGGGCATCGCGTACTTGGACGGGATGGTCGCCATCATGATCCAGGAGACCATCTGCCTGGCCGGTTTGGTCTGCGGCCTGCTGATCGCCCCGCGCTGGAAGCGAACCGGGACGCGTACGGCGGCCGAATACCTGGAGCGGCGGTATGGCGCTCAGACCCGCAACGTCTTCACCCTGCTTTTTTTCTTCCTCTCGGTCTTGTCCTCGGCCGCGTTCCTTTATCCGGTCGCCAAGTTGCTCTCCGTTTTCAGCGGGTGGGATCTAGCCGGGTGTACCATCGGTCTGGGAGGCTTGTGTGTCTTGTATGTCTCCGTCGGCGGCCTGTGGTCCGTCGTGGTGACGGACGTGATCCAGTTTTTCATCCTGACCGCCGTGGTGCTGATCGCCGTGCCGCTTTCCTTGCAGCAGGCGGGTGGGGCGGAGACGCTGCGGTCTGCCTTGGATCCGTCGATGCTCAGGCCTGTCAGCGAAGGTTTCCCCGCCTTGTTCCTGTTTGCCTTTTTCCTATATAACGTTGCCTATCTGGGGGGTGGCTGGTCGTTTGTCCAGAAATACGGAGCGGTCCGTACGTCCCGGGATGTCCGCCGCTCGGGCCTGCTCTTCTCCGTCTTATATGGGATCTGCCCGTTCCTTTGGATGCTGCCGGCCGTCTGCTGGAGAGTCATCGGGGGAGCGGCGGATCCGGCCCAGGCGGAAGGCGCGTTCCTGTCCATGTGCAAGCTTTGCCTGCCGGATGGCCTGATGGGCATCATGCTCTCCGCCCTGGTCTTTTCGTCTATGAGTTCGATGAATGCCCAACTCAACGCGATGGCTTCCGTCTTTGCCCGGGATCTGTCTTCCCGTCCCGACAAATTGCGCACGGCGCGCCGGACCGGCATCGTGCTGGGAGTCGTTATCATCGCTTTGGCCTTGCTGATCCCGCGTTCGGGCGGGCTGGTCAATTATATTGTCTCCCTGTCGGCGTTGGTCGGTGCCCCGTTGTACATGCCCGTGGTCTGGTCGCTCTTTTCCGGGCGGCAGACAGGGCGCTCGTTGTGCTGGGTCGTGCTTCTTTCCCTGGCCGTCAATCTGGTCCTGAAACTCGGGCTTTACCCCAGCCTGGACAACGCCCGGACGGTCGAGATGACCGTCGGTGTGGGTGCCCCTTTGGTTTTGCTGCTCCTCTTCGAATTTCAGGCCCGCCTGTCCGGCCGGCCTGAGGTCCCCATGCCGGAATCCAAGCCGTCGGACAACCGCTCGGCCGGGGAGGCCAATCGGTACGGCCTCCGAGTCCTTGCCTGGGGTATTATGGCCATGGGGGCCCTTTTCGTTGTGGTATCCTTCCGGGATGCCCGGGGACGGGTCTTGACCTTCTTGTCGGGCGTCGTCCTCCTTGTGGCTGCATCCGTTGTGCTGGCCGCTTCCAGAAAACCATCAAACCTGTTATAACACTTACATTATGCTAACCAAAAGAATTATTGCCGCAGGCTTCTTCATCTTGCTGTCCCTGTCCGCCCTGGCGCAGAGCCGGACGGTCAAGGGCGTCGTCGTTGAAGAAGAATCGGGTGCTCCGCTTCCGGGTGCGACGGTCTCCGTCTCCGGTTCCACGAGGGGAGTCATCACGGACCTGGACGGATCCTTCGAACTGTCCGGCGTCAAGCCTTCGGACAAGTTGGTTGTCGATTTCTTCGGAAAGGAGTCGCAGACCTTCCCCGTCGGCACTTCGGTCCAGTTCGTCGTCAAGATGAAGGATGCCACCAGCCAGTTGGATGAAGTGACGGTCGTCGCTTTCGGCACCCAGAAGAAGGAGTCGGTCATCGGTTCCATCAATACCGTGAAACCGACGGAATTGAAGGTCCCTTCCAGCAACCTGACCACAGCCCTGGCCGGACGGGTCGCCGGCTTGATCTCCTATCAGCGGAGCGGCGAACCGGGCCAGGATGACGCGACCTTCTTCGTGCGTGGCGTCACCTCCCTGACCTATGCCAACGGACCGCTCATCCTGATCGACGGCGTTGAGATGACTTCCTCGGACCTGGCGCGTCTCCAGCCGGACGACATCGCTTCCTTCTCCATCATGAAAGACGCCACGGCGACGGCCCTCTACGGCGCTCGCGGCGCGAACGGCGTCATCCTGGTCAGTACGAAAGAAGGCTCCGAGGGAACGGCAAAGGTAAATGTCCGTTATGAAACTTCGATTTCCGAGCCGACCAAGAACATCGAACTGGCGGATCCGGTCACGTACATGCAGCTCTTCAACGAAGGCGCCGTCACCCGGGATCCGCTCTCGACCCTCCCTTTTTCTCTCTCCAAGATCGAGAATACCCGGCTGGGATTGAATCCGGTCCTTTATCCGGCCCTCGACTGGCGGGAGATGTTGCTCAAGAACTCCACGGTCAACCAGCGGGTCAACGCCAATGTCAGCGGCGGCGGCAAGATCGCGCGGTATTACATCGCGGCGACCTTCAACAACGACAACGGCCTGCTCAAGGTGGACAAACGCAACAACTTCAACAACAACATCGACCTGAAGCGTTACGTGCTCCGTTCGAACGTCAACATCAACATCACGAAAACCACCGAGGCGATCATCCGTCTCCATGCCGCGTTCGATGACTACAACGGCCCGATCAACGGAGGCAGCAAGGTTTATGAGCAGATCATGAACACGAGCCCCGTCCTGTTCCAGCCCTATTACGAGCCGGACGCCGAAAACCTGGGGTCCTATCACATCCTTTTCGGGAACTACGACACGGGCAACTACCTGAACCCCTATGCCCAGATGGTCCGGGGCTATAAAGAGTATTCGAAGACTACGGTCCTCGGCCAGTTCGAACTGAAGCAGGACCTGAGTTTCATTACGAAGGGCCTGAACATCCGGGGCATGGCGAGCACCACGCGCAACACTTATTTCGATGTCGTGCGCAGCTATAATCCTTTCTACTATGAGATTGGTGGCTATGACACCTATCATGGGACTTATACCCTGAACTGCCTGAATCCCGATTCCGGTACGGAGTATCTGACCTATCAGCCAGGAACCAAGACCGTGAGCGCCGTCACCTATTTCGAGGCGGCGATGAATTATGACCGTACTTTCGCCGACCGGCATGGCGTCAGTGCACTGCTTGTCGGTACGGCTCGCAATGAACTGGAGGGCGGAGCCGCTTCACTCACCGAATCCCTGGCGCACCGCAACCTGGGCCTGTCCGGCCGTTTTACCTACAATTACGACAAGCGTTACTTCTTCGAGTACAACTTCGGTTATAACGGCTCGGAGCGTTTCGCCCGCAACGAGCGTTTCGGATTCTTCCCTTCGGCCGGTATCGCCTGGATCGCGTCCAACGAGAAATGGTACCCGTCGGGCCTGGCCAAGGTCGTCAACATGCTGAAATTCAAGGCGACCTACGGATTGGTCGGTAACGATGCCATCGGCGAGAAATCCCACCGTTTCTTCTACCTGTCGGAGATCAATATGAACAACTCCAGCTACGGCGTGGAGTTCGGTGACGATTTCAAGAATACCTACAACGGCGTCACGGTCAGCAAGTACGAGAACGACAAGATCACCTGGGAGCGTTCCTACAAGACCAATCTGGGTGTGGAGACGCGCTTGTTCGACATGCTGGACCTGCAGGTGGATTACTACACGGAGCGCCGCACCGGCATCCTGCTTTCGCGCAGCTACATCCCGTCCACGATGGGCCTGGTCACGACACCGATGTCCAACCTTGGCGAGGCCCAGGGTCACGGCATTGATTTCCAGCTCGACCTGCAGAAGTCCTTCGCGAGCGGCTGGTGGATCACGGGCCGTGCCAACTTCACTTACGCCAAGGCCTATTATACCAGGTATGAGGAGATCGACCAGAGTGAAACGCCCTGGCTGTCGAAGATCGGGCAGCCCGTCTCCCAGCGTTGGGGGTATGTCGCGGAGCGGCTCTTCGTCGATGAGGAAGAAGTCAAGAATTCGCCGGTCCAGTTCGGCGACTACGGGGCCGGTGACATCAAGTATCGCGACATCAATGGCGACGGCATGATCACGGACCTGGATACGGTCCCGATCGGCTATCCGACCGAGCCGGAGCTGATCTACGGCTTCGGTTTCTCGACCGGCTTCAAGGGTTTCGACCTGTCGGTGTTCTTCCAGGGACTCGGCCGTGAGTCGTTCTGGATCAATGTCTCGGAAACCACTCCGTTCGTGACCAGTGAAGGCCAGGTCCGCCAGTTGCTGAAGGTCTATGCGGACGATCACTGGAGCGAAAACAACCGCAACCTCTACGCCTTGTGGCCCCGTATGTCCACCAAGGTGATCGATAACAACGCACGGACCAGCACCTGGTTCATGCGTGACGGCTCTTTCCTGCGCCTGAAGTCCCTTGAGTTCGGTTATACCCTTCCGGACCGTTGGACCAAGAAGATCGCGATGAACAGCCTCCGTTTCTATTTCTCCGGCACGAACCTCCTTACCTGGAGCAAATTCGACCTGTGGGATCCGGAGCAGGCGGGTCACGCTTTCAACTATCCGACGCAGCGCGTGTACAACTTCGGTGTCCAAGTTTCTTTTTAAATTTGAGGGCATATGAAAATCATCAGAAATCTATTTATCGTGACGACGCTCTGCTGCCTGGCTTCCTGTGCGGATTACATCGACGTTGTCCCGGACAATATCGCTACGATCGATTATGCTTTCCGTGATCGCGTCGGGGCGGAAAAGTTCCTTGCGACCTGCTACAGTTTCATCCCCCGGATCGGTGATCCGAAGAACGATCCGGCCTTGATGGGCAGTGACGAGCTTTGGAATTTCGTGGATACGCGCGAGGCCAACAACGAAGTCGGCCAGTACAACGCGTTCTATATCAAGACCGGTGACCAGACGGCGGCCAATCCCCGCATCAATTACTGGGACGGCGAGAATTACGGTGGAAATGGCCTGTTCAAGGGAATCCGTTACTGTAACATCTTCCTCGACAAGGTGGACCAGGTGACGGTCCAGGTCTCCGCGGAGCAGCGGAGCATCTGGAAAGCGGAGGTCAAGGTCCTGAAAGCCTACTATCACTTCTACCTGATGCGGATGTACGGTCCCATCCCCCTCGTCAAGGAGAATCTCTCCGTCGAGGCGACGCCCGAAGAAGTCCGGGTCTATCGCGACCCTTGGGACGAGTGCGTCGATTACATCGTCGGCCTGATCGACGAGGCGGTGGAAGACCTGCCGCTCGCCATCGAAAGCCGGACTACGGAAGCCGGCCACATCACCCAGCCGGCCGCCCTTGCCATCAAGGCCCTGATCCTGACGACCTCTGCCAGCCCGCTCTTCAACGGGAATCCGGAGTATGCCGGCGTGGCGGACAACCGGGGCGTGAAGATCTTCAGCCAGAGCTACGACGAGTCCAAGTGGAAGCGCGCCGCCGATGCCTGCAAGCAGGCCATCGATGTGGCGGAAGAAGCCGGACATCGCCTCTATACCTTCAACAACTCGCAATATATCGTCGCCGCGCCCGAAGTCCAGCTGGTCAACAACCTCCGCTGCGTCTATCACGACCGTTACAACGAGGAGATGCTTTGGTGCAACCCCCAGAATGACGTCTCGACCTACTATGAGTATTATTCGATGCCCTATTTCGTCGATGAAGCCTGGAGCACCAATCCCTATCGCGGCCTATTGGGCCCGACGATCCGGATGGCCGAAAAGTTCTACACCGACAACGGCGTCCCTATCGACGAGGACAAGGACTGGGACTATCCCAACCGGTACAAGATGGTGGAAGCGGGCGACGACCAGCCCTACTATGTGCAGCCGCAGTATCATACGGCGCAGCTTAATCTTCACCGGGAGCCCCGTTTCTATGCCAATCTGTGCTTCGACGGCTGCTATTGGTGGGGGAACGGCAACTTCACGGGCGCAGGCTGGGACATCCACATGAAGCGGGGCCAGACTTCCGGTAAGAACGGCTCTTTCCGCTACACCATCACGGGGTATTGGTCGAAGAAGCCGAACCACTATACTTCTACTACGACTTCCACTTACGGGCGTTCCCGTACGGCATATACCCCGGCCCTGCTCCGCCTTTCGGACCTGTACCTGATGTATGCCGAGTGTCTCAACGAGTACAAGGCCGCTCCCGATGAGGAAGTCTATGCGTATATCGACAAGGTGAGGGCGCATGCCGGGCTGGAAGGCGTCATAGACAGCTGGGAGAATTATTCCCGCTTCCCGAACAAGCCGAAGACCAAGGACGGGATGCGCGAGATCATCCATCGTGAGCGCGAAGTCGAACTCTGTTTCGAAAGCAAGCATTTCTGGGACGTTCGCCGCTGGAAGACGGCCGTGACCGATATTACGGGGCCGGTCTATGCCTGGAACGTGGATGCTTCGAAAGAGAACGAGTACTATCAGATCATTACCTTGGCCAACCTCAAATTCACGGCCAAGGAGTACCTCTGGCCGATCAAGACCAATACGATCCGAGTCAATACCAACCTGGTCCAAAACCCCTATTGGGAATAAAGCAAACCAATTATGAAACAGATATTGCCGCTTTTCCTCATCCTTGCCCTGACCGTCTCCTGCCAAGAAGACTATATCGGGCAGTACCCGGTCGACAGCATCCCGCCGTCCCAGGTCTACAATGCTGTCGTGGAGAACTATCCCGGCCGCGTCGTCATCACATACGACCTCCCGGACGATACGGATTTGCTCTATGTCAAAGCCGTCTATACGGATGCCCACGGCCAGCGGAACGAAGTCCGCGCATCCAATTTCAAGAATAAGTTGGAAATCAGGGGCTTCGCCAAGTCCGACCGCCAATCGGTCGATTTGATCTCCGTCGATCGCAGCCAGAATGAATCTGAACCGCTGCGCGTCGAAATCGAGCCGATGGATTCGCCCATCTATGCGATCCGCGAATCCCTCGACGTGAGTCCCAGTTGGGGAGGATTCATCCTCAGTTGGGACAATCCCGAGAAGGAACAGATCTTCGTATATGTGATGAAGCCCGGTGAAGACGGAGATACGATCTTCCAGACCATCATCTCCTCGGATCCCAACGGCTTTGCCGCCGTCCGGGGACTTCCTGCCGAAGAGCAGGAGTTCAAGGTCCTGATCCGGGATATCTATGAGAATTATACGGATACCTTGTCCGCAGTCATCACTCCGATGTACGAGATTTTCATCTCGCCGGAGTATTTCGTCCTGACGGCCCTGGCCACCGATATGAACTGGCACAAATCCCGCAACAACGTCGGCGCCCTCTTTGACGGCGTCAAGACTTCGGACAAGCCGATCTACATGGAGACCAAAGTCAAGGTGAATGATATTTATTATTCTTATTTCACGGTTGACCTGGGAGATTTGTACAAGCTGTCCCGTGTCAAGTTCTGGGGCCGGGTGAAATACTGCTATGCGCTCCATTGCCCGAAGCATTTCCAGATGTGGGGTACGGCCAGCGCCGAAGCGGCTGCTGACCCGGACAATTGGGACGGATGGGAGATGCTCCTGGACGGATGGAGCTATAAGCCGTCGGGCTATGAGACGGCTGACGTCACCGCGGAAGACCAGGAGTACGCCAACAACGGCGAAGAGGTCGAAATCCCTGAGACTGCCGCTCCCCTCCGTTACTTCCGTTTTGTCTGCCTGGAGACCTGGACGCAGAGCAACTCTCTCAACCTGAATGAGATGGAGTTTTATGGCGGAGAATTCAACGCCCAATAAAACCTGAATGCCATGAAGATTCAACCTATCATCATCAGCTTGTTGGCCCTCTGCATGCTGGTCGCCTGCAGCGGAATGAATGACAACATCGATCAGTATCTTTCGCAGGGTGAGATCATTTATATCGCGAAGCCGGATTCGGTCCATCTTTTCGCCGGCCGGGAGCGCTTCAAGATGGATTTCTGGGTGCGTGACCCCAGGGCGACCGGCCTGACCGTGTATTGGTCTCTGCGCTCGCAGTCCCAGACCATCCCGCTCCCGCCGGGCCGGGACATGGACGAACCGGTCGAGGTCATCATCGACCGGAATACGCCGGAAGGACAATATGCCTTGATCTTGATCACCGAGGACGGGAAAGGAAACTACTCCATCCCGGATGAGGAGAACGTGGCCGTGTACGGCGAACTCTTCCAGAACTCCCTCAACAACCGGCTGGTGGATTCCCATTCGGTCAAGGGAAATACGGTCACCCTCAACTGGGGAAACTGCTATTCCGCGCAGGAGGTTGGCATCTGCGTCCGATATACGGATACCGCCGGGGCCGCCTGCGAAGTCCTGTACCCCACGGATGAGCTCGGCCCGTCCTCCGTCCTGTCGAACGTCGATGTGAGCCGTGAGATCTCTTATTCGACCTTGTACCTGCCTGAAAAGACGGCGATCGATACCTTTTCGACCCAGAAGACTGTCATCGCCTTGTAAAACCCTTGCGTCATGCATCATCTTCTGACTGTCCTGCTGTTTGCCCTGCTCGGCGCCGGATGGCTGCCCGAGGCCGGCAATGACTTTTTCTCGACTCGGATCTCCGTCCGCGGCGGGCGGATCTGCTCCTCCGAAGTCGTTCTGGACGGGAGCCTGTTGACCACGTCGGAACAGGCCCCGGCTTTCGAATTCTGCATCAACGGGTCCCGGGTCAAGGCGACGGATCCCTGCTGGCGCTATGCGGGCCTGCAGACAAAGGACCTGTCCAACGGGGCCCGGATCTACACGTACGAATTCCGGGGGAAAGGGAAGTGGAAAGGTCTCTGCCTGTATTGGGACCGGGAAGTGTTCCCGGATGTCGCCCTGCTGCGGGAGCGGCTGCGCCTCACCGCCTCACGGCCCGGGTTCAGGCTCAGCAATGTGGACGGCCGGAATCATTTCATCTTCCCGCGCTACTCCCTGGCTGCAGCCGGGGAGGTCCGCGGCGAAGAGATCCGCGTCGGGCGTTTCGAAACGCGCGCGAAACTGGACCAGAACCACATGTTCCACCCGGACCGCAACCCGCTTGACCTGTCCGGCGGGGAGGTGGCCCTGAAGGGACCGTTCACGGTCTTGGAGAGCGGCGGCCTGCGCTGCGTCATGACCTACGAGCATGCGTCGCAGGACAATTCCTTCATGAAGGAGAAACTGGCCAGATACGGCCCCAAGAACGATGAGATGCAGGGCGTGGAAGGTGATGTCGGCTACACCGGCGACGATGACCTGTGGTTCATTTCCACGAACGTCTCCCGCCCGGAGCCGGGATGCCTGGATGTCGGGAACCGGATCCGCCGGGGCGGGTATATCGACGGGGAGGAAATCCCGGTCGGGAAATGCTATGAGACCGTCTGGTCCGCTTTTGCCGTCCTGCGTCCGGGGGAGGACCTCCCGGCCTGCCTTCAGGACTATCTCTACCGCAGGATCACGGACCACAAGGCTTCCCGCAAACCGATGTTCTACTACAACACTTGGGGGATGCAGCGCGCCCAGCCGAATGCGGAACTCCGGAGCTGCCTGACGGAGGAACGGGTCTTCGAAGAGATCGAGTACTGCCGTCAGATGGGGATGGACCGTTTCATCCTGGATGACGGCTGGCAGGCGACGATGGGGCAGTGGTCCGTCAACCGCGAGCGCTTCCCGAACGGGCTGGAGCCCGTCATCCGGCGGATCAACGAGGCGGGGATGGAAGCCGGCGTCTGGCTCTCCCTGCTGGCCGTTTCGAAGAGCCTTGACCTGTACAAGGACCATCCCGAATGGCGGATCAACGACCGGTCTGACGCGCCCGTCCTGGTCCAGTGGGGCAACCCCGGTTTCGACATCGTCAGCGGCTATTACGACGTGCTGCTCGCTTCCCTGAAGGAGCTGGTCGACATGGGCGTCCGCTTCTTCAAATGGGATGCGGTCAGTACGCTCAGCAGTTGTAACGCCGGCCTGGAGCATGGACAGGAAACGGACTCCGTGAAAGACCGGATCGACCGTTACAACTACCTGTTCCCGTTCTACGTGACGCGCCTGGCGCGTGAACTGAAGGAGTACCATCCGGATGTCGTCGTCGAACTGGACCTGACCGAGCACTGGCGCAACATGATCGGACTGATGACGCTCCAGGAGGCCAAGTTCTTTTGGATCAACAACGGCTCGTCCCGCTACGGGGATTATTCCACCTTCCGGTCCAAGAGCGTCCGCGCTTGCCTGGACGAGTATGCGGGGATCTTCCCGCCGGAAGTATTCACCTTCGCGACCTATCCGATGAGCCTTTCGGGCGCCTTGAAATACAATGTCAACTCCATCCTGCAAGGCGGGCACGGCTTCTGGGGCGACCTGCGGAAGACGACCCCGGAGGACCGGCGCTTCGCCGCTTCCCGCATCCGGATGGCCAAGCGGGTGCTGCCTTTCACCGAAGGTGCGCCGATGACCCATTCGGGACGCTTGTGCGATTCTCCTGAACTGTACGTGCAGGCGGATGCATCATCGGGCTATGCCCTGATGACGGGATTCTCCTCCGAACCCTGGATCGGGGATTACCGGATCGCTGTCCCGGCGCAGAAGGTCCTCGCCGTGTTGGGACATCCGTTCCGCACCGATGCGGACGGCGTTGTCCTGCCGCTGCGTTTCGCCGGCGAGGATGACAGTTGCTCGGCTTTCGTGATCGGTGACGCCGGGGCGGGCCCGAAGATCCTCTCTTCCACGGGTGTCCTGGAGGATGTGACTGTTGAGGATGGTGTCCTGCGGGTCACGGCCGCGACTGATACGGAACTGACGTTGTCCATACCCGGCCGGCAGGATGTCCGGACTGTCCGGCTCTCCGCAGGGGAAACTCGTCTCCTCGGTATGTACCCGATCACAGTCCTGGGCATCGGAGACTCCATTACCCAAGGGAGCAGCCATCATGTATCCTATCTCTTTCCCTTGCGCGAGCGCCTTCGCGAAGCCGGTTTTGATGTCGAAATGATCGGCCCCCGGGTGCAGTACTACCAGGGAGACAGCCTGAACCATTGTGCCCTTGGTGGAAAAACGATTGAGTATTGGGCGAAACAGATCGACAGCGTGTATCGCCGCCATCCGGCTGATATCGTGCTGATCCACGGCGGGCACAATCATTTCGCCGAACAGCACCCTGTACCTGGCATCATCCAGGCCCACCGGACGATCATCGACAAGATCCTGGCCATCAATCCGACGGCCGTCGTCTTCGTCGCTCAAGTGATCGAGAGCGGAAAACTCCCGAAATACTCGTATATTTCCAATTTGAATGAGGCTCTGTTCAGGATGGTACGAGAATATCGTTCCGACCGGGTACGGCTCGTTCCCGTCGGCAAGGGCTTTGACTGGCATTCAGATGCCATCGAAGACCACGTGCATCCCAACGCTCATGGCGCCCGGATCATGGCAGAAAATTGGTATTCCGCCATTTCATCTTTCTTGTCAGAAACAGACAGATAAAAAAAGACAATGAGACGTAGTATATTGCCTATCCTTCTTTTATTATTGGCTTGGCCTGGCCGGGCCGAGGGGATCTTCGTGGAGGCGGAGCGCTTCGCCGACAAGGGAGGCTGGTCGGTGGACCAGCAGTTCATGGACCAGATGGGATCGCCCTACCTGATCGCGCACGGGATGGGGATTCCGGTCGCGGATGCAGCCACGCCGGTCGAGATTCCGGAGGCGGGCGTCTATCATGTCTGGGTGCGGACCTACAACTGGACCGCTCCTTGGACGGAGGCGACCGGGCCCGGCGCTTTCCGGGTCAAGATTGACGGTAAGCCGCTCAAGGGCATTGTCGGTGCATCCGGGAACCGCTGGGAGTGGCAGTATGCCGGCAACCGGCGGCTCAAGGCGGGTTCCTGCACCCTGGCCCTGTCTGACCTGGCGGGCTTCGACGGGCGTTGCGACGCCGTGTGGCTGACGAAGGAAGCCGGCGTGACACCTCCTGCAGAAGTCACCGCCCTGGAGTCTTTCCGACGCGAGGCAGGGGCGCTGTCCCCGGTGCCCGCGGATGGCGGAACCTATGATCTTGTCGTCATCGGCGGCGGCATCGCCGGCATGTGCGCCGCCGTTTCTGCTGCCCGCAACGGCTGCAAGGTCGCGCTGGTCAATGACCGCCCGGTCCCCGGTGGCAACAACAGTGCGGAAGTCCGCGTCCATTTGGGTGGCCGGACCGAGATCGGCCTGTATCCGCGCCTGGGGATGATGGTGCGCGAGTTCGGCCAGAGCCGGGGCGGCAATGCCAAACCGGCCGCGAACTATGAGGACGAAAAGAAGATCGCCTTCATCGAGGGCGAGCCGAATGTGCATTATTTCCCGTGTTTCCGGGCCGTCAAGGTCCGGATGGCGGACCCGCACCGCATCGCTTCCGTCGTCATCCGCGGGACGGAAACGGGTGAGGAACTGGAACTGAGCGCGCCGCTCTTCAGCGACTGCACCGGTGATGCCGGCTTGGGCTATATGGCCGGCGCAGACTGGCGGATGGGACGCGAAGGCCGGGATGAATTCGGCGAGAGCCTTGCCCCGGAAAAAGGGGACGACCTGACCATGGGAGCCTCCGTGCAATGGTATTCCGTGGATGCCGGCAAGCCGTCAGTCTTCCCTGAGTTCTCTTATGGCGTGGTTTTTACGGAGGAGAACTGCGAGAAAGTCAAGATGGGGGAGTGGACCTGGGAGACAGGGATGGACCGGGACCAGATCGGCGAGTTCGAACGGATCCGGGATTATGGCCTGCTGGTGGTTTATTCCAACTGGAGTTTCCTTAAGAACCACCATCCCAAGAAAGATGCATTTGCCAATCGCGAGCTGGGCTGGGTGGCCTATGTCGCCGGCAAGCGGGAATCCCGGCGCCTGTTGGGGGATTACATCTTGAAGCAGGATGACGTGGAGAAGCAGGTCTTCCATGAAGATGCTTCTTTCACGATTTCCTGGCATTTTGACTTGCATTCTCCCGACCCTGTCAATGCCGCCCGCTTCCCGGAAGAGGCCTTCAAGGCCGTGACCAAACACAATCCGATCTACCCCTATGCGGTGCCTTACCGCTGCCTGTATTCGCGCAATATCGACAATCTCTTCATGGCGGGGCGCAACATCAGCACGACTCATGTGACGCTGGGCTCCACGCGCCTGATGCGCACCGGCGCGATGATGGGCGAGGTCGTCGGGATGGCCGCCGGGATCTGCAAGGAGCATGGCGCGACGCCCCGCGAAGTCTACCGGCTCTACTTGCCGGAATTGAAGGACAAGATGACGCAGGGAGCCGCCAGGACGGATATCGAACTGCCCGACAACCAGCATTTCAACCTGGGGGGCATGCTGAAGAAGCCGAAATACGATTTCGGGACCCGGCCGTAAAGCCTAAAACAGTCCGAGATACTTGCTGCGGGCGATGAGGCAGTTGCCGATGGAGGCCGCCTTGCGTCCCAGCGTGGAGTACACGATCTTGGTGTCGGAACTGACCCGGTTGAGGGAAAGCTTATTGACCGAGGTCTTGATCGGGTACATCAGGTATTTCTTGCCGACGATCAGGCGGCCGCCGATGATGACCAGGCCCGGGTTGAAGATGTTGATCAGGCCGGCGATGCCGCGACCCAGGGTCTCTCCGATCTGGCCGATGCTGTCGATAGCCAGCACGTCTTCCTCCTCGACGGCCTTGAGGATGTCATCCAGGGTGATCTGCTGGCCGGCCGCAAACTTCTTGGCCAGGGAAGAGGGCCGGCCGCTGGCAAGCCGCTCCAGGATCATCTCGTGAAGGGCGGATCCGGACGCGCCGGTCTCCAGGCAGCCGACCTTGCCGCAGCGGCAGATCTTTTCGTTGTCCAGGAGCGGGAAATGGCCGATCTCCCCGGAGAAGCCGGACTTCCCGTAATAGAGCCGGCCGTCCAGGATCATGCCCATGCCCAGACCCCAGCTGAGGTTGATGGAGAGCATGTTCCGGGCGTCCTTGCCGTGTCCGCCGGCCAGGAACTCGCCGTAGGTCATCGCCCGGGAATCGTTCTCGATGGAGACTGGGACGTTGAAATCCTTCTCGAAGATCGCATTGAGCGGCAGGTCGTCGCTCATGAAATAACTCATCGAATAGCCTTCTTCCGGGTTGACGCGCCCGCTCAGGCTCACACCGACGCTGAGTACCTTCTCCCAGGGGATCCCGGCCTGGGCGACCGCCTCCTTGACCAGGCGGCAAAGCGTCTTGAACGAGTCCGCGCTGGCCTCCAGGATAAACTCGATGTCCGGGATGAAGGCGGTGACATCACCCTTGAAATCCGTGATGGCGATGTGGAAATGCTGCCGGGAGATGTCAACGCCGATGAAATAGCCGGCGGCGGCATTCAGCCCGAAGATGCTGGGACGTCTTCCTCCGGAAGTGCCGACCTTGCCCATGTCCAGCATGAATCCTTCGTCGATCAACTCCCCGATGATCTTGGTGACGGTCGGGACGCTCGTGTTGATCTCTTTGGAAAGGTCCGCGATGGAATAACTGTCGTTCAGGATGCAAAGTCGGAGAATCTGTCGCTTGATATCGGCGTTCTTGTTCACTTCTGTGAGAAAACTTTTACTGCTCATGATCATAACTGTCAAGTTCGTACCGCAATATACAATTTTAATTCCAAAAAGATAATTTTATTTTTAAAGTTTTTAAAATTTCAGGCTGTCGCCCTCATTATCCGGCATCCTGGTTTTGGATTGACGGCATAATTGCTATCTTTGTGCTTGGATTAAATAGTACGGGTATGCCGGTGAAACTGAAAAACATCTTCAAGGAGCCCTTCCGCTTGTCGCTCAAGCTCAAACTGGTCCTGAGCCTGAGCGCCATCGCCGTCATCTTGTTGATATCCAGCATCATTTCCGTGCTGGAGTATAAGACGATGAGCACCTATGTATCCAGTCTCATCGCAGACAACATCCATAGCATCAACATGGCGCAGGAACTGTCCGAGTCCAGCAACAACTACAATCTGGATATCCTGGCTGTCATCGGGGACGACAACCTCACCTCTCTTCCGGATTTCGACCAGAAGGAGTTCGTGTCCCACTGTGATTCCCTCAAGAAGTCGCTCTCTACCGTCACGAAGGTGCGCCTGGCTGATTCGGTCCTGTATGCTTATTCGGCCTATATGCTGACCTCGCTGGAGCTCCCGGAGGTCCTCAAATCCGATTTTATCGACTCCCGGGCCTGGTACTTCGACCGCCTGCAACCCCGCTACAACCGCCTGAGCAGTGCGATCGACAAGATGAGTTCGGAGATCTACAGCGACCTCAAGAAAAATTCGGCCAATTTTGACCGCGGCTTCTACCGTAGCATTGTCCCGGGCATCGTCGCCGTCGGCGTGGGCCTCCTGCTGGTCCTGATGCTGATGTTCTTCATCCTGTCCTATTATGTCGATCCCATCTACAGGATGGTGGACGGCCTGAACAATTACCGCTCTTACAACAAGCGCTACCATTACACCTTCGACGGGGACGACCAGCTCTCTGAGCTGAATGCCGGCATCTCTGAGCTGGCGGCCGAGAATTTCCAGTTGCGTAAGCGCCTGATGAATCTCCGCAATGCGCAGACGCAAAAACAAGCCCCGCCGTCCCCGGAGAACGGAGACGCGGAAACCGGTGCGGAGGTCTGACGGATTGCCATGAACCTGAAGACCATCAGCCGGAATGTGGGATACGCACTGCTTGTCAGCGCGCTCTTCATGCTACTGTCTGTCTTCGTATCCATCGCTTACGGCAACGACAGTGCCCTGGTCGCCCTCGTGATCAGTTTCATCATCACCTTTACGATCGGCATCTTCCCCTTCATCTTCGTCAAGAAAACGGCGGAAATCACGATGAAGGACGGCTATATGATCATCGTCCTGTCCTGGCTGCTCTCATTCATCGTCGGTATGCTGCCCTTTGCCCTTTGGGGCGGTCCCTTCTCGGTCCAGAATGCCTGGTTCGAGAGCGTGTCCGGCTATACGACGACCGGTGCGACCATCCTGGATGATATCGAGTCGGTACCCAAGAGCCTGCTTTTCTGGCGGAGTTCGACCCATTTCATCGGCGGCTTGGGGGTCGTTGTCTTCCTCTTGCTGATCATCCCGAACGCCAGTCCGGTGCGTCTCCGCCTGACCAATATGGAACTGTCCTCGCTGAGCAAGGAGGGCTACAGTTCGCGGACCAACAAGGTGGTCTATGTCTTCGCTTACGTTTATCTTGGCCTGGTCGTCGTATCGTTCTTTGCCTATTGGCTCGCCGGGATGTCGCCTTTCGATGCGATCTGCCACGCTTTCAGCGTCAGCGCAACCGGCGGCTTCAGTACGCGCAACCTTTCCATCGGGGCTTATGACTCCTATCTGATCGAAGGGTTGACCATGCTCTTCATGTTCATCTCGTCCCTGCACTTCGGTCTGGTCTATATGGCGGTCATCACCCGCAGTTTCCGGCCTTTCAACAATCCGGTTGTCAAGTTCTACGTCGGGACGCTCGTGTTCTTCTCCCTGCTCCTGGCCTTCGTGATGCGTTCCCAGTCGCTTTCGCCCTCCTTCGGCCAGGCGCTGTGGGACAGTACTTTCCATACGCTGTGTATCGCCACGACGTCCGGTTTCGCCACCGTGGACAACGCTGACTGGCCCATGTTGGCGAACATGGGGCTGTTCTTCATGGGCATCATGTGCGCCTGTGCGGGCTCTACTTCCGGCGGCATCAAGGCGGATCGCGTGCTGCTCCTGTTCAAGGCCATCGCCTTGCAGGTCAAGCGGGCCCTGTATCCGTCCGCCATCACCGAGGTCAAGGTCGGCAACCGTATCCTCCGGGACGAGGAAGTGGCTCCGCACCTGATCTACATCTCCATGTACATGCTGCTGCTCGGGATCTCTTCCGGGCTCCTGCTGCTGATGGGGGAGCATGATGTGGATGCGCTGGCCGCCTCGGTATCTGCCCTCGGCAATGTCGGGCCGTCCATCCATCAATATGGCACCATGGGCAGCTACAATGCGATGCCGGAGATCTCCAAGATGGTCATGACGGTCAACATGTTTCTGGGTCGTGTCGAGATCTACCCGGTCCTGGCCGTTTTTGCCTCCCTGTTCAAAAAGCGGATCCTGTAGCGATGGATAGGGCGGCTTTCCTGTATAAGGACTTCCTGCACCATCTGGGCGTCGTGCCGACGTCCTGTCAGGATGCCATGCTGCGCAAGGTGGCGTCATTCTTGATCGGCGATGACGCGGATATCCTGGTCGTGAACGGGTATGCCGGCACGGGAAAGACGACGGCCGTCTCGGCCGTGGTCGATTCCCTGTCCGCGATGAAAGTGCCTTGCGTCCTGCTGGCGCCGACCGGCCGTTCCGCCAAGGTTATGTCTTCCTATGCGCACCGGCCGGCCCACACCATCCACAAGGGCATCTATCGGCAGAAATCGGTGGGGGACAACGGTCTGGGGCAGTTTTCGCTGGTGCCCAATAAGGCGCGCAATACCCTTTACGTCGTAGACGAGGTCTCGCTCATCGGCATCGAAGGCGCCCAAGGTCAGTCCGGTGCCCAGTTCGGGACCGGCAACCTGCTGGAAGATCTGGTCCACTTCGTGCGGGCCGGACTGGACTGCCGCTTGATCCTCGTCGGAGACTCAGCCCAACTGCCGCCGGTCGGGATGGAGGAAAGTCCCGCCCTTTCGCCGGATTATATGGAAGGGTTCGGGGGGGTGACCTACGCTACGCTGACCACCGTCGTCCGTCAGGCGCAGGAATCCGGCATCCTCTACAATGCGACGCAGATCCGGGAGCTGATCCGGAGTTCGGATCCCTACGAGACTTTCGATGGCCTGAAGCTGTCGCTGGAAGGTTTCGACGACATCGCCCGCCTGGGGGGCGGCGACCTGATCGAGACCCTCTCTGACGCTTATGCCCGCTACGGTGAAGACGAAACCATGATCCTGTGCCGCTCCAACAGGCGGGCGATCCGGTATAACCTGGGGGTCCGTTCCTCCGTACAATTCAAGGAGGAACGCCTGGTACGCGGGGACAAGCTGATGATCGTCAAGAACTGCTATCAGTTCCTGGACGATGTTGAGGAAATGGACTACATCGCCAACGGCGATACCGTCAAGCTGGTCCGGATCGGGCATTACGTGGACCGGTACGGCCTGCATTTCGCCGATGCGCGGCTCAGTTTTCCCGATTATGACGACCTCGAGATCACGGCCAAAGTCTGCTTGGACACCCTGGAGTCCGAGTCTGCCTCGCTGACTTACGAGCAGCAGAACGCGTTGTATCGCGGTGTGGATGCGGATCATGCCCACATCACGTCCAAGAAGAAACGCTACGAGGCGGTGCGGGAAGACCCGTTCTACAATGCCCTGCAACTGAAATATGCCAACGCGATCACCTGCCACAAGTCCCAGGGCGGGCAGTGGAAGTGCGTCCTGATCGACAACCCCTTCTGGCAGGACGAACAGAGTCTGGACGACCTGAAATGGCTCTACACCGCCTTGACCCGTGCGGTGGAAAAAGTATACTTGGTGAACTTCAAAGACCGTTTTTTCGAATGAGAAAGATCCTCTTGCCCCTCCTCTTCCTCTCGCTGTGCCTGACGGCCCGCTCGCAGGAGTACAATCCCGTCCCCATGGCGTGGAAATGGATGTCGGATACGGAAGTGGCCTTTTCGTACGATGGCAGCTACACGGATACCAATGCGTTCCGCGTAGCGCTTCCCGCGCTTCGCCTCCTCCCGTCCACGCCCTCCCCGGCGACCTATACGGACTTCCCGGTCCGGCCCGAGGGGGCGGTCAACCTGACCTGGTCCCCCGACTCCACGATGCTCGCTTTCACCCGGGACAACAACCTCTTTGTCTATGACCTGGAGGCCGGGCGGGAGAAGCAGCTTACTTTCGACGGATCGGACGTGATCCTGAACGGCTACGCTTCCTGGGTTTATTATGAGGAGATATTCGGCCGCCCGTCACGCTACAAGGCTTTCTGGTGGTCGCCGGACTCGCGGCGCATCGGATTCTACCGATTCGACAACGGTGAGGTCCCGATGTTCCCCATCTATTCTCACTCCGGGCAGGACGGCACGCTGAACCGTACGCGTTATCCCAAGGCGGGGGAGACGAACCCGGAAGTGCGGATCGGCATGATCGACGTGCGGGCGCTGCCTTTCGGTGCCGGTGCGAAGAAAGTGGCCCGCAAGACGGTATGGGCGGACTTTGACCCTTCCGAGGACCAGTATTTCGGCACTCCGTTCTGGGGCCCGGACGGGGAATCCTTCTACATCGCACGGGAACCGCGCATCCAGAATACCCTGGACTTGTACCGGGTCAGCGCCCGGGACGGCAGCAAGACGCATGTCTATCACGAGACATACAAGACCTGGCTCAGCTGGATCGAAGACGTGCTCTTTACGGAAAAGGGATTGTATATGGCCCGCTCCTTCGAGGGTGACTGGCAGCAGATCTACTTCCTGTCATACGACGGCCAGGAGTTCCGGCGCCTCACGGACGGCCCCAACTGGCGGATGCACCTGCTGCGCGTCGACGAGGCGGAAGGTACGGTTTATTTCACGGCCCATCGGGACGCCACGACGCGTGCGTGCCTCTACAGGGTGGATGCCCAGGGTCGGATCGTGGCCTTGACCGACCCTCGGCTCGGCGTGTCCGGCGTCCGTTTCAGCCCGGACGGCCAGTATTTCGTCGCCGCCTTGTCCAACTTCACCACGCCGACCCAGGTCTGGCTGTACGAGACGCGGACGGCGTCCCTGGCTTGGAAGAACCGCCGTCTGCTGGAGGGCAGCCGGAAAGGCATGCACGTGGACGACCGGGCTGCCCGGAGTGCCATGAAGGTGGCGGATGCGCAGGGACCGGAGTTCGATCCGTCGGCGTATGCGCTCCCGCAGCTCGTCACGATCCCCGCCACGGACGGGCTGATGATGCCGGCCGCCGTGACCTATCCCAAGGATTTCGATCCTTCCCGGAAATATCCGGTGCATTTCGAGATTTACGGCGGGCCCAATACGGCCTACGTGCGGGACATGTGGCGCCGCCCTACGCCCCAGAGCCAGTGGTGGAGCGGGCAGGGGATCATCCATGTGGTCGCGGATTGCCGTGCCTCCGGGCATAACGGACGGGCCGGGACCGACCAGGTCTATCGCAACCTGACGGACGTGCCGGTGCAGGATTTCCTGGCCTGGGCGGCGTATTTCCGCTCCTTGCCCTATGTGGATGCCGCCCGTATCGGCGTCGAGGGTTTTTCGTTCGGCGGGACGATGACGGCGATGCTGCTGCTGCGTCATTCGGACGTCTTCTGCTGCGGCATTGCCGGCGGCGGCGTCTATGACTGGGCGCTGTACGACAGCCATTATACGGAGCGCTTCATGGAGACGCCCCGGACCAATCCGGAAGGGTACCGTGCGGCGCGGGTCCTGAACTATGTGGAGGATTATCCGGTGCCGGCCGGCGGATCGGGGTCCGTGATGCTGAAACTGACGCACGGGACCGGGGATGACAACGTGCATTTCCAGAACACGCTGCAGCTGGTGGACGCCCTGCAGCAAGCCGGGAAGGGCTTCCGACTGATGATCTATCCGGATGGGATGCACGGCTACCGGGGGAAGCAGGCGCAACATTCGCTGGCCGAGGACCGGGATTTCTGGCTCCGCTACCTGAAGGACTGACGCGCGGTGACGAGCAGGACCCGGGCGGAGCCTGCGGGAGTCGTGACGGTGGTGCCGTAGATGTGAACGTCGCCGCCGGGGGATACGCCGAGGCGGCGGGCGAGCTCGTCGGAGTGCAGCGGCAGGTTGCGGGCGCTCACGTCGGCAAGCGGATGGCGCCGCCCCACGTCCTTGAGCGAACGCTTGTCCAGCGGTACCGCCTCCAAGATCCTGCGGAAGCGTCCGAAGGGTGCCAGTTCCCCGACCGGTCCCTCTTCCGCGAGATACAGCTGCGTGGAAGGCGACAGTTTGCGCAGCCCGCCGCGCCGGCAGAGGAACTCGTGCCCTCCGGATTTCATCAGCGCCGCCCCGGGCTCAAACAACCATCCTTCCCCGATCGGCCCCTCCAGGCCTTCGCATCCCGTCTTCCGCTGCGCATCCGTCAGCGTGAGGCTGTGGGTCTGGCCATCTCGTAATTCGGTGACCGTCAGGCGGAACGGCTCCTTCTCCTCCCGCTCCATCCGTAGCAGCAGCTCCTTGCATTCCCCGTTTACGGAGACGACATGGATCTCCGACACGCCGCGGAGCCGCCGCCGCAGCAGCGACAGGTCCGCCATCGGTGATAGTTTGGCCAGCAGCTGCGGCGCGCAGGCGAGCAGTTCCGCCTCCAGGGCCGCCACGTCCGGACTGCAGTCCTCCAGCAGAAAGACTTTCCGCCCCGTGGCGGAGCGCCGGGCAGGATCCAGGTAAATCAGGCCGGGGCGGAAGCCGGCCAGGATCGCGCGGACTTCTCCGGGACGGACTTCGCCGGAGCGGAAACAGGCGTTCGGGACGCCCAGACAGGCGAAATTGTGCCGGACCAGGTCGCAGAGGGCGGCATCCATCTCGTTGAAGAGCAGCTCATCCGCCTGCAGGGAGAAGGCCCAGCTGTCCACGCCGAGTCCCCCTGTCAAGTCCGCGATGCGCCCGGGGCCTCCGTCACCCGCTTCCTGCAGGATCCTCCCGGCGAATTCGGCCTTGTAGCGGGCCGTCGCGGAGGAACTGCATTGCTCCACGTTGAGCCGGGCGGGCAGCCGGAGCCCGGGGACATGCTCCCACTCCGGCATTTTCGCCCACAGCCGGCGCTGCAGGTCGCTTTCCGTCTCCTGGACGATCTGGGCGAAACTCTTCTTTTTCATTTCGCCGCTAAGATACGCAACTTTGGACAAAGGTCCCTTGGCGCTCTGCCGAAAAAGTGATATCTTTGTTTGATTTGACACGAAAATGAAGCATATGGCAGACTACCTTGACAATGTACAGAAATGGCTGACGGGGGATTTCGACCCCGAGACCAAGACCCGGATCGTCGAACTGCGCACCGAGGACCCGACCGCCCTTGAAGACGCCTTCTATAAAAACCTCGAATTCGGTACCGGAGGCCTCCGCGGCCTGATGGGGGTCGGCACCAACCGGATGAACCAATATACGGTCGGCATGGCGACGCAGGGGCTTGCCAACTACATTCTCCGTCGCTGCGGCCTGTCAGGCAGCCCGCAGCGCCAGGAGCCGTCGGTTTGTATTTCCTACGACAGCCGCCTGCGCAGCAAGGAATTCGCCCGGATCGCGGCGGATGTGATGTCCGCCAACGGCATCCGCGTCTGGATCTTCGACAATATCCGTCCTACCCCCGAGATGAGCTACGCCGTCCGGCTCAAGGGCGCGGTGGCCGGTATCATGATCACCGCCTCGCACAACCCCAAGGAGTACAACGGCTACAAGGTGTCCTGGTCCGACGGCGGACAGGTGACGGCTCCGGTGGATGCCGAGATCGTTGCGGAAGTCGCCCGGGTCACGGATCCGTCCATGGTGCGCTTCCAACCCGAAGACGGTGTCGGGGCGCCCGTGGAACTGATGGGGAAGGATGTCGATGAACTGTATTTGCGCGACCTGCTTTCCCTCCGTCTTTCTCCGGAGGCAAGCGCCCGGCACGGCGACATCAAGTTCGTCTATACGCCCCTGCACGGCTGCGGTGTGAGGCTCGTGCCGGAAATCCTGAAACGGGCCGGATTCCCGAACGTCATCCATGTGCCTGAGCAGGATGTCAGCGACGGCCATTTCCCGACCGTCGTTTCCCCCAACCCGGAAGAGCCGGCCGCCCTCAAGATGGCGCTGGACCGCGCGGAGGAAACGGGTGCCGACATCGTGATCGGGACGGATCCGGATGCGGACCGGATGGGCATTGCGGTGCGGGACAATGAGGGCCGGATGGTGCTCTTCAACGGCAACCAGACCGCCTCCCTGCTGACCTATTACATCCTTTCCCGCCGGGCCGAGCTGGGTACGCTGGGCGAAGGGAAATATGTCGTTAAGACCATCGTGACCACGGAACTCATCACGGACATCTGCCGTCATTTCGGCGTGCCCGTGTACAATGTCCTGACCGGGTTCAAATACATCGCCGAAGTCGTCAAGCGCCACGAAGCGACGGGCGAGTTTATCTGCGGTGGCGAGGAGAGTTACGGCTTCAACGTCGGGCAGTTCGTGCGCGACAAGGATGCCCAGGTCTCCGTCCTGATGGTGGCTGAATGTGCCGCCTGGGCGGCGGATCGCGGCCTGACCCTGTATCAGCTGATGCAGGAGGTCTATGAGAAGTTCGGATACCGCAAGGAGGCCCTGGTCAATGTCGTTCGCAAGGGGATCAGCGGAGCGCAGGAGATCCGCGACATGATGACCGCATACCGGGAGAATCCGCCGCAGGACCTGTGCGGATCGCCGGTGACGAAAGTCATTGATTATCTGGAGCCGGAGAAGACGGGGCAGCCCAAGTCCAATGTCCTGCAGTTCTTCGACGAGGCGGGGGATGTCGTATCGGTCCGTCCTTCCGGTACGGAGCCCAAGATCAAGTTCTATTTCGGTGCGAAGGGCGCGGATGCGGACGGGAAGATCGCCCGGCTGAAAGCCCAGTTTGCCTAGAAGGGTCCTTCCTTACACCAGGCTTTGAGCGCGCACTGCCCGCATTTCGGGCGGTGCGCGGTGCATATATACCGTCCGTGGAGGATCAGCCAGTGGTGCGAGTCCCCCCGGTCTGCGACAGGGATATGCTTTTCAAGGTCCCGTTCGACCGCTTCCGGGGTCTTTCCGTCGGACAGGCCCAGCCGGTGCGAGACGCGGAAGACATGGGTGTCAACGGCGATGACAGGCTTGTCATAGACGATGGAAGCGACCACATTGGCGGTCTTGCGCCCGACGCCGGGCAGGCTCATCAGCGCGTCGATGTCCGAAGGAACTTCGCTGCCGAAGTCGGCGACCAGTTTCTGCGCCATGGCGATCAGGTGACGGGTCTTGCTGTTGGGATACGAGACCGTCTTGATATAGGGGTAGAGGTCCTCGAAGGAGGCACCTGCCATGGCCTGCGGGGTGGGGAAGGCTTCCATCAAGGCGGGTGTCACGAGGTTGACCCGCTTGTCGGTGCATTGGGCCGACAGGATGACCGCCACGATGAGGTGGAAGGGATCCCCGTAGTGCAGTTCGGTCTTGGCATGGGGCTGGTGTACCCGGAAAAAGTCCAGGATGCGGGCGTAGCGTTCGTTGCGTGTCATATCGTCAGGGCGAGGTCGATCACTTCATTGTCCATCCGCTCGGTGCAGTGCTCATCCTTGCAGATGAAGGCGCGGCCCGGGTATTTCTCGAAGATGCTGCGGTTGTGCGTAACCATCACGACGGCCGTTCCTTGCTCGTGGTTGATCCGGGTCAGGAGTTTCATGATGCCGTCGGCCGTTTCATTGTCCAGATTGCCCGTGGGCTCGTCCGCGATGATGACGGCCGGCTCGTTGAGGAGAGCGCGTGCGATGGCGATGCGCTGCTGCTCGCCGCCGGAGAGCTGGTGCGGCATCTTGTGTGCCTTGGTCTCCATCCCGACAGCTTTCAATACTTCCAGGATGCGCCGCTCGATGGCGCTGCGGTCTTTCCATCCCGTAGCCCCGAGGACGAAGCACAGATTGTCCTCCACGCTGCGGTCCATCAGCAACTGGAAATCCTGGAAAACGACGCCCAACTTGCGGCGCAGGTAGGGGATTTCCTTGGCCCGGATCCCGTTCAGCTCAAATCCGCATACGTATCCTTCTCCTTTTTCGAGCGGGTTCTCCGCGATGATGGTGCGGATGATGGACGTCTTGCCGGTCCCGACCTTCCCGACGATATAGACGAAGTCCGAGGGGCGGATATCCATGTCCAGTCCGAAGATGACGGTTTCCTCTCCGTTGAGAATGTCGGCGTTCTTGAAAGAAATGATGGATTCGCTCATAAAAAACGATGTTTTAAGGCACAATTCTTGACAAAGATAGCGGAAAAATAAGTAAATTTGTAAGTTATATCATTAAACTTCTGAATATGAAACTCAAAATGCTGGCAAGCGTCGTTCTGGCTGCGGTCCTTGCCACTTGGACGGCTTCCGCGCTCCCGGGCCCCTTCTCCCGGACCTACCGCGAAGCGGTGCGTCTGTATGAAAACGGCATGTTCGACCGGGCCCGGGTTCTCTTTGAGGAGATCTCGTCCCAATCCGAGGCTGATCCGATGAGTGCCGGATACACCCTGCTGTGCGCCATTCAGCAGAAAGCGGCCGGTTATGAGGAGTCCATCGCCAACTACAACCAGAAATATGGCCAGACTCCGCTCTCGTCCCCGATCCATCAGCTGTATGCGACCAGCCTGTTCGACAGCGGCCGTTACCAGGAAGCCGCCCTCCAATTCGGCCTGGTGAACGGCAAGGGCCTGTCCCGGAAGGACTATACCGAACTCCTGTTCAAGCGTGCGTACTGCGATTACGCCGTCGGCGAATATGAGGCTGCCCGGACCTCTTTCGGAAAAGTCCTGAAGCGGCCTGCTTCGGAGTTTACGGCTCCCAGTCAGTATGCCCTCGCCTATATGGACTATACCGAGAATAAGTTCAGCGAGGCCTTCCCCCTGTTTGAAGCGGCTGCGAAAGATACGCGTTTCACGCAGCAGGCGTCGTACTATATGCTCGAATGCAAATTCATGGAGAAGGACTATGCCTACGTGGCCCGGTACGGGGATGACTTGTATCAGATCGTTCCCGACGAGCGCAAGCCGCGCCTGGCCCGCATCCTGTCCGAGTCCTATCTCGTCCAGGGTAATGCCGGAAAGGCCAAGAAGTATTACGATGTGGCCGTGACGGAAAAACCGGTCCTGGAGCCTTCGGATGCTTTTTATGCCGGTTCTCTCCAGTATAGCCTCGGCGATTACAAGGCTGCGATCGAGAACTTTACCCGGATGGGGGACCGCCGTGATTCCCTCGGCCAGATCGCCTCTTACCAGCTGGGGTATTCCTATATCCAGACCAAGAACAAGGTTTCCGCGATGGATGCTTTCCGGGAGGCTTCTGAACTGGATTTTGACCGGCACATCCAGGAGGATGCCCTCTTCAATTTCGCCAAGCTGGCCTTTGACCTGAATCATGATTCTTCCGTTTTCCAGGACTATCTGAAGCGCTACAAAGATTCCGGCAAGAATGACCAGATCTATGACTACATCGCCGTCGCTTCGCTTTTCAACCGGGATTATGCTGCCGCGGTCGAAGCCTATGACAATATCGAGGTGCTGACGCCCGGGATGAAATCCAACTATATGAAGGCGAATTTCCTGCGTGCCGGACAGCTGATCGAGAACGGCTCCTGGCGGGATGCGGTCCCGTGCCTCAAGGCGGCGACTTTCTTCGTGCCCCGGCAGGACAACTTCAACAAACTGTCCCGCTATTGGCTGGCGGAGTCCTACTACAAGACGGGCAATTATGAGGAAGCCCGCAATACCTTCACGGACTTGTACAACCAGTCTGCGCTGGATAATAAGGCGGAAGGACGGCGCATCCCGTACGACCTGGCTTACTGCTATTTCGATGACGGTGCTTATGCTTCTGCCGCCGGCTGGTTCGACAAGTATATCGCTTCCGGTGACCGCGACAACCGCGAAGATGCGTTGATCCGCCGGGCAGACTGCGATTTCATCGTCAAGGATTACAAGTCGGCCGTGGAGCAGTACGAAAAGGTCATCAAGGAGTATCCGTCGTCTTCCAACCTGTATCCTTTTTACCAGCAGGGCGTCGCTTATGGACTGCAGGGCAAGCCTGCGGAGAAGATTGCGACTCTTTCCCAAGTCAGGAACGCTCCGGCCTCGTCCCCTTTCTTTTCCGAATCCCTGTATGAACTGGGGAGGACTTATGTGGCTGAGGGGAAAGACGATAAGGGCGCGGAGTGCTTCCGCAGCCTTGTTTCCCAATCGCAGGACAGTCTCTATCTGGCCAAGTCCCTGATCGCCCTGGGCATGATCGAACGCAACCGTTCCGACTATGACAAGGCGCTGGAGTACTACAAGCGCGTGGCCGAGCGTTTCCGGGGCAGCGAATCCGCGGAAGATGCCTTGTTGGCCATCGAGTCCATTTATCAGGCCAAAGGTGAGCCGGAGAAGTACCTGGCTTATTCCGAGTCCATCGGGAAGTCCGCCAAGACGGCCGAGGAGAAGGAGGCGCTGTATTTCAATTCCGCCGAGCAGATCTTCATGACGGCCCATTACGAGAAGGCGCTGGTCGCGCTCGACAAGTATCTGGACCGTTATCCGGAGGGGGTCCGGAAAACCAAGGCGCTCTTCTACAAGGCGGAATGCTACAAGGCGCTCGGTTCCAAGGAAAAGGCCTGTGACTGTTATTCCGAGGTCATTCATGCCGCGGATGCAGGGGAGGACCGTGAGCTGGCGTTGCTCCATTTTGCCAATCTTTCTTATGGCATCGAGCATTGGTCCGAGGCGTATGCCGCCTACTCGACACTGCTGGCCGATGCTACGATCGCCGAGAACCGCCGGACGGCCCAGGCGGGCATGATGCGTTCCGCCTATTATGGCCGCAAGTTCAAGGAAGCGGTGGATGCCGCAACGGCCGTCAGCGCTGATCCCTCCACCGGCAGGGATCTGAAACGCGAGGCCCAGTACCTCACGGCCAAGTCCCTCCTGGCGACGAGTCAGCGCGATGCCGCCTTCGAGACTTTGCGTGTGCTGGCCCGCGATCCTTCTACGGCGGAGGGTGCCGAGGCCGCGTATCTGGTGATTCAGGACAAGTTCGACCAGGGCCGCTTCACCGAAGTCGAGTCCGAGGTGTATAAATTTGCCGAAGCGGCCCCGTCCCAGGCCTATTGGCTGGCCCGTGCCTTCATCGTCCTGGGCGATTCCTTCGCGGAAAACGAGAATTACCGCCAGGCCAAGGCGACGTTCGAGAGCATCTTGAACGGCTATGAACCGGCCGCCGGCTCGACGGATGATGTGACCGAGAGTGTCCGTATGCGTCTGGACAGGCTCAATCAATTGATGAACAAGTGATAAGGAGGATATCAGCATGAAAAAGACTCTGTTTGCAACGCTTGCTTTCTCCGCCCTTGCCTCCGTCTCCGCCCTGGCGCAGACTTTCAATCCCAGGGTGGAAGTGGAAAATACCTACGAAGGAAAAATCGTCGAAGCCGGCAAGAACGTCCTTCCGATGAATGTCCCGGACTCCGTCTATAAGTTTCAGTACCAACTGGACTATTCCGTGTTTGACAATCCGTTCCGGGGATCCTATCAGTTCAAGCCCTACAAGATCGAGATGAGGCCCGATGCCGCTCCCTCCGAGGCCCGAAAATTGTTCGTCAGCCTCGGCGCCGGATGGAGCCTGCATCCGGAAGCGGACGTCGTCTGGTCTCCGGCTTTCCGTACGCTTCCGGTCAAGATGAGCGTCTATGACCGTTTCCGCGGCTTCCTGGGTCATTACGGCCTGATGCCCTGGCAGGACGACTTCACGATCCTTTCGCATCCGACCCGCCCGCTCTCGGGCTACGTCCTGGACAACAAGGTCGGAGCCAATGTGCGCTACGAGTTCCCGAAACTCGCCCTGGAGGTGGACGGGGGCTATCGCAGCTTCTGGTCCCAGGATACGCTTTCCCGGCATTTCCTGCAGCGGGCCGAGGTGGAAGCCCGGCTCCTGCCCCTGGATCCCAACAAGGCGGATTATTTCTACGGCGGACGCATCTATGTCAAAGCCGGACAGGACCGTCTCTACTCGCTGATGTCCGACCGTCACAAACTGGGCGTCAACGACATGGGGGCCGACCTTCTCTTCGGGGTCCCGCTCGGGGCGCGCAGCCGCGTCCTGCTGGACCTGGGCGTCGAGTCCGAGGTCTATTCCGGCGTGCAGGAGATGTCGGCGACCCGCCTCTGGGCGACGCCGCACTATGAAATCCGCTGGAACGGCGGAAGCGCCGATCTGGGCGTCAAGGTCTCCTTCCTCAAGGGGAGTGACAACACCGATCATTACAAGTCCTATATCCGCTTGAACTCCAAGGCCTTCCTGCATAAGTCGGACATCATCTATCCGGCCGTCCAGGTCAAGCAGTTCCTCGTGCCCGGTCACCTGGCGGTCTATGCGCGCGCCGTCGGCGGCGACTGCCTCAACGATTATGTGGACCTGCTGGTCTCCAATCCCTTCACGGACCCGCTTGCCGTTTCCGACAACCTCGACTCCTCCTCGGAGCGGATCAACGCCTGCGTGGGCCTGGAAGGCGACATCGCCGGCCGTCTCCAGATCGACCTGCATGGCGGATATGCCGTCCGGCACAACTGGCGGGTGGATTGCGTCGAGTTTGTGGACCGTTTCTACAATGCCCCTTCGGAGGGCTGGAAAGGCCATTACCTGTCTTCTTACTACAATTACTGCGACTTTAATGAGTGGTATGCCGACCTTTCCTTCCTGTGGAAATCCCCGCGGCTGGACATCGACGGGCATTTCCGCTTCCAGGATACGGACCTGATTCCCCGGGCGTACTACGGCGTGGCTCCTTCCCGCTTCAGCGGCGAACTGGAGGCGACGTTCAACTGGAACCGGCAGGCCTTCGCCGGGATTACGCTGGGGGCGGCTTCCCGCCGCAACGGCCTGGCTTACATTTCGGCTTCGAGCGAATTTCGCATCGACGCCCCCGTCCAGGTCCCCGGGTGGGTTGACTTGGGCCTGCATGGCCGTTACGTGATCAACCCCAGGTGGACGGTCTGGGCCAAGGCCGGCAATCTGCTCGGACAAAGCGTCCAGCGCTATTTCCTGCATCCGGAAAAGGGCCCTTACGGGACCGTGGGAATCACTTTCAAATTATAATATTTTTTCGTATTTTTGTTCGTTTATAAACAATGACGCGAAATGGTAGATAACGAAGAGATGAAACGGGCGGAAGAGCAGTATTCCGCCAATAGTATCCAGGTACTGGAGGGGCTTGAGGCCGTGAGGAAGAGGCCCTCGATGTATATCGGCGATATTGCCGAGCGGGGCCTTCACCACCTGGTTTACGAAGTGGTTGACAACAGTATCGACGAGGCCATGGCAGGATTCTGCGACGAGATCCTCGTGACGATCAACGAAGATAATTCCATCCGGGTCCAGGACAACGGCCGCGGCATCCCTACGGGTATGCACGAGAAAGAGCATCGCTCCGCCCTGGAGGTGGTGCTGACGGTCCTTCACGCCGGCGGCAAATTCAGCAAGAACAGCTACAAGGTCTCCGGCGGGCTGCATGGCGTCGGCGTTTCCTGTGTCAACGCCCTGTCCGACCTGCTGATTGCCGAAGTGCACCGGGAGGGGAAGATCTTCCGCCAGAAATACTCCAAAGGCAAGCCGGTCACGGAGGTGGAGGTGGTAGGGGAGAGCAACGATACGGGTACGACCATCACCTTCCATCCGGATCCCACGATCTTCACCCAGACGACCGTCTATAAGTATGAGACCCTGGCCAACCGCCTGCGCGAGTTGTCTTACCTCAACAAAGGCATCAAGATTGTCCTGACGGACATGCGGCAGCTGGTGGATGAGTTTGTGCAGGACGAGAACGGCGAGTCCAAGCCGACCGGCCGCCAGGTCCAGCGCAGCGATACTTTTTTCTCGCAGGAAGGGCTGCGGGAGTTCATTTCTTACCTTGACGCCGGCGCACAGCGTCTGATACCGGAGCCGGTCTGTGTCAATTCCGACAAGATCATCCCGATCGACATCGCCCTCCAGTACAACAACGGCTACACGGAGAAGATCTACTCCTATGTCAACAACATCAACACCATCGAGGGCGGTACGCACCTGCAGGGCTTCAAGATGGGCCTTTCCCGTTCCTTGAAGCAGTATGCGGACAAGAACAACCTGCTGGCCAAACTGAAGGACCCGCTCGCGCCCGAAGATTTCCGTGAGGGCCTGACCGCCGTGATTTCGGTCAAGGTGGCGGAGCCGCAGTTCGAGGGCCAGACCAAGACCAAGCTGGGCAATACGGAGGTAACCTCGGCCGTGTCCCAGGCGACGGCCGCGGCGATGGACAATTTCTTGGAGGAGCATCCGAAAGAGGCGAAGCTCATCATCGAGAAGATCGTCCTGGCCGCGACGGCCCGCAACGCCGCCCGCAAGGCGCGGGAGATGATCCAGCGCAAAACCGTCATGAGCGGCGCCGGCATGCCCGGCAAACTGGCGGATTGCTCCGAGCGGGATCCCGAGAAGTGCGAAATCTTCCTTGTCGAGGGTGATTCCGCAGGCGGAACCGCCAAGCAGGGCCGTGACCGCCGCACCCAGGCCATCCTGCCGCTGCGGGGCAAGATCCTCAATGTCGAAAAGGCGGCGGGAGACCGCGCGTTCGACTCCGAGGAGATCCGCAATATCTACACGGCGCTCGGCGTGACCGTCGCCAAGGAGGATGAGTCCGGCGAGAAGCACATGGACCTCAGCCGCCTGCGTTACCACAAGGTCGTCATCATGACGGATGCCGATGTCGACGGCTCGCACATCGCCTGTCTGATCCTCACGTTCTTCTTCCGTTATATGTTCGACCTGATCAAGAACGGCTATGTCTATCTGGCTACGCCGCCGCTCTACCTGGTCAAAAAAGGCAAGGAAGAGGTCTATTGCTGGACCGACGAGCAGCGTGAGGAAGCCGCCCTGCGTCTGGGCAAGGGTACGGACAAGGGCTATACCGTCCAGCGCTACAAAGGTCTCGGCGAAATGTCGGACGAGCAACTATGGGACACCACGATGAATCCCGAGAAGCGCCGCCTGCGCCAGATCACGATCGAAAACGCCGCCCAGGCGGAGCGTACCTTCTCGATGCTGATGGGCGACGACGTCCCGCCCCGCCGGCAGTTCATCGAAGAGAATGCGCATTATGCCAATATCGACGCGTAAACGCGACGGTTAAACTTTAATCTGAATCATCCATGTTAGATATTTTTGACAGGATCGCACGCGACAGCGGCGGACCGATCGGACAATATTTCGAGCAGGCTTGGGGCTACTACATGTATCCCCGCCTGGAAGGTGAACTCGGCCCCCATATGGTATTCAACGGGATTCCCGTCTTGAACTGGAGTCTCAACAACTACCTCGGCCTGGCCAATCATCCCGAAGTCCGCCAAGCGGATGCGCAGGCGGCAGCCGACTGGGGGCTCGCTTATCCGATGGGCGCCCGCATGATGTCCGGCCATACCCGTTACCATGAAGCGCTGGAGCGCAAGTTCGCCGAGTTTGAGAAAAAGGAAGACGCCTTCCTCTTCAATTTCGGTTACCAGGGCATCGTTTCCACGATCGACGCACTCCTGACCCGCCACGACGTGGTCGTTTATGACGCCGAGTGCCATGCCTGCCTGTTGGATGGCATCCGCCTCCACATCGGCAGCAAGTATAAATACCGCCACAACAACATGGCGGACTGCGACAAGGTCCTCACCCGTGCCTGCAAGGAGGCGGAGGAGAACGGCGGCGGCGTGCTGCTGATCACGGAAGGCGTCTATGGTATGACCGGTGCCCTTGGCAAACTGGACGAGATCGTCGCGCTCAAGAAAAAGCACAGTTTCCGCATCCTCATCGATGACGCCCATGGTTTCGGCCTGCTCGGCGAGCACGGCCGCGGCACCTCCGAGCATTTCGGCGTGATGGACGGGATCGACCTCTATATCGGCGCCTTTGCCAAGTCGATGGCATCGATCGGCGGTTTCGTTGCCGGTCCCCGCAAGATCATCAACTACCTGCGCTTCAACATGCGTTCGCAGATGTATGCGAAATCCCTTCCGATGCCGCTCGTGATCGGTAATATGAAACGCATGGAGATCATCGATTCTCCGGAGGGGGACGAGCTGCGCAAGAAGTGCTGGGCGGTCACCCATGCCATCCAGGATGGTTTCCGCGAACAGGGATTCGATATCGGCGAGGCCCAGGCTTGCGTCACTCCGGTCCACATCAAGGGCGGTGTCGCCCAGGCGACCAAGATGGCCAAGGATCTGCGGGAGAATTACAGGATCTTCTGTTCGATGGTCATCTATCCCGTCATTCCGAAAGGCATGATCATTTTCCGCATCGTGTGTACGGCGGCTCACACGATGGCGGATGTCGCTTATACGCTGAACGCGTTCAAGGAAATCAAGGCCAAACTCGACGCGGGCGCCTATGACGGCGACGACATCGCGGCGATGACGGTCGAATAGCGCCGGCATCCGCGTGTTCCCATGAATAAGACGCAACTTCCGTCCGACCTCAGGTCCTACCTGCCTTTCCTGGTCTATCTTCTGGTCCTCGTGCTCCTGATGCCCAAGGCCCAGAAGTTTGATTATGAATACCGGAACGGTGCGCCTTGGAAATACGATTCCCTCATCTCCGAGTTCGATTTCCCGATTTACAAGACGGACGAGCAGATGATGGCGGAACTGGCTGATGCCGAGCTGAGCGCCATTCCCTATTTCAAGTATTCCGAGGCAGTCGCGGCCCGGAGCCTGCAGGCGGCGGAGAATGTCTCGCTCGGCGCGGGAGACTCCCTCCGTCCGGCCCTGCTCAACGCCCTGCGGCGTATATACCGCCAGGGTATCATTCCGGATGATTTCTCCAAGGAGGACCGTCGGCTGGCCTTGTCTGAGAACCTGATTTATATCCAGCGGGGGAAGCGGGCCGGAAAGTATCCGCTTTCCGACGTGCTGCGTTTTTCCCAAGCCCGGGCGCAGCTGGTGAATGAACTGCGTTTCGCCTATCCTTCCGCTCCGGTCGATTCGGCCCTGTCGGCTTCCGGCCTGCTGGATGTGATCGAGCCGAATCTCCTGTTTGACCGGCAGATGACCGAGCTGGTCCATTCGGACGAACAGCACGATATCGCCCCGACCCAGGGCTATGTGCCCGCCGGTTCCCTGATTGTTTCTGAAGGAGAGATCGTTACGGCTGAAATCCAGCAGTTGCTCGACTCGTATAAAAAAGAGTATGATGCCACCATGGGCAGTGACGTGCCTTCGCTGTGGATCTGGCTCTCTACGGTGATCCTGGCCCTGATCCTGACGGTCATCCTGTTCTGGACCGTCTGGTTTGCGGATACCTCGCTCTTTACCCGGAAGGGAGAATTGTACTATATCGTCTTCGTCGCGCTGCTCAGTGCCGTCGCCGTGCTCCTGCTGGACCGGGCCGGGAACCGCGACTGGGTCTATCTGGTCCCATTCTCCCTGTTTGCCTTGTATCTGACGGCCTTTTTCCCGGATCGGACGATCGCTTCGGTCTATGCTGCGTCTTTGCTCCCGATGGCCGTTTTCCTGCCCCAGGGTGTCATTAATTATGTCCTGTATCTGCTGGCCGGGTATGTGGCGATCAAACTGTTCGGCCGTTTCAACCGGGGCTGGAAGCAGTTCATCACCGTCCTGGCGGTATTCCTGCTGGTGGGTGGCGGTTACGTTGCGCTCCGGTCCGCCGGCCTGCTGACCGGCCTGGTCCTTCGGGATCTGGTTTATATTTTCATCGGATCCTTGCTGACAGTTGCTTTCTATCAGCTGACTTTCCTGTTCGAGAAAGTGTTCGGACTGTTGTCCGTGGCCAAGCTGGAGGAACTGACGGACACGAACAACAAATTGCTCCGTGCCCTGGAACTCAAGGCTCCGGGAACCTTCCAGCATTCCTTGCAGGTCATGAGCATGGCCGATGCGGCCGCACGGGCCATCGGAGCCAATGTCTATCTGGTCCGTGCCGGAGCGATGTATCATGACATCGGCAAGATGGCCAACCCGCAGTGTTTCATCGAGAACGAGTCGCTGATAGCCGGCGGGGAAGAGAAAGCCCGCTATCATGCAGGCCTGACCCCCCGCCAGAGCGCCAGGGACATCACCCGTCATGTGACGGACGGGATCGAGATGGCCCGGAAGGAGCACCTTCCTGAAGCCGTCATCCAGTTTATCGAGACGCACCACGGGGACAATTGTGTCCGTTCGTTTTACAATAAATTTGTCAATGAGGGCGGGGATCCGTCCGAGGAGCAGGATTTCCGTTATCAGGGCAAGAAGCCGACTACGAAAGAGCAAGTCATCCTCATGCTCTGTGACAGTATCGAGGCGGCTTCCCGTACCTTGAAGGAGCACTCTGCACAGAGTTTCTATGATTTTGTCGAACGGATCGTGGGCGCCAAGGAGGCCGAAGGCCAGTTGGCTGAGGCGGATATTACGATCCGCGAGCTGAACACCGTCAAAGACGTCCTGAAAAGCTATCTGGGACAGATTTACCATGAGCGTGTCGCCTACCCCAAACGAAACAATTAATGTCATGCAGAAAGATTTTGAGAAATTCGCCAGCCTGGACCGGCATATCAGTCCGATGACTTTGCATCGGTATGCATCGGTCCAAGATGCATACATCAATCCCACTGTCATTGAGGAACGGACCAAGAACATCGCCGCCATGGATGTGTTCAGCCGGCTGCTGATGGACCGCATCATCTGGCTTGGCGTCCCGATCGACGACGACGTCGCCAATATCATCCAGGCCCAGCTGCTGTTCCTGTCTTCTTTGGACAGCACGGCGGATATCTCCCTCTACATCAATACTCCCGGCGGCCAAGTCTCTTCCGGTCTGGGCATTTATGATACGATGCAGCTGGTGGAGCCGGACGTGGCGACCATCTGCACCGGGATGGCGGCTTCCATGGGCTCCGTTCTCTTATGTGCGGGCGCCCGGGGCAAGCGTTCGGCGCTGCCGCATTCCCGGGTGCTGATCCATCAGCCCCTGGGCGGAGCGAACGGACAGGCCGCGGACATCCTGATCGCCGCCAAGGAGATCGAAAAACTACGCTCGGAGCTATGTTCACTGATTTCCGTCCATAGCGGTCAGCCGTTCGAGAAGGTGTTCGCCGACGCGGACCGTGATTTCTGGATGACGGCTCCCGAGGCCATGGAGTATGGTATGATTGATAAGATCCTGACGAGTAAGAATGGCAGACAATAACAAGACGCTCAATATACCCAAGCCCAAGCAGATCAAGGCTTTCCTGGATCAGTACGTCATTGGCCAGGACCGGGCCAAGAAGCTGCTCTCGGTGGCGGTATATAATCATTACAAACGATTGATCCACAATCTGGTCGAACCATCGGAGGATGGTGTCGAGCTGGAAAAATCCAATATCCTGATGGTCGGTCCGACCGGTACGGGCAAGACCTTGCTGGCCAAGACCATCGCCAAGATGCTCTATGTCCCGTTTACGATCGTCGATGCGACGGTCCTGACGGAAGCCGGCTACGTGGGGGAGGACGTCGAGAGTATCCTTTCCCGTCTGTTGCAGGAAGCTGACTATGATGTGCGCCAGGCTGAAATGGGCATTGTGTTTATCGACGAGATTGACAAGATCGCGCGCAAGAGCGACAATGCCTCGATCACCCGTGACGTATCCGGTGAAGGCGTTCAGCAGGCGATGCTCAAGCTGCTGGAAGGGAATGTCGTCAATGTCCCTCCGCAGGGCGGCCGCAAGCACCCCGAACAGGAGTTCATCCATGTCAATACCGAGAATATCCTCTTTATCTGCGGCGGCGCCTTCGAAGGGATCGACCGGCATATCGCCCAGCGGCTCAATACCCAGGTGATCGGCTATGCTTCCGAGGGCAGACAGCGGATCGACAAAGACCATCTCCTCCAGTATGTCGAGGCACAGGACCTGCGCAAGTACGGTCTCATCCCGGAGATCATCGGGCGCCTTCCGGTCATCACTTATCTCGACCAGCTGGACCGGGATGCGCTCAAGCGCATCTTGACCGAGCCGAAGAATGCCATCCTGCGCCAATATGAGAAACTGTTTGAGCTGGACGGCAAGAAGTTGCTGATCGAGCCGGAGGTGCTGGATCTGATTGTCGATACGGCCATCCGGAACAAACTCGGCGCCCGCGGCCTGCGATCGATCTGCGAGACAATCATGTCAGATGCCATGTATGAATCACCGTCTTCCCGGTCCAAGACCTTCAAACTGACGCTTGATTATGCAAAGTCCCGCTTGGTAAAATAGAATATTCTTTCATTATTCTTTTGAAATAGTTTGCATACTTGCATATTTTCCCTATTTTTGCGGAAAGTTTCTGTATAAATATTCGGAATTATGAAGAGCAGCAGACTTGAAGCCATCAAGTCCATCGTATTCAGGGAGATTGTCCAGAATCAGGATGAGCTTCAGAAAATACTTGAGCGTCAGGGATTTGCCGTCACGCAGGCTACGTTGTCCCGGGATCTTCGCGAGTTGGGGATTGTTAAAACCCATGATGCGGAGTCGGGTGTCTACCGTTATCAGGATGTCAGGAGCGGGAAGGTCTTCTCGATCGATCCCCATCACAACCGTTACACGGTGGAAACCATCAAGAGTGTCGAGTTTTCCGGCAATCAGGGCATCGTCAAGACCTATCCCGGCTTTGCTGCTGCTGTCGCTTCCGTGATCGATGACAATGTCCATTCCGGGATCATGGGTACGATTGCCGGAGATGATGTCGTACTGATCATCCTGCGGAATCAGACCAGCATTCCGGATCTTGTCCGGGAGATATCCCTTTATATCTCCGGATTCGATACCAAAGTGATTGAAAACAGTTAGTTGTATATACCTATGGAAGAAGAGTTTATTATTGAAGTGGCTGGTGAGGGCCACTTCCCGCTCATCCCCGAGATCCTGAAGACCATCGAGGACGCCACCAAGGTGCGGGGTACCGGTATCGCCAAGCGGAACCCCGAGTATATCCGCAAGAAGATGGAGGAGGGCAAGGCGATCATTGCCCTCCACGGGGAGGAGTTCGCGGGCTTCTGCTACATCGAATCCTGGGACCACGAGCGCTTCGTGGCCAATTCGGGTTTGATCGTCAAGCCCGAATTCCGGGGCCGGGGTCTGGCCAGGAGAATCAAGAGAAAGGCCTTTGAACTGTCGCGGAAGCGTTTCCCCAATGCCAAACTGTTTGGTCTGACGACCGGGGCCGCAGTGATGAAGATCAACACCGAACTCGGTTATGTCCCCGTTACCTTCGAAGCGCTCACCACCGATCCTGTCTTCTGGAAGGGTTGTGAGAGCTGTGTCAATTACGATGTCCTGACCCGAAACAATTTTACCCGTTGCCTCTGTACCGGTATGCTGTATAGTCCCGCTCCCAAGAAAGTCGTCGTCGCCTACAGCGGCGGCCTTGATACCTCGTTTACCATCATGTACCTGACCAAGGAAAAAGGGTATGAAGTCTATGCTGCCTGCGCCAACACCGGCGGTTTCTCTGAGGAGCAGCTCAAGGCCAACGAGGAGAACGCCTACAAGCTGGGCGCCAAGAAATACGTGACCCTCGATGTGACGAAGGAGTACTACGACAAGAGCCTCCGCTACATGGTTTACGGCAATGTCCTGCGCAACGGGACCTACCCGATCTCCGTCTCTTCCGAGCGGATTTTCCAGGGCATGGCCATCGCCCGTTACGCCAAGGAGATCGGCGCGGATGCGATCGCGCATGGCTCCACTGGTGCGGGCAACGATCAGGTCCGCTTCGACATGACTTTCCTCGTGATGGCGCCCGGGATCGAGATCATCACCCTGACCCGCGACATGAACCTTTCCCGCCAGCAGGAGATCGATTATCTCAATGCGGGCGGCTTCCCGGCTGATTTCAAGAAGCTGAAGTATTCCTACAACGTCGGCCTCTGGGGCACGTCCATCTGCGGCGGGGAGATTCTCGATAGCCGGCAGGGCTTGCCCGAGTCCGCCTACCTCAAGCAGGTGGAAAAGAGGGGCAGCGAGACGATCGCCCTGACCTTCAAGGAGGGTCAGCTCGTCGGCGTGAACGGAGAAACGATCGCCGATCCGGTCGCAGCCATCCAGAAAGTCGAGTCGATTGCGGCCCCCTACGGCATCGGCCGTGACATGCATGTCGGCGATACCATTATCGGCATCAAGGGGCGTGTCGGATTCGAGGCTGCCGCCCCGATGCTCATCATTGCCGCCCACAAGTTCCTGGAGAAGTTTACGCTCAGCAAGTGGCAGCAATACTGGAAGGACCAGGTGGCCAATTGGTACGGCATGTTCCTCCATGAGAGCCAGTATCTTGAGCCCGTGATGCGGGACATCGAGGCGATGCTGGAGAGCAGCCAGCGCCATGTCAACGGTACGGTCACGATGCAGCTGCGTCCCTACGGCTTCGACACGGTCGGCGTGGATTCGCCGGACGACCTGGTCAAGAACAAACTGGGTGAATACGGCGAGGGCGCGACGGGCTGGAGCTCGGAAGAGGCCAAGGGCTTCATCAAGGTCACGTCCACCCCGCTGCGGGCCTATTACCTGAACCACAAAGACGAGGGCGAGCAGCTCGAAAAGGAACTATGATCAAGGTCGGCATCATCGGCGGAGCGGGATACACGGCAGGTGAACTGCTGCGTGTCCTGCTGCATCATCCCCGGGTGGAGATCGCCTTCGTGCAGTCCTCCAGCAACGCGGGCCATCCGCTCTGGGCGGTCCATTCCGGCCTTTTCGGCGAGACGGAGCAGCGTTTCTGCGAAGAAGCGGAACTGGGCGCGGTGGATGTGGTGTTCCTTTGTTCCGGGCACGGGAAGAGCAGCGCCTTCTGGGCGGAGCATCCCCGCCCGGCGGGGCTGAAAGTCATCGACTTGGCGCAGGACTACCGGGATGAACATGACGGCTACGTGTACGGCTTGCCGGAGTGGCAGCGGGAAAAGATTGCCGCTGCCCAGCTGGTCGCCAATCCCGGCTGCTTCGCCACGGCCATCCAGCTGGCTCTCCTTCCGCTGGCCTCCGCCGGCCTTCTTCCGGACGGGCTAAACGTGACCGCGATCACCGGATCCACGGGCGCCGGGGTCAAGCCAGGACCGACGACCCATTTCAGCTGGCGTAACAACAATGTCTCGACCTACAAGGTGTTCGAACATCAGCACCTGCTGGAGATCAACCGTACATTGGGTATCCTTCAGCCAAGCTATGCGGACACCCTGGCCTTCGTCCCGGTGCGGGGAGATTTCGCCCGCGGGATCCTGGCGACTGTATATCTGGAGTGCGCCCTGTCGCTGGATGAGGCAACGGCCCTGTATCAGGATTATTACCGGAATGCCGCCTTTACCTTCATCTTCCCAGGCAACGTGGACCTCAAGCAGGTCGTCAATACGAACAAGTGCCTTCTCGCTCTGGGGAAACACGGCTCCCGGCTGGTCGTCAATTCGGTGATCGACAACCTGCTGAAAGGCGCCTCCGGCCAGGCGGTACAGAATATGAACCTGATGTTCGGCTTCGCCGAGAAGACCGGACTCCAATTGAAGGCCTCGGCCTTCTGATCCGAATCCATGGAATTATTTGATGTCTATTCTCTTTTTGATGTCACGCCTGTCCGGGCGCAAGGCTGCCGGGTCTGGGATGACAGGGGCCAGGAATATCTGGACCTGTACGGCGGCCACGCCGTGATCTCCGTGGGCCACTGCCACCCGGATTATGTGGCGGCGCTCAAGGACCAGCTGGACAAGATCGGCTTCTACTCCAACAGCGTGGTCAATCCGCTGCAAGTCGAACTCGCCCACAAGCTGGGCGAGGCCTCCGGCTATGCGGATTATTCACTCTTCCTGGACAACAGCGGCGCCGAATCCAACGAAAACGCCCTCAAACTGGCTTCTTTCCACACCGGACGCGACCGTGTGGTAGCCTTCCGGCGCAGTTTCCACGGCCGCACTTCGGGCGCCGTGGCGGTGACTGACAATCCCAAGATCGTCTCTCCCTTCAATGCGGTCCACAAGGTCACGTTCTGTGACCTGGAAGACACTGAAGGCGTCGAGGCCCAGCTGAAAAGAGGTGATGTCGCGGCCGTCATCGTCGAGGGCATCCAGGGCTGCGGCGGCATCCATACCCCTTCCACGGCCTTCCTGCAGGCGCTGGAGTCGCTCTGCGCGAAATATGGCAGCGTACTGGTTCTGGACGAGGTCCAGAGCGGCTATGGACGCAGCGGCAAGTTTTTTGCCCACCAGTGGACCGGCATCCGGCCGGGGATCATCACGATGGGCAAGGGCATCGCCAACGGGTTCCCCTGCGGCGGCATCCTCATCGCCCCGGAATTCGAGGCGGTCAAGGGGCGGCTCGGCACCACCTTTGGCGGCAATTATCTCGCCTGTGCGGGCGCCATCGCCGTGCTGGACATCATCCGCAAGGAAAAGCTGATCGACAATGCCCTCGCCGTCGGCGAGTACTTGAAGGCGAACATTCCTGCCTCGCCGCGCATCCGGGAGGTACGCGGCCGCGGATTGATGATCGGCATCGAGTTCAATGAAGACGTCGCGCCGATCCGCCGCCAGCTCCTGTACGAGCGTCACATCTTCACGGGCGTAGCCGGCAGCAACATGATCCGCCTCCTCGCCCCGCTGTGCCTGACGATGGCCCAAGCGGAGCATTTTGTCCAAGTTTTGAAAGAAATCCTGTGATGAAGACTTTTTTCCACGTACAAGACATCGGCGACCTGGGCGCGGCCCTCGCTGAAGCGAAGCAGGTGAAGGCGACCCCCTTCGCCTGGAAGGCGCTGGGTGAGAACAAGACCATCATGCTGGTCTTTTTCAACAGCAGCATACGCACGCGCCTGAGCAGCCAGAAAGCGGCGCTCAACCTCGGTATGAACCCCATCGTGCTCAACATCGGCCAGGACAGCTGGAAGCTGGAGACCGAACTGGGCGTCGTGATGGACGGCGACAAGTCGGAGCACCTGCGTGAGGCGATTCCGGTCATCGGGAGCTACTGCGACCTGATCGGTGTGCGCTCTTTCGCAGGCCTGCAGGACCGTGCGTTCGATTATGCCGAGACCATCCTGCGGCAGTTCATCGACTATTCCGGCAAGCCCGTCATCAGCCTGGAATCGGCCACCGTGCACCCTTGCCAGGCTTTCGCCGACCTGATCACGATCGAGGAATACAAGACGTGCAAGCGCCCCAAGGTCGTTATGACCTGGGCGCCCCACCCGCGCGCCCTGCCCCAGGCCGTGCCCAATTCCTTCGCGGAATGGATGAATGCTGCGGATGTGGATTTCGTGATCACGCATCCGAAGGGGTACGAGCTGGATCCGAAGTTTGTCGGTCCGGCGCGGGTCGAGTATGACCAGATGAAAGCCCTGGAGGGCGCAGATTTCGTCTATGCCAAGAACTGGAGTTGCCCGGGCGTGAGCTGCCCGGCCGACTACGGCAAGATCCTGAGCAAGGATATGGGCTGGGTCGTGGATGAGGCGCACATGGCCGTGACCCACGATGCTTTCTTCATGCATTGCCTGCCGGTGCGGCGCAACATGATCGTCTCCGACGCAGTGATCGATTCACCCCGGAGCATTGTGATTCCGGAGGCGGCCAATCGCGTCGTTTCGGCGCAGGTGGTGATGAAGCGCATGCTGGAGAGCCTGTAAGATGAAAGAACAGCTCCATGTCGTCAAGGTCGGTGGCGCGGTGGTCGAGGATCCTGCGTCCCTGTCCGCGCTGCTTTCAGCCTTTGCCGCCCTGCCGGGGAACAAGGTCCTGGTGCACGGCGGGGGACGGGCGGCTACGCGGCTGTCGGAAGCCCTGGGGATCGAGTCCAGGATGGTCTCCGGCCGCCGGATCACCGACGACAAGACCCTGGAAGTTGTCACGATGGTCTATGGCGGACTGGTCAACAAGCGCATCGTCGCCGGGCTTCAGGCCTTGGGCGTCAATGCATTGGGCCTTACCGGAGCAGACCTCGGTTATATGCTCTCGGACAAGCGCCCCGTCGGGGAAATAGACTACGGCTGGGTCGGAGATGTCCGTGCGGTGGATATTTCCCTCCTGGCGGATCTGGTCGGACGCGGCGTCGTGCCGGTGCTCGCGCCCTTGACCCATGACGGGCAGGGTCACCTGCTCAATACCAACGCGGATACGATCGCTTCTGCGGCGGCTCGTGCGCTGTCGGAGCGTTTCGACGTAAGGCTGACCTATTGTTTCGAGAAGGCGGGCGTCCTGGCCGACCCGGGCGACGAGGGGAGCGTGATCCCGCGGATCACGCGGGCGTCCTATGCGGACCTGGTCGCGGCGGGTGTCGTCTCCGGCGGAATGATCCCCAAGTTGGGAAATGCCTTCGATGCCCTTTCGGCGGGTGTTTCGCAGGTGCAGATTACCCGTGCGGACGCGTTGGATGCGTCGGCGGGGACCGTGGTGACATTATGATGGCTTTTGAAGAATATATCGACCTGCTCAGGCAGCTGATCGCGGTGCCTTCTTTCAGCCGGGAGGAGACGGCCGCCTGCGACGTGCTGGAAGCGTGGCTGCGCGCAAAGGCTTGCGATGCCGTCGGGGCGCAGTATCCCTTGAGGCGGGACGGCAACAACCTGGTCCTGGAGCAGCAGGGTCGGGGAGACGGCCGTCCGGTGCTCCTGCTCAATGCGCATATCGATACGGTCCGGCCCGCTGCCAGCTACACCCGCGACCCTTTTTCGCCGGATCTGGAGGGGGATGTGTTGTACGGCCTGGGTTCCAATGACGATGGCGGCTCGCTGGTCGCCCTGCTGGCGGTTTACCTGCAGCTCGTGCAGACGGACCAGCCGTACCGTCTGATCTATGCGGCGACTTCCGAGGAGGAAGTCTGCGGCCGGGAGGGCATCGAGCGCATCCTGCCTTCGCTGGGGCCGGTTTCGCTCGGCATCATCGGCGAACCGACCCGGATGCAGATGGCCGTCGCCGAGCGGGGCTTGCTGGTGCTGGACTGCACGGCGCACGGCAAGAGCGGCCATGCGGCCCGGGGCGAGGGGGTGAATGCTATCTACGCGGCGTTGCCCGCGATCGAGTGGTTCCGGACCTTCCGTTTCCCGAAAGTTTCTCCCTGGCTTGGACCGGTGGGGATGAACGTGACGATGATCCAGGCGGGTACGCAGCACAATGTGGTGCCGGACACCTGCTCGTTCGTGGTGGATGTGCGCCCGAACGGGATGTACGCCAACGAGGAACTTCTGGCGCTCATTCGGGAGGCGCAGCCGGATATCGATATCAAGGCGCGCTCGACTCGCCTCGGCAGTTCGCATATCGCCCGGAGTGGTGGCAGCAGTTTCGCAAGCATAAGCACCTGCGCTTGTAGCGCGGGGGACCCAGCTTTGCTGGGGGGGCGAGGCCGTAAGGCCGAGGCAGGAGAAACTGCTGCCGTCACTCCGGGCGTGGAGGAGCACCCGGTCGTGCGGCGTGGACTGTCGCTGGGTCTGGAAGCCTTCGGCTCGCCGACTTGCAGCAACCAGACCCTCTGCGCCTTCCCGACCCTCAAGATCGGCCCCGGCGACTCCGCCCGCTCCCACACGGCAGATGAATACATCCGTCTCTCGGAAATCCGCGGCGGGATTGATATTTATTTACGTTTGTTGGACCAACTGAAACTCTAAGATATGGCCTCGAAACTCTGGGACAAAGGCTTCTCCCTGGATGAGAAAATCGAAAAATTTACCGTCGGCCAGGACCGTGTCCTGGACCTGGCCCTGGCCCCCTACGACATTTTGGGTACCATGGCGCACATCACGATGCTGGAAAGCCGGGGTCTGCTCGCCCCGGACGAACTGCCGCTCCTGCTCGCGGAGCTCAAAGCCCTGCATGCCCGGGCCGCAGCCGGCGAATTCGTGATCGAAGACGGCATCGAAGACGTCCATTCGCAGGTGGAGCTGATGCTGACTCGCAAGCTGGGTGACCTGGGCAAGAAAGTACATACGGGCCGCTCGCGCAACGATCAGGTCCTCGTGGACCTGAAGCTCTTCTCCCGGGATGCGTTGGAGCGGATCGTCCGGAAGGTCCAGTCCTTGTTTGCCGTTCTCCAAGTTCAAAGCGAGCGATACAAGGATGTCCTGATCCCGGGTTATACGCATCTGCAGGTGGCGATGCCCTCCTCCTTCGGGCTGTGGTTCGGCGCATACGCCGAGAGTCTGGCCGACGACCTGTCCGTACTGAAAGCAGCCTGGGACGTGACCAACCAGAACCCGCTGGGCTCCGCGGCCGGTTACGGCTCTTCGGCACCCCTGGACCGGTCGATGACCACGCGCCTGCTCGGTTTCGATGATCTGGATTACAATGTTGTCTATGCCCAGATGGGCCGCGGTAAGACCGAGCGGCTGATAGCCTTTGCGCTTTCGTCCGTCGCGGAGACGCTGGGCCGTCTGGCGGCCGATTGCTGCCTGTACAACAGTCAGAATTTCGCTTTCATCAAACTGCCGGACCGGATGACGACCGGGTCCAGCATCATGCCCCACAAGAAGAATCCCGATGTCTTCGAACTGATCCGGGCGCGCTGCAACAAGCTCTGCGCGGCGCCCAATACGCTCCGGCTCGTGACGACCAACCTGCCGTCCGGCTATTTCCGGGACATGCAGGTGCTCAAGGAAGTGTTCGTCCCGCTTTTCGGCGAACTGGAGGACTGCCTGGATATCGCGGCCTACGCCGTTCAGGAGATGCAGGTGGCCGAGGGACTGATGGACGATCCGCGCTACCGGCTTGCCTTCAGCGTCGAGGAAGTGAACGACCGGGTTGCCCGCGGTGTCCCGTTCCGCGACGCCTACAAGGCGGTGGGCCTGGAGATCCAGGCGGGCGAGTTTGATTACCACGGTACGCTGCACCACACGCATGAGGGCTCCATCGGCAACCTTTGCAACGACCGCATTGCCGGGAAATTCGACCGCGTGCTTTCCGGTTTCACCTTCGATCGCATTCATGCGGCCGTTGACGCCCTGCTGGGCTGAAGGTCAGTAGGGAAGGGCGGGCAGATGGGCGTGGACGACGTCCAGGATGAGCGCGACGCTGATGCAGCAGTTCTCGTTGCCGCGGACCTGATTGGCAGGTTCTTCATTATATTTGAAACAAATGGGGAAAACTCCGTTTTCAAGATAAAACAGGTTGTTTATCAAGAAACTGATCGTTGTTCTGGTCTTGCCGGTGTCCCAGATGGCTGTCGGAAACAGGCCGGCTAAAGGAGCGTATGTCCCTGGTTGACAATCTCCCTGAACGTGAGTAGTTACTGCTGAAGGTCCACTTTCTGGATGAAATTCCCTATGAAGAACTATCCCGGCGCGGCGGGAGCGCATCCGGCAAACCTTCCGCTGCTGCGGCTGTTGCCGTCTGTCTGGCCCTGGCCGCCGGTATCACGTTCCGTATCCTAGCACACGGAGAAGGCGGTCCGATGAATCCTTCAGAAGGGGGATACGCCCACGTCATACAATTGGATGAAGACGGGGGGAAGAAGTCACCATTTATCAGGGGAAACAAGACCGGTTGACGGTCCATGTGATGTGTAGCAGCAAAGGCCGGTCTTTCAGCTCACTGTTTTTTCCGGAACTTTCCAACTCGACGAAATCGTGGAACGGGTCAGGCGTTGACGCATTGTTGCGTGATCCATAATGCAACAAAGATGGAGTTTTTTCGTATCTTTCGGCCATAACAAATAGAAGATGAAACGTTTTTGCTTCCTGTGTGCTTTGTTTTTCCTGTCTGGCCTTGCCCGGGCAGGCGTATATGAGACCCTGTATAAAGACCTGCCGGTCCCGCTCCCGGAGCCGGAGTTGCCCGCCATTCCGGACCGGACGGTTTCGCTCGGGGACTATGGCGCCGTGGGCGACGGGATCACGGACAATACGGCCGCTTTCGAGAAAGCGGTGGCGTCGCTGACCCGGCAGGGCGGCGGCCATCTGGTCGTTCCAGCCGGCATCTTCCTGACCGGCCCCATCGTCCTGAAGGACCGCATCGACCTGCATCTGGAGCGGAATGCGATGATCCTGCTCAGCCCCGACAAGACGGCGCACCTCTCCAAGGGCAAGGTGGTCCCCGGGATCAGCGCCAGCAAACGCAAGGACGTGAGTATCACGGGAGAAGGGATCATCGACGGCAACGGGCAGTGGTGGCGCGGCGTCAAGCGCGGCAAGGTCAGCGACGTGGAGTGGAATGCCTTCCTGCGCATGGGCGGAACGGTCAGTGTTGACGGGAAACTGTGGTATCCTTTCGGCCTGGATGCTTATCCTGACATAGCCGGGACGGCGGAGGCGCAGGAGAAGATGCGTGTCCACATGGTCCGTTTCATGGACTGTGAGCGGGTGCTGGTCCAGGGCGTGACGCTGCAGAATTCGCCGAAATTCCACCTCATCCCCCAGCGCTGCGAGGACGTCGTCGTCGAGGGAGTGACGGTGCGCTGCCCGTGGAATGCGCAGAACGGGGACGGGATCGATATCTCCCAGTGCCGGCGGGTCCTGGTGACCCGGTGCCACGTGGACGTGGGCGATGACGGCATCTGCATGAAAGGCGGGGCCGGTGCCGCCGCTTTGCAGAGCGGTCCCTGTTCCGATATCCTGATCGTGGACAACCAGGTCTTCCATGCACATGGCGGGTTTGTCATCGGCTCGGAGTTTTCCGGCGGCATGGTCCGTATCGTCGTGCAGCGCAACACCTTCTCCGGTACGGATATGGGCCTGCGTTTCAAGAGCGCGCCCGGCCGGGGCGGAAAGTGCGAGGATATTTTTATCTCTGACACCTATATGTCTGATATCCAGGGAGAAGCGGTTGTTTTCGAAACGTCCTACGCAGACCGGCCTGTCGGTCACGATGATGCGGTCGCTTCACGGGTGCAGGAGTTCTTGCCGGAATTCAGTGACATCCGCATCTCCCGCGTGACCTGCCGGGGCGCCCGGACCGCTGTCGCGGCATCCGGTTCGCGCGCGATGATCCACGACATCGTGCTGGAGGATTGCACCTTCTTCTATACGGAGACGGCCACGCGCATCAGCGATCCGGCGATGATCCGCCTCTCCAACGTCCGCTTGGAGACATACTGACGCAAAGGCCTGCCTGACCGCAGTGGCAGACTCGGGCGGCAGCAGTTTCAGAGCACCGGCAGCAAGTTGTCCCAGACGCGGTTCAGCTGCGCCTGCGTCTTGCCGTTGTTGGCCGTCATCACGATGACGGCGTCGCGCTCCGGCAGCACCAGGATGAACTGTCCGTGCGCCCCGGCCGCCCGGAAAGCGCCGTGCCTGCAGAGCCAGATCTGGTAACCGTAGCCCTGCATCCAGTCGCTATTCTCCTCATTGAGCCCCTTCCGCTCCACAGACTCCAGCGAAGGGTGAGAGGCGATCTGCCGCGAAGAGGCCGCCGTGATCCACTCGGCTGGGATCAGGGATTTCCCGTGCCAGACGCCCTTCTGGAGCAGCAGCTGGCCCATCTTGGCCATATCTTCGGTTTTGAGCCGCAGGCCCCAGCCGCCGCAGGTGATCCCCTGCGGACTCTCTTCCCAGGTCCATCCTTCAATCCCCAGCGGGTCGAAGAGCCGGGGCTTTAGATAGTCCGCGAGGGACTGCCCGCTCTGGCGGGTCAGGATCGCGGAAAGCAGATAAGTGCAGGCGGAATTGTATTTGAATGAGGCCCCGCCAGGGTGGATGACCGGGACGGAAAGGATACCCTGAACCCAGTCCTCCGCGCTCTGCCGAAGCTGTGGGCAGGGATCCCTCTCGAATCCGCTGCCCATGGTCAGCAAGTCATTGACTCTCATTTCCTTGAGTGGGGTAGACGCCTCCGTGGGGAGCCGGTCCGGGAAGAAATCTACGACCCGGTCCTCCAGACTGAGGAGTCCTTCGCTAATGGCCAGCCCGATGGCCATGGAGGTGAACGTTTTGCTGACGGACCACATCTCGTGCGGCAGGGCGGGACCATAGCCTTCCCACCATTTCTCTCCCAGGATCTTGCCATGCTGGAGGACCATGATGGAGTGGATGTCTTCTCCCGCGTCCTCCACATCTTGGACATAGGCCGCGAAGGCTTCTTGGAAAGCCGGGGAGGGCTTCCCGTGGGGAATCGCGCCGGTCCGGGACTGGCAGGACAGGGTCAGGAAGAGTAGTGCCGCGACAAACGGCCGGCCAAGCGATCGTTTCATTTCGGGTAGTTTTTCCTTTTGCATAAAGATACGTTGTTTCTGCGAAATAATCGACATCTTTGAGAAGAGAAAGTGCCGATCCTATGAAAAGATCCTCATCCCGGTCTCCAAGCATCGCAAGGAAGCGCCTTTCCAGAATCGCAGAGCGGTGCACAACAGGCTCTCCGGCCCGCTTATGAGCTGACCGTCCTGGAGCACGGCATCCACCAGGTGCCTGGTACGGTCCTGAGCCGCGGCGAAGTGCTGCTGTCGGACCCTGTGCTGGAGATCAGCGGATTCAATCTTTCCCGGTCGCGGTGATGCAGCCTGCCGGGGAGGGAGCGGCTATTTGAGGAAAACGAAAAACACGGCGAGCACGAGGCAGGCAAAGGCGGCCAGATGGTTCCAGTGCAGCGTCTCGCCCTTGAAGAGGAAGAGAATGATCACGGTGAATACCGTCAGCGAGATGACTTCCTGAATCACTTTGAGCTGCAACAGGTTGAACGGGCCTCCGTTGGCAGCGTAGCCGATGCGGTTGGCCGGGACCGTGAGGCAGTATTCAAAGAAAGCGATGCCCCAGGAGAAGAGGATGACCCCGATGAGCGGCCAGCCGGTCGAGATCTTCATCTCGCTGAGTTTAAGGTGTCCATACCAGGCAAACGTCATGAAGACGTTCGAGCAGATCAGCATCAAGACGGTCTCAAGTCCTCTCATCTCGTTCTTTTGAAAAGCGTGCAAAGATACGATAATCCCGACAAAAGTGTCCGGGTGAGAGGCGTTATTTTGCTGCCATCGTGATGATTTCGCCGGGGACGGTGTCAAACTCAAGGATTCCTTGCCGGACCTCTTTCCAGGCCACAGGTAATAGCGCCTGATCTGGCTGAAAGTCGTGTCGGCGGCCAGGGGAAAAGATCGTTATGAGAAGCCTTTTCATGGGGAGCGGGGGATCAGCCCAGGCGGGCTTCGTTCAGGGGATGGGACCAGTCCACGGTGGCGCCAAGCCCGGCGGCGATGGCATCGATCTCGGGCCGGAGGGCTTCCAGGAAGGCGGATTCGCGTTTTTTGGACCGGCGGCCGGGGGCACGGAAGATTTCCTTTTCAAAATAGGCGTCGTACGAGATGGCGAAGTCCAGGGCGTTCTCGTGCGGGAAGAAGGAGACGGCGACCCGGTAGGAGATCATCCCGGCCTCGGAATCTGAGATCAGCAGGACATGGGCTCCGCGGCGCTCCACGCCGGAAAAGTTCGCCTGCGCCTCGAAATATCGGGAATAAACGTTGGTTTCCATAGTTCCTTTATCTGAAAGGTCTGCGGTCAGGGGATGAGGGTCAGCGTGTGGCCGGAGGCGGGGAGGTATTTGTCCAGCAGATCGGCCGTCCGGATCTTGACGAAGCAGGTGGGCGTACCGTCCGTGCAGGCGAACCATTCGCTCCCGGCGAGGGAGCGGTCCATCACCAGGTGGACGGACCTGCACTCCGGGAGGATGGCGCTCAGGATGGTCGTCGCCCCGACCTCTACGCCGGTCAGTTCGCGCAGTTGCTGCGCGGGCGCGAAGGAGACCCGCGGGATGCCCCCCAGTGCGGCACAGAACTCCCGGGTGACAAAGGGCCGGTCGTCGGATGTGACGTACAGGTAGAACTCCGTCTGCTGGCGGTTGCAAAGGAAGACGGTCTTCACGATATGCACCCCGATCCGGGCATTGATGTGCCGGCAGTCTTCCATGGTGATGCCGGGATCGGTATCCACTCTCTCGAACGGGATGCCCAGGGCGGCGAAAGTCTGATAGACTTTCTGCTGCAGGTCCGACGCGAACCGCTCCGGAGGCGTCGGGATCAAGTCGCTGACGTAAAACATACTGTTTCTGGAACTGTAAATGTAAGACCGTCCTGAAAGGGGAAGGCTTCAGAGGGTCTTGCATAGGAGAATCGAGGATTATTCTATAATCGCTTTAATGCGGGAAACCAAGTCCTTGGTCTTCTCGAGGAGCGGGGCCATCTCGGTCTCATTTGACTGGTAGACCAAGTTGTAATCGCTCTTTTCACGAAGGTCCTGCAACTTGGCGTAGAGACGGCCGTCATCGGCGGTGAATACGCCCGGGATGACGTACTTCTGACCGAACATCAGCCCGGCTCCTTTGTGGCTGCACACTTCAATATGGTCGTTGATGAGGAGGGCTGATACCGCATGAAATGCGGCGGAATAGGAGCGAGGATGGGTGGTCCACTCATCACGGGAGTAGATAACAGGGACGATGACTTCACCATGTTCCCAGCCGAGTTCCGTCAGCGGATATGCCAATGAATCGTAGAGGCCGATATCAGCACGCGGTCCGCTCACGAGGATGAGGATGTCCCAGTCGGAACCGGCGTGGGCATCTCCACGTGCCCGGGATCCATACAGGAATGCCTGAATGCCGGAAGGCATCACCTCCCGGGCCTTGCTCTTGATGAGTTCAAACATCGTCTGTTCCTTCAAGCTCATAACGCAAATGTAGAGAATTAATTCTGTGTTACCATATAAAAACCTTCCCAGAAAGGGAAGGCTTCAGAAGAGGTACTGGGTAGGAGAATCGAACTCCTATTGCAAGATTGAGAATCTTGAGTACTAACCGTTATACGAACCCAGCGTGCGATTGCAGGTGCAAAGATAGGCAAAAAACTGCAATCTCCAAATTTTATTTCAATTCCTTGAATTTAGACAGGGCGATTTTCTTGGGCTTGATGGTGATCGCTTCCTTGAGGGCGTCCATGACCTTGTTGTTCTCGACCTGCTCCTGGAGCATGCCGTTCTGCTTGCCTTCGGACAGGATGCGGGAGGCGGCGTCCTTGATCATTTCCTCGGGGACGTTGCCGATGCCGTACATGGCGTACTGGTAGGCGACGTAGCCTTCGGCGGCTTTCTCGATATCCTCACGGGTAACCTGCAGGCCGTACTTCTCCATCAGGAAGTCGCGGACAAGCTGCCAGCGGAAATCCTCCAGGAAGGACGGGAATTCCTTTTCGATCTGATCCATCGTGTACTTGCCCTTGTTCATCTGAAAGAGCCAGCGCTTGAGGTAATCCTCGGGCAGCTCGATGGCCGCTTTCTCGACGAAATAGTTGCGGATGTCGCGGGTCAGGCGAGCGTCGGCTTCCTGCTTGTACTCGAACTCAAGCCGCTCGGCGACTTCCTTGTCCAGTTCCTCGTCCGTCGGGACCGGGACCTGCTCCTCCTCGGACTTGCCTTCGTTGCGCTTGGCGTAGTACTCGGAGAGGTTCTTCTTCATCTCGTTCTTGGCCTCCTGGGTGATGTTGATGGAATAGTGGGGGACCGTGTCATCCTTGCCGACCTCGAAGGAGACCTTCTCGGGCGTGGCCAGGTCGAAGATGAACACAAAGTCATTCCCGTCCACCCATTCGATCTCGGGCTGCTTTTCGCTGTTCAACGGCTCACCAAGGGTGTAGATGCCGCTCTCGTTGATGAACTTGTACAGTTCGCCGCCGACCAAGTCGTTGACGGCGTCCACGAGGACCTGCTCCCCGTAGACCTTCTCGATCAGGGACATCGGGACGTTGCCCTTGCGGAAGCCCTTGAACTCGGCAGTACGCTTGCGCTCGTTGAGTTTTTTCTTCTTGATGGGCGCGTAGTCGGCCGCCTCGACGGTGACAGTCAATTCGAGATTGAGCTTGTCCACTTGGTTCTTTTCGATCTTCATTTTATGTCTGTTTGCAATTATTCGAATTTGGCCGCGAATTTAGGCATTTATTCTCAAAAATAAAAACCAGAGCGCTCCGTGTGCTTGCTTTTTGAGCGAAAAAGGGTATATTTAAGGTCGGTTAAAACATGCAGTGTATGGAAAAGAAGTTGAGCAAGGTCCTAGTGCTGGGCAGTGGCGCCCTCAAGATCGGCCAGGCCGGAGAATTCGACTACAGTGGCGCGCAGGCGCTGAAAGCGCTCCGCGAAGAGGGCATTTCCTCCGTCCTTATCAACCCTAACATCGCGACGGTCCAGACGACGGAGGGCGTCGCCGACAAGATCTATTTCCTGCCGGTCACGACGGAGTTTGTCGAGCAGGTGATCGAGAAGGAGCGGCCGGATGGGATCCTCCTCTCGTTCGGCGGCCAGACGGCCCTGAACTGCGGCGTGGAGCTGTACCGGAGCGGGTTCCTCGCCAGTCACGGCGTCGAGGTGCTGGGCACGCCGGTCGCCACGATCATCGATACCGAGGACCGCGAGCGCTTTGTCGAACGCCTCGACGAGATCGCCGTGAAGACGATCCGGTCGCACGCCGCCGGGACCCTGGAGGAGGCGAAACGGGCGGCCCGCGATGTCGGCTATCCCGTCATCATCCGGAGCGCCTACGCCCTCGGCGGCCTGGGCTCCGGCTTTTGTGACAACGAGCAGGAACTGGTCGCCACGGCCACCAAGGCCTTTTCCTTCTCGCCCCAGATCCTGGTCGAGAAGTCGCTCAAAGGCTGGAAGGAGATCGAATTCGAGGTCGTCCGCGACGCGGAGGACCGCTGCCTTATCGTCTGCGACATGGAAAATTTCGATCCCCTGGGCATCCATACGGGGGAGAGCATCGTCGTCGCACCGACGCAGAGCCTGACCGCGGCCGAGCTCGAGTTCCTGCATAAATATTCGGTCACGATCGTCCGTCACCTGGGCATCGTCGGCGAATGTAACATCCAGTTCGCCTTCGCGCCCGACGGGAGCATGGACTACCGGGTCATCGAGGTCAATGCGCGGCTGAGCCGCTCTTCGGCGCTGGCTTCCAAGGCGACCGGCTACCCGCTGGCCTTCGTCGCGGCCAAGATCGGCCTGGGCTACAGCCTGCCCCAGATCGGCAACGCCGCCGAAGGGCCGAAGGTCGATTATGTGGTCTGCAAGCTGCCGCGCTGGGACCTGGCCAAGATCAAGGGCGTCTCGCGCGAGATCGGCACCAGCATGAAGAGCGTCGGCGAAGTGATGGCCATCGGCAAGAGTTTTGAGGAAGCCTTGCAGAAGGGTCTGCGCATGATCGGCCAGGGCGCCGTGGGTTTCGTGTGCAACAAGCCCTACCGGGTCGCAGATCTGGACTACGCCCTCTCGCATCCGACCGACACGCGGGTGCTGGCGATCGCCGCCGCCTTCGAATCCGGCTACAGCGTGGAGCGCATTGCTGCCCTGACGCATATCGACAAGGTATTTCTCGACGGCCTGTACGCCATCGAGACGACCTACCGGGCCCTGGAGGCCTGCCCTTCCCTGGAGGAGGTCCCGCCCGGACTGTGGCAGACCGCCAAACGGCAGGGTTTTTCCGACCTCCAGTTTGCACGTGTCTTCGGCTGTCCGGAGGCGCGGGTGCGGCAGTTGCGTCTCGAGAAAGGCCTGCGCCCGTGCGTAAAGCGCATTGACACGCTCTCGACTGGCTCCGAGGTCCGCTCCGACTACCTCTATCTGACCTATGGGGCGGACCGGGACGGCGTCTCCTTCGGCAGCGGGCGGAAGACCGTCATCGTGCTGGGCTCCGGCGCCTACCGCATCGGCAGCAGCGTGGAGTTCGACTGGTGCTCCGTCAGCGCCCTCGGCACCTTGCGCAGCCGCGGCTTCCGGGCCGTGATGATCAATTACAATCCCGAGACCGTCTCGACCGATTACGATGTCTGCGACCGCCTGTATTTCGACGAATTGAGTTTCGAAACCGTGACCGCGATCTGCGGCTTGGAACATCCGGAGGGTGTTATCGTCAGCATGGGCGGGCAGATTCCGAACAACCTGGCCCTGCCCCTGCAGGAGGCCGGTATCCCCATCCTGGGGACCAGCGCGACCTCGATTGACAAGGCCGAGGACCGCAACAAGTTTTCTTTGATCGTGGACAGCCTGGGCATCGACCAGCCGCGCTGGAGCGAGCTCACCACGATGGAGGCGGTGGATGCCTTCGTCGATGAAGTCGGTTTCCCGGTGCTGGTGCGGCCCTCTTACGTCCTGTCCGGCGCGGCGATGAACGTCTGCTACAACAAGGAGAACCTCCGCGGCTTCCTGGAACTGGCGGCGGATGTGTCCGAGGAGCATCCGGTCGTGATCAGCGCCTTCATGCAGCGCTGCAAGGAGATCGAATTCGACGCCGTCGCGGACGGCGGCAAGGTGCTGGCCTACGCCATTTCGGAGCACGTCGAGTTCGCCGGCGTCCATTCCGGCGACGCGACCATCCAGTTCCCTCCGCAGAAGCTTTACGGGGTTACGGCGGCCCGCATCCGCAGGATCGCGCGCCAGATTGCGGCCGCACTGGACATCACGGGCCCCTTCAACATTCAGTTCCTCGTCTCGTCCGGCTACATCAAGGTGATCGAGTGCAACCTGCGCGCTTCGCGGAGTTTCCCGTTCGCGTCCAAGGTGTTGAATATCAATCTGATCGATATGGCAACCCGCTGCATGCTGGGCGAGCATCCCGCACCGCTGGAGCTGGACGCCTTCGAGCTGGAATATGTCGGCGTCAAGGCCTCTCAGTTCTCCTTCTCCCGCCTCGGCCAGGCCGATCCCGTACTGGGCGTCGATATGGCCTCCACGGGCGAAGTGGGCTGCCTTGGCGACAGTTTCGACGAGGCGCTGCTCAAGTCGATGATCTCCGTTGGACACCGCATCCCGCGGCATTCCGTCCTGATCTCTTCGGGCGACGCCATCCAGAAGGCGGACCTGCTCCCGGCCTGCCAGCTGCTCCGCGACAAGGGCTATGCGATCTATGCGACTTCCGGTACCTTCCGCTACCTGCAGGACAACGGCGTCCCGGCGATCCGGGCCCTCTGGCCCACGGATCCGACTCCCGCGGATGCCGGCGACCCGGCGGCGCTGGACCTGATCGCCCGCCACGAAGTGGAACTGGTCGTCAACATCCCCAAGAACTTCTCGACCGGCGAACTGACCAACGGCTACAAGCTGCGCCGCGCCGCCATCGACTACAATGTCCCGCTGATCACCAACAGCCGCCTCGCGACCGCTTTCATCCAGGCGTTCTGTACGCTGTCCGCCGCCGATCTCAAGATCAAGGCGTGGGACGAATACCGTTGATGCGCGGGATGAACGCGCTTTTTGCTATATTTGCAGCATTGAATAGAAAAACTCTGACATGAAAAAAGGCAAAATCATTTTTTGGACCGTACTGATCCTGCTGCTGGCCTGTGCGGGTTTCTTTTATTTCCGTTTCTACTATGTGTTCGGTGAAGGGGTGAAGGCCGGCGAACTCAACCAGGTCGTGTACAAGGGCTACGTCTGGAAGACCTACGAGGGCCGGCTGATCCAGTCCGGCTTCAAGGGCGCCAAGGGCGGCGGTAGCATCCAGTCCAACGAATTCAATTTCTCCATCGAGGACAAGGCCGTCGCGGACTCCTTGATGCGCTGCAGCGGCAAGACCGTCGAGGTGCATTACAAGGAGTATCTCGGTGCGCTCCCGTGGCGCGGGGTCCAGAAGTATATCGTCGATTCCATCCTTTCCGTGACGGTGGCCGAGAAGGCGACCCTCATCCCGATCGGCGGAGATGGAGGGGAGTAGGATGAAACGCTGGCTCTTGATCTGCTGCGTGCTGGTCCCGTCCTGGGCCGGCGCGCAGGATTTTTCTGTGCTGCATGTGCGGCCGGCTTCCCCGGAAGGGAAGTCCCTCACGATCGAAGACGCGACCTACGGCCGGGGAATCCGGCCCGCGGGACGGTTTTACGCCTGGGAAGATGACGCCACCTTGCGTTATCCCGACCGGGACGGCATCCATCTTGTCCCGCTTGGCGGCGGCGAGGAAACCGTGACGCCGCGTCCCACGCCCGATACGGACGAGGGCGTCCTGCCGCGCGGGGCGGCCCATGCGGTGAGCGCGGGCGGACGGACCGCCTATACCCTGGATGACTGCATCTATGTCGAAGAGGGCGGCGTGTCGGTCAAGGTCGTGCAGGGCGGTGACGGGATCGTATATGGCACCTCCGTGAGCCGCAACGAATTCGGGATCCGGAGCGGCTTGTTCTGGAGCGACGGCGGCGAGAAGCTGGCCTTCTACCGCAAGGACGAGACCCGCGTGACGGACTTCCCCCTGCTGGACATCCGGACCCGGACCGGGGAATTGAGGACGATCAAATACCCGATGAACGGGATGGCTTCCGAGCGTATCACGCTGGGCATCTACGACGTGGCGACACGCTCCCTGGCCTGGATCGAGCCGGATGACTTCGACGCGGAGCGTTACCTGACCTGCGTGAGCTGGGACCCTTCGGCCTCGCACGTCTTTATCCAGGTCCTGGACCGCAGCCAGCACCGGATGCACCTCAATATGTATGATGCCGCCGACGGCGCCTTCCTCAAGACGCTCCTCACCGAGGAAAATGAGGCCTGGGTGGAGCCCTACGAGCCCCTGCACTTCCTCGACGACGATCATTTTATCTACAGCATTGACAACCGGGACGGCTACAAGAACCTCTACCTCTGCGACCTGGAGGGCGGCATCCGCCGGCTCACGACCTGTGCGGCCGACGTGCAGTTCGTGGCCTGTGCGGACGGTTATGTCTATTACACCTCCGCTGAGGTTTCGCCGGTCGAGAACCATCTTTTCCGCATCCGGATCCGTCCCGCGCGCCGGGGCGGCCTGGACAAGATGCGCTTCGACGCGCCGCAGCGCCTGACCTTCGAGGAGGGCTGGCACACGGTGCGCTTCAATGCCTGCCATACGCATTTCATCGATACCTACACGGCCTTCGACCAGCCGGGCGTCACCATCCTGCGCCGCTGCGACGGCGGCCAGGTGCGCGAGCTGTATCGGGCCGCGGATCCGCTGGACGGCGTCGCGACGGGAGAGATCCGTTTCGGCACGATCCCGAGCGCGGACAGAGGCTTCGACAACTACTACCGCCTCTTCCTGCCGGTGGATTTCGACCCGTCCCGGAAGTACCCGCTGATCGTCTATGTCTATGGCGGGCCCCACAGCCAGATGGTCCAGGATACCTGGCTGGCCGGCATCCGGCCGCTGGAAATGTACTGGGCCCAGCACGGCTATGTCGTCTATGTGCAGGACAACCGGGGCACTTCCAACCGGGGCGCCGCGTTCGAGAAAGCCATCAACCGCGCGTGCGGGCAGGTGGAGATGCAGGACCAGATGGCGGGCATCCGGACCTTGCTCCAGGAGCCGTGGATTGACGCTTCACGCGTCGGCGTGCATGGCTGGAGCTACGGCGGCTTCATGACCATCTCGCTGCTGACCCACTACCCGGATGTCTTCAAGGTCGGCGTGGCCGGCGGTCCGGTCATCGACTGGAAATGGTACGAGGTGATGTATGGGGAGCGCTATATGGATACGCCCGAGACCAATCCGGAGGGCTTTGAGCAGACGTCGCTGCTGAACCGGACCTCCGACGTGAAAGGCAAGCTGCTGATCCTCCAGGGTGCCATTGACGATACCGTCGTGTGGGAGCACAGCCTCAGCTTCACGCAGAAATGTATCGAGGAAGGCGTCCAGCTCGACTATTTCCCGTATCCTTGCTCGCAACACAACGTCGCGGGCCCCTGGCGGGTCCACCTCAACCGGAAGATCACCCTCTACTTTGAGGATTACCTGTAGTCCGGGATAACCTTAGTAATATTTGTAGAAAAGGGCGATGGACTCCATCCCGGCGAAGAACTGCCGCAGGAGGTAGCTCTCGTTGGGGGAGTGGATGGTGTCCCTCTCCAGGCCGAATCCCATCAGAAGCGGGTCGATGCCCAGGATTTTCTGCACCTCGGCGAGGACGGCGATGCTGCCTCCTCCGCGGCTGGGGACAGGCTCGATGCCATAGACTTCGCCCATGGCGCGCGAAGCGGCCTGGTAGGCCTCGGACGTGATCGGGATCAGGAAACCGTCCCCGCCTTCGCAGGGCGTGACTTCCACCTTGACATAGGGCGGCGCGATCCGCAGGAAATGCTCCTGGAACAGGGCTGTGATCCGCTCACTGGTCTGGTTGGGCACCAGCCGCATGGAGACTTTGGCGTGCGCTTCGGACGGCAGGACCGTCTTGGCGCCTTCGCCGGTATAGCCGCCCCAGATGCCGCAGACATCCAGGCAGGGGCGGATGCCGGTGCGTTCCATCGTCGTGTAGCCTTTCTCGCCCCGGATCTCCGCGATGTCCAGGAACGCCTTGTACTCGTCCAGGTCGAAGGGAGCCCGTGCGAGTTGGGCGCGATCTTCGGCCGAGAGTTCCACGACCTCGTCGTAGAATCCCGGGATGGCCACGCGCCCGTCCGTGTCGTGCAGCGACGCGATCAGGGAGCAGAGCGTGTTGATGGGATTGGCGACGGCCCCGCCGTAGTGGCCGGAGTGCAGGTCCTTGTTGGGACCGGTCACCTTGACCTCCAGGTAGGCGAGGCCGCGCATCCCGCAGTTGATCGACGGGACTTTGTCGGAAATCATCGTCGTGTCCGAGACCAGGCAGACGTCTGCACGGAGCCGGTCCTTGTGCGCACGGATCCAGGCGGGGAGGTTCGGGCTTCCGATCTCTTCCTCACCCTCGAACATGAATTTCACGTTGTGGTGCAGCAGGCCGGAACGGACCAGATATTCGAACGCCTTGATGTGCATGAAGAGCTGCCCCTTGTCGTCGTTGGCACCGCGGCCCCAGATCGCGCCGTCGTGGATCTCGGGCTCGAAGGGGTCTGAGAGCCATTTCTCCAGCGGCTCGGCGGGCTGGACGTCGTAGTGCCCGTACACCAGGACGGTCTTCCAGGTCGGATCGACGGTCTTTTCCCCAAAGACGACGGGGTTGCCATCGCTGGGACTGACCTCCGCCCGGTCCGCACCGGCTTCGAGCAGCAGCTCCGCCAGGCGGCGGGCGCAGCGCTCCATGTCCGGCTTGTGCTCCTTCTTGGCGCTGACCGATGGGATACGGAGCAAGGAAAAGAGCTCCTCGTAAAAACGCTCCTTGTGGGCTTCAATATACGCTTTCATCGTCTCGGACGGCGGAAAGGGTTTAGAGGAGTTTCCGGATCTCGGATTCCATCGCCTCGGGGGCCACGGTGGGCTCGAAACGGGCGACGGGCTGTCCCTTGCGGTCGATGAGGAACTTGGTGAAGTTCCATTTGATGTCCGGGTTGGAGGCGTAGTCCGGATCCTGCTTGGCGAGCATCTGGTCCATGAAAGCGGCCGTATCGCCCTCGCCGAAGCCGGCGAACGGCTTCTGGGCGTAGAGCCAGGCAAAGACCGGCTCGGCGTTTTCGCCGTTGACTTCCGTCTTGGCCATCAGCGGGAAGGTGACGCCGTGGTTGAGGCGGCAGAACTGCTCGATATCCTCATTCGAGCCGGGCTCCTGGTGGCCGAACTGGTCACAGGGGAAGCCGAGGATGACCAGGCCCTGGTCCTTGTACTTCTGGTACAGGGCCTCCAGGCCGTCATACTGGGGGGTGAAGCCGCACTTGGAGGCGGTGTTGACAATCAGCAGGACCTTTCCCTGATACTGGGACAGCTCCACTTCCGCTCCTTTGCCGGAGCGGGTCTTGAAATCATAAACGCTCATCATTTTGTTTGAATGGCAGGCCGCCAGCGCCAGAAGCGACACCAGGAGGGCCCAAAAGGTTTTTTTCATCATAACTGTCGTTAAGTCGTATCTCTGCAAATATAAAAATTATTATTTTTATACGATCAAATAGAAAAGTAAACTATGACAAGCCAGAAATTCCGTATCGAAAGTGACCTGCTCGGGGAGCTTCAAGTCCCCGCCGATGCCTACTACGGCGTTCAGACGCAGCGGGCCCTCAACAACTATAAGATTTCCGCCGTCAAGATGTACGACTATCCCGAGTACATCATCGCGATGGCATACGTCAAGATGGCGGCCGCCGCGGCCAACGCCGAGCTGGGCGTGCTGGACCGCACTGTCGCCGATGCCATCATCGCCGCTTGCCGGGAGATCGCCGGCGGCAAGTTGCACGACCAGTTCCCCGTGGACATGATGCAGGGCGGCGCCGGTACCTCGGTCAACATGAACGCCAACGAGGTGATCGCCAACCGTGCCCTGGAGCTGATGGGCCACCAAAAGGGGGAGTACCAGTACTGCTCGCCCAACGACCACGTCAACTGTGCCCAGTCCACCAACGACGCTTATCCGACGGCGTTCCGCTATACCTTCGTGCGGATGAACAAGCACCTGGTCGCGAGCCTGCGGGAGCTGATCGAAGCGTTCCGCGCCAAAGGCGTGGAATTCAAGGACGTGCTCAAGATGGGCCGCACCCAGCTGCAGGATGCCGTCCCGATGACCTCCGGCCAGGAGTTTCACGCCTTTGCGACCAACCTTGAGGAGGAAATCGCCAACCTGGAGCGCAACGCGGTCCTGCTGCGGGAGATCAACATGGGCGGAACGGCCATCGGCACGGGCCTCAACGCTGTCCCCGGCTTCGCCGAGCTTTGTGCGAAGCGGATGAGCGAGTTCTCGGGGGACGAGCTGACCGAGGCACCCGACCTGGTCGAAGCGACGCCCGACACGGGTGCGTACGTAAGCTATTCGGCTGCGCTCAAGCGCCTGGCCATCAAACTCTCCAAAATCTGCAACGACCTGCGCCTGATGGCCTCCGGCCCGCGCTGCGGCTTGCATGAGATCAACCTGCCTCCGATGGCACCCGGCTCGTCGATTATGCCGGGCAAGGTCAATCCCGTCATCCCGGAGGTGACCAACCAGGTCTGCTTCAAGGTGATCGGCAACGATACGACCGTCGCCTTCGCCGCAGAGGCCGGCCAGCTGCAGCTCAACGTGATGGAACCGGTGATCGCCGAGTCAATCCTGGAAAGCGTGACCTGGCTGCGTAACGCCATCGACACCCTGCGCACCAAGTGCGTGGAAGGGATTACGGTCAATGCGGACCATTGCTATGAGATGGTGAAAAACTCGATTGGTATCGTCACGGCGCTCAATCCCTATATCGGCTACAAGGCTTCGACCAAGATTGCGAAGGAGGCCCTGGAGACCGGCGGGAGCGTGTACGACCTGGTCCTGGCCCACGGCCTGATGACGCGCGAGAAACTCGATGAGGCGCTCGATCCGCGCGCGATGACCGCCTCCCACGCCCTGCCGCCGTCCGGACGCCCTACTGGTGGTTGAGGGCGGCGGTGGCCTCCAGGTCCAACGCTTCGGCCAGGACGCTGATCGGATTGCGCACCTCGACCCCCGTGGACATCTCGATCTGCCACTTGCACGTCTCGCACTCACAAACCACGAAATCTGGCCGGACCTGCGCGATGTTGTCGAATAGCGGCTGCCCGATCCGCTGCGAACGCTCGTAATTCTCCTTTTTGAAACCATACGTGCCCGCGATACCGCAACAAATGCTCTCCAGCGGGACCAGCTCCATCCCGGGGATGCGCTCCATCAGCGCCCGGGTGAAGAGGCTCCATCCAAGCTTCTCCATGTGGCAAGGCACGTGGTATGCTGCGCGGGCGCGGAATCCCTCCTTGAACGCGAGCTGGACTTCACCCCGCTCGACCGCCTCGAAGATGAAGCGGACCGCCAGGACGATGTCGTCCCGGACCGCCTCGTTGTCGATGCCCAGCACGCCGGGATATTCCTCCCGCATCGTCAGGGTGCAGGTGGAAGACGTCGTCAGGGTCAGCCGCCCTTCCGAAGCGGCGGCGCCGACCGAAGCGAGGTTGACGGCGGCATTGCGTCGGGCCGCATCGAACATCCCGCCGCTCATCATCGCCACGCCGCAGCATTTCTCCTTGTCCAGGAGGCGGACGCCGTAGCCGAGCGCGTTCATCACGCGCACGAAATCCTTGCCCAGCTGCGGATAGTTGTAGTTGACATAGCAGCCGTGGAAATAGCTGACCTGCTTCTTGTATCCGGCCTGGGCGGCTTCGGCCTCGCGGCGGAACCAGGTCGTGAACTTGCGGCCGGCGTACTTCGGGAAAGTCCGGCGGTGGTCGATCTTCATCACGCCGTCGAGCACGGATTTCGTGACTCCCAAGCCGAGCGCCCCGTTGACCACGGGCGCGAAAGGCGAAGCCAGGGTACCCATCGTGTCGGTGTTGGCGAGCATCCAGTCGCGCAGCGAGGGCCGGTCTTCGCCGTAGCGGTCCCGCGCCGAATGGATGATGTCGGCGATGCGCACGCCCGACGGGCAGGCAACCTCGCAGCGTTTGCAGTTGAGACAGTATTTCAGGTTGCTGTCGAAAAACAGGGCGTTCTTGAGGCGCAGGCGCTCGCCGTCGGGGCCGCCGTGCTTGGGGCCGGGATAGGAGGGGAGGACTTTCAGGACCGGACAGAAGTCGGTACAGATGGCGCACTTGACGCACTGTTCGAAATTGTTGGGGCTGATGTTACGCTTCTGCATGGTCCGAGGGTTTGAGTTGGCCGATGACCCGGGCGGCGCTCCCCGCGATCGCATCCCGGCCTTCTACAGCCGAGACGCCGGCGAGTAGTTCGCCGCAGGCATAAAGGTTGGTGACGGTGCGGCCGCCGACCGAGGGCCGGGACTGCGCGTCCGTTCGTACGCCGAAGCGAAGGAAGGGCTGGCAGGCGCCGAAATCCGCGTCGAACCAGTGGCTCCGGTCCGGATCGTAGTCCACGTCCAGGCCGAAAAGAGGCTCGTAGATGCCGTCCATGTCGGCGACCAGGCCGCGCCCGAGGAACTTGCCGGTCGCGATGACAAAGTCGTCGGCCTCCAGCGGGTAGGCGCCCAGGTTGGCCGTGCGGACGGCCTGGAGCCGGTCCCCGTCGAAGATGCCTCCGGTGACGGAGTCCCCGATCAGCAGGGTCCCGCCCAGCTGCTCGTAGGGCTTGACCTCCACTTCGTTGATGGAGCGGCCGAGGCCGATGACCGCGGTCTTGCGGCCGCTGCGCTGCAAGGCGGCAGCGACTTGCATGCCGGCCTGTCCGGATCCGATGATGATGACGTCAAACTTCATGGGTTCCGTTTATTTGAAGGTGGACGGCGCGCCCGCCTTGAATACTCTCTGCATGAATTCCATTTCCCGGAGGGTGTCGCCCCAGCCGACCGGCATCATGCCCTTCCAGCGCTCGCCCAGGTATTCTTCCGCGAGCGGGCGGGCATCTGCGGGACTGCCTTGCGCTTCGGCGAGGGCGGCCGCGGCCTTGCGGACACAGTAGGTGCCCTGGCAGGTGCCCATCCCGACGCGCGTGCGGCGGCGCAGGTCGGCCAAGGAATGGATATCGAAGTTGCGGATGGCGCTCCGGATCTGTCCCATCGTTACATTTTCGCACTCGCAGACAAGCTCGCCGTCGGGCGTTCCGGCCGTAAAGGCGTTGTCGACCGTGGGGGGCAGCAGGGCCGTGTGGGTCGTGCAGGGCTCGCTGACGCCGAGCTTGTCGCAGACGGCGTCGGTGGCCATCTGGGCCATCAGGCGGTAGGTCATCAACTTGCCGCCGGTGATCGTGACGAAGCTCTCGATCCCGTCTCGGGTGGCGTGGTCCAGGCAGACGATGCCGCGGCTGATGTTGCGCCCGGACGGATCGTTGTCCGCAGCTACCAGGGGACGGACGCCGGCGTAGGCGCGCAGGATGCGGGTGCTTGCAAGGGTGGGGCAGAGCTGCGAACCTTCCCGCAGCAGGAGGGCCACTTCGTCGGGCGTGACATTCAGGTCGTCGCAGTCCTCGAAGGGGATCTTGGTCGAAGTCGTTCCGATCACCGTGACGGTGTCGCCGGGGACGAGGATGTCGCCGTCGGCGGACTTGCGGCAGCGGTTGATCACGACGTGGTTGACGCGGTGCGCGAAGACCAGCAGGGCCCCCTTGGCGGGGAACATGGAGATCTGCGCGCCCGCCATCCGGACGATGGCCTGGCCCCAAATGCCGGCGGCGTTGACCGTGACGCGGGCGCGGTATTCGGCCGTCTCGCCGCTGCGGCGCTTGCGCACGCGGATGCCGCGCACGGCGCTGCCCTCCAGGATCAGCGACTGCACCTCGGCGTAAGTGAGGATGTCGGCCCCGTGCAGGCGGGCGTCGAGGATGTTGGCGGCACAGAGCTTGAAGGGATCGACCGACCCGTCCGGCACTTTGACGGCCCCGATGAGACGGGGGTTGACGGACGGCTCCAGCCGGACGGCTTCCCGGGGATCCATCGCCTCGGCGCTGATCCCGGCGTCCCGGCAAGCCTGGATGAACCGCTGCTGGTAGTCCAGCCCGTAGCCCGCTTCTTCGTCTTCCGGGAGGGTGATGAACAGGCCCTGGGTATCTTCGACGCAGTGCGGGGCGATGCGGCGCAGGATCCGGTTCTCCGCGATACATTCGCGGGCCGATTCGCCGTCCTTGACGGCATAGCGCGCACCGCTGTGGAGCAGGCCGTGGTTGCGGCCGGTCGCCCCGTCGGCGATGTCGCCCCGCTCGACAAGCAGGACCCGCAGGCCGCGCAGGGCGCAGTCGCGGGCTGTACCGGCTCCGGTGATGCCTCCGCCTATGATGATGACATCGTATTCGTTATTCATGGTCGGGTTCTGGAAAATCTTGCTAAAGGTACGTTTTTTTTCTTATATTTGTCCCATTATAACCAGACCTTATGGAGAAACATCCGGAAATGGCGGTCGATCTCGACCGGATCGTTGCGTCCCGCGCCAAAGGGAAGAAGATTCCCCGTTTCTTGGTCAACGCCCTGAAGAAGCTGATCCACCAGGACTTCATCAACGGCTACCTGACCCAGGGATACGAGGGCGTCGAATTCTGCGAGAATTGTCTCAAATACCTGGATGTCAGCGTGGATGTCAAGGGGTTGGAGCAGCTGGATACCTCCGGCCGGACGCGTTATACCTTCGTCTCCAACCACCCGCTGGGCGGCATCGACGGCGTTGCGCTGGGCGGCATCCTCGGCCGCGCCTTCGACGGGAAGGTAAAGTATCTGGTCAACGACCTGCTGATGCACGTCAAAGGCCTTGCGCCGCTCTGCGTCCCGGTCAACAAGATCGGCGGCCAGGCGCGCAACCTCCCGGCGCTGGTGGACGCGGCTTTCGCTTCGGACGACCAGATGATCCTGTTCCCGGCCGGGTCCTGCTCGCGCAAGATCGGCGGCAAGATCCAAGACCGTCCTTGGACCAAGACCTTCATCCAGAAGAGCGCCCCCAACGGCCGCCGGGTCGTCCCGGTCCGTTTCATCGGGCAGAACTCGCGGCGCTTTTATCGGGTGGACCGGATCTGTAAGCTCCTGGGCATCAAGTTCAACGTGGCGATGCTCTTCCTGCCGGACGAACTGTACCGGGGACAGCACAGCCACTATCAGGTCATCATCGGGGAGCCCTTCCCCCTGGATACCTTTGATTCCTCCCGCACGGCCGCCCAATGGGCGCAGTGGGTCCGGGAGCGCGTATATGCACTAGCCTGATTTGCCATATGGAAGAGATCATCGCACCTGTACCCAAGGACCTGCTCCTCGCGGAGCTGACCCCGGACAAAATGCTGCGCAAGACCAACCGCGGCGACAACGAGATCTACATCGTCGACTGGCGCAACGCCCCCAACACCCTCCGGGAGATCGGCCGCCTGCGGGAGGTCTGCTTCCGCGCCGAGGGAGGCAGCTCGGGCCTGTCGATGGACATCGACGAGTTCGACACGATGGAAAAGCCCTACCAGCAGCTGCTGGTCTGGGATCCGGAGGCGCAGGCCGTCCTGGGCGGATACCGTTTCATCCTGGGCTCCGACATCGTCCTGGATGCCGACGGGCAGCCGCATCTCGCCACGGCCCACATGTATCGTTTCTCCGACGAGTTCATCCGGGACTACCTGCCCCACACCATTGAACTGGGACGCTCCTTCGTAGCTCCCGAATACCAGAGTTCCAAGGCGGGCGCCAAGGCCCTTTTCGCCCTGGATAACCTCTGGGACGGGCTGGCCACGCTGATGATCCTCCACCGTAACCAGTATTTCTTCTTCGGCAAAATGACGATGTATTCGTCCTACGAGCCGCTGGCGCGGGACCTGCTCATCCATTTTTTTCGCAAGCATTTCCCGGGCGGGGAGCACCTGGTCTATCCGATCGACCCGTACGAGCCGTCGCTGGATGCGCGCCTCGCGAAGATCATCCTGCGCGAGGAGGATTTCAAGAAGGACTACGTCTGCCTCAAGGATGCCATCAAGACCCTGGGGACCAACATCCCGCCGCTGGTCAATTCCTACATGCAGGTGTCCCGATCAACCAAGATGCTCGGCTCGGCGGTCTTCCACGAGTTCAGTGACGCGGTGGAGATTTGCATCCTGCTGCCCTTCGACGATATGGACAACGACAAGCGGCACCGCCACGTGGATTCGTATATCAAGCAGTGGCTCTCCGAGGTGCAGCACCGTTTCCCGGAGATGAGCGAGAGCGTCCGCGAAAAAGTCTCCCAGCAGTGGAACAAGCACCGCCAGCGCGGATTCTTCCGCTGGCGGAGGAGGAAGGACTCGTCGGAGGAGAAATAAAAAAGGCGGGACCGTAAGCCGGGTTCTGTTGACATCCGTCATTTATCTTCGCGACCTACCCCCTGGCATCGGGCGGGCCGCCCTCATCTGCCAGTATACTTGGTCTTGCAGGCCCCGGGTCCGTACCCCTGCGACATCGCTGCCACAAGTCGTGAGCTCTTGCCTCGCGTTTTCACCCTTGGGACTCCCGGAGGAGTTTCCCGGTCGTTTTCTGTTACGGATCCCGTAAGATTACTCCCACCTGCGCTTTCCGCAGCGGGGTGCCCTATCCTGCCCGGACTTTCCTCAGCCTTGCGGCCGCGACGGAACGTCCCGCCTTTTCTGGATGTGGCAAAGGTACGAAAAAATGTGTATATTTACCGGCTCTGATGTGTAAGATCCGTTTCATTTTTTCTCTGTCCGCCAGCCTGCTGCTTCTCGGTGCCGCATTATCCGCCCAGGATCTGAAAGTGCCGGTGGCGCCGTACTGGGACTGCACCGTCCCGCCGGCCCGGCCCCTGCGCTTCGAGACCGACACGGTCACGGTGCGGCTCATCGGGGACGTGATGATGCACATGCCCCAGCTCGGGCACGATTACGCGGACTTCTTCAGCCGGGTCGCCGCGCCGATGCGGGAAGCGGACATTGCCGTCGCCAACATGGAGTTCACCCTGGCCGGGCCGCCCTACACGGGCTATCCCTGTTTCTCCGCGCCGGACGCTTACGCCTGGACGGTATGCCGGGAGTTGGGCCTGGACCTGATGCTGACAGCCAACAACCACATCCTAGACAAGGGACGCAAAGGGCTGGAACGCACCCTCGCCGTGTACGACGCCGTGCGCGACTCGCTGGGCGTGCGGCAGACCGGTGTCTCGCGCGACCCACGGGAGGAAGCGGCCCTGATGCCGGCCCTGCTGGAGTGCGGCGGCATCCGGATCGCTTTCGTCAATTTTACCTACGGGACCAACCTGGATCCGCAGCCGTTCGCGTGGCCCAAACTGGGCCGGATGGAGCGGGAGGAGGTCGCGTCCATGATCGGGCGGGCCCGGGCGCAGCGGGCGGATTTCATCGTGGCACTGCCGTATTGGGGCGAGGAATACCATCTCCGGCACTCGGCGGAGCAGGAGGACTGGGCGTCCTGGTTGGCGGGGCAGGGGGTCGATATCATCGTGGGCGCCCACCCGCATGTGGTGCAGGACACGACCCACATCGCCGGTGTGCCGGTCATTTACTCGATGGGCAATGCCGTGTCCAACATGAGCAAGGAGAACACCCGGCTCGAGCTGATGGTCACGCTGCGCTTTACGCATGACGACTGGTCGGGTCGCAAGCGCATGCTGGAGCCCGAGCTGCGCTTCATGTGGTGTACGCTGCCCGGACGTCTGGTCCGTGGATATGCAACCCTCTTTGTCGATGAATGGGAGGATCGTCGCGGGGATTGGCTGCAGCCGGCGGATCATGACGAGATGGTCCGGACCGTGGAACGTGTGCGGAAAGCGACGGGAATCCGGGGCGGAATTCGTGAACGGCGGTAGGTCTGCTGGCGGTGTCTTGCGTGGTGAATGAGCCGGAGCAGGATGCGTTGATGACGAATGCATCGAAGATTACGGCAAGGGTCGGGTCGGGTGGTCCGGTGACGGTCGGAGCCACGGAAGCGGATGCGACGGCGTTCTGGTTCGTGATGCCGGCGACCGGGTTCGGTGAAGGCCTGACGGTGACGGTGTTCGGTCCGGACGGCGAAACCTTCACGCGGAGTAAGGACGGCAGCCTGAGCATCTCCCGCAGCGAGGTGTACCGCTTGACGACGGAAGTGGAGTTCGGAATACCGGATGAACCGGCCATGGGGGCTGACCGTCGATATGATTGACAGGATAGAGGTGCCTGCAGCCGCTACATCTGTTGAGTTGCCGTACACCGCCAGCAAGGCAGTAACGGTGACAGCCCGCGACGTAGGATCCTCTTGGACGCGGTTTAAAACCCCTAAGGATTTGACGGCCAACCCGCTTGTCGTTACCTTTGAAGCAAACGAATCTAAGGGAGAGGATCTCGGTGTTTTTGAGTTTACCTTCACAGATGAAGACGGTAATTCTGTGACCCGTCAGGTGATCATCATCCACCGGGCAGATATTGAATTTGCGGTAGAAGCGTCGCATGACCATATTGTCTTCGATAAAGAGACCTCTTCGGTAGTCGTTACATTTACGGGAAATAAAGGAGGTGGAAGTATAGACAATTTTAATGTATGGTTGATGACGCCCCGTTGGATGATCGCTAAAAGACTGGACCCTAATGAGACGGATGATCCGGTAAGGGTGCTTTTTTATCCCGAGCCCAATACGACTTCAGAAGTCCGCACTGGTCTGTTTGGGATTAAGATTAGCGGAGGTGTAGCGCCTTACTACGGGGATGTATATAAGGTAGTAACCTTCGAGCAGGCGCCAGGTGCCCAGGCAGAACCTGCCGAATATAACTTCTCGGTGCCGAATACCACCATAAAAGTTAATAATGCAGAGCCGTACGTCCCCGTTCCGTTCATCAGCACTGTCGTCCCTTATGATGGTGATTTTACATTTGAAATCGTTGATTCTCCAAGTTGGATTTATCCAAATTCGTATGCTCCAATGATGTATACTGTGCGTGATAATAAGGCAGAAGGTGCGTCCGAGCGCAATGCCCAGGTCAATTACACTTATACTGACCCCAGGGGCATTGGACATACCGGCAGTTTCCGCATCTGCCAGAGCGCGACGAAAAGCATCGAATAGCATTCACCTCTGCGTGGGTCAGGTTGACTGTCTCTATCTCGTTTTCCAGATTCACTGCTATTAGAAAATTTTCGTATATTTGAAAGTTGATTGCAGGCCTGGCTTGGAAAACTAACAACAATCTATCATATGGAAAGAAGACAATTCCTGAAAGTGTCCGCGATGAGCGCGGCTGCGACCCTGCTTCCTGCCGGTCTGGCGAACGCCGCCCCGGCGAAGAAGAAAGCCGCTGTGAGTGACAAGATCCGTCTCGGATTTATCGGACTGGGCCAGCAGGGCCGCTACCTCTGGGGCAGTTTCGTCAAAATGGATGACGTGCGGGTCGTCGCCGGATGCGATGTCTATGACATCAAGCGTGACCGCTTCGCGCGTGAGGTGAAGAACTATTATCTGGGCAAGGGTGAGAAGAAACCCGTCGTTGACCTGTACGAGGACTACCAGGACCTCCTGGCCCGTCCGGACATTGACGCGGTCGTGATCGCTGCACCGGACCACCAGCATGCGCTCATCGCCCTGGCTGCGCTCAAGGCCGGCAAGGACGTCTATCTGGAGAAGCCGATGACCCTGACCATCTACGAAGGCCAGGTCCTGTGCAAGGCGGTCCGCAAGTATGGCCGCATCCTGCAGGTCGGCAGCCAGCAGCGTTCCAGCGAGGAGTTCGCCCATACCTGCAACCTTGTGCGCAACGGCGAGCTGGGCAAGATCGAGCGGATCAATGTCTATGTGGGCCGCAACCTGGATCCCCACAGCGGCCATCCGGTGGACTGCAAACTGCCGAGGATGGAGGTGCCTGCCGGACTGGACTGGGACAAGTGGCTCGGACCGCTCCCGGAGAGTATCTATTACCACTCGGACCTCGATCCGGTCATCACGCCCGAAAAGAACGAGCAGCTCTGGGGCGCGTGGCGCTGGTACAAGGTGATGGGCGGCGGCCTGATGACCGACTGGGGTGCACATATGTTCGATATCGCCCAGTGGGGTATCGGCAAGGATCTGTCCGGCCCTTGCGAGGTCATTCCGGCCGGTTACGGCTACTATGACCGGTTGACCTATAAATATGACAACGGCATAGTGATGACCGAGGGCCCGGTCGCTCCCGGCAACAAGAACCCGGGCGTCCGTTTCTATGGCAGAGAGGGCTGGATCGAGGTGCATCGCGGCCAGTTCACCTGCTCGGATCCGAAGTTCGAGATGAAGAAGGGCGTCGCGGATGCCGATGTGCCTTACGAGGCCCGTGCCGGCCACCACAGGGTGTTCATTGACTCGATCAAGTCCCGGATCGATCCCAACGTCCCGGTGGAAGTGGGGCACTCCTCCTGCACGGTCTGCAATCTAGGCAACATCGCGGCGGCCCTCGGCCGTCCCGTGGTGTGGAATCCGATCGTCCAGAAGTTCATGGGCCATGACGAGGAGGCGACGAAGCTCCTCCATTACGAATATCGCAAGGGCTATAAACTCGAACTGTAGTGAGGCTGAGACGCATCTTGCTCTTTTGTGTGATCGTGCTGCTGCCGGTCAGCTGCGGGGCCAAAGTCCGCAGTTACCGGCCGCAGGTGGTCGCCTCCTACCCGCACGACGAGACCTCCTATACCCAGGGGCTCTTCTTCCATGGCGGGCAGATGTACGAGAGTACCGGCCAGTACGGGGAATCCACGATGCGACGGGTCGATCCCGCGACGGGGAAGACCTTGCAGCGCCTGGACTTCGACGGGAAATATTTCGTCGAGGGGTCCGTCATCCTGGACGGGAAACTCTACATCCTGACCTGGACCAACAAACTCGTGTTTGTCTATGACGCCGGGACCTGGACCTATGAGAAGACGCTGGGCTATCCGCGCGAGGGCTGGGGTCTGACGACGGACGGAGAGCAGCTGATCGCCTCTGACGGCTCTTCCCGTCTTTTCTTCATGGACAAGGACCTGCGGGTCCAGCGCACGGTGACAGTCCGCCTGGACGACCGGCCGGTCCGCTATCTCAATGAACTCGAGTATATCGACGGGAAGATCTGGGCCAATGTCTATATGTCGGACGTGATCCTCGTCATCAATCCCTCGGACGGCCGGGTGGAAGCGACGGTCGACTGTACCGGCCTGCTGCCCCGGCAGTACCGGGACCGGCGGACGGACGTGCTGAACGGTATCGCCTTCAATCCTTCGGACGGCAAGATTTACCTCACCGGCAAATACTGGAAACGCCTTTTCGAGATCACCCTGACCGAGTTGTCACGCTGACGCGAACCATGAAAAAGCCCGCTTCACAGCGGGCTTTTTCATCGGTTAGTTAGTAGTGTATTACCTAAAAGAAGGTTAATTGTTGGTTAGTATCTCTTAAGAATAAGAGTAGAGTGTTGTCATTTTTCAAGGGCAAAGGTAATTAAATTTTTATAGCTTCCAATAAAAAACCAATTTTTTTTGCAAAATAAAAATATTTTTAAAATTATTTATTAAGTAGTTCCGGCCGGAGCCTTTTCGTGCGTTCCAGTGCCTGTTCGTCCTGCCAGGCGCGGATCAGCTTGGGATTGCCGCTGAGCAGTACGTCGGGGACCTTCCAGCCGTTGAATTCCGCAGGCCGCGTGTAGATGGGAGGGGAGAGGAGATCGTCCTGGAAACTGTCGCTCAGCGCCGAGGTCTCGTCCGTGATGGCGCCGGGCAGCAAGCGGACGATGGCATCCGCCACGATGGCCGCCGGGATCTCCCCGCCGCTGACGACATAGTCCCCTACGGAGATCTCGCGGGTCACCAGGTGCTCCCGGATCCGGTGGTCGATGCCCTTGTAGTGGCCGCAGAGCAGGATGATGTTTTCCTTGAGGGAGAGTTCGTTGGCCATGCCCTGGGTCAGGATGTCCCCATCCGGGGACATGTAGATCACCTCGTCGTAATCGCGTTCCGCCTTCAGTTCCTCGATCATCTTGAAGACCGGCTCCACCATCATCACCATGCCGGCGTCGCCCCCGTAGCAGTAGTCATCTACGGAGCGGTGCGGTCCCAGGCCGTATTTGCGGATATTGTGGACGTGGATCTCCACGATCCCTTTCTTGATGGCGCGTCCCACGATGGAGTGTCCCAGGGGACTTTCGAGCAGTTCGGGGACGACAGTGAGGATGTCGATTCTCATGGCTGGATAGGATTTCTTTGCAAAATTAGCCAATTCGTTGAAAAATATCCGCGAAAAATTCGTATTTTCACCGTTCCATTGTCAACCAGATGAATACAGTTCTTCAGATTCTAACCCTGCTGGGCGCCGTCACGCTCTTCCTTTTCGGCTTGAGCCTGTTGAGCGGCGGTCTCCAGAAAGTGGCAGGAAGCGGCCTGCGCTCGTTCCTGGCCAAGATGACCTCCAACCCCTTCAAGCAGATCATCACGGGCATCGGCATCACCGCCATCATCCAGTCGTCCACGGCGACGACCATCATGGTCGTCAGTTTCGTCAACGCGGGACTCCTGGTCCTCGGGCAGGCGATCGGCGTCATCATGGGCGCCCATATCGGCACGACGATCACGTCCTGGATCATGGCCGTGTTCGGATTCTCCTTCAACATGGCCGACTTCGCCTACCCGCTGATCCTGCTGGGTTTCGTCCTGCGCCAAAACAAGAAAAACCAGCGCTACCGCGACGTCGGCGAGATCATCATCGGCTTCGCTCTGTTCTTCATCGGCTTCGCGCAGCTGCGCGCCACGGCCCAGAGCCTCATCACGCCCGAGTCGCTGGGCTTCCTCAGCGGCTGGACGCAGCACGGCGGCTGGTCGGTCGCCCTGTTCCTGCTGATCGGCATCGTGCTGACGGTCTGCTTCCAGTCTTCCGCGGCCACGATGGCCATCATCATGATCCTGGTCACGACCGGCGTCATCCCGTTCAAGCTGGCGGCCGCCATGATCCTGGGCGAAAACATTGGCACGACCATTGCGGCCAACATCGCGGCTTCCGTGGGCAACACGGCGGCCAAACGGACGGCCATCTCGCATACGGTCATCAACACCTTCGGCGTATGCTGGGTGCTGTGCATCTTCCCGTTCTGGCTCAAGGCCGTCGGCCAGATCGTCACGCTCTTCGGCCTGCCGGATCCCAACACCGCCGACCTGACCGACGCGGCCAACGCCGAGGCGATCAGCACCTCGCTCCTGTACAGCGTCTGTACGATGCACACGCTCTTCAACCTGGTCAACACCCTGCTGCTTGTCTGGTTCATCCCGCAGATCGTCAAGGTTGTCAAGCTCATTTTCCCTGACAAAGAGGAAGAAGAGGTGTTCCGCCTCAAGTACATTAGCGCCGGTACCATCAGCACGGCCGACATGGCCATCAGCGGCGTCAAGATGGAGCTGGTCCGGTACGGCGACATCTGCCGGAAGGACCTGGGCTACATCCGCCGCGCCATCGCCGCCCGCACGCGCGAGGACTTCGAGAAGGCCAACGAGAGCCTGATCAAATACGAGGAGATCACGGACCACTTCGAGCACGAGATCGCCGACTACCTCAACGAGGTCACGCGCAACGAGACCGGCCACGAGAGCAACCTGCGCATCCGCAGTTTCTACCGCATCATCGGCGAGATGGAGAGCCTGGGCGACAGCGGGGAGGGCATCGGCAAGATTCTTTCGCGCGCCTGGGCCCACGACAAGGTGCCGAACGAGGAGATGGTTTCCAAGCTGGACCGGATGATCGACCTGGTCGATTCAGCCTACGAAGCGATGCACAACAACCTCGACACGCCGCTGGTCTCCCTGCCGGACATCGTAAATGCCGAAGAAGCCGAGGCGCGGATCAACGCCTGCCGCGACATGCTGCGGGAGGAGCACCTGTCCAAGGTCGAGCAGTCCTCGTATGCGTATGAGACGGGCGCATTCTATATGGATATCGTCAATGCCTTGGAGAAAATGGGCGACTTCATCATCAATATTTCGCAGGCCCAGTTCAGCGCAAAGCCGCTCCGCTAGGATTCCTTCGTGCGGGAAGATGAAATCTGTAAAAAATTGATATATTTGCATTCTGTAACTTAATTTTAATATTGTATTATGAGTGAGACCAACATCCCTGATGTCCAGCAGACACCAGACGTACTTGAGACCATCCAGACCCCCGTCGTCGAAGAAACTCCCGTTGCCCAGGAAGCACCCGTAGCCGAAGAAGCGCCCGTTGCTGAAGAGGCTCCGGCCGTCGAAGAAGCGCCCGTTGCCCAGGAAACTCCTGCCGCTGAAGAGGCTCCTGTTGCTGAAGAAGCTCCGGTCGCCCAGGAAGCGCCGGCCGCCGAAGAAGCGCCCAACCTTCTGGAGAAGACGCTCGGCGAGCTGGTCGAACTGTTCGGCCAGCTGAAGGAGGACGTGGACCGGATGAAAAAGTCGAAAGAGGCCGAGGCCATCAAGTCCGCCTTCTACAAGAAGCTCAACAAGGAAAAGGCCGAAGCCGGCCTGGAGGCCAGCTCCGAGGAGGAGCCAGCCGAGACGGAAGCCCCTGCGGAAGCGGACGGGAAGATGAATCCTTTCCTGGCCATCGAGTCGGCTTTCAAGGAGCTCTACGCCGACTACAAGCGGGAGCGCGCCGAGTACAACAAAGAGCAGGAGAAGGAACGGGAAAACAACCTCGAAGCCAAGGAGGCCGTCATCGAGGACCTCAAGAACCTGGTTGAGAAGCAGGAGGACGTGAGTGCCACGTTCCCGGCCTTCCGCGAGATCCAGGCGCGCTGGCGCGCCATCGGTCCCGTCCCCAACCAGAAGTTCAGGGATGTCAACGACAGATATCAGTTCTATGTCGAGAAGTTCTACGACATGGTCAAGATCAACCGTGACCTGCGGGATCTGGATTTCAAGAAGAACCTCGAAGCCAAGGAAGCCTTCTGCGAGGCGGCCGAGAAACTCTCTGAAAACGAGAACGTCGTGTCCGCGTTCCATGAGCTCCAGAAACTCCACGAGCAGTGGAAGGAGTTCGGCCCGGTCGCCAAGGAGTACCGCGACTCCATCTGGGAGCGTTTCCGCGCCGCGACGGCTGTCATCAACAAACGTTACCAGGCCCACTTCGAAGGCCTGAAGGAGAAGCAGGAGGAGAACTTGGCCGCCAAGACCGCCCTGTGCGAGAAGGTCGAGGAGATCGCCGCCCGGGAAGCCGCTTCTTCCAGCGAGTGGAACAACCTCACGAAGGAGATCGAGAAGATCCAGGCCGAGTGGAAGGGGATCGGGTTTGCCTCCAAGAAGGAGAACCAGAAGATATACGACCGCTTCCGCGCCGCCTGCGACAAGTTCTTTGAGAAGAAGCGCGACTTCTACTCCGCCTACAAGGACAACATGAACGACAACCTTGAGAAGAAGATGGCCCTGATCGAGGCCGCCGAGGCGCTCAAGACCAGCACTGAATGGAAGAAGGCGACGGACGAGTTCATCAACCTCCAGAAGAAATGGAAGGAGATCGGCGCCGTGCCGCGCAAGAAGTCGGAGCAGCTATGGAAGCGCTTCCGCGCTGCCTGTGACGAGTTCTTCGCCGAGCGTGACAAACAGGCCAAGCCCGAGAACGACTACTACTCCAATCTCAAAGCTAAGCGGAAGCTGATCGAGGAGATCAGGGCTTTCGAGCCGGTGGACAACACCCAGGCGGAGGCCGCCATGGCCGAGTTTGACGAGAAGTGGCGCGCCATCGGCTTCGTCCCGTTCAAGGAGAAGGAAGCCATCGCGCAGAGTTTCCGCGAGGCAATGCAGGAAAAGTTCCCGTCCTACGGCGACCGCGGCCCGCGTCGCGACGGCCGCCAGGCCGCCCGTGCCCCCCGCAGCGAGCGGGACATCCTGATCCAGAAGTACAATACCCTCCAGCAGGATATCGATACTTACGAAAACAACATCGGTTTCTTCGCCATGTCCAAGAATTCCGAACCTCTCATCAAGCAGATGCAGCAGAAAATCGAGGATGCGAAGCAGGAGCTGAAGGCGCTTGAGGAGAAGATCCGGACGGTTGAAAGCGGAGAGAACAATGGATAAAAACGCAATCATCGGTTTCATCCTGATCGGCCTCCTGCTCTTCGGCTTCACCTTCTGGCAGTCGAAGCAGTACGAAAAACAGGCGGCCTGGCAGGCCGAGCAAGCCGCCGAGCAGGCCCGTCTGGACTCCATCTACTATGAGGAACACAAGGCGGAGTTGGATTCCATCGCCGCCCTGCGGGCCGTGGCGGATTCCGCCGGCCTGCCGGTCCCGGCTGCGGCTCCCGTGTCCATCTACAAAGATTCCTCCCTGGAGCGTGCCCACAACGCCGAGGCCTCCGTCGTGACCCTACAGAACGACAAAGTCGAGATCGCATTCACGACCCGTGGCGCCCAGCCCTGGACGGCGCGCCTCAAGGAGTTCAAGACCTACGGGAAGGAAGACCTCTACCTCTTCAAGGAGGGGATGAGCGAGTATTCGGTCAGCGTCTATGCCGGCGAATACATCAAGACTTCCGACTTCATCTTCGCCGTTGCGGAGCAGACGGATTCGACGCTCGCGATGCGCCTGCCCCTGTCCGGGGGCGGCTATATCGAGCAGCGTTACGTCCTCTCCGCCGGTTCCTACATGGTGCGCAACACGCTCTCCTTCGTCGGCATGGACGGGGTCATCCCGCGCAATGTCTCGTCGGTGGACGTGGACTTCTCGATGACCATTCCCCGGATGGAGAAGGGCTTCAAGAACGAGTCCCAGTATTCCAAACTGGACTACTACTTTGAGGGCGACAAGAAACCGGTCGAGATCGGCCGGGGGCGCAATGCCTCGAAACGCATCGACTCGAAGCTGAGCTGGTTCGCGTTCCAGCAGCAGTTCTTCTCCGCCATCGTCCGTTCCCGCCAGCAGTTTTCCTCCGGCGAGGTCTCCGTCAACTTCTTCCAGGAGAGTGACGAGAGCCACAACCTGATGACCTGCCAGGCCCGGATGCGGGAGGAGCTGCAGCGCAGCAATTCCGCCGACATCCGGCTCGACTACGACCTGTATTACGGGCCGAACCACTTCCGGACCCTCAAGTCCTACGACCGGAAGTACGAGAAGATCATCCCGCTGGGCGGCTGGCTGGTCGGCTGGTTCACGCGCTTCGTGATCATTCCGCTCTTCAACTTCCTGCACCGCTTCATCTCCAACTTCGGCATCATTATCCTCCTGATGACGATCGTCATCAAGGTCGTAGTCTTCCCGTTCGCGTACAAGTCCTACTCCTCCTCCGCCAAGATGCAGGCCCTCAAGCCTGAGATGGAGAAGATCAACGCGAAGTATCCCAAGCAGGAAGATGCGATGAAGAAGCAGCAGGCGACGATGGACCTGTACAGGAAGGCTGGGGTCAGCCCGATGGGCGGCTGCCTGCCGATGCTGCTGCAGTTCCCGATCCTGTGGGCGATGTTCCGCTTTTTCCCGGCCTCGATCGAGCTGCGCCAGCAGCCCTTCCTCTGGGCTGAGGACCTGAGCGCCTACGACTCGATCGTCAACTTCGGCACGCGCATCCCCATCCTGGGCGACCACGTCTCGCTCTTCGCGCTGCTGATGGCGCTCTCGATGTGGTTCTACTCCAAGATGACTACGGCCGGCCAGACGGCGGACAACGATCCCAACGCGGCTTCGATGCGCTTCATGAGCGTCTGGATGATGCCGATCATGATGTATTTCATCTGTAACAACCTCTCCTCGGGCCTGAGCTACTACTACCTGCTCTCCAACCTGATCACGATGGCGGAGACCTTTGTCATCAAGAAGTGGTTCGTCCATCCCGACCAGATCCTCGCGCAGGTCCGCGCCGCGGAAAGCAAGCCCGTGCAGAAGTCCAAGTGGCAGCTGCGTCTCGAGGAGGCCCAGCGCCTCCAGCAGCAGCAACTGCGCGAGCAGCAGAAGAAACAAGGCAAGAGATGATCTCCGAGAATCTCCATAAGATCCAAAGTGAACTGCCAGCAACTGTGAAATTGTTGGCAGTTTCCAAATTCCAGCCCCTCGAAAAGCTCCTGGAGGCTTATCAGTGCGGACAGCGCCGCTTCGGGGAGAACCGTCCCCAGGAGCTTGCCCTCAAGGCCGTACAGATGCCGCAGGACGTCGAGTGGCACTTCATCGGCCATCTCCAGACCAACAAGCTGAAGCTGGTGCTCCCGTATGCCGCCTTGGTCGAGTCGGTGGACTCGCTCCATCTGCTGGAATCCATCAACGACTGGGGAGCAGTCCACGACCGGGTCATCCCCGTCCTGCTGGAGATGCACATCGCGGCCGAGCAGAGCAAACAGGGCTTCTACGAAGAGGAAGTGCTGGATATCCTCTTCCAGGCCGGGAAATACGCCCATGTGCGCTTCTGCGGCCTGATGGGCATGGCTTCCCATACGGACGATGAAGAGGTGATCCGGGCCGATTTCACCCGGATTGCATCCTATCTGGACTACCTCCGGGACTTGTTCCCGGATCTGGAAGACTTCCGCGAGCTCTCGATCGGCATGTCCGGGGACTGGCGGATCGCGATCGCCTGCGGGTCCACCGAAGTCCGCATCGGCAGTTCCATCTTTGGCAGCCGAGACAATCATTGATCAACGATAGATATGAAAAGAGTTGCTTTATTGTTGGCCCTTGTGGCCGCCGCTGCCTGCTCGGCCCCGCAGGCCAGTGTGTATCCCCAGGTGACGGCCCATCGCGGCTGCCATTTGGACGGCCTTGTCCCCGAGAACAGCATAGCCGGCATCGAGACGGCGGCCCGTTTCGGCTATCCCGCGATTGAGATGGATGTCAAGTACACCCTGGACAGCGTCCTGGTGATCATGCACGACAATACCATCAACCGCACGATGCGCCATGCCGCCGATTATTCCGAGATCGCCGAGCCGGTCCGGGTCACAGCTTCCACCTTCGAGGATCTCCGGACGAACTATGTCTTCGCCTCGGAAGACCCCGCCCTGCGCCAGCCCATCCCGACCTTGGTGGAGATGCTGGAGGCCTGCAAGCGCTGCGGCATCCACCCCGTCCTGCACAGCCACATCAACGACTCCTACGATGTAGCGCAGGAGATGTTGGGGGACGATTGGACCTGCTTCACCTCCCTCCCGGCTAATGTCGACTACGTGCGGACCATCTCGAAGTGCGATGTCCTGCTGGATCCCGGCAAGTCCACGGCCGAGGAGTGCGTTGCGAAACTCACCCCGTACGGGGAGCGCTGCGGCATGTCCACGATGAATTACCACATGCTGGACGGCGCCTACATCGCCGCGATGCATGAGGCCGGCCTGAAGGCGCAGTCTTCGATCTTCCCGGTGCCGCACGAGGCAGATGCCATCCACGACAAGGCTGACATCATCCTGTCCGACTTCTGCTGGCTGCAGACGCAGGGACGCCAGCCGATGCTCGAGAAGAAAGCGCGCAAAGTCGCGCTGGACGGCGACGCCGTTTACGGGCTTACTTGCCCGAAGGAGTTGGAATACGGCGCGATGGTGCTCGAATTCCGCTATGTCGGCAAGGGGACCGTCACGGTCAATGGGGAGGCCCGTTATGCGCTGTCCTCCGACACGGAGGATACGTTCCTCGTGGGCTTCCGGAGCCTGCGTCAAGCTCCTTCCTTCGAAGTGAAGGCAGGGGAGGGCGGCTGCGTGCTGAAAAGCGTGCGGATCCGTTTCTACGAGATCTGACCCTTCAGGCGGGCGATCATTTCTTCAGCGATGGCTTCGGAGGCACCGGAGCCGCCGAGGGCTTCGCGGATGTCGCGATAGCCCTCTTTCATTTTAGCCCGGTAGGCGCTGTCCTCGGTGATGCGGCGCAGTTCGGCGAAGACGCCAGCCGTGTTGAACTCTTCCTGGATGAGCTCCCGGAAGACGGGACGGTCCAGGATCAGGTTGCCGAGGGAGATGTATTTGATGCGTTTTTCGATCCGGAAAATGTGGCGGATTGCCCACATCGTCAAGGCCCCCGTACTCCAGCAGACGACTTGCGGCGTGCCGATCAGGGCCGCTTCCAGCGAAGCGGTGCCGGAATTGATGATGGCGGCGTCGGCGTATTTCAGGATGTCGTAGGTTCGGTCGAAGAGGAGGTGGACGTTCTTGCGGTTGCCGATATACTTTTCGTAGTCCTCTTTCGAGCGGGCCGGGGCGCCGGCGATGACGATCTGCTGCCCGAGCAGGTCCGCTACCTCCATGCAGACGGGCATCATCCGGGAAATCTCTCCCTTGCGGGAACCGGCCAGCAGGGCGATGTAGCGCCCATCGACCGGGCGCCGGAATTCGTGACCGTCCACCGCGTCGATCAGCGGATTTCCCTGGTAGGAGTAGGGGATGCCACGGCTGCCGAAATAGTCCTTCTCGAAGGGGAAGATGATGAACAGGCGGTCCGCCCAGGCCTTGAGGCGGGCGTTGCGTTTCTCGCGCGAGGCCCAGGTCTTCGGCGCAATGTAGTAGAAGACCTTGAATCCGTTCTCGTGGGCGAAACGGGCGATCTTGAAGTTGAAGCCCGGGTAGTCGATCAGGATCACCACGTCGGGCCGCCAGGCGAGGATATCTTTCTTGCAGCAGTCCACGTTGCCCAGCAGGATACGGGCCTTGGCCAGGACGTCGGTCAGGCCCATGACGGCACCGTCGCGGTAGTGACGGACCATCTGCGCCTGAGGCACGGCGGCCTGCATCAGATCCCCGCCCCAAAAGCGGAATTCCGCCTGGGGGTCTTTGGCGGCGAGGCCTTTCATCAGGTTGCTGCCGTGGAGGTCGCCGCTGGCCTCTCCTGCGATGAGATAGTACTTCATGGCTTGCGGATCATCTGTTCGAGGCCGATGGTGCGCAGGCGCTCCTGCTCCGGGGCATCGGTCGTCAGGAGGTGGTGCGCGGTCAGGGTGATGTAGCCGTCGGCGATGAGCCTGACGTCGCACTCCGGCCCGTTGTCCGGGTCCGTGACCACGGTGCCTCCCATCATATAGAGGGATTCGCCCGGTTCGGGGGCGGGGAGGGCCCGGATGCCGAGCGCCTGCGGCCGGAGCCCTTTCCGGGCAAAGATGCCCGGGTCGAAGGGGGCGTACTCGCGCACCCAGCGGATGACGCCCTGCCCGGGGATGCGCACCCCTTTGACGGCCTCCGGGACCACGGCCGGGAAGTTGAGATTGTACACGAGGCCGAAACGCCCGGCCGGGTGCTCCAGCAGGGTCTCGAAGAGGGCGGGCAAGTGGCGCTCCACGACGCTGAAATCCGCATCCGGATCCAGGCTGTCCAGCGACACGGCGATCGAGGGGATCTTCATCAGCGCGCCTTCCATGGCGGCGCCGAGGGTGCCGGAATAGAGGGCGGCGGTGGCGTAGTTGCCGCCGTGGTTGATCCCGCTGACGACCACGTCGGGCACCGCTGCGCCGCATAGCTCGCCGACGCCGAACTTGACGCAGCTGGCCGGCGTCCCGTCCAGGTAGTACCAGGTCTCCCCAGGGCGCTCGGACAGCTTCTTGACGGCGATGGGCCGGTAGCCCATCGTCACGCCCATAGCGGTGCCGGACTGGACGTATTTGGGGGCGACGACCAGGATTTCGCCGTAGGACCGCAGGATCCCGACCAGGGCCTGGAGGCCTTTGGCGCGGTATCCGTCGTCGTTTGTCACGAGTATCTTCATGCTGGGTGGATTATTTATGCAAAGATATGGAATTCTCCGTTTTTTTTGATACATTTGCAAGGTTTTTGCAGTCGGTTTACCCGGCTTGCGGGCCCCTGACGGACTGACAGATTAAGTTCAACTTTTTTAATAATTGAAAAACACAATGATTAAGCTTGGTATTAACGGATTTGGCCGTATCGGCCGTATGGTTTTCCGTGCCGCTGTCGAGAATTTCTCCGAGGACATCAAGGTCGTCGGTATCAACGACCTCCTGGACGCCGACTATCTTGCGTACATGCTGAAGTACGACTCTGTCCACGGTCACTTCAACCACGACATCAAGGTTGAGGAGAACTACCTCATCGTGGATGGCAACAAGATTCAGGTCTTCGCCGAGAAGGATCCCGCCAACATCACCTGGGGCGCCCTCGGTGTCGATGTCGTCGTCGAGTCCACCGGTTTCTTCCTCACCAGCGAGCTGGCACAGGCCCATATCAACGCCGGTGCCAAGAAGGTCATCCTGTCCGCTCCTTCCAAGGATGCGACTCCGATGTTCGTCTATGGTGTCAACCACGAGACCTACGCCGGCCAGACCATCATCTCCAACGCTTCCTGCACCACCAACTGCCTGGCCCCGCTGACCAAGGTCCTCAATGACAAGTTCGGCGTTGTTCGCGGCCTGATGACCACCGTCCACGCGGCCACCGCGACCCAGAAGACCGTCGACGGCCCTTCCAAGAAGGACTGGAGAGGCGGACGCGGCATCCTCGAAAACATCATCCCTTCCTCCACGGGCGCTGCCAAGGCTGTCGGCAAGGTTATCCCCGAACTGAACTGCAAACTCACCGGCATGTCCCTGCGTGTTCCCACCTCCGACGTTTCCTTTGTCGACCTGACTGTCGAACTGGCCAAGCCTGCTACCTATGACGAGATCTGCGCCGCCATGAAGGAGGCTTCCGAGACCAACCTGAAGGGTGTCCTCGGCTATACCGACGAGGCCCTCGTCTCCACCGACTTCCGCGATGACGCCCGCACGTCCATCTTCGACGTGAAGGCCGGCATCCAGCTCGATCCTACCTTCGTCAAGGTTTGCGCTTGGTACGACAACGAGTGGGGTTACAGCAACAAGGTCCTCGAGATGGCCAAGGTCATTACGAAATAAGCCTTAGGGTACTGTCATACAAAGCCGGCTTCCGAGCCGGCTTTTTGTTGTAATGTAGAGGAAAATCATTATCTTTGTTTTCACCGCCCCGGCGGCAAAGGTTAGTATCTAAAAGTACAACGAAATGAAAACCTACAGACTCTTTATCGCGGCTGTCGCGCTGCTTTCGGGCATCTGCGCCTTTGCGCAGCCCAAGCCGGCCGTCCAGTTCCCCGACTACCAGTTCACGGTCGTCAAGGAGAATCCCATCACCTCCGTCAAGAACCAGAATCGCAGCGGCACCTGCTGGGTGTATTCCACCTTGGGCTTCGTCGAGTCGGAAGTCATCCGCATCAACGGCCTCACCGACCCGAAGGCCTATCCCGACTTCTCCGAGATGTTCGTGGTCGGCAAGTCCTATTTCGAGCGGGGCGTCAAGTATGTCCGCATGGACGGCTGCCTGGGCTTCAGCGCCGGCAGCGAGGCGGATGACGTGCTCCATGTCATCAAGGATTACGGCCTCGTGCCGCAGGCTGCGATGTCCGGCATGAACTATGGCACCGAGCTGCCTGTGCAGGGTGAGATGGACGCCGTGCTCAAGGGCTTCATTGACGCCGCCTGCAAGAATCCCAACCGCAAGCTCACCACCGCCTGGAAGCGTGCTTTCCAGGGCATCATCGACGCCTATCTCGGTGAGAGCCCGGAGAAGTTTACCGTGGACGGCAAAGAGTACACCCCGGCATCCTACCGTGACGCACTGCATTTCAACCCAGACGATTATGTGACGCTCACTTCCTTCACGCACCATCCCTTCTATACGAAGTTTGCGATCGAGGTCTGCGACAACTGGCGCGGCGACGAGGCCTACAATGTCCCGATCGACGAGTTCATGTCCGTCCTGGAGGGCGCCGTGATGGATGGGTACACCGTCGCTTGGGGCTCCGACGTGAGCGAGCCCGGTTTCACCCGCAACGGCTTGGCCGTGCTGGTCAACACCGAGGTGAAGCAGACCAGCGGCTCCGACCAGGAGCGCTGGGTCGGTCCCGCTTCCGACAAACCGTCCGGCAAACCCGCGGCCAAAAAGGCCGGCAAGAAGGGCGACAAGGACGCGAAACCCGAGATGAAGAACCCCGTCGAGTTCGAAGTCAGCCAGGAGTCTCGCCAGGAGGAGTTTGACAACAAGCAGACGACCGACGACCATGGCATGCAGATCTTCGGCATCGCCCGGGACCAGTATGGCAAGAAGTACTATATAGTCAAGAACTCCTGGGGAGAGACCGGTCCGTATAAAGGCATCTGGTACGCCACGGAGACCTTCGTGAAGGGGAAGAGCATGGACTACATGGTCCACAAGGATGCTCTTCCGCAGGCGCTCAAGGACAAACTGGGCATCAAGTAATGTCTGTCCGTCGTCTTATCCCGAATGCGATCACCTCGATGAACCTCCTGTGCGGGGTCCTCGGGGTGATCGCGGCTTTGGAGGCCCGCTTTGACCTTGCGTTTTATTGGATGCTCTGCGGGGCGGTCTGTGATTTCTTCGACGGACTGACGGCCCGGGCGTTGAAAGTCTCTTCGCCGATGGGCAAGGAGCTGGATTCGCTCGCGGACGTAGTCACGTTCGGCGTCCTGCCGTCTGTGATGCTGTACGAACTGATGCGCGTCTGCACTTTCAGCAACAGCGTCTGGTGCTATGTGCCCCTGCTGATCGCGGTATTCAGCGGGCTGCGGCTGGCGAAGTTCAACCTCGACGAGCGGCAGCACAGCAGTTTCCTCGGGCTGCCGACCCCGGCCTCGGCGATGATCTGCGGATCGCTTTGCTATTTCATCGCCCACGATATGCGGACCTTCCTGGCCGCCTGGGCCAGCGGCTTCGTCTTTATCCCGGTCCTGTCGGTCGTGCTGGCAGTGCTCCTGGTTTCTGAGATTCCGATGTTCTCGATGAAGTTCAGCGCCGAAGACGGCCGGATGACGAAACGCACGCGTGTCCTTTTCGCCGTCAACGTCCTGCTGGTGATCGGGATCGTCTTTTCGCTGCACCTCAACTGGTCCCTGGCCGTTCTCCTTGCGTTCTTGGTCTATGTGTTGATGAACCTTTGCTTCGCGGCGTGGCGGATAAATGACTGATAGTTAGTTTGTTTGGATATCGGACGGGTGCCTGTTTCGGGCGCCCGTCCTTCGCTTAATGTGCTGGTGGATAATCGAATAGCCGCCACGGCTTGATGACCTTGTCAGGATTTTCCATTTCTTTCAGCCGGCAGGCCATCAGCTGGCCTTCGCCGTCGCGGAGGTGCATACCGTTGCCCCGGCACCATTTGAAATAGCGGCAGTCCGCGCAGGGATCGGTCTTCATCCAGGACCGGTCGCGGTAAGGCTGGTAGCGCCCGTTCCAGACTTCGATGAAGTCATCCTTGTAGATGTTGCCCTGGTGATAGTCGGCGCGGATGCTGGGGCAGGCGGAGATGGAGCCGTCCGCGAGGATCCCGGCCACAGTGACGCCGGCGTTGCACATGAAGAAACCGTCGCGGACCTCGCCCTCGTAGGGTCCCAGGAAACCTTCGCAGCCGTAGCTGGCGTGGATGCGGCCTTCTCGTCGGGTATTCCGGATGAAGTCCATCATCGTCCGCAGCTCTTGCCCGGAGAGTTTTAGGTCCGCGTTGGCAGCAGCCCGGCCGGCCGGGAAGATGGTGAAAAGGCGCCAGTCCTTGAGCCCGAGGCTGATGAGATACTCCTTGAGGGCGCCGAGCCGGGGCAGGTTGCGCCGGTTGACACAGGTGACGACATCGAAGGCCAGGACGCCGGAACGGATCACCATGGCAATGGCTTCGGATGTGCGGGAAAAACTCCCTTTGCGTCCGCGCATCCAGTCGTGGTCTTCCTCCAGCCCGTCCAGCGAGAGGGTCATCGCGTGCAGGCCGCTGTTCAGCAGGGACTTGTAGCGCCGCTCTGTCAGGGCGAGCCCGTTGCTCACCATCCCCCAGGGAAATTCACGCCGGTAGATTTCCCGGCCGCAGCGCTCCAGGTCGGGGCGCATCAGGGGCTCGCCGCCGGTGACGTTGATCATTACCTTGTGCGGATCATAGACCCGGGCGATGGAGTCGAGCACCCGGCAGAAATCTTCGACGGGCATGTCCTTCTGCGCGGCCTGGACCCGGCAGTCGCTGCCGCAGTGCCGGCAGGCCAGGTTGCAGCGCAGGGTGCACTCCCAGAAAAGCTGCCGGAGCGAGTGATCGCGGATCACGTCGTCCTGCAGCTTCTTCGTAATGTCCAGCGCAAGGCGCTTGCGAAGGGAAATGCCGCCGGCAGTCATGGGATTACTTCTTCTCCAACTGGGCGTCGGCCTCGACCGAATAGGCGCCGCCGTACCAGTCCTTGGCTTTGGCAGTCTGCTTGACCCTGGGCGTAACGGTCTGGGACTCAAAGACGCCTCCATTCTTCTCGCCGTCGACATCTTCGAAGACGACGGTGACGTCGTCCGGTCCGTTAAACGAAGTGATGCCGGTTTTGAGCTCGTACCTTCCGGCGGCATCGGTGTAGAGGGTGTCGTCGTAGTACCAGTCGTTCTGGTCGTAGATGACGTTCGGCGTATTGGCGTAGTGCCGATGCTGCCGGATGGAAACGCGGATGCCTTCGATGGCATTGCCGCTCCGGTCCGTCACCTTGCCGCTGGCCTGGAAGTCTGTGTGAGGCTGGCCGTACATCACCATGCCCCCGCCGATGTTAAGCCACTCGCAGCCCGAAAAGCCCAACAGGCCCAACATCGAAGTGAGGATCCAGCGAAACAGTTGTCTTGCTTTTTGTTTCATGGCGCAAATCTAATCATTTTCCTATTATATAACGCCAGCTTCGGCGAAATACGTTTCTGCAGCTGATGTTGAACAATAAAAAGGTAGGGCGTGATACGCAAGTCTATATTTTCTAATGCTTTGGGTGATTGCCTTGGGCCAAGGTTGGCAAAGATCATCTTTGCCGGCCCTTTTGCCTGTGTCGTCAGGCAGGAAAGGGCAGAGTGCCGTTTTTCAAAAATAATCCCCGCAACTGTTACATATTCCCCTCGAATTATTACCTTTGCACAAACAAAATTTTTTTTATGCGTTAAGGACTTACATATTTCCAGAAGAGAATGAAGAGATTATTGTCGCTCATGACCGTATGCGCGCTTTTTTGCTCTCCGGCCTTCGGCCAGGAAGCCCAGTCGGTCAACAATTATCCCGAGTTGTCAATCATCACGAGAATTGACGCTTATCCATTTTCACCCAGCGTTTTCACGCTTCTGGAAGGCAGCCTTGGCGACCATCTTTCCTATTCCGTATGCAACAATTGGGTCAGCGACGACACCCCGTCGCTGTACGCCAACACGTTGCGTGCCGATGAGGCGGACTGGTGCCAGTGGGCTTACCTTTCCTTGGACCTGGGCAACTGGCACATCCAGGCCGGCAAGAACTACATCTTCACCGGCGGATTCGAGATCGATGCCTATGACTTCGATCAGTACTGGCAGATGACTTCCAATTTTTGGAACAACGCCCAGGTCTACCAGTGGGGCGGCGCACTGCAGTATGTGACTCCTTCTGAGTCGGATACGTTCTCCTTGCAGGTTTTGTCCTCTCCCTTTTCCGGCCGGCCCTTCGAGGGCGGCTTGCTGAGCAAGAGCCTGGAGTGGCGGGGCGAGCACGGCATCTGGTCCTCGATCTGGGGCATCAGTGCGATCGGTTACGAAGTGGAACCGGTCGAGCCGGGTACGCACAACAATATCTTCCTCTTTTCGGCCGGCAACCAATGGGAGCTGGGAGAAACGCTTTCCCTTGGCCTGGACTATATGTATCGCCTGGCGAGCCCGATCTATAATCTTAAAGGGGCGGAAAAACGGGGCCCCTATTATGGCTCTGACAGCGGTCACAATGTCGTGGGCCGTCTCAACTGGAGAGCGCTTGACTGGATGGATGTCGGTCTGAGAGGCGTTTTCGAGAACCGCGGCGGGTATTGCGACGAACTTGTCAACCCGTTTGACATCCCGGACCGGTATCTCTCCGGCGGCCTCTGCATCCAGTTTTATCCGATCCCCGGGACGGAAGACTTGCGCATCCATGCCCTTGCCGGGACCGGCAGCCTGGACGGCTTTTATTGGGGCGCCGGTGTAACCTACAACTTCAACCTGACCCGGACCCTCCTGAACCGCCGCGCGAAATGAACCACAACGACATCATCATCAACATCGAGCACCTGTGCAAGGCTTTCGGCGACAAGGTCGTCCTCGATGATATCAACCTTTATATCAAGAACGGGGAATTCGTGACCCTGCTGGGTCCTTCCGGCTGCGGCAAGACCACGCTGCTGCGCATCATCGGCGGCTTCACCAATCCGGACAGCGGCCGTGTCACCCTGGATGGCAAGGACCTGAGCGGCATGCCTCCCTACGAGCGTCCGCTCAACACGGTGTTCCAGCGCTATGCGCTGTTCCCGCACCTGGACGTGTACGACAACATCGCCTTCGGCCTCAAACTCTCGAAGGTGCCCCGCAACGAGATTGACGCCCGCGTGCGCAAGGTCCTGAAGATGGTCTCGATGAGCGACTATGAGGACCGCAACGTGGACTCCTTGTCCGGCGGCCAGCAGCAGCGCGTCGCCATCGCCCGCGCCTTGGTCAACCAGCCCCGTGTGCTGCTCCTCGACGAGCCCCTCTCCGCCCTGGACCACAAGATGCGTCAGGACATGCAGATCGAGCTGAAGGAAATGCATCAGAAACTCGGCATCACCTTCATCTATGTCACCCACGACCAGGAAGAAGCCCTGACGCTGAGTGATACGGTCGTCGTGATGAACGAGGGCAAGATCCAGCAGATCGGCACGCCGGCCGACATCTACAACGAGCCGGTCAATGCGTTCGTCGCCGACTTCATCGGCGAGAGCAATATCTTCAATGGCACGATGATCGAGGACCGCAAGGTCTCCTTCATCGGACACGAGTTTGAGTGCGTGGACGAGGGCTTCGGGCAGGATAATCCCGTCGATGTCGTCATCCGTCCCGAGGACGTGTATATCATGGCCCATACGGAGGGGGCCCAGTTTACCGGCGTCGTGCGGACCTGCACTTTCAAGGGGGTCCACTATGAGATGTTCGTCGATACGGACTGCGGCTTCGAACTGATGATCCAGGACTACAATGCCTTCGAGCCCGGCTCCACCGTGGGCCTGCTGATCCGTCCGAACGACATCCAGGTGATGCGCAAGGAGCGGACCTGTAATACCCTGGCGGGCGAAGTCGTGGACGAGACCCACATTTCCGTCCTGGACGGGACCTTCGAGTGCGCGCCGCTGGAAGGATTTGCCTCCGGCGACAAGATCACGGCCGAGGTTGCGTTCGACCAGGTGGACCTGCTGGACCACCAGGAGGAGGGCGTGGTCGCCGGCAGCGTGCATTTCATCCTTTACAAGGGCGACCATTATCATCTGCAGGTCCTCACCGAAAGCGGCGAGTACCTTTATGTCGATACCCAGGACATCTGGGACAAGGAAGACCTGGTCGGCGTGAACATCCCGCCGGCGGCCTTCAAAATCTTACGCGGGCATGACGATTAAGCGGTCCAGTTGGAGCATCCCTTACCTGGTGTTCCTGATCATCTTCGTGGTGCTGCCGCTGGTCCTGATCGCGATTTACGCCTTCCAGGACGGGCAGGGGCATTTCACCCTGTCAAACGTCACCCGTTTCTTCTCCGACGCGGACTCGCTCGGCACCTTCGCCCTGTCGCTGGAGATCGCCATCGAGAACACCGTGCTCTGCATCCTGCTGGGTTACCCGGCCGCCTGGATCCTGGCCAACAAGAAGCTCAACCGCTCCGCGGTCACGATCGTGCTTTTTATCCTCCCGATGTGGATCAACGCCCTGATGCGGACCCTGGCCACGGCCGAGTTGTTCAACATGCTCGGCATCACCCTGGGCAAGGGGACGCTGCTCTACGGCATGGTCTATGACTACCTGCCGTTCATGATCTATCCGATCTACAACACGCTCAACAAGATGGACAAGTCCTATGCGGAGGCGGCCGAGGACCTCGGCGCGACCCCGCTGCAGGTCTTCACCAAGGTGACCGTGCCGCTCTCGATGCCCGGCGTGACAAGTGGCATCCTGATGGTCTTCATGCCCACGGTCAGCACCTTCGCCATCTCCGAGTTTCTCACCAACAACAAGATCAAGCTCTTCGGTACCATCATCCAGGAGAACATCAATTCCTCGATGTGGAACTACGGTGCGGCGCTCTCGTTCATCATGCTCATCATCATCGGCATCTCCATGCTCTTCCAGGGCGGGGAGGAACCGGCAGCGGAGAGGGGGATCGTATGATGAAGAAATTCTTCGCCCAAGCCTATATCTGGCTGCTGCTGGTCCTGCTGTACGCCCCGTTGGTGTTCATCGCCGTCTTCTCATTTACGGAGTCGAAGGTGCTGGGCAACTGGACGGGCTTCTCCACCCGCCTCTACCGGAACCTTTTCACCGGCAACATGCAGGGGAGTTCGTCCCTGTTGTCGGCCGTCGAGAACACGCTGCTGATCGCCCTGGTCGCCGCCGCCGTCGCGACCCTGCTCGGCACGGTCGCCGCCATCGGCATCCACAACCTCAAGGGACGCCGCAAGCAGGCGATCCAGTCCCTCAACAACATCCCGATGCTCAACCCGGACATCATCACGGGTGTGTCGCTCTTCCTGTTGTTCGTGTTCCTGGGCGTGTCCCAGGGCTACCTGACCGTCATCCTGGCCCACATCACCTTCTGTACGCCCTACGTCGTGCTGAGCGTGCTGCCGAAGCTGACGCAGATGAACCCCAACGTCTATGAGGCGGCCCTCGACCTGGGCGCCACGCCGGGCCAGGCCCTGCGCAAGGTGATGATCCCGATGCTGCGCCCCGGCATGGTCAGCGGATTCATCCTCTCTTTCACGATGTCCCTGGACGACTTTGCGGTGACCTTCTTCACCCGCGGCACCATCGGCCTGGACACCCTTTCGACCTTTATCTACACGGATGCGCGCAAGGGCGGCCTCACGCCCGAACTGCGCCCCCTGATGACCCTTATCTTCGCGGCGATCCTGATCTTCCTCGTCATCATCAACGTGCGTCAGGCCCGCGCCCAAAAACTCGCAGAAAGCAAATGAAAAAACTAGCCTCCCTCCTGCTCGCCGGCTTGATGCTGGCCGCGTGCGGCTCCGACCGGAGCCAGGTCCTCAAAGTGTACAACTGGTCCGATTACATCGACGAGTCGGTGATCCCCGAATTCGAGGCGTGGTATGAGCACCAGACCGGGGAGCCCATCCACGTGATCTACCAGACTTTCGACGTCAATGAGACGATGCTCTCCAAGATCGAGAAAGGCAAGGAGGACTACGACGTGGTCTGCCCGTCCGACTACATCATCGAGCGGATGCTCAACAACGGCCTCCTGCTGCCCCTGGACTTCGCTTCGCTGCCGGACTCGATCAACTATATCGAAAACAATAAGTCGCCCTACATCCGCGACGTCTTCTCCAAGATCAACCCTTCGATCGACGCCAACGATTACTCGGTGGCTTTCATGTGGGGGACTTCCGGCATCCTCTACAATACCAAGTATGTCACCGACGAGGAGGCTTCGACCTGGGATGTCATCCGCAATCCTAAGTTTGCCGACAAGATCTTCATCAAGGATGCAGCCCGCGATGTCTATGGCCCTGTCCTGATCTACC
>JAFUWZ010000053.1 GCA_017471045.1 Bacteroidales bacterium
AAAGCGACCTTATAGGCCAGTGTTTCCGCCAGGTCGTTGAGATGCGTACCGGTGCCGTGGGCGTTGATGTACACGGTGTCTTGGGCGGCATCGAATCCGGCCTGCTCAAGCGCCTGCTGGATGCACCGGCCCTGCGTGGTGCCGTCCGGTCTCGGCGCTGTCGCATGGTAGGCGTCGCAAGTATTGCCGTAGCCCACCATTTCCGCGTAAATGCGGGCACCGCGGGCGACGGCGTGTTCGTACTCTTCCAGCACAAGGACGGCCGCCCCGTCCGCCATTACGAATCCCCCCCGGTCTGCGTTGAAGGGGAGGCAGGCGTGCTGCGGGTCTTCGGCGCGCGTCAAGGCCCGGGCGTTGGCGAAACCGGCGATGCCGATCGGGATGGTGCAGTGGTCCGTGCCGCCTGCCAGGATGGCGTCGGCATAGCCGTGCCGGATGGCGCGGTAGGCTTCGCCCAGCGAGTGGGTCGCTGTCGCGCAGGCCGTTGCGATATCAAGACAGGGACCCTGTGCGTTGTATTTGATGGCGATCTGGCCGGCAGCCATGTTGGAAATCATCGTGGGGACAAAGAGGGGAGAGATCCATTTGCCGGAGGGGTCCTCGATCATCTTGCCGACCTCCTTGTAAATGGTGGTGAACCCGCCGATGCCCGAACTGACGTAAGCGCCGAGGCGTTCGGGATCGATGTTGCGCCCCGCTTCACCGGTGTCCAGGCCGCAGTCGTTCATCGCCTGCCAGGCCGCAGCCATCGCAAAGACGGTGAAAGGATCCTGTTTGCGGACAAAAGGCTTGTCCATGCCATACTGGAGGGGATCGAAGTCCTTGAGTTTCCCGCCGATCTTGACGGCCAGGTCTTCCGTGGGAAAATCCGTGATAAAATCAATGCCACACACGCCGTGTATCAGATTGTCCCAGAAAGTCGGGACATCGTTCCCGATAGGGGTCACCAGACCGAGTCCGGTGATGACGACTCTTTTCTCCATAATTACACTGTTTTCCACAAAGTTAATCTTTTTTTCTATATTTGCATCCTATGCTATGGGCGCGAGACAAGGTTCCGGAGTATCTGCTGGGGAAGGTTCAACTGATCTCCACGGTGACTTTTGCAGCGTTGTTCTCCGTGTTCTTTTTCATCGCGGTGGTGCCTTCCTCCAATCTCCTGTTTCCGCAGCTGGAGACCAGCCAGATCCTGGACCTTTCCCTGCTGGTTTACGGACTGGGCCTGCTTTTGGTCAGCCTGAGCCGTCGCTTGATGTATGCCTGCCGGGAATGGGTGGGGCAGCGTTTCGGCCGTTACCTGTGGTGGTGCCTGCTGGAGATCCTGCTTGTTGCGGGGGCCTATCTCGTCCTGGTCGGGATCGGAGAGCGGAAAGGGCTGTACGACCAGAATCTGTCGCTTGCCATCCTGACGGTCCGCACGGTCATGTATTGCCTGATGACGCTGGGGATCCCCTATCTGCTGGCCGGGATGTTCTTTGCGATACGGGACAAGGACCAGACGATCCGCATGATCCATTACGGCAATGTCGTTTCCGACGAAGAGTTTCCGGTCCGCGAGGAGCAGAAGATCACCTTGTTCGACAACAACGGTGCGATGAAACTCTCGATCAACGCGGACAGCCTTTATTTCATCGAGTCGGACGACAATTACATCAAAGTCTGGTATACAGACAGCAAGGACGTCCTGAAGCAGTATATGCTGCGCTGCCGGCTCAAGACGATCGAGGACAGTTTCCGCGACAGCGATCTGGTCCGGTGCCATCGGAAGTACATCGTCAACATGTCCAAGGTCCGGGTGCTGTCCAAGGAAAGGAACGGTTATGTCCTGGAACTGAATGCGGATCTGATCGATCCCATTCCCGTTTCGAAAACCTATGAGGAGACGGTCCTCTCCCGCTTCAATGCGCGCGGCGGTTTATCTGCGCCGCTTGGATGAACGCAGGCGGGACATGCTTTCCACCATCAGTTCGTCGGCATGGATGCGCCGGGCTGCCATCAGGTCGAATATGACGGCTACGACGGGGAATACGGCGCTGATCCGGAATGCCATCGATCCCGAAGTCGCCAGATAATCCACGAACAGCCAGATCTGCAGGGCGAGCGTGATCAGGGCGGCCAGGATGGTGGTCCGCATCTGGAAGACGCGTTGTTTCCATGTGGTCAGCGCCAGCAGGTTCAAGGCCGTGATGACCATCAGCAACACCAGATAGGGGGTATAGGCGACGAAGCGGTACGATTCGGCGACGGTGCCGTCCGCGGCCGGGACGACGGCTTTCAGGGTGAAGAACATGGATAGGATGAGTCCGGTCGCTATGGCGAGATAAAGGGTCTGGATTCTTTGCCACATGGTGTGAGTCTTTTTGGGAAGACAAAAATAGGAAAATCCATAAATAAAAACTATCTTTGATACTGTTGTTTAACGAATCATTGCCTTATGCGTATACCTGAATCTGAACTGATCATCAACGGCGACGGCTCGGCATTCCACCTGCATATCCGGCCGGAGCACCTGGCGGACAAGGTCATCCTGGTCGGGGATCCCGGCCGGGTTGAGATGTTCGCTCCCTATATGGAAAAGATCGAAAGCCGCAGTGCCTCCCGGGAGTTCGTATCCCTGACCGGTACCTATCGCGGCACCCGTTTCACGGTCCTTTCGACTGGCATCGGCACCGACAATATCGACATCGTGATGACGGAGCTGGATGCCCTGGCCAACGTGGATTTCGCTACCCGTGAAGTCATGCCCGGGCATCGCACGCTGGACATCCTGCGGATCGGTACCTGCGGCGCCATCCAGCCGGAGATCCCGCTGGGTGCCTTTATCTTTTCGCAGATCTCCATCGGATGCGACGGCTTGCTGAACTGGTATGAGGGCCGCGACAGGATCGCCCTTCTCGATTTCGAGGAGGCATTCAAGACGCATGTCCACTGGGACAAGCATCTTCCGGACCCTTATTTCGTTCGTGCCAGCGACAAACTCATCCGGCTGTTCGAGGATTCTACCGTCAAGGGAATGACGATCTCTGCATCCGGCTTCTACGGACCGCAGGGCCGTGTCGTCCGGCAGGGCTTGGCGATGCCCCACATGCTCGAAGATTTCGAGTCATTTGAGTTCAAAGGATATAAGATTACCAACTTCGAAATGGAGGGCTCCGCCCTTGCGGGCATGGCGGCCAAGCTCGGCCACAATGCCGGTACGGTCTGTGCCGCCATCGCTCACCGCTATCACAAGGACGCCAATACCGATTACAAGCCCCGCGTCGAGCAGCTCGTCAAGCTGGCGCTGGACAAGTTGAGCGCGTAGGGCTAAGGCTCGTCATTCGACAAGAAAAGGCTCTGCGCCTTTCAGAAAGCATTCCCCGGGGGTTTTTTCTTTGCTTTCTGAAAGGCGCAGGGCCTTTTCTATATCGCAACTTACTGGACCTTGCCGTCAGCGACGATCTTGGCGTATTTGTCGTAGGCGGCCTTGAAGGTCTCGTCCTCGGAGGCGAAACGGTAGCAGGCGTTCTTGAGGTATTCGGCGAGGCTCACCTTCAGGGACTCGTCCTTGGTGAGGTTGAAGGCTTTCTCGAACGGGGCGATGCAGTTCTTGAGGCTCTGCTCAAACTGCTCGGCGAGCACCATGTACTTGGCGTCGTCCATCTCGTTGGAAGCCTTCTCCTGGATGTCGATGGCCTGGTTGTAGAAGAGGATACCCTCTCCAATGTAGCCATACTCATACTCCGGATTGATCTCGGCGCACTTCTCGTAGGCGGCGATGGCCTCGTCGATCTTGCCGAGCTCTTTGTTGATGTTGCCTTCCACGTAGTAGAGGGAGGCGTTGTTGGGCTCATTCTTCTTGGCCTGGTTGATCAGGTCGAAGAGACGTCCGGTGTCCTCCTGGTTGGAGATATAGTAGTTGATCAGGCCGATCAGGATACCCTGGCTCTGGGGATGGTTGGTGAAGCCGCGCTCCAGGATGTCTTTCATCGCGGCCTTGTCTCCGGCTTTGTCATAGATGTCGGCCAGCTTGGCATAGACGTCGCCGTCCGTGCCTTCATACTTATACTGGTCCAGGCACTTGTTGAAGAAAGTCTTCGCACGGTCGAAGTCCTTGGCGATCCAGGCGGTCAGGCCGGTGTTGTAAACGGAGTTGGTGTCAACCGCGGCGCAGGGTTTGGTCTCTGTCGCGTTGACGGCTTTCTCAAACAGCTGGCTGGCCTTGGTGAAATCACCGAAGGTATAGGCATTGTATGCCTGCTCGACATATTTCTGGCCGATGCTCTTGAGCGCGTTGGCGATATCGCCGGTCTTGCTGTGTTTTGCATCGACTTCATAGGCCTTCTTGTAGGCTTCCAGTGCCTTGTCCAGCGCATTCGGCACGGCCTCTTGGGTGATCTCGATCATATTGAGGACGCCGTCCCTAAAATAATAGTTGCAATTGGGATAGACTTCCTTGAGATAAGCCTGGCCCTCGAAGACCACGTCTTCGACGGAGCTGGGTTTGGCGTTGGCCATGACAAGCTGCAGGTCCTGCTTGGTCGCACCGACCCATGCGGTGCCCTGGGGAGCGTCATACGCTTCGATGCAGGCTTGGCCCAGCTTGAGCCAGGTCGCGACCTTGGTGGCTTTCTTGGGATTCTCGGCCGCAGAGGTCGCGGCATCAACCGCAGACTTCGCTGCCGAAAGGGACTTGGGCTGCGCATTAACCACCTGCAGGGAGGCGATCAAAGCCAGAACGATGGCAATTTTTTTCATAATCAATGAATGTTTGTTAGTTATTGTTCAGTTTCAGTGGTTCCGGTTTCAACCGGGTTTTCTCCTGCTTCCTCTTCGGCTCCGGCAACGGGCGACACGGCCGCAATGCTGTCACCGGGACGGATGTTGATGAGCTTGACGCCTTGCGTGGCGCGTCCGGCCACACGGATGTCGCTCACACTCATCCGGATCACGAGACCGGACTTGTTGATGATCATCAGGTCGTTGTCTTCCTTGACGGACTTGATGGCAACCAGTTTGCCGGTCTTTTCGGTGATGTTGATGGTCTTCACGCCCTTGGCCCCGCGGTTGGTCAGGCGGTATTCGTCCGCCTCGGAACGTTTGCCGAAACCATTCTCACTCACCACCAGGATGGTCCTTCCCTGGGTGTCCGGATCCTCCGGATTGCAGGAGATCATGCCGATCACTTCATCATCCTCTTCAATATTGATGCCACGGACGCCCATCGACGTGCGGCCGAGCTCACGGGTGTCTGTTTCGTCGAAGCGGACGCAGCGGCCGCCCCGGGCGGCGATCATGATCTGGGTGTGCCCGTCGGTGAGGTTGGCGTCCAACAGGCCGTCCCCCTCCTTGAAGTTGATGGCGATCAGGCCCTTGTTGCGGCTGCGGGCGTTGGCGAAGTCACTCAGGCAGGTACGCTTGATGATGCCCTTGCGGGTTACCAGGACGACGAAATGGCTGTCGGTGTATTCCTTGCTCTCGATGGACTTGGCGTTGAGGTAGGTCTTGACCTTGTCGTCCGGATCGATCGCGATGATGTTCTGGATCGCCCGGCCCTTGGAGGTACGGGACCCTTCGGGGATCTCATAGACCTTGAGCCGGTAGCAGATGCCTTTCTCCGTGAAGAAGAGCATCGTGGAGTGCATGTTGGCGACGTAGATGTGCTCGATGAAGTCCTCATCGCGCGTGGCGCTGGCTTTCTTGCCGACGCCGCCGCGGCTCTGGGTGTGGAACTCCGTCAGCGGGGTGCGCTTGATGTAGCCGAGGTGGGAGATCGTGATGACGACATCGTCGTCGGCATAGAAATCTTCGGGGTTGAACTCCTCGGAGGAAAGGGTGATCTGGGTCCGGCGGGGATCGCCGTAGCGCTGTTTCAGATCCTGGGTCTCGGTCTTGACGATGTTGAGCTGTTCGCTCTCGCTCCCAAGGATCTCATGGCAGCGGGCGATGAACTTCTCGAGTTCGTCGTATTCGTTCTGCAGTTTTTCTTTCTCCAGTCCGGTCAGCTGGCGCAGGCGCATCTCGACGATGGCGGCAGCCTGGACTTCGGAGAAGTCGAATTTGCGCACCAGTTCGGCCTTGGCCTCGTCGACGCTGCGGGCCTCGCGGATGGTCTGGATGACTTCATCAATGATGTCGATGGCCTTGAGTAGGCCTTCGAGGATGTGGGCACGCTTGAGCGCCTTCTCCAGTTCGAATTTTGTCCTGCGTACCACGACTTCGTGGCGGAAATCGACGAAGTTGCTGATCATCTCCTTCAGGGAGAGGGTGCGCGGACGTCCGCCCACCAGGGCGACGTTGTTGATCGCGAAACTGGACTGCAGGGCGGTGTATTTGAAGAGCGTGTTGAGGACGACGTTGGCGTTGGCGTCTTTCTTGACGAGGAACTCGATCCGGATGCCTTCGCGGCTGGTGAGCTCCTTGATGTCGGCGATGCCTTCGATCTTCTTGTCCTCGACCATCTCGCCGATACGCTTGATCATGTCGCTCTTGTTGACCATGTAAGGGATCTCGGTCACGACGATGACCTCGCGTCCGTTGTCCAGCTCCTCGATCTCGGTCTTGGCGCGGACCACGACTTTGCCGCGGCCGGTATTGTAGGCGTCGATGATGCCCTGGCGGCCCTGGATGATGCCTCCGGTGGGGAAATCGGGACCCTGGATGTGCTCCATCAGTTCCTCGGTCGTGATCTCAGGGTTGTCGATGTAGGCGCAGATCGCATCGCAGACTTCGCCGAGATTGTGAGGCGCCATATTGGTCGCCATGCCGACGGCGATACCGGAAGATCCGTTCAGGAGCAGGAGCGGAGCTTTGGTCGGGAGGACGGTCGGCTCAGGGATGGTGTCGTCGAAGTTGAGCTGGAAGTCTACCGTGTCCTTGTCGAGGTCGGCCAGGACGTCCTCGGTCATCTTTTCCAGTTTGGCCTCGGTGTATCGCATCGCCGCGACGGGATCGCCGTCCATGGAACCGAAGTTGCCCTGTCCGTAGACGAGGGGATAACGCTGGTTCCAGTTCTGCGCCAGGCGGGCCATGGCGTCATATACGCTGGAGTCGCCGTGGGGATGGAATTTACCCAGTACTTCACCGACGATTCTCGCTGATTTCTTGGTCTGTCCGGAATAGCTCAGCCCGAGGCCGTCCATGCCGAAGAGTACTCTCCGCTGGACAGGTTTGAGGCCATCTCTGACATCCGGCAGCGCGCGGGAAACGATAACGGACATCGAATAATCGATGTAGGCGGTCCGCATCTCATGGTCGATTTCGACCGGTTCGATCAGACCGTGGATCGTTTCTTGTGTCAATTCTTCACTCATATCTTTTCTGCTCTGTTTTTGGTCTTGTTATAAACGTACAAATTTAGCAATAATATTCGATTAATTTGCTATTTTTGTACCAATATTTTATTTATGCAAATCCGTATTTCCGAAGAATTGAACACGATCCTCCTGTACGCCCGCGATGAAGCGATGCGGACCGGGAGCTATGCGATCGGGGCGGATCATCTGATGCTCGGCCTCTTACGGCACGGGGAGAATGCCGCGTGCCTGCTGTTGCAAGAGTTGGGCGTGGATCTGGTCGCGTTCAAGCGCTATGTGGATTCGTGCCTGTTCCGGGACCGCAGCGTGCCTTTCTCGGCCGGGGACCGGATCGGCGTCGGACGCAGCGCGCAGAACGTGATCAACATGGCAGCGTTCGAGGCCTTGAAAGTCGATTCTTCGGAAGTGCAGGCCTTGCACCTGCTGCTGGCTTTGTCGCGGGCCTCCGATACGGCCGGAGCGCCTTGGCTGGCGGAGCGGGGGGCGGGGACGCGCGAAATGATGGCCCGGCTCGAAGCGCGCGGCTGGCGGCGTTCGGCTGCGATGCCTTCACCGGCCGAAGAGGAAGTACGGGAAACGATGGAATCCCAGCTTCGTTCGCTGGTACTGATCACGCCTTCGGCCCAAGGCGGAAAGATCCCCAGCTAGGCCAGGCTCTCTTCCTTTTCAAAAGCCTTGACGATCTTGCTGACCAGCGGATGACGGACAATGTCATCGTTGGTAAAGCGGATCGCGGCGACGCCTTTGATGCCTTCCAGCAGGGCGATGCCCTTGAGCAGGCCGGAGTCCTCCTTGCGCGGCAGGTCCACCTGGCTGGCATCTCCCGTGACAATGAATTTGGCCTGGCTGCCCATCCGGGTGAGAAACATCTTCAATTGCCCCAGGTTGGTGTTCTGGGCCTCGTCCAGGATGACGCAGGCCCGGTCCAGGGTGCGGCCGCGCATATAGGCGAGGGGTGCGATCTGGATGGTGCCTTCCGCCATGAATTCCTGCAGCTTCCTGGCCGGAATCATGTCTCCCAGTGCATCGTACAGGGGCTGAAGGTAGGGATCCAGCTTGTCCTTGAGGTCGCCGGGCAGGAAGCCCAGCCGCTCGCCGGCCTCGACGGCGGGGCGGGTCAGTATGATGCGCTTGATCTCCCGGTTTTTCAATGCCCGGACGGCCAGGGCGATGGCGACATAGGTCTTGCCGGTGCCGGCCGGACCGACAGCGAACATCAGGTCGTTGTCGAAATAGGCCTTGACCATCTCCTGCTGGGTGCGGTTACGGGCCTTGATCGGCTTGCCGTCCGTGCTGTGGACGATCACGGCCTCGCCGTTGAGCCGGAATTTATCCGGCGAACTCTCTCCGTCAAAGATGTCCTCGACATCGTAGGCGGTCAGGTTCATCTTGTGGTACCGTCGCTCGATCAACTCCGCCAATTTGGTTTCGAACTCTTCCACCTGCGTTTCCTTCCCGTCCAGCACGATCGTGTCGCCGCGTGCCACGACCTTGAGCCCCGGGAAATAGGTGCAGAACTCTTCCAATATCTTGTTGCCGACGCCGTATATCTCTACCGGGTCGATGGCGTCCAGTCTGATGGTTTTCCTCATAGCTCCGGCAAAGATAGGATTTTTTTGTCACGGATTATTCATTAACTTTGCAAGTTATCAAATCAGTATCGACGAGTATGAGACGAATCACCCTCCTATGCGCTTTCGCCCTGCTCCTGCAAGTGACGGCGGGATGTGACTTTTTCCGTGTCGTCGCGGGCCGGCCGACCGCGGCCGAACTGGCGGAAAAACAACGGCAGGATGCCACCCGTGAGATGGCGGAACGCCTGACCCGGGCCCGGGAGCAGGCAGCCCGGGACTCGGTCACTGCTTTGAAAAAAAGCGTATCCGACTCCGTGGATGCCGAGACGTTCTTCAAGGAGTCAAAGATATCCCGCATTCATTCCTCGTCTTTGCCGGGACTGCGGACGGCCGATCTGTCTTTCCGGTATTGCGTCATCCTGGCCAGCCTGTCGCTGCCGGAAAACGCCGTGCAGTTTTCCGCCCGGCTCCGGGATGCCGGGTATGAGCCGGTCGTGATGAAATACACCCGTGGCCAGACTTCCCTCATGGGAGTGGGGCCGACGGATGACTTCAGTGCCGTAAGGGAAACATACGAGCGGGTCCGGGCGGAGAAGTTCTGCCCGAAGGACGCCTGGATATTCATCAAGGACTGATGTCATGAAAAGGGTGCTCTTTACGCTTCTTCTGTTCCTGCCGGGGGTCCTGTCCGCCCAGTATCGCAGCGACTATGCGTCGCTGAACGACTCCGAGACGGTCTCCGCTTTGAAGGAGCATGTTTCGTACCTGGCTTCTCCTTCCATGGAGGGCCGTGCAGCCGGTTCGGCCGGGGAGATGGAAACGGCCCTGTACGTCACGCAGGTCCTGCGCTCGTACGGCGTGGATATCCTTTCGGGCGAGGACGGCGACCCGTTCGGCCTGAAGCAGGAGTCCGGTGATACGCTGACATCCCGCAACGTGATCGGTTTCATCCCCGGCTATGACAAGAACCTGAAAGACAAATATATCGTGATCGGCGCCCGGATGGACAACCTGGGCACGATGAAGATGACCGTGAACGGCGAGGAGCAGACGCTGACCTTCAACGGCGCCAACGGCAACGCTTCCGGCGTCGCGATGCTGCTCGAACTGGCCCGTATGCTCTCCACCAATGCGATGCTGCTCCGCCGCTCGGTGATCATCGCCGCCTTCGGCGCATCGTCCACGCTGTTCGCCGGGTCCTGGTATTTCCTGAACCGCGCCTTCGCGGATGTCCCCTCGATCGAGGCGATGGTCGACCTGGACGTCCTGGGCATGGCGAGCGGAGGCTTCTATGCCTATACCTTTTCCAACCAGGACATGAACATCATCGCGCGGACGCTCGGGAACACCTTGCAGCCCATCCAGCCCGAGATTACGGCCCAGCAGCCTTTCGCCTCCGACCAGATCTCTTTCTACGACAAGGAGATCCCTTCCGTCCTGTTCACGACCGGCCGTTACCCCGAGTACATGACCCACAGGGACGTGGCCTCCATTGTCGAATATGAGCCGATGGAGCGCGAACTGGAGTATATCTACAATTATACCGTCTCCCTGGTCAACGGCCCGCGTCCCATCTTCAACGTGGAGTCGGAGGCGCGCAGGCGCAACGCGGCCGACGAGGCGATTCCCTATTATGACTGCGACCGCCGGCCTTCCTTCCTGGGCAGCACGGATCCGCGTGTATTCCTGGAGAAATGGGTTTACCAGTACCTGAAGTATCCCGATGCCGCAGTCCGCGACGGTATCCAGGGCAAGGTCCTGGTCGATTTCATCATCGACGAAGCCGGCAAGGTCACGGATGTCAAGGTGCTCAAGGGAGTGGATGAATGGCTGGATGCCGAGGCCGTGCGCGTGATCTCGGCCTCTCCGGCCTGGAAGCCCGGCTATGTGCGGGGCAAGAAAGTGAAGTCTGAGATCTCCCTCTATGTGGAGTTCCGCCTTGAAAAGAAGAAAAACAAACGTTAGAAACTGAATATGGACTACGATTTCAAAACGATTGAAAGCAAGTGGCAGGCGCGTTGGACGGCCGACGGGACGTTCCGCTCCGAGATTGACAAGGACAAGCCCAAATTTTACGTGTTGGACATGTTCCCGTACCCTTCGGGAGCCGGTCTGCATGTCGGCCATCCCCTGGGCTATATCGCAAGTGATATTTTTTCCCGTTACAAACGGCTCTGCGGCTTCAACGTGCTGCATCCGATGGGGTATGATGCTTTCGGCCTGCCGGCCGAGCAGTACGCGATCCAGACCGGTCAGCATCCGGAAGTGACGACGACGCACAACATCGCCCGGTACCGCAGCCAGCTGGACCGGATCGGTTTCTCCTATGATTGGAACCGTGAAGTCCGGACCTGCGATCCGGCCTACTACAAGTGGACCCAGTGGGCTTTCCTGAAGATGTTCGACAGCTGGTACGACCCGGCGCTGGACAAGGCACGCCCGATCTCCGAGCTGGTCGCCAAGTTCGAAACGACCGGTTACGAAGGCGTGACGCCCGAGGTTTGGGCAGCGGCTTCCGACAAGGAGAGATCGGACATCCTGATGCGCTACCGCATCGCCTATCAGGGTGAGACTTCCGTGAACTGGTGCGAGGGACTCGGCACCGTGCTGGCCAACGACGAGGTCAAGGACGGCCTGTCCGTGCGCGGCGGTTTCCCCGTAGAGCAGAAGAAGATGACGCAGTGGCAGCTGCGCGTGTCGGCCTATGCCGGCCGCCTGCTGGATTCGCTGGACCGGCTCGACTGGACGGATTCTCTCAAGGAGATGCAACGCAACTGGATCGGCAAGTCCGAGGGTACGGAGATGGTGTTCAATACGGTCTGTGACGGCCGTCAGAAGCCTGTCACGATCTTCACGACCCGTGCGGACACCGTGTTCGGCGTGACCTTCATGGTGCTGGCTCCGGAAAGCGAACTGGTGGATGAACTGACCTCGGAATCGCAGAAGGAAGCCGTGGCCGCCTATATCAAGGAGGTCAAGAAGAAAACCGAGCGCGAGCGTATCGCCGAGACGCATACGGTCACGGGCGTCTTCGCCGGCTCGTACGGCATCAATCCCCTGACCGGGGAGCAGATCCCCATCTGGATCTCCGAATATGTGCTGGCCGGTTACGGAACGGGCGCCATCATGGCGGTGCCGGCCCACGACAGCCGCGACTATGCCTTCGCCAGGAAGTTCGATCTTCCGATCATTCCGCTGATTGAAGGCTGCGACGTGTCGGAGCAAAGTTTCGACGCCAAGGAAGGGGTGATGTGCAATTCCGGTTTCCTCAACGGCATGCAAGTCAAGCAGGCCATCGAGGCCGCCAAGGATTATGTCGAGGCGCACGGCCTGGGCCGCCGCAAGACCAATTTCCGGCTGCGGGATGCCATTTTCAGCCGCCAGCGCTACTGGGGCGAGCCGTTCCCGATTTATTACAAGGACGGCATCCCTTGCCCGATCCCGGAATCCGAATTGCCGCTGACCCTGCCGGAGATCGACTCCTACAAGCCTTCGCCGGACGGGCAGCCGCCGCTTTCCCGCGCCAAGGACTGGACTTGGCACGGTTACCCGATCGAAAAGAGCACGATGCCCGGCTTTGCCGGCTCCAGCGCTTATTACCTCCGTTACATGGATCCCCACAACGACAAGGCGCTCGTCAGCCCGGAGGCGAATGCGTACTGGCGCAGCGTGGACCTCTACATCGGCGGCACGGAGCATGCGACGGGCCACCTGATTTATTCCCGCTTCTGGAACAAGTTTCTCTATGACCTGGGCTACGTCTGCGAGGACGAGCCTTTCAAGAAACTGATCAACCAGGGCATGATCCAGGGCCGTTCCAACTTTGTCTATCGTATCGTCGGGACCAATACTTTCGTTTCGCTGGGCCGGAAAGACCAGTATGAGACGACCGAGATCCATGTCGACATCAACATCGTCCGCAACGACCGGCTCGACCTGGAGGCTTTCAAGGCCTGGCGTCCCGAATTCGCGGATGCGCAGTTCGTCCTGGAAGATGGCGAATACATCTGCGGCTGGGCCGTGGAGAAGATGAGCAAGAGCATGTTCAACGTCGTCAATCCGGATGTCATCTGCGATACCTACGGGGCCGATACGCTCCGCCTGTACGAGATGTTCCTGGGCCCGCTGGAGCAGTCCAAGCCCTGGGACACCAAGGGGATCGACGGCGTCAACCGTTTCCTCAAGAAGTTCTGGCGCCTCTTCTACGACCGCGACCAGTGGCTGGTCACGGAGGAGAAGGCTTCTCCCGCCGAACTCAAGGTGCTGCACCGGCTGATCGGCAAGGAGCGCTCCGACATCGAGTCCTTCTCTTTCAATACTACGATCAGCGCCTTCATGATTGCGGTCAACGACCTGACGGCGCTCAAATGCAGCAAGCGGGAGATCCTGGAACCGATGGTGGTCCTGCTCAGCCCGTTCGCCCCGCATATCGCCGAAGAGCTCTGGCACGCGTTGGGCAATGCCTGCAGCGTGTCGGACGCCCGTTTCCCCGCCTATGTCGAGGCGTATACCGTGGAAGACAGCTGCACCTACGCCGTCTCCTTCAACGGCAAGACGCGTTTCACGGTGGACCTGCCCAAATCGATGGACCGTGCCGAAGTGGAAGCCCGGGTCCGCGCGCTGGAGCAGACGGCCAAGTATGTGGCTGACCAGCAGATCGTCAAGGTTATCGTCGTGCCGGGGAAGATAGTCAATATCGTGGTCAAGTGATGGAAATCCAAGCCAAACGGAAACTATGGAAAATCATCGGCGAGTATGCCGTGATGATTCTGGGCGTGGCGCTGTATTGCGCCTCGTGGGAGTGCTTCATGATCCCCAACGATCTCTCCAGCGGCGGCTTGACGGGCCTTTGTACGGTGATCCAGTATGCGACCGGCGGGCGCCTGAAGGTATCGTTCCTCTATGCTGCCATCAATGTGTTCCTCCTGTTGCTGGCCTTTGCCGTCATGGGGGCTAAATTCGGCTTCAAGACGATATGCTGCATCGCCTTGGCGAGCCTCTTTTTCCATCTCTTCGAGATGGTTCCGCAGTTGCACAGCGTGGAAGGCCGGTTCCTGTTCGTTCCGGAGAAATGGATGATTCCGGCCATCGGCGGCCTTTTGGAAGGGGGCGGCCTGGGATTGATCTTCCGGACTGGCGGCAGCACGGGAGGCAGCGACATCCTGGCCCTGATCGTCAACAAGTTCTGGCCCGTCACTCCCGGGCGCTTCTTCCTGATCAGCGATATCATCATCGTCCTGTCTTTGCTCCTGCTGCCGGGCCGCGCCTTTGCGGACCTGGTGTACGGTTTTATCATGATCATCATTTCAGCCACGATCCTGGATGCCGTCCTGGTCGGCGGCCGTTCGTCGGTGCAGATGATGATCTTCTCGGAGAAGAGCAAGGAGATCGCGGACTATATCATCCGGCAGATGGACCGCGGCGTAACGGCGCTCCATGCCATGGGCTGGTACACCCAGCAGGAGAAGGATGTCCTGCTCGTCGTCGTACAGCAGAAGGAGGTCTTCGAAATCACCCGGATGGTCAAAAATCTGGACCGGAAGGCCTTTATGTCCATTTCCCCGGCCAGCAACGTCTATGGGGAAGGGTTCGAGGAGATCAAATCCGGTTTGGAAAAGAAAAAGAACGCATAGTATCATCCAATGGCAACAAAGACAAACAAGGTGCTGGTTACGGCCAAGGAATACCTGCTGATCACGGTCGGTATCCTGTCGTATGTCCTAGGGTGGACGATCTTTCTCGTCCCGAACAACCTGGTCGGCGGCGGCGTGACTGGTCTCGCCTCCATCATCCAGTACGCTACGGGCGGTACCGTCAAGATCGGTTATTCGTATTTCGCCATCAACGTGGTACTGCTGATCGCCGCCCTCTTCCTCCTGGGACGCTCGTTCGGTACCAAGACCGTCTATGCGATCCTTCTGGCCTCCGTCGGCCTCAATGTGTTCCAGACCGTCATCCCGCAGGACATTGTCCAGACGCTGGCCATCGACAACGGCAAGCTGATGTGCGTCATCATCGGCGGCCTGATGGCCGGAGTGGGTATCGGCATTACGATTTCCCAAGGCGGCAGTACCGGCGGGACGGATATCATCGCTTTGATTGTCAACAAATATCGTAATGTATCTCCCGGCCGGATGATCCTCTCGATGGATGTCGTGATCATCCTGTCTTCCCTGTTGGTCCCGTCTTATACACCGGCCGGAGACCTGGTCCCGTTCACGGAAAAGATCATCACGGTCGTCTATGGCCTCATCCTGATCACGGTCTGCAGCACTGTACTGGACCTGTACCTGTCCGGTTCGAAGCAGTCCGTGCAAGTGTTTGTCCTCTCTCATAAATATCAGGAAATTGCCGATACGATCACCCATGATCTTCATCGGGGCGTTACGGCGATGGAAGGGAAAGGATGGTATACCCAGACGCAGATGCAGGTCCTGATGGTGATTACGCGCAAGACGGATCTCAAGATCTTGCTGAAAATGATCAAATCCATCGATCCGGATGCCTTCCTGTCCGTTTCTTCCGTGACAGGAGTCTATGGCAAGGGCTTTGAGACGATCAAACTCTCCCAGTCCAAAAAAAAGAAATAAATTCTGAAAAAAACATAAAAATGTTTATGCTGGCATCGGGAACAAAACGCCCGGTGCCAGTTTTTTTGTTAATTTTTCATCACCAAAACAAAGAATTATGAAACAAAAACTTTTTGTCGCATTTCTTTGCGCGTTTCTTCCGGCCGTCGTCAATGTGTTGTTGGGAGTCGGATTGTTCGGTCGGTTTCTGTTGCCAGTCGTCATTGTCATCGCCTTTATTGTGCAGTTCGCCTGGGTGTTTGTCGTGCTCACTTTGCTACCCGGGAAACCGCGGGAAGATGCTCCTCCTCCCGGCCCTGCCCCGGTCCCTGTGGTGCCGGCTGCAGATGAAACTTCCGCTCCGGAGGGGGCCGGCAAGAAGGGGTATGAGTTATTCCGTCGGGTGGTCCGCTATATGGAGGAGCAGAAGCCCTATCTGGACGACAAACTCGACCTGGAGTCCTTTTCCCGGGCGATGTTCTCCAACAAAGTATATGTGTCAAAAAACATCAACTATTACTCGGGGCGGAATTTCCGTCAGTTCATCAACTGGTACCGGATCCAGTATGCGCTGGAATTGATCAAGTCAGACCCGCACCTGAAGATGGAGGAGGTGGCGATGCTGTCCGGATTCCATTCCACCGTTTCCTTCAACATGGCATTTCGCCTCTTCGAGGGCAAGACACCGACGGAGTGGCATGAAGAATATGTAGATGCCCTGAGAAGACGTTAGGCGCGGATGCCTTTCCAGGACGACGGGACCGGAGCCGTGACGGTCAATCCGGTTTTCTTCACGGGATGGATCAGCCGGACCTGACGGGCATGGAGGCAGATGCCGCCGTCCGGGTTGGACCGGGGCGCGCCGTATTTGAGGTCCCCCTTGATGACACAGCCGAGATGGGAAAGCTGGCAGCGGATCTGGTGGTGGCGGCCGGTCAGCAGGTCCACCTCGACCAGGTAATAACGGTCGGTGCCATAGAGGAAACGGTATTTCAGTTCCGCGCGTTTCGCGGCGGGATATCCGGCCGGTTTGGACGCGGATCCTTCGCCGACGATATAGCTTTTGTTCTGTTTCTCATGGCGGACCATCCAGGCTGTCAGATGGCCTTCAGCCGGCTCCGGACGGGCGCAGCACAGCGCCCAATAGGTTTTATGCACCTCGCCCTCGCGGAATTGGGCGGACAGCCGCTCCAGGGCTTTCGACGTCTTGGCCAGGATGGTGATGCCGCTGACAGGCCGGTCCAGGCGGTGCGGGATGCCAAGGTAAACCTTGCCCGGCTTCGCGTCCCGCTGGGCGATGAAAGCCTTGTAGGTTTCGGCGAGGCACTCATCTCCGGTCTTGTCTCCCTGGACGATGTCACCGACCGCCTTGTTGACGATCAACAGGTGGTTGTCCTCGTAGAGGATGCGGTCTTTGAGATCGCCGTATTCGGCGGGGGAGAGGGTCCTGTATTCCATGGCGGAGGAGTCTTCGGCTGCGAAATTACACTTTCCCGTCCGTATTTGCAACGGAGGCATGACAATTTGGCAGAAAAAACGAATGGCACGGGATTGGATGGAAACTTTTCACCGCCCGAAGTGGCGGAAAAGATGTGCAACAAATAAAATTGAGCAATATGGGAAAAATCATCGGAATCGATCTCGGCACTACCAATTCATGTGTCGCTGTCATGGAAGGCAACCAGCCTACCGTCATCATCAACAACGAGGGTGAGCGTACCACCCCGTCCGTCGTTGCCTTCACGGAGGGCGGTGAGCGGAAGATCGGCAACCCGGCCAAGCGCCAGGCCATCACCAACCCCGGCAACACCATCTTCTCGATCAAGCGTTTCATGGGTGAGACCTATGACCAGGTCGGCAAGGAGGTCAGCCGCATGCCGTACAAAGTCGTCCGCGGTGACAACAACACGCCCCGCGTGGACATCAACGGCCGCCTGTATTCTCCGCAGGAGATCTCGGCCATCATCCTCCAGAAGATGAAGAAGACGGCGGAGGATTATCTGCGGCAGGAGGTGACGGAGGCTGTCATCACGGTCCCGGCTTACTTCTCCGACTCACAGCGCCAGGCCACGAAGGAGGCTGGTCAGATTGCCGGACTCAACGTGCAGCGCATCGTCAATGAGCCTACTGCAGCCGCTCTGGCCTATGGCGTCGACAAGGCTAACAAGGACATGAAGATTGCCGTGTTCGACCTCGGTGGCGGTACGTTCGATATCTCTATCCTGGAGTTCGGCGGCGGCGTGTTCGAGGTGCTCTCCACCAATGGCGACACTCACCTCGGCGGCGACGACTTCGACCAGGTCATCATCGATTGGCTGGTGAATGGCTTCAAGGCCGACGAGGGCATCGACCTCTCGAAGGACCCGATGGCCATGCAGCGTCTGAAGGAGGCTGCTGAGAAGGCTAAGATTGAACTCTCGTCGACCACGACCACCGAAATCAACCTGCCCTACATCTCTGCTGAAGGCGGCGTGCCTAAGCACCTGGTGAAGACGCTCACGCGTGCTCAGTTCGAGCAGCTGGCCCACTCGCTCATCCAGGCTTGCCTCGTGCCCTGCCAGAACGCTATCCGCGACGCCAAGCTCTCGACGAGCGACATCGATGAGGTGATCCTCGTGGGTGGTTCGAGCCGTATCCCCGCCGTGCAGACGCTGGTGAAGAACTACTTCGGCAAGGAGCCTTCGAAGGGTGTGAACCCCGACGAGGTCGTGGCCGTGGGTGCCAGCA
>JAFUWZ010000054.1 GCA_017471045.1 Bacteroidales bacterium
GTCCGCACCAAGATGTCATGGACGAGGTTCTTACAGTTCTCCAGTATTATGCCCGGCCGTTTCTCGTAAGCAAGGATCAACGGGCTTATGTTGATGCCGACCGTATTGCCTTCGACAAATCCTTCCGGAAGGATTGCTTCTTCCCGTTTCAGACAAAAAGCCGGATCCGGAAGCAAGCGCACCTTTGACAGTCCCGCTCTTTTTAATGCTTCAAAGCTGAGGCTTTCGCGGGCGACAATCCATTCATATCCACGCAGATCCTCCAGCAGCGCCCCTCTCAGGGATGCCGGATCAATGGAGCATCCCCAGAGGCAGCTCCGGATCTTTTTCTTTCTCATTTCCTTATTGATCAGAAGCATGAAGACGTTCTGTCCATAACAATAGTTATCCCCACCGATAGACAAGGCAAAATCACAGTCTTGGGCCATATCCATAACCGGTCGGAAAACCAGTTTATCGAAAGCATCCTCCTCCCCAAAGAAATGGTACCGAACAAAGGCTTTCCAGTACGCCGGCTGAGCCCGGTCCAGGGAAGTCCTGTCATCGAACAGGTCGCAAGAGTTATCCAGAGCATAGCGCCGGTCTTCTTCCACGGCCGATGAGGCGACCAGGACATCAGCCCCGGTCAAGGCGACGGTGGCTCGGACAATCGCCTCACAACCATGATTGCCGCTTCCGCCATGTGGATAAAGCAACAGCTTCATCTTTTTCGCGTCCATCGGAAGAAAAGATAGAAAAGAAACGCCTTGCGCCAGAGAATAGCCCGTTTGATCCACGGGGCACAAGCAATATTATCTTGATAGTGTTTGAGATCACCCATTTCAGGAATGGACAAAATGCGTTTCAATCTGATGTATGCGAACCTGTCAGCCCGACGGAGATCGAAGACGCCGTCATAAACGATTCCCCATAGGCGGCGATAGAGATAATGCAAGATATCCTCACTGACCAGCCCCTTCCGATAGTGAAAAAGGTACAACTCCTTCCACTGGCCATAATCATTGTCGAAACGATCGCTTCGGAAACTGGTGGACAGCGTACCTTCGTGTTTGTTATAAAGATAAAGCGCTTCGGGCACGGAAACCAAAGACCCGATGCCATCCAGGTAAGCTAAATTGAACAGAAGATCTTCTCCATAACTTAATCCGGCCGGGAAAGAAAGCGCATGATCCCGGATGATTGTCCGCCGGTACAACTTTGCGCATGGCCCGAACAGCAGATTGCCTTGCTCGAGGGACAGGAAGTCCATACTTCCGGACGCATCCAGTGCTATTGTTTTTTGCTGTTCCGGTCTCGCCTCAGCTATCTCGCCATTGGGGTAGCGAGTCATCATTCCGCAGACGGATAAATCAGATCCGGTCACAGTTACGGCTGTGAACAAGGAGGAAAGATACTTCTTCTCAAGCCGATCATCACTGTCCACAAATGAGATCCAATCCCCTGAGGAGACATCGAGCCCCTTATTCCGAGCAGACGAGACTCCCTTCCTTTCTTGATGAATGACTCGGAACCGCGGATCCTTTGCGGCGAAGTCGTCACATAGCGCTCCGCTTCCATCAGTCGATCCATCATCTACAAGGATACATTCCCAATCGAAATACGTCTGCCCAAGGATAGAGCAAAGGCAATCCTGCAGGAACGGAATCGAATTGTAGACAGGAATAATAATGGAAATCATCCCTCCAACATAGCCTCAATCGGACCAACTGCTTTTTCAAGGGAGAAATCCAGACTCCTTTGCAAAGCGGCTTCATGATAGCGGGACAAGACTTCAGAATCCGTGAGGACCTCCTTGAGAGCATGATACAGCGCGATCTCTTCATTGTCCGATATCAGCCCGCAAGTACCATCCAGCAGCAGTTCATCCATCCCGGAGCACGCCGTCGTCACGACCGGCAATCCAAGGATAACGGCTTCCGTTGCAGCCGTGCTATACCCCTCTGTAAGGGAAGAGCATACAAACAGGTCACATTTTGGCAAAAAACAGTATGGGTTCTTCTGGAATCCCCACAAGACGACGGAACGATCCAACTGGTACAGGGTGATAAGTCCTTGTAATGCTTCATGTTGGTCTCCTTCTCCCAGGATCCACAGTTCCGCAGGGATCCCATCATCCAGAATCTTTTTAAAAACGCGGATCAGCCTGTCGAATGCCTTTTGAGGAGCCAACCTTCCGATGGAAACAAGCCTGAAACAGGTCCCGTTCCGATCGGGGACATCCGGGGAAGAGAGTTGCGACAGACGGAGTATCTCCTCCCTGTCTATCGGGTTGTGATAGACACGGACCGGAGTCTTGACACGGGGGAACTCCCGTTTGAATTTGGAACCGGAAGACTTCGAGACAGCAATGATCAGATCGAAACGATTATAGATCTGCTCTTCGTCAGTTTTGTTTCGATAAATGGAGCCTGTCCAATGATCGGCTTTCATGTCGTTATGAACCCAGGCAATTCTCCTCGCGCCCTTGTTGGAGGATCCGGAGAGAATACGCGTTGCATTCCCTTCCAAAAAGGCAACTTCAACATCATTGCCGTGCGGGATATAAAGATTATACACCCAACGCACCGGGAGCCAGTTATAAATCAGTTTGTATTTGATTTTATACAGCAGCAATGACAGTCCGGATAAGCGGGTATAATCCTCCAGTACAGATGAGAAATGAACGTGAGACGGTACATCTTCCAAATACTTCCCGACCCGCGTGATACAGCACAGAGACATATCGAACCGGCTCGCATCCAAATGCTTAAGCAATGTGATGAGGACTTTCTCGGCTCCTCCTCCAGCCAAAGACTCAATGACAAACAAGATTTTCTTACGCATCAGGATATAGTGTTTCAAGTCCCATGAGACCGCTGTCATTCAGACTCATTGGCCTTGCGAAAGCGTCAGCATTACCCTCTGCGTGAAGGAAAGCAGCGTGTCGGGCTCCCAACTGGTATTCCGACCCTGGCTGTTGCAGGACAATATCGACGACGTAATTTCCTCTGCACAAATATTTGGGAAGCACAATGTCCTTACTTATGCTAAAATGTCCTGATTTGAACGCCAGTGGAGACCCTTTATAAACCCCTTCGTTCAGACTTGCCAGCGGAACATCCATCGGACTTTTCAGGAGCACAATAAGATCCGTCTTGAAATCGATGCTGCTTTGCCCTTCCACTCTCACAGGAAGAATGGTCTGCCCGGCATGAAGGATCGAATGATCGTCTTCAGTCCCATTGACCACAATCCGATCGATCTGCAAATGGGGTTTTGCCCAGTGAATATGATTGATTATCTTTTCTTTCTGCTCCTTGTTTTGCAACATGTAATGGTCGATGGCCTCCGCAACCCCGCCATCAAACACCACCCCTCCCCGATCCAGCACGACACCGCGCTGGCAGAGGCTCCGCACGGCTGCCATATTGTGACTGACGAAGAGGACCGTCCGACCTTCGCCGCGGCTCACGTCCTGCATTTTGCCGACGGCTTTTTTCTGGAACTCGGCGTCGCCGACGGCGAGGACCTCGTCCACGACGAGGATTTCGGGCTCCAGGAAAGCGGCGACGGCAAAACCCAGGCGCACCGTCATGCCGGAGGAGTACCGCTTGACGGGAGTGTCGATGTAGCGCGCGACGCCGGCGAAGTCCACGATATCGTCAAACTTGGCGCGGATCTCCGCCCGCGTCATGCCCATGATGGCCCCGTTCATGTAGATGTTCTCTCGGCCGGTCATCTCCTGATGGAAGCCCGTCCCCACCTCCAGCAAGGAAGCGATGCGGCCCCAGGCGCGGATCTCTCCGGTGGTGGGGGCCGTGACCTGGGAGAGGAGCTTGAGGAGCGTGGATTTCCCGGCGCCGTTCTTGCCGATGATGCCCACGACCTCACCCTCTTCCACATCAAACGAGATATCCTTCAGGGCCCAGACGAAGCCGGACCCGCCCTTGCTGGCGCGGTCATTGGTCTCCCCCACCCGCAGGTAGGGGTCCTCGCGCCGGCGGATCCGGGTCTGCCACCAGCGGTTCAGGTCGTGGGACAGGGTGCCCGTCCCCACACTCCCCAGCTGGTACAGCTTCCCGACGTGGTCAAACTCGATGGCGTTCATACCGTATCCATGAATGTCCGCTCCACGCGGTTGAAGACGATCACGGCCACGAAAAGGGCCACCGCCATGAAGACCGCGCTGTACAGCAGTCCACCCCAGGAGAGGGAGCCGCAGCCCAGGCAGCCGTATTTGAAGGCCTCAAAGACCGGGGTGAGCGGGTTCAGCTCCAGGACGGTCCGGAACTTGTCCGAGGCGACGCTCAGCGGATAGATGACCGGCGTCGCGTACATGAAGAGCTGCAAGCCGAATCCCACGAGATAGCGCAGGTCGCGGTATTTCGAGGTCACGGACGAGATGATCAGCCCCCAGGAGAGCGCATGCCCGGCCAGGAGCAGGATATACAGCGGGAACAGCAGCAGGGTCGCGTTGACATGCAGCCCCTGCCCGGCGATCCGGTAGCCGGCGTACACCAGCACGAACAGGACAAGCTGGATGCCCATCTTCACCAGGTTAGAGGTCAGGCCCGCCAGCGGGACCACGAGCCGGGGGAAATAGACCTTCCCAAAGACAGAGGCGTTGGTCGCAAACACGTTGGACGAAGCGTTGAACGAATCGCTGAAATAGTTCCACAGCATGATGCCGGACAGGTAGAAGAGTGGCTGCGGCGCCCCGTCGGTGGAGATGCCGGCGAGCCCGCCGAATACGAACATGTACATCACCGTCGTCAGTACCGGCTGCACCAGGAACCACAGCGGACCCAGGACCGTCTGCTTGTAGTACGTGACAATGTCCCGGCGGACATACATGTACCACAGGTCCCGGTAGCGCCACAGGGCCTTCAGGTCCACCTCCAGCAGTCCTTTCCGCGGCCGGATGACCAGCGGCTGCCTATTTGCCGGCTTCAGCGTCTCCATAGCCGTAATAATGGTATCCGTAACGGTGATACCCGTAGCGGCCGCTCTTGGCGTCGGTCCCGTTGAGCAGAAGGACGAGGTTGTTGAACTTCTTGTCCGTGTACCACTGGTCGATCTCCGGGAGGAGAGACTTCTCCAGCAGCCGCGCCCGGACGACAAAGAGGGTCAGGTCCGCATAGCGGCCGATGATGGCCGGATCAGCGACCATCTCCACCGGCGGGCAGTCCAGGAACACGTAGTCATACTCGCCCCTCACCGTCTCGATCAGCTGGGCAAACCGCTCAGTATAAAGCAGCTCCGAAGGATTCGGCGGCAGCGCGCCGCAAGGGAGGACATCCACCCCGCCCAGCGGGACGATGAGTTCATGGAAGTCGGGATACTTCCCGCTCAGGTAGCCGGAGATCCCCTTGTGGGGCCGCCCGGCATAGGCGCTGAGGCTGCTGCGCCGAAGGTCCAGGTCGATCATGAGCACCCGCTTGCCCTTGAGGCCGACGACGGCCGCCAGGTTGGCCGTGACGAATGTTTTCCCGCTCCCCGGGTCCATGGACGTGAGCATGATCACTTTATGGGCGGCATCAAAGCCCAGCAGAAACTCCAGGTTGCTGCGGACCACGCGGAACGACTCGTTGACGATGTCCCGCTTGCCTTCCGAGATGACCACCTCCGGCTCCTCATCCTTCTTGAGGCTGCGCCGGCCGGCCTGGGGGATCTCCCCGGCGAAGGGGACCTGCAGGGACTTGAGCTCCTCCCGATTCCGGACGGTCGTCGTCAAGACCTCCCTGAGGGCAAGGATGACGGCGGGAAGGGCCAGTCCCAGCAGCAGGGCCATCAGGTAGATGTTCTTGGCCACCGGCTCCACGGGGGTCCAACTGCCGTGCGCCGGCTCGAGCACCTGTGTATTGTAGGCCGTGAAGGCCTGCGAGAGTTCGTTTTCCTCCCGTTTCTGCAGGAGGAAGAGGTACAAGGACTCCTTGACCTTCTGCTGCCGCTCGACGGAGAGCAAGTAATTGGCCTGCCCGGGGTTTTTGGCGACCTTGCCGATCGCCTGACGCCGGATCGACTGGACACTGCTCTGCTGGGCCTGCAGGGCGGCGAGTTCGTTGGAAAGCGAGCTGATGATGGAACTCCGCAGCGCGGCGAGCTGCTTGTTCAGGTCCACGACCAGCGGATTCTGGGCCGACGAATAGGCCTGATGGTTGTTGCGCTGCAGGACCAGGCCGTTGTACTCGGCGATCTTCTGGAGGACCGCCCCGTTCTCCAGCGTGGAATAGAGAGGGATCTGCTGGGCATCATCCTGGAGGGCGATCATGTACTCGTACACCGGGCGTACCTGGCCGATCTTCGTGTCCAGGTCCGACGCCATGCGGGAGGTCTCACTGGCCTCGGCGACTGCCATGGCTCCGGCCTGTCCCACGTCCAGGATCAGGTTCTCCGACTTGAAGGAGGAGATGCTCTGGTCCACGTTGCCCAGCTCCTGCTCGATGACGGCAAGCCGATCCCGGATGAAGTCGTTGGTGCTCACGATCTGCTTGTTGCGCTCCAGCATCCACTGCTCGTTGTAGACGGTCAGGAGCGTGTTGAGGATATCGTCGGCCCGGGCCAGGGTGACATCCTTGTAGCGGATGTCGATGATGGAGGAGTTCTTGTCCCGCAGGTTGGGCGTGATGCGCCCCCGGACCCGCTCGCAGGCGGAATGGATGTCGGACCGGGTGACATCCAACTCGCAGGTCTGCCCTTCCCGGTAATAGGCGGAAGGCGCGGTGGCAATGCGGCCGAGCGGGGTCGCTATTGTGTCGCCCAGATGGCCCTGCACGCCCGGATCCGGCAGGGCCCGCCCGCCCTTGTTCCATCCATCAAGCGTCAGCGTCCCGTCGGCAAGCAGCCGGGCGCGGAGAGACACCCGGTCATGGTCCCCCAGGTCGCAGAACTGAAGCTGCAGGGGCAGGTCGAGGCCATACGCCGTGAGGGTGTAGAAGCGCCCCTCGCGCGTATAGTTCACGTCCAGGCCCAGTCGCCGGACCACTTGCTCGGCCACGACGCTGGAGCGCATGAGGAGGATCTCATTGGTCAGATTGGTGGAGGTCTGGGGAATGCCCAGCTCGCGGAGCGTCTTCTCCGATCCGTCTCCGCCGGCGGGCTTGATCATGATGGAGGCCGAGCGCTGGTAGACGGGGACCTGGTTCAGGATATAGTACGCGGCGACGGCGAGGGCGACGAGCAGCGACAGGGCAAACCAATACCAGTTGCGCAGGACGATCCGGGCGGTTTTCTTGAGCACAAGGGCCGGAGAAGCGGCCTGGCGGGTCGCAGAGGAGGGAGTCGCGGACATTCTTTCCATGGCACGGGAGGATTAGCGGGTCAGGAGGACAATCAGGGAAACGATATAGGAAGGCAGGCTCATCCAGAATCCCAGGGAACGGAGCGTACTGGCATTCTGGTCGGCCTGGTTGGCTTTCTTCTGGTTGGGTTCGACGTAGATCATGTCGTTCTGGCGCAGGTAGAAGACCGGAGACTCATAGAGGCTCTGCCGGTTGGTCAGATCCACGACGTAGGGCGTCTGCACCCCGTCCTCGGTCCGCAGGACCAGGACGTTTTCGCGTTTGCCGTAGAGGGTCAGGTCGCCGGCGAGCGTAAGCGCTTCCAGCAGGTTGATCTGGTCGTTGGGGATCTGGATCCGGCCGGGATGTCCGACTTCACCGAGCGCATAGAAGGATAGGTCGTAGAACTCCACGACGACCGTCGGGTCCAGCAGCAGCTTGGACGAGAGCAGGCGGTACTTGACTTCGTCTGCGACTTCCTGTCGGGTCAGGCCGGCGACATGCACCGGGCCGAGCGTCGGGATCTCCACGGTCCCTTCGGTGTCGACGGTGTAGGGATGGCGGTCGCTTTCGGACCGGGAGCCGCTGGTCGTCCGGTCAGAGAGGTTGAACAGATCCGTCAGTTCGCGGTCGCGGCTGAATACCGTGATCTGGAGCCGGTCTCCGGGTTGGAGGGTCAGGGGCTGCGGGGGCTGGATGCGCGTAGCTACCTCAGGCTCGATGTCCTGGAGGTAGCTGATGTTGGCCACCTGGCTGCAGGCGGACAACAAGAGAACTCCTGCGAGCAAGGCGCCCGTCAGGACTCTGGATATCACCTTCATAGGGGGAAAAGTTGGGATCAAAAAACGGCTACGCCGTCAGCTTCAACACTGAAGCCGCTGACAATCAGACACTTATTTTTTTGCGCCAAATCAGTAACAGATTTCCTTCAGATCGCCCACTTCACACTGCGGGCGATCCGAAATACAAAAATAATAAAAACTTTATAAAGTCTATCTTAATACCCCCCCCCCCCCAAAAAAAATTCTTCACAGACTTCTTTCGTATCGCATAAGAATTGGCTGCCCCTTTGGTAAAGTCAACAGAATGTCTCTTGCGGAGATTGTTCTCTGCAATCATTACGAGACGCTTGGCAGCTTTATCCCGCAACACGGGTACTGCTTTCACTTCGACAGCCATCGTTTTTTGTACGGAGGACTCGTTACAATTTTTCGAGGTAGGCTTTGGGGATGAGGGTGCGGGTCCAGAGGACGCCCATCAGGCTGACGGCCACGTAGGTGCGGCCGGTCAGTTCGATAATGTAGCCCTCCACGCCGCTGAGCGGTCCCTTGCAGACCCGGACCCGCTCGCCCGGCTGCAGGGACTGACCGACGAGACCGCCGTGGTCGGTCGACAGGTCGAAGACACGCCGGAAATCCTCCATCTGCTTGTCCGGGATCACCATCATCCGATGCGTCGCACAGTCCGTCAGGAAACTCATCGGAAGCTTGCTCTCACTCACCAGGGCGCAGGCACGCTCCTTGTCCGTCCGAAGGAACAACAGATTGGGGACGACCGCCTTCTCTGTCGTCCTTTGGGGGGGGGTGCGGGGAGCGGCGTGGAGCCGGACCGTCGGGAGAAATATCTCGATCCCGCGGCCGGTCAGATAGTCACGGAGCTTGATCTCGTGACGGAAATACCGGGTCTTGGCGACAAACCAGTGCTCTTCCATGGCTTTTCAAGCCCATCGCCGGCCCGGGGAGGGGTCGGCGACGGTCAATTGGCAGGGTGATCCGACGGGGAACTACGGGTTGGAGCCTGTGCCGGGATTGAATACGTTGCGGACACCGTGCTCGACCTCCTTCAGGTTCTCTCTCGGCACATTGACGAAGATGAAAGGGTTGGAGATGATATCGCCCTTTTGGAGCGGCGCCGTGTACATCGTACCGACCTCAGGGGTATAGCTCCAACTCCACACATCTTCCTTGATCCTGTAGACAAAGTCAGGATCGAGGCCGACCACCTTCACCATGGGGATCTCTGTCCCGTTGTCATTGTATTTCAAAGTGAGACCGTTATTGACGGCCACTTTCGTGAAATGGTTCCACGTATAAGCATCAACGGAATTACCCACATTCTCGGCATCCTCCGGATCAGCATAATAGATTGTAAACACAGCATTATCAGAGCCGACGAGTCCCTTTTTCGCGATCCAGATCTGGACGGGAACCTTGACGGTCGGCTGGTTGAAAGTCGCAATCTGCTTCTTCTCGCCAGGATTGTCAGGATCGTCGATGTAGATGCCGGATGAACTGTCGTTGGTCGTAACCTCCGGGCCGCCGACCGCATCTTCATTGGCTTTGATATTGAAACTGATTATCTGTTTATAACCACCCATGTGCTCCTCATCCACATAGTAGCAATAATGGGCGCTGTAGTCAAAGCCGCTGGTCCGGACAATGCCTTCGGAGAGCGCATCCCCATCCAGCCCGATCGCGGGAAGACCATACTCCGTAGCGTTCTTCGCGTCGCCGAAGAGCAGATAAGTCTTGCCGTCGGTATGCGTGAACTGTCCGCTGACAGGCGCAATCTTCACGCTCACGTCGTAAGAGCCGTCTGCAAGAGCCGGAATGTTGAAAGAAGTGGACACAACGTCGACAGTCACAGCTGACTCGGAGGAGACGCTGGTATTCTCGGCACCCCCGGAGGCCTCATCGGCAATGGCGGAGAAAATATCAGACAAATCTGCACCGGAGGCGAGTTTGTAGTACTTGTCTGAGTCTTTTGTCCCGGCATTTGTCATGCTTGTTGCGCCAGGATAGTTCGAGGAAACGTAATTCATGAAATTCACGGTCTGGCTGTCCGGATTCTCAATCAGGCCGATGGAATAGACAGATCCGGTCTTTTTGCCTTGACTATCTGTCATGTCTTTGACGATCTTGGCCTGACTGATCGCCGTATTTGCGACGTTTGTATCAAAAGTGCTGACGCCGGGCGTTCCATCCGTAAACAGGACAACCACCTTGCTCGCATCATCCCGGCCGGATATGGCAGTCAGTTTTTGGACGGCTTCGGTCATGCCCAGTCCTGTCTGCGTAGATGAGCCCGTAGTTAAATTACGGATGGCCTCGACAGCAGAAGAAACACTCTCCTCATTGCTAACTGCGCTGAACGGGAACTCGGTCTTCGCTGAACTTGCAAAAGAGACAATGGCAATCTGGTGCCCGACGGATTCGATTTCATTGCCGTCCGCATCATGAGTATCATTATACACAACATTATTGACAAACTTTTCTGACGCTTCCTTCAGCGCTTCAAGCTTGCTTTGATCGCGGTAAATCACACATTGATTCGTGACAAAATTTTGAGCCAAACCAGTCTTGCTACAGTTAACCGCATTCGAAGTCCATCTGATAGTAGAGCCTGTCCCTGAAGTTAGAGTCGTCAACTGGACTGGACCATTTGCACTCAAATAGTAGTTAGACCCACCCTTCGAATAACGCAAAAAATAACGAGTCGTACTATTATAACCACTAGGATCAGGATGCGAACCAGTGTAGGTACTTAACTGATAGTAGGCATCACCATCTTTATAATAATACTTATAGCCCTTGTTTTCTGTAGAACCACCACTCACGTCTGCGCTTTTTCCATCGCGCACATTCGAATAAGAAACACTTGACGCCGTTGTATAGGTACCCGGCAGCGGTGCGAGCATGGATCCGGAGACATCCAACACCAGCGCAATATCCGCCGGTCGCATCGTTTTGGTGATGGTCACGTTACCGAGGACGAACGCCTCCAGCTGGATGGTATACTGATCGACGGTACCACTTACCGGTTCAGCAGATTTGCGGAAGCACACGCCGTTCTCTTCCTGATAGGTACCGGGGTCAAGCTTCTGGGCAGAAGCCGTCAGGCCGCCCACAAGGGCGAAAAAGAGGGTAGCCGATACCGCTATAGGATTGAATATGTTTTTCATGACTCTATATTCTTGGATTGATAACTGTATTGCATCTTCCTTTATCTGCTAAAGGTCATTCAATTTGTCGACGGAGACGTGCAACTCCTCTGCCCAAGCCTCGGCGTAAGTCTTGGTCGGGTCACCGTTCTCATCCACCGGGACACGGATCGCCTGCACCAGGACATCCATCTCCAAATGGACGTTCCGGGCCATCCGGCGCTCGCCGGTTGCATCCGCAATATAGAATACGGGAGAGGCCCCTACCGTGTAGCTCTCGAAGAGAGGCGCCGTCTCAGGCAGAACCGAGTCGCCGGGACCGATCGGATCCATATAGTAATAGTATTTGTCGTGACGGATCCAGCCGTTTAAGGGATCTCCCGGCGCAGTCTTGGAGCCCATCGGAGGCAAGCCCACGAAGGTGCCGTAACCGCTGTATTCGGGATAGGCATCGTTGTGGTACACCTTGGTCCCCCCCTCCAGAGTGAAGTCCTTGTCGTTCCAGGTCGGGACCTGCTTGTAATTGGTATAATTACCGAGACCGCCCTCCGCATCCGGATAACCCATGAGCACGGTATTCTCAGACTGATACACGCCCTCGGCTGTCTGGACCTGTCCGACCCAGTTGGCAATGATATTGACACGCACATACTCCTTGACGTTTCCAAGGTTCTTGATCACGACGTTGCTCTTGACCGTGCTGGCCGAGTTCATCTCGTCCGTAATCTTGATGCCGACCACGTCGGGCTTGATCGTGAAGGTGCGCAGCTGCCCGGCCTTCCACTCGGTGCCGCTCAGCCGGTGCCCCAGATCGAGGGTGACCTCGTTGCCGTCATTGACGTCATCGCCCGAAACGATCTTGACGGTGACCTTGACCTGCACGTCGTCGGAAAGCGTCTGCGGGATCAGCCAGAAGGTCATCGAGGCATTCTCGTCGTTGATGTTCTTGTCCAGGCCGTCCCTGTCGCCGGCGCCGGTCGAATAGCTGTAGAAACTGTCGGGGAATTTGTGCTCGCCCGCGCCGAAGTCGACCAGGTCACCGTCGCCGAACGCCTGATAGATGGGCGCATCGGCCGTGGAGCGATTCGGGGTATCGCCCAGGTCCCAGGAGACGGCATCCGAGGAGGAATACGTCGAAGCCTCGTCAGTGTAGTCGTCATTCTCCTTGCCCGGAGTGACCGTGCAGGTGCCGCTGTTGACCAGGCCGATGAATTCGACCTTGGTGATATAGGTGCGGGTCTTGGTCGGGTCGACGCTTCCGTCCTCCTTGAGGCTCAGCTCGTTGCCCATGCGGAACTTGATGCCCGTCAGCGCGTGCTGGAAGAAGACCGGATAGCCGCCGGTGCTCGGACGCTCGGCCTTGACGATGGGACGGCTCGCGAAGAGGATGTCCTGCTGGGCCGTCGCCTGGGCCGGGGTCTCGTAGTCAAAGCGGATCGTACCCTGGCCGTCCGCGTAGCCGTAGCTGTACCCGCTCGCCCCGGCCTGGTCGGCGGGCATACGCATGAACAGGTGGAGCGTCTCGTTGTCTCCCCAGGGATCCGAGTCGAACTTCCGCACCCAGGTCTCGCTGCCTTCCTGTGCATAAACAGATCCGTCCGGAATCACCTGCTCACCCAGGGACGAGCCGCTGATCTGGTAGGCGTTCAGGTTGAACGCGCCGTACAGGGACCCCACATTGGTCGTGTAGGCCGGCGTTCCGCGGGTCGCGGGAACCTCGCCCGGCACACCTTCGAGCGTGGACAGGATCTCCTCCATATAGAGAATCTTGCCGATGGAGGGGACTTTCATCTCGTAGTCGGTCACACTCACCTCGGCTACCTCGGAGCTTCGCGTCGCGAGGCTGCTCATGACAAACGAGAGATCGTTCTCGCCGATGGTGGCCTCTCCCCCGTTGGGGCGTTCTTCCTGGACGCAGGAAGAGAGTGCAATCGTTGAGAGCACTGCAATTGCGATGGCGTAAATCTTTCTCATGATGCCCGTGCTTTAGAATTCAAAATACGAGACGTTGCTCACCGGGTCACTATCCGGTGATGTGCCTTCCGGTGCCGTGACAGACTCAAGTTCATCTACCATGACGGCGGTCGGGAAGGAACTGCACATAAGACCCTCCAACTCCAACTGAGCAGGGCTCAATTGCGGAGTCTGGTACTTCCGATACTTTCTTCTTTCTCTCATTTTGGTATCTGTTTATTACTTATTTCCGACAGGGCGACAAGTTGCCGCTTATGCTCGCATTTACGATGATTTGTCTTTTAATTCCCAATTAAATGATACACACTACCCCCCCCCAGGAATACTCCCAGATCGGATCTCGCATGCTATCCCATTCGTATTCAAGTTGCAAAGTAATCACTTATTTCTCTTTTTTCCAAACATTTTTGGCTTTTTCTCACTCTGTGTTGTTTGTGGCGGGCGTTTTCAGGCCAATGGTTAAGTCCTCTGGGCACCGTCTGAAAAACAGGAAATCCCTCCCGGCTCCCGAAACAGCCGAATGAGATGGGCCTACGGCACTTAACCGTCCGTCCGCATTTCCCTTTTAGCGACAAATTAATCCTAATTGGAAATCACTGAAAAAGCTTTACCTTTGAGTCCGTGTCTGGGGTCTTCTTCCGGCTTACAGCCTTCAGTCAACCCCAGACAGTGATAAGACTCGGATGGTAAACTCATCCCAGGGATAACAACATATGGTCAACTTTTACCAGTAATAATCTATAAACCCGAGTCAACCAAAATCAGGACACGACATTTCCGTGCCCGCAGGGGCGTTTTCCGCAGCGTCAGGGGGCATCTATACCTTTGCCTTGCTCTTAAGGTTTTCGGCCTCGAGGGCAACTTTGATCCGGTCCCGAATCTCTTCGGCAGAAACGTCGTATGTAGGAATCATCCTGTCAAAGTCCTTTTCTCTCCGGAACAATTGCGGTGAAAGGAGGCGGGAATACATAGCCCTGGAACGGATCTGATGACGGGAGAGATAACTTGCATAACTGATGGCTTCTTCAAGTTTGCATCCTCTCTCCAGCAGGCAGTAAATATCGTAATAGTCCCGGAATACTGTCCTGACGCAGAGGGCAAACACCTTCATCCCCAACAAATCTTGTAAATCCGGAGCCTTCAAGTTGTTGAACTGGAGACCAAGATGGATCGATTTGACGGGGTTTTCTGGGCGGTAAAACGATAACTTTACTTTACCTTCGTTAATGAATACTTGAAGGTGGTCTTCTCCCAGGATTTCTTCCCTGGCGTCTGGGAACGTGGCTTTCACTTCGCCGAGGATGGCTGCGAAATCGAGCTGTGGACGTTCTTTCCGAAGGCCGAGCAACTCAAAATCCAGATCTTCACTCAAGCGGTGATTCATCTGTATGGACTGTCCTGTCCCTCCACAAAGGAAGAGATCCTTAATGCAATCCAGTTCTGAGACGTCTGCGAATACCTCTTTCGTAGATTCAGTCAGTCCTGCCGCTATCTTTTCAGGAAGGTCAATAAGCGTGGGCATATCTGGAGATGTATTTGTCAGGGTTGTTGATTCGGAACAGTTTTACGGCTAGTATGTAATTCAAGACATCCATCCGCTTGCCTTGACTGACCAGACGCTCTTTCCAGACCCGCTTGATGTGGGCTCTGCTCCATATTCCAGACAAAAGCGGCAGGTCTTCCAGATCAAGATGAGTGAGAGCGGCTTCGATGACAGCATCATCGTCCAGGCTATCCGGAATACCCTGGTAAGACCAAAAGCCACCATTGGCTTTGATCTTCTCCAAGATGATATGCCGCATCTCTTTCATGCTCTCCGTTTGTTTTTCACTGATTTCTTTCGAAACCAGATACCGGGTCTGTGCCAATGCTATGGTTCCGGAGGGGAGATCCAACGCCTCGTCGATCCGGACAGATAGAGAGATGGTTGCCTCACGCTTTCCGTTAAGGATGGCGGAGATGGTCTGAAAGTGTTCGCCGACCCGGGCAGCCAGTTCTGTCTGGCTGATTCCAAGCTCAGTTATCCGCCCTCGGATCACCTCACCCACGGAAGGAACTGAAATGTCGATCATACTTTGCATCACTACAAAGATATACAATCAAAATAAATTAAACAAATCTGTTTATTATTATTGACCTCGTCCTATCCGAATCTACCCGGACCTTTCCGTGCCCGGCAAAGCCCCGAAGGGCATCGCGGTCACGTTTCCGGCACTTTCTGCCCTGTCAATGATCATTTCGTCCGATGCCCCTTCGGCCTTGAGAGCGGTCGTAAAGAGGAAGTAATGGATACCGTGTGAGCCGAGATGGTTCAGACCGGATGATCCCATCCCGCACGGAGACGACGGGATTATGTCGGATATAAATAATGGCCCGATGCTAAACCGCTAAACGTAGGATTACCTATAAAAGAAAATCTCCAGAAGGGGTCGCCACTTAGCGTACCCTCTATTGAGCGCGCTCAAATAAGTGCCGGAAGTCAGCCTGTTAGATCGGGCAAATGTCGCCCGTGCAGCTCTGATGTTCTTTCTTCTCGCCATTTAATTGGGAATTAAGCGCCCGATAAATGCTTATCAAACATTACGCGACCCATCGTATCACTTAGGAAATAAGAAACAAAACAATATACCAAAATGAAGAGAAAAGCAAAATTTGTGACGCCGCGGGTCACACAGTCTGTCCCGGTCTATCTGGAGACGGATGTGCTTCAGATTCAGACCGGATCGACCCTGTACGATCAGGAGGCGGTCTCCATGGGCATCGGCTCCGAGAACTATGATCTCGGAGCCGGTGAGGGTGGTTCTTACATCGAGTATTCTGAGTAAAGAAGGGAAGCTATGAGAAAACTATCCGCATTGTTCCTGCTGAGCGCAGGCATTCTCCTGGCCGGATGCCAGGAGACCCCTGTCCGCCCGGACGATCATACCGACGGGCAGGGCATCGCACTTGCCGTCGTATCCGGCAATCCCGCCACGCGTACCGCGTTCAGCGGCGAAGGGACCGGTACGCCCGGCAACCTGACCTGGGAGCGCATCGACTGGGTCGAAGGCGACCAAATCCTGATCTGGAGCGACTACGCCACCGTCCGCGAGGGCGGGAACGGCCATGCTGCCACCTATACCCTCACGAACGTCCACACCGATGGCGACAAGTCGCGCGCCAGCCTGAGCGATCCCGCCGGCACAGGCCTCCGCTATGTCGACGGGCAGGACAGCTACACGTTCTGGGGCCTTTATCCGGCCTCGGCTGTCAGTACAGCGCCGACCGAGGGCAGCCTGAGCTTCATAGTCCCCGAGACGCAGACCGGCGAGAAGTCGGCCGATGCTACTACGGGCAACATCACCTATGCGCCCGACATGAACCAGGCCGTGATGCTCGCCGCCATCGAGGGCGCCAAGCCCAACCAGAAGGTGGACATCCCCTTCTATCCGGCCTATACCGTCTTTGAGATCAGCCTGCTGGTGGACCCGAACTATACCGGTACGGATCCGGTATACCTGCACCACCTGACCCTCACGTCTTCGTCCGACCTGGCCGGCACGGTCTCGGCTTCCCTGGCGACAGGCACGCGCACCTTTACGGCTGACGGCACCGCTGACTACGCCTTTGCGACCGAGGGCAAGACCTACACCGTCGGCGCCAGCACCTATACGCCTTCCGCCACGGCCAAGACCGTGACCTTCAACCTGCCCGAAGCCGTCGTGCTGGAGAAGGACAAGACGCTCAAGCTCACCCTCATCACCCTGCCGCAGAACGTCAACGACCTCACGATCGGCATGTACATGGGCGAGGACGGCAGCGACGTGCGCACCGGCACCCTCAAGACCGGCACCGGCACCGCGAAAAAGAACCTCGCCTTTGCCGCCTGCCAGAAGCACAACCTCCGCGGCGTGCTCCTCAAGCCTCATGACTGGGAGTTCTCCCTGCTGACCTTCAACTTCGAGAATCCCTGGGAGAAGGTCGAATTCGACACCGTTTCCTCCCAGGATTATCCGCAGTCCACGCAGTTCGAGCCTACCGGAGACATCACAAACCTGCGCGACCATCTCCGGACGGTCAATAATGTCAGCGCCGGCTACAACGGCTACCGCCAGTGCTGGATCTTCACCCAGGACGGCACGGCGACCGTCACCTTCAAGGTGATGCTTCCTGCGGGAGGCAGCTGGAAGGTCGAGCCGCAGGGCGATGTCTCTTCGTTCGTGATCAGCCCCGCCCTGACGGGAGAGATCGGCAACGACGGTACGACCCGGGTCACTTTCACCCTCTCTCCGGCCGACGGCGCCTTTGGCGTAGGGAAGGATCCGAAGGCCATCTATTTCAAGACCTTCGTGACCAACTCCGCAGGCACCACCTACAGCCTCGACTCCGAAACACAGCTCTACGACATGCGCGGCTATCATTATTTCATCATCAATACAGCCGACGCTGTGACCGTAGACGGGTTGATCAACCAATAAGCTATTGCCATGAAAAAATTCATCAACTATATCTGTATCGTGGCCCTGCTGGCCGCCGTCTCCTGCAACCGGACGGAGCAACCGGAGTTCCCTTCTGCGAAGGGTGACCTGACCTTCCATCTGCTCTCCTCCGACCTGGTCACCCGTGCGACGGAGCCCGGAGACGATACCTACAACGAAAACACGATCGAAACCATCGACTGGTTCTTCTTCAGCGACGCCGCCGGTGAGACGATCCTCCTGGAGGGCCGCGAGGGCACGACGGGGACGACACTTACGGATCCAACGCTCTCCTTTGATACCTCCGAGGCCGCATATGACGCACTCAAAAAGACCTTTTACGCCTACTTCCTGGTCAACTATCCCGGGACGGTGGCGCACGACGGTTCCCTGAAACTCTCGGACATCCTGCAGCTTCCTGTCACGGGGACCGACTTCGAGGCCGCTTCGACACCGGTCTTCGTCATGGACTCTTACGAGAAAGCGGATACGGATGGCCTGATCCTGATGAAACCCTCCTCCAAGGATGAAGCGCGGACGCAGACGGTCACGCTGACCCGCGTCGCCGCCAAAATGGTGCTCAACATCAACGTCGCCCACTCCGTCGCCGGTATGGGCGACGAGGTCTGGACCCCGGATATCTACACGCAGGGCGGCGTGCCGCAGCTGCAGGCCTATTTCGTCAATGCGCTCAAGACCAGCACGGTCGCCGGTACGCCGGCCGTACGCAACGGCAAATTTGTCGCTTCGACGGGCTCCTTCAGCGACTCCGACAAGTATTTCTCCTACAGCACTTCGCACGCTTGGGTGGACAACGGGGCCAATGCCGCCGGCACGGCGGACAGCCTCTCCACGACTCCGTTCTATACCTATCCGCAGGCCTTCAAGCGGGCGAAGAACGGCGAGCCTTACTTCAAGATCTTCCTCCCTTGGACCTCCTCCAAGAAGGGGACCAACAACTTCTACTACAAGGTGCTCGTCCCCGGACTGGACACGCTCAAGCGCAACAGCTTCTACCACGTCAACCTGGACCTGGACGTCATCGGCGGCACTACGGACGACTATTTCCTGGCAGCCAGCACCTACCTGGTCGCCGAATGGTTCTCGCCCGGCGACATGGGACAGACCGGCATCTCCTCGGCCCGCTTCCTTGACATCGCCCAGGATACGATCAAGTTCTACAACCAGGACACGATGGCCGTGGCGGTCACTTCGAGCCATGTGATCAGCGCTTCGATTACTTCGGCGACGAAATATGATTTCAAGAACAATCGTTCGGTCACAGTCAGTTCCAGCGACTACTCAATTGTATCCTACGGCAAGAATACCTTTACGATCAAACACAATTTGGATCGGGAGATCTCACATTCAACGTTTGACTGTTCATTGATTACCTTCCAGGTGCGTGTCATCCACGAGGATAACGGTCAGCAGAAAGTCGAGACCGTGACCGTGATCCAGTATCCTCCCATTTATATTGAACAAGAACTGTCTAATAGCTACGCATTTGTAAATGGGACAGGAGCGACTTTGGGATCCGAATCAACTCATTCGTCAACACCTGTTTACAACAATAATAATCCCCGAAACAGTATCGGAAGTCTTCCTAATAGAGCATATATTAACGATGCTACGACGGGAAATCGTAACAGAAAACAATATACTGTGTATGTTTCTGTTCTTCCAGAAGACTCCTCTTATACAATTGGAGATCCTAGAGGAAATGCTAGGGGAAGCAACGGAAAACCGCAGAACTTGACAGGACTTACTTCAAACTACCGACCTACGGCAACAAATAGCCAAAACATAATTGCACCTGCATTTAAAATGGCATCTTCTTATGGAAGAACTGCTGATCTGGAGTTTGATCGCGCAGAAGAGAGATGTGCCGCATATCAAGAGAATGGTTACCCCGCTGGTCGGTGGAGAGTTCCAACTGTAGCAGAGATAGAATTTGTGATCTCCCTATCAGAGTATGAACATATTCCTGCATTGTACACAACAGGGCATGCATCTGGCTATACTGCACGGACATCTCGGGATTATCCCAATGGTTATCGTATCTTTGATTCATATTGGGCTGGTGGTATGTATGCTTACGCTGGTTCAGTGTATAAAAATGAAAGTGGAGCAGCAACAGCAGAAAGCCTAACGTCTTCAAATCTTTATGACTCACCGGTATATCGTAAGCAAGTCAATGGGACTTATTACTTCTATACCAGTGCCGTCCGCTGCGTCTACGACGTGTGGTACTGGGGTGATAACCCTCTTAATAACAACGGCCAACAGGTCTCCAAGACCGGCAACCGTGCGACAAATTGGCTGGGTTACAACTACATGGACTAACAAAGGGAAACGATTATGAAAAAAGCATTCACCATACTTTCCGCAGCGCTGCTCCTGTTGGCAGCGTGCAACCGGGAGCCGGCCGCTCCCACCCAGGCTGCAGAGCCGCTCCCGGACGGGACGATGGCCGCGGTCCGATTCACGGTCGAATTCCCCGAGACCATCCTCGAGACCCGCACCAACGGGGAGATGGGCGACCAGCCCGACATCACCGAGCTGTACCTGGCGATCTGGGGAGCTGGCGGTAATTCGCTCAACCACTGGATCCCCGCGACCCTCGAGACGCTCAGCAGCGACAACCGGGACGGCGTCAGCCGCGCGACCTATAAGGCGATGATCCCCCTCTCCAGCGAGCAGATGCCCATCCACTTCATCGCCAACCCGCCTGCAGAGCAGAACCCGCCGCAGATGGGCGTGGACCAGAAGACGCTGATGGACAAGATGGTCACCCGCGATTCGACCATCAGCGGCCAGAAGGCGCGCATCGGGGCCTATTGGCAGAAAGTGACGCTCGCGAGCGTCGTCGCCAAGACGGATGCCAGCGGCAACCCGGTCAAGGAGGAGAACGGTGAGTACATCGTCGATGTCACCAAGACCTACAAGTTGGGCACCACGACGCCCGGCCTTGTGGATGTCCCGCTGGTGCGCAATTTCGCCAAGGTCCGCTACTCTTCGCCCGGTCCCACCGAAGCGAGTTACAAGGGCTTCCAAGTCATCGCCTGGACGCTCATCAACGTCCCGTCATCCGGCTACATCGCCCCGTACCAGAGCACGAGCGCCTTCGACAATGCCTACACCGTGATCGGCAACTATCTCAAGCAGGGCGCCGACGGGACTTCCGGCGATTTCTACACCTACCTCCAGTCGACTTCCTACCCGGGCTACCAGACGCTCAATTCGATCGATACCGGCAAGCCCGCCGAGCCGACAAGCTGCCCGGAGGCCATGTATATGTATGAGCGCGCGATCCCGGACGGGCTGAACCCGCAGACGGCGGTGATCGCAAAGATCCAGTGGGATACGGACGCATCCAAGATCACCAACGCCGATAACAAGTCCCTCTCCGGCAAAACGTACTGGTACAAGATCGAGCTCCAGAACACCGAGCACGAGTATTTCCCGTTCCGGCGCAACATCTACTACAACATCGTCCTGCAGGACATCATCGGTGACGGTGAGCAAACCTTCGATAAAGCTTATAGCGGGAACTTTTTCGGCGACGTGTCTTCGTCGCTGGAGACGGCCAACCTCAACGAGGTATCCAACAACCAGACCCGCATCGCAGTCAACCAGATGGACTTCGTCCACATCGGAGAGGAGGCACGCAGCTTTGACGTGTATTTCCGCTTCTTCCCGGATGCGAAGTCTGACTCGGGTGTCGTGACCACGGTCGACAACAGTGCCACCTCCGGCAGTTATGTCCATGTCTCGGTCCGAGCCGACGACCAGTATGCGGCTGCGATCGACACCGTCGAGTACAAGTCCGCCCAGGACGGCTGGGGCCACATCGTTGTCACGGTCAAGGGGTCCGGTACCAACACGCTCCGGAGCAAGCTCCGCGTCGAGGGCGCGGCAAACGGCAAGCGCAAGATCTACCGCGACATCACCTTCACCGTGATGCAGAAGCAGAATCTGGGGGCCGCCACGGCCGTATCGACTCCAGACGGGACAACGGGCAAAAACAAGACGGTCACGCTCACCATCGATCTTCCCGAAGGGTTGAGCTATTCGATGTTCCCGCTGCAGTTCAAGATCGAGCCAAAGAACAAGAACCTCTCGACCAGCGACTTCTCCCTGCCGGTGCAGTACGGTACCTCCGCCTATGACTCGTCGAAGAATTCGTACTATTTCATCAAGACGATCAATTTCTCGGAGTACGCCTCGGTCGTCAACGGCAGCTACCAGTACACGACCAGCTTCCCTTGCACGATGTTCACCACCCAGGACGGCTCCAACGACGTGTCCATGATGGTGACCAACATCCAGGGCTTCTTCAACCCGCTGCCGCTGTAGCGACCAGGCCTCGTTTTCATCAATGAAAAACAATCGGGAGCAAGGGGTACGCCTTGCTCCCGATTCTGTTATGTAAGGCCCTCCTGCGCTGCATCTTGTGTTCCTGGAATTGGAGCGGCTTACAATCGATAGGAATCATCCGGAGCAGTGCCGGAGCATGTGGGAGAAGATAGCCTTTGCGTTCCGGCGTATTTCTTTCTTGCGCGACCGCCCGAAGGAGTTTTGTGAGGAGTTCTTCCGGCCTCAGGCCTGTTACCCGGATCTTGGCTGCAACACCCGGAAAAATCGCATTCTACACGCCCGCCCCTTCCGCGCTGCGGCGGGGACGGATCCGGTGGGCGGGCCCTTGGCGTTTCTGGCCGAAGACCATGTTCAGGCCGATCATCAGGTTGAAATTGAGGTTGTCGCGGGGGAAGGCGACGAGCCCGCCGTCGGAGTCAAAATAGTCCCGCAGCCGGTGCTGGGCCCGGGGTTCCGAACTCACGAAGAAGGGCGAAGACATCTCCGCGCCGACATAAAGGGCCAGCAGCGGCAGGCGCAGGTTGAGCAGCGTGCTGAGTTTCGGACCGAAAGAGCCGTAGGCGGCGCTCCCGGACCAGCCGAACCAGTGCACCGGTTCCAGGTTGACCGCACCCCGCAGTTCCGCCCAGGAGTACTTCCCTTCGCTGCGGACGGTGCCGAGCAGGCCGGCGGAGAACCAGTCGGAAGGATGCGCCTTGGCGCCGAGATAGAGGGTCGCGGGCAGGAAGTCCATCGGCGAGCCTTTGTCGGTCCGGTGGAATTCGATCAGCCGGTTCAACTCTTCCAGTTTGGCATCGAGCTGGCCCTGGAGGTTGTCGTTGCCCTCGAAGGAGATGTTGTCGAAGCCGGCATATTCCCAGCTGCCGGCGGTGCCCATCCGGGCGTCCATCTTCCAGCGGATGAAGCCCAGGTCGGTCACGGACGCGGAGAGCTGCAGCCAGGGCAGCACGTCCCAGGTCGTGCCCAGGTCGAGCGCGAGACCGCCCCCGCTGGGACGGAACTGCTTGATGTCGAAATCGTCGAAATCAAAGGTATCGGTGATGGCGACCGACCCGGAGGTCTGCGTCGCGGGGAGGTTGCTCGCCAGCAGCCGGCCGTCGGTCGAAACATACCAGCGGCCTCCGCCCAGGGTCACGTCAAAGCGGTCGAAACGGGCATCCGCGTAGGCCAGGCCCACCAGCGCCTTGACCTTGCCGCCGATGCGCAAGCGCTCCGTCACCGGGAAGGAGATGCCATAGGCGGCTTCCGCGTAGGCGCGCGCCCGGGCGCCGAAGCCGGCCAGGTCGTAGTCCGCCCCGTCGGTGCTCCCGTCCTTGAGGAAGCGGAACAAGTCATAGGGCGCCGCAGCGCTCTCGTTGAGATGCAGGTTGAGGCTGAAACTATGGAACTGATCCTTCCGGGTCCAGAAGCCGAAGTTCAGAATATCCACTTCGGCATTGATATTCTCGGTATTGTGCCGGTGGATCTTGCCCAGGAAGGTGTCCGAGGACACGCCTTCGCTCAGGAAGGTCTCGACGGCACCGCCGCGTGTCGGATAAAGGAAGGTCGTGGCACCCAGGTTGCTCTGCATCTGCAGGTCGATGTGACCCACACCCAGGCCGAAATAGCTGCGGTTGGCGCAAAGGGCCGGATTCATCGTGTGCCCGTAAAGGTAGGTATCCATGAAATAGGCGCCGCGGAAGGCGTTTTGCGCCAGCACGGGAAGGATCGGCAGCATCAGGGCTGCGAGCAGCGAAAGCGTTCTTTTCATAAGGCCGTCCTCCTCTCTACAAGTCCACACTGAAACCTTCCGGCATCTTCAGCACCACCTGCGTCAGCGTGATGCCCTCGTCCGTGGTCGGGGCTTCCCCTTCGAACCCGGCACCGGTGCGGCCGGTGAAGTTGAGATGAAGGCCCTCCAGCGTCGTATATTGCTGCGTACAGACGAGACGGATCACGACGGGATTGGACGAGGGGCTGCCCTTCTTGCCCGAGGCGATCATGGGCGTACGGTCCGCTTCGACGGAGACCTGCACGTCCGGACAAACCTGCCCTTCGGCATTCAGGGCGGTGACGCTGAAACTCAGGTCCAGCGGCAGGGTGTTGAGGATCACGGTATGGAGCTCCGCCTCCTTGAAATACATTTGCTCGCTGAAATTGAAACTGACGCCGGTGATCTCCGCGCTGCCGGACAGGGAATAGGTCCCCGGAGCGAACTGAATCATGGCGGCGCCCTGCGCCTTCAGGATGGTTTCGAGCGTCAGCTCTTCGAAATTGCCGATCGGGACTTCCATGTTCTTAAACACAATCCCGTCCATCTTGATGTTGCCCAAGTTGAACTCGGGGTCCACGCAGCCTTGACAAAGTGCCACCGCAATGCCCAAGGCCCAAATCCACGGTCTGATACGCATAATAAGATTCGATTAGAGTACAAAGATACCGTTTTTTAACAACATTCCGTCCCCTCCGTCCCGAAATAAGGGACGGAGGGAGCAAAAAAGGCATGAATTGCTGCCTAAGTCCCAGAAAAACGGACGTAGGGATCAGTTCCAAGGTTCAGAAGGTGCAAGCGAACGACAAGCCATAAGGGGTCGGAAGGACGGCGAGCGCTGAAACCCTGGTGCGAGAGCCCGTGCCGGCACGGGACCCTGCGCGGGTGCGGGAGCCGTCGAGGCCGAACCAACGGCGCTCGAGCGGCATGAGCCAGAAGCCGATGTCAGCGCTCAAGATGCCGATGGCGGCGCCGCCCAGCAGGTCATTGGTCCAATGCCGGTCGTTATAGAGCCGCATCAGCGCCGTGGTGGCCGCCACGGCATAGGCGCCGGCGCCCCACCAGCCGCCGTATTCGCGCCGGACCAGTTCCGCACCCATGAAGGCTGTCGCCGAATGCCCGGACGGGAAGGAATTGCGCGCCTCGCTGTCGGGCCGCTGCTCCCGCACCGAATACTTGACCGCGTTGGTCAGGATGCCCTGTGCCGCATAGGCGGTCGCCGTGATGCAGAGGCGCTCGGCGAAGTTGTGCCCGGACTTCACGCCGAAGCCCAGCAGCACATTACCCGTGACCGGGAGATACTGGATCCAGTCGTCGAAGTGCAGCCGCTGCCCGCCGCTGAGCTCCTGGGCCCAGCTGCGGACCGGCGCGTTGACATGCGCCTTGTACCAGGGACTGAAGGCCCCGAAGGTTCCGGCGGCGCCCAGCACGCAGGGGGCGATCAGCTGCCGGCCGTGAAACGTCTCGCTGAGACGGGCTCCGGGGGGGGGGGGAGAAAGGGCCTCGTTTGCCCCTGCCGCCGCCGATGATGACCGATGGCCTGCGTCGGGGCCGTGCGCCGTGCCTCCCTGACCGACCGCCGTCGGAAGGGTCGGGGGCGCGCCCGGAGCGTCCGGAGATACAAATTCCGCCGCTTTGTGCGCGGTGGCCACAGTTTCAGCGTCCGGAGGCACAAATTCGCCGTTTTCGTGCGCAAAAGCCAGCGCCGGTCCCAGTCCCAGGGCCAGCGCGACAGACCATATAAGGCGTATGCGATTCATCAGAATGAAAAGTTCTTGTCAGCCAACCCGAACTGGCAGAGGCCGAAAAGGCCGGCATTCCAGCCTTGGAGCAGGAAGCCCAGATTCTCGCCGGTCAGGCTGTTGAGATGCTCGTTGGCCGCCCAGTCGCCGGAGTCCACGAGGTCCGCGCGAGCCACCTGCTTGACCAGGGCGATGGCTTCCCGGCGGCGGCCCAGAGTCAGCCGGGCCCAGTCGTCGGCAAAGCTCAGCCACGGCCAGACGCCGCCGTTGTGGTAGGTCGCCGGAGCATAGCCGAATGCCGCGGGATAGTAGGGATAAGTTTCGCAGATGCCGTAGGGCGTTGCATTGGTCCGGTTCAGGGAATGGATGATGCGGCGGGCACGGTCCCGCGGGACGACGCCCAGCAGGATCCCGACAGTCTGGTCCTGCAGGAGCCGGTCGTCGCTGCGGCCGTCGTTCCAAAGCTGGCAATAGTAACGCCCGTTCCACAGGCCGCCTTGCTCGCGGGGAAGGTTGATCCGGCTATAGGCCCGGTCGGCGGCGGCCGCATATTTCGCTTCGGCGGACCCGTCCCGGAGTTCGGCCGCCATCCGGGCCATGCGCCGCATCGCGGCGGTATAGACCAGGCACGCATAGGGCGAATACTTGCGTCCCTCCACGCCGGACACGTCTTTCCAGTCCGCCCAGGTCGATGTCTGCATCGGAAGGCCGGTTCCTTCGAGGTCGCGCGAGAGCAGCCAGTCGGCTGCCTGCTTCAGGGCATCCCAATGCGTCTCGATCAGGTCCCGGTCATGGTGGTAGCTGAAATAGCGGTAGCTGCGCAGGAGGAAGAAGGCGTTGATGTCGATGTCGTCCTTGCGGTCGATCCGGGGCAGCAGGCAGGTCGGGATCTTGCCGCCGGGGCGCATGCCGGCGATACTTTCCTCAATCATCGTCCGCTCCGCCTGCGGGAAGAGCACGAGATGAAGCCAGGAGGCCCAGTAACTGTCCCGTTGGTTGAGTTCGCAGTAACCGAGCGTCACGACCTTCTCCTTGGCCGTACACTTGGTCAGGGCCACGCCGGGGACCATGTACCAGCGCAGATACTCGTCCAGCTCGGGGTCCCCGGTCCGGGGAATCTGCTCCTCAAAGGCGCAGGTGGCCTGTTTGAGGGTATCCCAGTGGGTATAGGTATAGCGCCAGAGGTCTTCGGTGGAGCCAAAGTCCGTAGCGACATAGCCCCTCTCATCATAGAGGACAAGGGCCAGCTTGATGGTCCGGCTGCCGGAGCCGGGTACGACGACGTCCACCCGGGTATTCCCCCAGGCGTCGTGTTCGAGGGATGTATCGGCGCATAGCCACTGGGCGGGCGTATGACAGGCTGCCATGAAGAGCGGGGCACCCTCTTCATCCGTTTCCAGGACAGACTCGATGAGGCACCCTCGGACCTGCCAGTTCAGCCAATCCCGAAGGTAAGAGGGTGAGCGGCCGAGGGTATCGGGGGTCCAGCAAAGGGAGAGCGTTTCCGGCACGTCGGTCGGATTGGTCAGCGTCAGTTCCAGCTGCAGGACCGGGAGGGTCGTGACGTTCAGGTCATCGACCCCCAGCGGAGCCCAGGTCTCATAATGGACCGCACTGCGGATTGCGCCGTGGCCGGAAAGGTCGGCCCGCACGAAGGGGAAGAGGCGACGCACGTCCCGCTGTGCATAACTGGATAGCGGGTAGGCCGTCCCGTCCTTGACGAGGGAGAGCCGCAAGGCGCCGAGGTCCGTCAGCCAGTCGCCGAGCTTGCCGCGGTTGTGGAGGACGCGGCCGAAGAGGTCTCCGTCCGCCGAGACATTCGCCGTAACGGCGAAATTGGCGACCGGGAAACCGTCCAGGGCGTCCTGCGTGCCCGCAGCCGGCAGATGTACGGCAGACAGCAGGCCACAGAGCGCCGCGACTATCCAGGAACGGATCTTCATCTGTCTGCTTTAGAAGAATTTGACGATCTCATCGAGCGGACGGCGGTCGGGGCGCTTCGGGTCATCCTTGCGGTAGCCCAAGGCGATGACGGCCATCACCGTTTCATTCTCCGGAATGGAGAAAGTCTTCCGCAGCGCATCGGCATCGCGGCCCCCCATGATCAGGGTGTCGAAGCCCATCGCACGCGCCTTCAGGACGAGGAAAGCATTGCTCAGGCCGCAGTCGTGGCCGCCCCAGACATTGCCGATCGGGTCGGCGATCCTGCCGTCCACGAATCCCGACTTCTCATTTTCGAAAGAGGAAACGATCAGCGCCGAGACGCCTTCCAGCCGGTCGGCATTGCGTCCGACGGCCTTCTTGACGGCAGCGATCTTTTCGGCGCTCATGGCGACGTAATACTTCGTCGGCTCATAATTGATCCAGGACGGAGCCTCTTGCGCAGCGGCGATCACCTCGCGCACTTCGGCCTCGGAGATCTTCCGGGTCCCATCATAACTCCGCACGCTGCGGCGGGACGCCACGACTTCGTCGAAAGTCGGAGCCTGGCAGCACGCCGGTTTTCCTGCCTCCTGGCAGCAAGCGGCTTTCTGACCGCTTTGGCAGCATGCGTCTTTCTGCTCAGCCTGGCAGCACGCCGGCTTGTCGGACGACTGCCCGCAGCACTTCCCTTTCTCCTGCTGGCAGCATTCGGCCTGCTGGCCCTCCTGGCAGCAATCTTTCTGGCCTTTCTGGCCTCCGTTACACGCGGCCAGGCCCAAACACAGGGCCACGGTCGCCATCATTGTGAAAAACTGTTTCATCACGATCTGTTTTTTATAGGCAATACGCCCTTTTTGATCTACAAATCTATCGAAAAACCTGCAAAAACAAAAATGGAGCCTCCGTCACTGCACCCAACGTCCCATCCTGACGGACGGAGGGCGCATTTTACCCCCTTTTTCGCTCTCAACGTCCCTCGTTTCGGGACGTTGGGAGCAGTGGCTAACTTCTCAGGCTAACCCCCATGCGGAGGCTCCGGAAAGCCGGCCATGAAACGAAACGGTCGGAGGAGGGATTGGGAGAGATCGTTCCCCCATTCTCCGGATCCAAGGCCGGCCACGACAAAAGTGTGAGCAGATTGGTGCCGGCCATTGCGCCAGCGTGTGTACACTCCCACTCTGACAGGCCTCACAACCTCCACTCTGACGGAGATTTGAATCAGCATAGGATAAGTTCTCATTGGCGTTATGTAAAATGTCCAACCCGCCAAAATTTCCTGCATAAAAAAGAGAGCAGTCCGAAAACTGCTCTCAAAATCATTTGGGGTGCGATGTGGGGCTCGAACCCACGACACCCAGAACCACAATCTGGTGCTCTACCAACTGAACTAATCGCACCGTTTCAGATGGACTGCAAATATACAAAAATATTTTTAGCTTGCAATAGACCCCGCCAGATTATTCTCTCAAATTATTTATATTTGTCACGTATGAAACGACTGATACAGCTTTTGATCCTGATTTTCTTTCCCCTGGTCCTCGCGGCGCAGGGCGGGGGCGGGGATTTGCCCGGCCAGGCTTTCCGCACCTTGTACGGGAAGGCCGTTGATGCGCGCACGGGGGACCCGGTCGCCTTTGCCTCCGTCCGGATCGAGGACAGCGGCCTGTCCAACGTGACCAACGCGGAGGGCTTCTTCTCTCTGAAAATCCCGGGAGGGACACCGGATGCCGCCGCCATCTCCATCCAGCACCTGGGCTATCAGAGTGCGGTGCGGAGCGTGGCACAGTTCCAAGGCAGTACGGCCGGGCAGCCGCTGCTCCTCCCCCTGGTCCCGGTCTCCCTCGCGCTGGATCCGTCCGTGATCCGGTCCATCGATCCCCATGTCCTGCTGAATACGGCCTACCGGCACGTCAAAGACAACTACCCCCAGCAGCACGAGCACCTGACGTCCTTCTACCGCGAACTGATCCGGAAAGGGAGCAAGTACCTGGTCCTCAATGAAGCCATCGTGGATGTGGACAAGGCTCCCTATAGCGGCTTCCAGAGCGACCGGGCGGCCATCTACAAGGGCCGGGGCAGCAAAAACTTCCAGGCGGCCGACTCGCTCTTCGTCAAATTCCAAGGCGGCATCACCGGCACGCTGCGCGGAGATATCGTCAAGGATCCATTCATCGGCACCAGCCTCGCCTCGGCCCCGGATTATTACACGATGTCCATCGAAGGTTCGACCACCCTGGACGGCCGGGACTGCATCATCCTCGCGTTCCACGAAAAACCCGGCCAGGAAGAGATCCTTTTCGACGGACGGCTCTTCATCGACAGTGAATCCTTCGCCATCGCGCGCGTGGAGTATGGCATGAACGTCAAGGGACGCGAAGCAAAAGCCGCCACCCGTTTCGTCGTCAAGAAACCCGCCGACTGGAAGATCGACGTGGACAAAGCCCATTATACCCTCAACTTCAAGCCTTTCGGCGGACGCTGGCACTTTGACTACAGCCGGCTGGACCTGGTTTTCAACGCCCGGCGCAAGCGTTCGCTCTTCCGCCACAGCTATTCGGTCCTCTCGGAGATGGCTGTCACGGACATCCGGGAGGAAACCTTCTCGATCCCGAATCAGCAGAAAGTGAAGTTCAATGACATCCTCTCCGAGCAGGTGAGCGACTTCACGGACCCGGACTTCTGGGGCAGCTACAACATCATCGAGCCGGATCAGACCATCGATGCGGCGATCCGTCGCATCATCCGCCAGCTCAAAAACCGGAAAAATCCCTAACCGAACTGATATGAAGAAATACGTCATCGCCCTGGACCAGGGCACCAGCAGCAGCCGCGCCATCGTCTTCGACCACGAAGGCAACGCGCTATCCGTCAGCCAGAAAGAGTTCACTCAGCACTTCCCCCAGCCGGGCTGGGTCGAGCATGATGCGATGGAGATCTGGGCCACGGAATCGGGCGTCATGATGGAGGCCGTCGCCGCCCTCGGCGCCGAGCCGGAGGAGATCGCCGCCATCGGCATCACCAACCAGCGCGAGACCACCGTCGTCTGGGAGGCTGCGACCGGCAAGCCGGTCTGCCATGCCATCGTCTGGCAGGACCGCCGCACCGCGGAGTTCTGCGACAGCCTGAAAGCGCAGGGCTGGACCGGACGCATCCGCGAGAAGACCGGCCTGCTGATCGATGCCTATTTCAGCGGCACCAAGGTGCGCTGGATCCTGGAAAACGTCCCCGGCGCACGCGAGCGGGCCGAAAGGGGCGAACTGCGCTTCGGCACGGTGGACAGCTGGCTGGTCTGGAACCTCACCGGCGGACGCGCGCACGTCACGGACGTGAGCAACGCTTCCCGCACGATGCTCTTCAACATCCATACGCTCCAATGGGACCAGGAACTGCTGGACCTGCTCGACATCCCGGCCTCGATGCTCCCCGAGGTGCGTTCCTCCAGCGAGGTGTACGGCACCACCGCCCTGCTGGGCGGAGAAATCCCCGTCGCCGGCATGGCCGGTGACCAGCAGGCTGCCCTGTTCGGGCAGATGTGCACCGAGCCCGGCACGGTCAAGAACACCTACGGCACCGGCTGCTTCCTGCTGATGAATACCGGGGAGGTACCGATCCTGAGCCGCAACAACCTGCTCACGACCATCGCCTGGAAGATCGGCGACAAGGTCGATTACGCGCTGGAAGGCAGCATCTTCGTGGCCGGCAGCGTGGTCCAGTGGCTGCGCGACGGCCTGGGTATCATCAAAGCCTCTTCCGAGGTCGAAGCGCTGGCCGCCAGCGTTCCGGACAACGGCGGGGTGTATTTCGTCCCGGCCCTGACGGGACTGGGTGCCCCGTACTGGGACGCGTACGCCAAGGGGACGGTGACCGGCATCACCCGCGGCACCACGGCGGCCCACATCGCCCGGGCGGCGCTCGAAGGCATCGCATTCCAGACGATGGATATCGTCGCGGCGATGGGCAAGGACGCCGGCGTCCCGCTCAAGGAACTCAAGGTGGACGGCGGCGCGTCGCGCAACAACCTGCTGATGCAGTTCCAGGCGGATATCATCGGCGCCCGGGTGATCCGGCCGAAGGTGACCGAGACCACCGCGCTGGGGGCCGCCTATCTCGCCGGCATCGCCGTCGGGTTCTGGGACGGCATCGAAGAAGTCCAGCGCCAGTGGCAGGCGGAGCGCATATTCTCCCCCGCCGCTCCCGAAGCGCAGGTCACAACCGCCAAGGCGGGCTGGGTCGACGCCATCCAAAGAACCTTAAACCATTAAAGATATGACACTCTTCACCAAATGCGTATTCGAGTGGCTCGGCACGATGGTGCTGATCCTGCTCGGCGACGGCGTCTGCGCCGGCAATTCCCTCAACAAGACCAAGGGCCAGGGCGGCGGCTGGGTGGTCATCACCCTCGCCTGGGGCTTCGCCGTGATGTGCGGCGTATTCATCGCCGGTCCCTATTCGGGCGCCCACCTCAACCCGGCGGTGACGCTCGGCCTGGCGATCGCAGGCAAATTCGCCTGGAGCGAGGTCGCCGGCTACATCGTGGCCCAGATGTTGGGCGGATTCTGCGGTGCCGTGCTCGTCTATCTGTTCTACAAGGACCATTACGATGCGACGGAGGATCCCGACACCCAGCTCGGCACCTTCTGCACGATGCCGGCGATCCCGAACCGCTGGCGCAATTTCTTCTGCGAGTTCGTCGGCACCTGGCTGCTGGTGTTCGTGATCCTGATGTTTGCGACCCGGGAGAATACCCCGGCGGTCGGGATGGGCAGCCTGGGCGCATTCCCGGTGACGGCGCTGATCATGGCGATCGGCATGTCGCTGGGGGGCACGACGGGATATGCAATCAATCCGGCGCGTGACCTCGCACCGCGCTGCGCACATGCGCTCCTGCCGATCAAGGGCAAGCGGGACAGCGGCTGGAGCTACAGCTGGATCCCGGTCCTCGGTCCGCTCTGCGGCGGCGCCTTTGCTGCCCTGACCTGGCTGCTGCTCTTCTAGGGAGCGCCTGACCGCGAGACCGGCATCAACCGTCTATGCTAGACCAGCCGGGCGAGGAGCGTCGCGCTGGTGCAGTCCACGACCTCCACCTCGACATAGTCGCCGGGCTTGAGCGGCGGCAGGGCGAGGGCACCCTCCCTTGCAGGATGCAGGGAAAGGACGCCCTGCCGGGCAGAATGCATCCTGCAAGGGAGGGTGCCCTCGCCCTGCAGGTGGCCGTCGTTGCCCGGGACCGATGAGCGCTGCGGGAAGACGCACATCTTGTTGTTGGACGCGCGCCCGCAAAGCTCCGCCGGATTGCGCTTCGACGGCCCCTCCACCAGGACGGTAAAACGCTTGCCGACGTCAGCGCGATAGCTTTCCAGGCTCTTGCGGTTCTGCAGCGCGATGATCTCATTCAGGCGCCGCGTCTTGGTCGCCGGATCCACGTCGTCGGGATATTTGCGCGCCGCGATCGTGCCCGGACGCTCCGAATACTGGAACATGAACGCCGTATCGAACCCCACTTCCTCCATCAGCGACAGCGTCTGGGCGTGGTCCTCCTCCGTCTCGGAGCAGAATCCCGCGATCACGTCCGTCGTCAGGCCGCAGCCGGGCATCAGTTCCCGGATCCTGGCCACGCGCTGCAGGTACCATTCCCGCGTATAGCGGCGGCGCATCTTCCCGAGGATGCGGTCGCTGCCGGACTGGACCGGCAAGTGGATGTGCTTGCAGATGTTGTCGTGGCGCGCCATCGTCTCCAACACGGCATCCGAGATATCCTGCGGATTGGAAGTGGCGAAGCGTACGCGCAGCCGCGGGCTGATCTGCGCGACCCGCTCCAGCAGGTCGGCGAACGTCACGTCCGGGAGTCCCTCTTCTTTCCAAAGGTAAGAATCGACGTTCTGGCCCAGCAGGGTCACCTCCTTGTAGCCGTTCGCAAAGACTTCGCAGGCCTCGCGCACGATGGTGCGGGGGTCGCGGCTGCGCTCCACGCCCCGGGTGTAGGGCACGACGCAGTAGGAGCAGACGTTGTTGCACCCGCGCATGATGGAGATGAAGGCGGAGACGCCGCTCCGGTCGGTCCGGACCGGGGAGATGTCCGCATACGTCTCGTCGCGGGAGAGGATGACGTTGATCTGCGGGCTGTCGGGACGCACGGCGGCAAGCATGTCCGGAAGGCTGCGGTAAGCGTCCGGGCCCGCGACCAGATCTACCTTGCGCGTCTCCAGAAGCTGGTCTTTGAGGCGCTCGGCCATGCAGCCGAGAATCCCGATGACCACGTCCGGACGCGCCTTCTTCTGCTGGTTGAAGACCTCGATCCGGCCCCAGATCCGCTGCTCGGCGTTGTCACGGACCGAGCAGGTATTGGCCATGATGACGTCGGCCTCATCCATGCGCTCGGTACGGGCATAGCCATGACGGGCCAGGATGGAAAAAATGACCTCCGTGTCATTGACGTTCATCTGGCATCCGTAGGTCTCGATGTATAATTTGCGTTGCTGAGCCATCGTATTCTGTGATAGGGTGCGGGCAAAGATAGGTTTTTTCGGTGAATATCCATATATTTGCACCTATGCAAGTATCCAGAAGCCTCTATCCGATCCGGCTCGCGGCGCTCCTCGCGCTGCTGATCATGTCCGTGGCCTGCAACAAGTTCAAGGAACTCGACGTGACTTCCTGCGAGGTGGCGTCGCTCACCCCGAAAGGTTTCCGTTCGGTCGACGCCGTCCTGTCCGTCGGCGTGCACAACCCGACGCTCGCTTTCACCTTGTCCGATATCGCCGGCAGCATCCGCAACGGAGACCTGACCATCGCGACTTTCACCGGAGGGCCCGTGACGGTCGCGAAGAAGAGCGACGGCGTGTACAACCTGCCCTGCACCCTGATGCTGGAAGAGGGCCTGTCGCTTTTCGAGATCATCAACCTGATCAAGACGATGAATTTCGGCGGATACACGGTCGACGTCTCCGGCGAAGTCTCGCTCACCAACGGCCTGAAAAAGAAACTTTCCTACGAAGATATCCCGCTCGAATCCCTGCTGGACAAGAGTTCGCTCCGGGAGTCGCTCAAACTCTAGCGCCCATGAAAAAGTTTACGCTTTTCCTCACGATAGGCCTGCTGACCGGCCTTGCCCTGCGCGCCCAGGACAAACCCGCCGGCATGGTCGCGGTCGATTCGATCGTGTACCGCCCGTCTGCGGTTTCCGACGCCTCCCTGGAGGGCAAGTCCATCTTTTCCGTCCTTACCGGAGAGGCCAAGGGCGTCACCATCAGCCAGGACCCCAGCATCGTGACGGCGATGAATTCGCACATTTCCTACAACCGCAGGAAGAAATACACCGGCTACCGGGTCCGGATCTTCTTCGACAACAAGCAGGATTCGCGCGGTGCGTCCGAAGCGGCGATGCGCCGTTTCCAGGGCGCCTTCCCCGGTTATTCGGCCTACCGCAGTTTCACCAGCCCGCATTTCAAGGTGACCGTGGGTGACTTCCGGACCAAGTCCGAAGCCGTCCAGCTGCTGAGCCGCGTGAAGGGGATGTTCCCGAGCGCCTTTATCGTCAAGGAGCAGATCAATTATCCTTCCGCCGACCGCCGCAGCGCTTTCGTCACCGATACGGTCCAGGTGTACAGACCCGCCGCCAAATAGAAAGGAAGCGATGATCAAGCAGGGACTGGAACTTAAACAGCAGCAGAAACTTTCTCCACTGCAGATCCAGACGATCCGTCTGATCGAGACTCCGATCGTGGAGCTCGCGCAGGCCGTACGGAACGAGCTGGACAACAATCCCGTGCTTGATGACGACCGCAAGGGCGACGAGAAAGAGGAATCGGACGAGCAGCCCAAGGATGTCTCGATCGACGAGATCAAGGACGACGGCGACATTCCCGCCTACCGCCTGCAAGTCAACAACTGGGGCAAGGACGAGCGCCCCGAGTACAACACCTTTTCCGTCAAGGAAAGCTTCACCCAGAGCCTGATGGACCAGCTGGGCTTCCGTCAGTTGTCCCCCCACGAATACGAGATCGGCAAATTCATCATCGGCAGCCTGGACGAAGACGGCTATCTGCGCCGGGATGATGCGTCGCTGGTCGACGACCTGGCCTTCCGCGCCAATATCATCACCGACGAGGAGGAAATCAGGCGGATCCTCGCCGTCATCCAGGAGTTTGAGCCCGCGGGCGTGGGCGCGCATGACCTGCGCGAATGTCTGCTCCTGCAGCTGCGCAGCAGCGAACGGACCGAAGATACCGTCCATGCCGAGACGATCCTGCGCGACTATTTCCCGGACTTCGCCGCCAAGCATTTCCAGAAGATCATGAACCGCATGGGGATCGACAAGGATCAGCTCAAGGCGGCGGCCAGGCGCATCGGCAAGCTCAATCCGGCGCCCGGCGGCCAGGTGGATGACTCCTACTCCGACCAGGCGCAGCAGGTCGTGCCGGACTTCGTGCTGGATCTCGCCCCGGACGGCAGCCTCCTCCTCTCGATGCCCCGTTTCCCGATGCCGGAGATCAAGGTCAAGAAAAAATACTCGGATATCCTGGAAACCGCCAAGACCACGAACGACCCCAAGGTCAAGGAGGCCGCCGTGTTCGTCAAGCAGCGGGTGGATTCCGCCAAATGGTTCGTCGAGGCACTCAAGCAGCGTCACAATACGCTCCAGACGACGATGCAGACCATCGTCGATTTCCAGCACGACTATTTCGTGGACGGCGACGAGTCCAAACTCAAGCCGATGGTCCTCAAGGATATCGCCGAGATCACCGGATTCGACATCTCCACGATTTCCCGGGTCGTGAGCAGCAAATATATCGAGACCCATTTCGGCATCTTCCCGCTGAAGTATTTCTTCTCCGAAGGTTTGGAGAACAAGGAAGGCGAAGAGGTCTCGACGCGCGGTCTCAAGAAGGCCCTCCAGGAACTGGTCGACGGGGAAGACAAGTCCAAACCCCTGACAGACGACCAGCTGGTCGATGCGCTCTCGGCCAAAGGCTTCAAGGTCGCCCGCCGCACCATCGCCAAATACCGCGACCAGCTCGGCATCGCCAAGGCGCGGCTCCGCAAGGAATTATAGGACCTGCACCGTCCGCTCGTCCGTAAAGCTGTAATAAGCGTCGTCACATACGATGATGTGGTCGAGGAGCGTCAGTTCCATCGACCGGGCGGCTTTCTGCAGGGCCTTGGTCTCGGAAATGTCGGCCTGGCCCGGGCGCGGATCGCCGGAAGGATGGTTATGGACCAGGATCAGGCCCTGGGCCCCCCGGTCGAGGGCCCGGCGGATGATATCCTTCACGTCGATGGTGGTCGCCACACTGCCGCCGAGGGTCATCTGCTGACGGTCAATCAGACGCTGCGCCTGGTTGACCATCAGGACCCAGCACTCTTCGTGGGTCAAGCCTTTCAGGGTGGGGATCATGATCTGATAGACCTGTTCCGGCGTCCGGATGGGATCGGCCGGATGCGCCTGGGTTTCGTCCAGGAACCGGCGTCCCAGTTCGAAAGCGGCGAGGAGGGTCGCAGCCTTGTCCGACTTGATCCCCGGGAGGGCGCACAGGTCCTCCCGACAGAAGGCGGCCAGACGGGTCAGGCGGCCGCCGGCCCTGCTGAAGAGCCGGTGTGCCAGGTCCAGGACATTGGCGTCCCGGGTGCCGGTACGGAGGAGGATGGCCAGGAGTTCGGCGGTGCCGAGGGCGCGGGGGCCACGGGCGAGGAGTTTCTCGCGCGGGCGCTCGCTGGGGCTGAAGTCTGAAATTTTCATAGTTCGGTTGTATCGAGCCTGCAAGATAGCTCCCGCAAACGGAAAAATCTTTAAAAAACATAAAAATATACCCGCCGAAGCGCTGTGCAGTTTCGGGAGCAGAATCTTTGCCCTTCGGGAAAGCTCCCGAAATTGCACGGCGCTTCAGCAAAAAAGTATTACCTTTGTAAAAAGACAGATCGTATGCGTGCCAACTACAACCAGACACTGACCCTGGCGCAGCGCGAAGGCCTGCGACGCCTCAAACATATCGCCCTCGACATGGACGGCACCCTCTACCTCGGCAGCCGCCTCTTCCCCTTTACCCTTGACTTTCTCGACCGGCTCGGCAGGATCGGCATCGGACACTCCTTCCTGACCAACAACCCGACCCGCTCTGTCGCCGACTACCTCACAAAACTCGCCGGGCTCGGCATCTCGGCCACCGAAGACAACATGTACACCACTTCGCTCGCCGCGATCGACTACATCAAGGAGCATCACCCGCAGGCCCGGCGCCTCTTCATGCTGGGCACCCCCAGCATGGTCAGCCAGTTCGAGAAAGCCGGATTCGAGGCCTGCGCCGACGATCCTGCCGACGTGCCGGACGTGCTGGTCGTCGCCTTCGACACAACACTGGTTTACTCCCGTCTCTGCCGGGCGGCCTGGTGGGCCAGCCAGGGCATCCCCTACGTGGCGACCAACCCCGACCGCGTGTGCCCGACCGACCAGCCCACCGTACTGGTGGACTGCGGTTCCCTGCAGAAATGCATCGAGCACGCCACCCTCCGCCGGCCCGACATCGTCCTCGGCAAACCCGACCCCACGATGCTCTACGGCATCTGCCACCGCCACGGCATCCGGCCCGACGAGATCGCGATGGTCGGAGACCGGATCTATACCGACACGGCCATGGCCCACAACGCCGGCGCATTCGGGGTCCTGACCCTCTCCGGCGAAACGACACTCGATACAGCCCTTGCCGTCGCCGCCGACGCCGCCATCAACCCGGCTCCGGAGTTTTATCCCCCGGACCTGATCATCCGCGACGTAGCCGAACTCGCCGACCTCCTCGAATCCGTCCGCCGCTCCTAACCCGTGGTAAGTGATCAACTTACCTTCAGTCAGTTACGAATTACCCTTGCAACGTTTGTCCGCAAGGGTAATTCGTAATACATTCGCTATCAATCCCTTGTCCATCACGACCTAAGACCAAAGGCCGGTGCGGCA
>JAFUWZ010000005.1 GCA_017471045.1 Bacteroidales bacterium
ATTGGCGGCATTGACAATGGCATCCACCTTCAGGCGGGTAATGTCGCCTTGCCATTCGCAAAGAGATGCCCGGTCGTGGCCGGGCATGACGTCCCCGTCATTGCCGGCTTGACCGGCAATCTCCACCACGCCTTTCGCTGCCAGTTGCGTCTGCAACTCTTCGTCCTGCACTCGCAGGAATTCCTCAGAAGCTAGCATCGGCGGCCGCACATTCATCAGCGCCCGGAAAAGGTCCCTACGCTCCTGCGGGGATCCAGGAACAGGCATATGCCGATACCTGGGATTCTCATCCAGCAGGTATCGGCAAAGCCATTCGAGACGTTTATGTTCAGCTTCAGAATTTACCATTGGCATTCAGTTGTTTGTCTTCCGGGAGAATGGACTCGATGGTGTCCCAATGCTCGGCAATCTTGCCATTCTCGATGCGGAAGAGGTCGTAGTAGGAGGTGTGTACACCGCCCAGGTAGCCTTCGCTTACGGTGAGGACGAAGTTGCCCTTGCCCAGCACCTTATGGAGCGTATCGTACTTCATCTCAATACCCTGCTGGGCCATTGCTGCAAGAGCCGCGCCAAGACCGTCCATGCCATCGGCAATGCCGGGATTGTGCTGGATGTAGTTGTTGCCGTCATAATAGGAGGCAATCTTTTCCGGATGCTGGCCCATCAGCACATCCTTCACAAAGTTCTCGGCCAGGACCTTGTTCTCGGCCGTCTTGTCCAGGTCTTTGATTTCGGTGGCACCGTCCAGCATGGTATGACCGGATGGATTGGCCGTCTTTGGCGTCTCCTGCAGGTTGTCCCAGTGCTCCACGATTTTGCCGTCCTCGAATCGGAAGATGTCGAAGCCGATCTTGGGACCGAAGAAGTTGTAATCGGTGTGAGCGACGACGTAGTTTCCATCCTGGAATACGCGCACGGTGTTCACCTTTGCGGCTTCCGGAAAGTTCTTGAGAGCAGCAAGTGCTGCGCCGAATCCGGCCAGACCGTCGGCCACGCCCAGATTGTGCTGGGTATAGTGGTTCGCGTTGATGTAAGCGATGGGCTCGGTGGCCCCGGTTTCGATGGATTTGAGTTCTTCCACCATCATTCTTTCAAAATCAGTGTGTGCCATAATTCGATTGTGTTAAAAGTTTTGTTCGATTTGACAATGCAAAGGTATGGCTTCGCTGAATATTTATCAAGTAGATACTTTCTTGTAAGTATGTAGCTTATTCGTAAGAAATGGGAAGAAATATAATGTACGTAATATATATGGCGTTAATTTTTTTGTGATTATTTTTGCGCGGACAGTTTCTATATGCTTACTATTGGAAAGTATAGGGAACTTCCGTACCTTCGCAGCATCAAATCGCGCGTACTATGAAAGAAGTCAATACCGCCTATCTTACCTGTCCCATCCGGAACGTCATCGATCGTTTCGGTGACAAATGGTCCCTGCTGGTCCTGTATCACCTACATAAGTATGGGACCCTTCGCTTCGGCCAAATCTATAAGGAAATGAGCGATGTGTCGGAGAAGATGCTGTCTGCTACCTTAAAAAACTTGGCGCGAGACGGTCTGGTGCATCGCAAGGTGTACCCGGAGATTCCTCCGCGCGTCGAGTATTCCCTTACGCCGCTCGGAGAGTCGCTGATGCCTCACGTGGACAGCCTCATCGGCTGGGCGGTGGAGCACTTCCAGGATGTCACGCATGGGAAAGTATGGGTGTAGTGGTGGCAGGGGCCTCGGACAGCTTGATGGTTTGCCGGCAAGGGTCTCAAGACGATTGTCTATATGCCGGAGAAGCAGGAGCCGGAGCTGATGTACAAGCTGTTCGACAAGGTTGTCGGCAGTTTGGATGATCTGATAGAGTCCGTTAAGCGATAAGTTCTTATTCTTCCTCCTGGGCATTCTTCGCGTAGGTGCGGAGAGATTTCGGCTACCGTGTTTGAAGGAAACCGAGCTTCTGAGCGTGTGCTGGAGAAGAATGGGTTCCAGCTGGAAGAGACAAGGGCTGGTCTGAATGGTAACGGTTGTAATTTCGCGGGGTGCGAGGTTTTTGTTAAATCCGTAAACTAACGTGAGTTCGATGAATTATAACTAAAAGAGAGACAGTTGAATAAGGCTATTTTCATAGGGCGAGACGCGTTCTACGTCAATCATCGGCTTCTTCGGGAAGAACGAGTAGGCAGCCAAGCCTGCCATCAAGTTGACCGTGAAGCCGACGACCGACCTGTGCCTGGAGTGTTCAATCTGAGCCATATTCTTGAGTTCGTCATTGATGGTCTCAATCAGTGCCCTCTTTCTTAGGAGAATCTTGTCCGAGATGGTCATTATCTGCCCCTTCATATTGTTCTTGAGTTTCGTAATCAGTTGAATGCCATCCACAAAGAGTTTGGAGAAGAGTTCCTTGCAGATGTAACCTTTGTCTCCCACCAGCTTGCCGAAGATCTGCTCAATAAACGACTTGTTCCGGAGAGGCTCCCGATCATCGACATTGCCAGGGGTGACCATGAAGTTCAGCAAGTCTCCTTTCTCGTTGCAGATCAGGTGGAGTTTGAAGCCGTAAAACCCTCTGGGCGAGACCCTTAAATACCTTGTGAAGATGGATACGCTGGTTCCGACAAACACGCAGCGCGGTACTGTCAACGAAACTGATGCCTGTGCAGGCTCCCATGCAGCACTTCTTAACGAACAGGATGAAAGGGACTGCCACCTTCCGCTCCAGTTCCACAAAGCGGTTATAGGAAACGGTTTGAGGGAAAAGGTCCGTCATATTCTCGCAAACTTCATTCAAGTAGAAGTGTTTCAGGCATTTATATCCACACAAGTGGAACAATATCATAATCGTTATCACTTCAGTATCGGACAGTGTTCCCTCCCGATGATACTTCCTCTTCGACTTGTCCCGTTTGGGCGCGAGTCCGTTAACCTTGATAAATCTGTCATAAACTTGGCAGAAATCATCCGCCATACAGAAAATTTCCGTAATTTTGTCTTTGGCGATCGTCATAGCGAAAGGGTTTGTATTTGGTTGTTTGGTAACCCAAATTTACAAAAACTTTCGCTATTTTCCTAATAACCAATTACTTAAATTTCATCGAACTCACGTTAACACAAGTACATTATAATGTACAAATGCAGAAAGAATAACTGAATTGCGCAAATTTGTCCACGTCCACGGGGGTGTTGGCAAAAGATGCGGCCAACAAAGCGAAGGTCAATAATGGCTTTTTCATGTGCTTCAATCTGTTTGGGTTCCATACAACAATTTGAAAACTTATCCCTTCCTCCTGGCGAATGACGGGATACTCCACTTCCGGATGGCCGCTACATAGATGCTCTGGATGAGCGGGACCGTGCTGTAAATCTGACGTTTAAAGCGAGATGCGGCGATGAGTGCGAGGATCAGGGCCCCGAAGATGACACTGTATCCGTAGAGTTCCCGGATGGCCAGTTCAAGGTCCGGCCGAAGGTTCATGAGTCCCGTAAGGGCAGTGCCGTAGATGGCATCGCCAATGGGCGCGCCCACCCCGGTACGAATGAATCCCAAAAGGGCCAATATTTGGAAATAATACGTGAAAATCGCAGTTGCCTGGGCATAGACCGTGAGGACAATGAAAACACCGACATGACCGAATCCGCAGAGGATCAGCGGCAGGCAGAGGGCCCTTGTTGGCATACCGTATGAAACGGCCGCAGTCATTCCGAGGGCATAAAGGACAATGGCGCCAAAACAGATGAACAGCACCAGTTTGGGTGACCCGTTCCTTTTAGTGAGCACCCACCAGCAGAAGACGGCACCCAGACTCTGGCCGATGAAGTCCAGCCACTTCATGTCGGCAGCATGGACCTGGTCCATCCCAAGGAATTCCGTCACAACGATGTTCTGCAGCACCGTCTGCGTGGAAAGGAGTATATCCAGGCAGAGGAAAAGGAACATGATGAACCAGAAGTTCCTGAGGGAGAAGGCTCCCCGGTCGATGAAGGGATGCCGCAGGTGATACATGGCCCAGATGCCGTACGCAAGGCAGAGGGTCGCCACGCAGAGCCCCGCACGGATGTAAGGTGATGCCAGCCAGCCGTACTGTTCCCCGTACTGGGCAACAAAGATCAGGCTCAGGATAAACAAAGACCACGTAAAGAATCCCAGCCAGTTGATGCCGTAGAGCGGCGCCCTGGGCTGCGGCCGAAAGGGACGCATGGTGACGATAACGAGAATCGCCGTGGTCAAAGTCAGGCAGATGGCCGCAATATGTACATACTGCCATCCGAACGCATAGATAATATGTGTGGAAATGATATCAAAGACATTGATGAATCCCAGCACAATCCAGAATACGAACGACAGGAACACCGCATAGTTGTAGGTGGGCGTAATCTTCGGGAGCAGGTTGGAAAAACACTCGAAAGTCCCGTAAAGGCGGAAAAATCCCCCCAGAAAGCACACGATGAGCATCAGCGGAAGGCTCCCGCCCAGGTGCGGAAACACCAGATTGCAGCAGCATTGCCCCAGAACCGCGATGAGCAGGCTGGTCCGGTTGGTGAAACGGAACTTGAGCCGGAAGGCCAGCGGGAAGTACATCGTGAGGCCGATGAGGACAGTCTGCCCCATCATCGCCACATCGTTCTGCGTGATGGAAAAAGCGCCCTGCATCTGGGCGAAGGCCGTAAAATACATCCCGTTCGAGAACTGGAACGAGCACAGGAACAGCAGATACAGGACCACCCGTGCCCCCTCCGGCACCCAGTCCCGGAAGTTCATCAGCCTTGGTTTTTCGTCACTCCAGGCCATCAGCGGCGCACTTTGCAGGTGACATTCATTCCGGAGGCCAAAAGTTCGACGGGGCCGTCCGTGAAGCAGATTTTCACCGGAATACGCTGCTCGATCTTTACGAAGTTACCGGTGGCATTGTCCGGCGCCATCGGTGAATACTGCGCCCCGGTGGCATCGGCAATGGCTTCCACCCTTCCGGCGAATTTTTCTCCCTTCAGGGCATCGACGCTGATTTCCACCGCATCGCCGACGTGGATATGCCCCAATTGGGATTCCCGGAAATTGGCTGTCACCCAGGGCTCCTCATTGGAGACGATGGACAGCAGCCGCTGTCCCGGCATCAGGAGTTCACCGTTCTGGATACTTTTGGCCGATGTTACACCCTCGCAAGGGGCCGTAATCACGGTATAAGACAAATTCAGCCGGGCCAGGTTCAAGGCGGCTTCGGCCAGTTCGATTCCGCCTTTGGACTGCTCCCGGCGGATTTCCTGTTCGCTGCGGGCGCTACGGGTGGTACGGATCTGGCGCTCCATGGTGGCCACCTTGGCCTTTAACCCTTCGTACTGTGTTTTAACGCCATCGAACTGCTGCCGCGTTACGGCACCTTTTTCCAAAAGATTGCTGTAGCGACGGTAGTTGGCCTCGGCATCGGCCAGTTGAATCTTCACCTCCTCCATGGCGGCCTCCGTTACCCGGATATTATTGTCCGTGGTGGCAAGACCTGCTCCGGCGGCGCTCTCTCCGGCAAGGGCATTGCGGTAGTCGGCCTCGGCCTGTGCCAGGCGCAGGCGGAACTCGGCATCTTCAATCAGAAGAAGCGTATCCCCGGCGCTGACTTGCTGGAATTCCGAAAAGCGTACTTCCTTCACAAATCCCTGCACGCGGGATGACACGGGGACGATGTCTTTCCGGACCTGGGCATTGTCGGTATATTCTGCGCCGGGATGCCAGAAAAGGGAGGCAAACCAGCCTGCGGCGCAGACAAGAAGGAGGACGACGACAGTATTGACGATGATTTTTTGTGTATGCTTATTCATATTGTTCCAGCGATATATTGAAGTTTGTAATCATTGTAGGCGATGTTCATCCGGGCGTTGACCTCCTGGATCTGGGCATCAAGGAGCTGAGAAGAGGCATCCAGCAGATCCGTCACGGTGACAAGCCCTTCCTCATAGCGGTAACACATCAGGTCATAGCTTTCCTGCGCGAGGGCCACGCTCCGCATTTTGGTATCCAAAAGGATGAAAGCATTCCGGTAATCCGTGGATGCCGCACCGATGGAAAGGGTCATCTGTTCCTTTGCCACATCCAGCTGCGCCTGCGCTTTCTGCCATTCCAGATGGCTCTGCCGGATGGCCTTGGGACTTTTATACAGGTTGGCGAGATTATAGCGGATACCGATGCCTACCGCCCAATAATTGAAATTCTTGTCAATGGCGGGGATGTCTATCACAATGGGACCATCCAGATACTCCCCGGCGAACAGGGCTATCTGCGGCAGGCGGGAGGCGCGGGCGATCTTTTCCTTGTGGGCCGACATCTGCACGGCGGCATCAGCCAGTTTCAGAGCCGGGGCATTCTCAAAGGCCATTTCCATCCAATCCCCCTCGGGATGAAACGGCCCGATCTCTTCCGCCGGTGCGGGAGGGGTATCCATCTTCAGGGCATTACAGAGCTCCTGAGAGACAATCTGCATCGCACTCTCTATCCGGATCCTGGAATACGACAGGTTCTCTATCAGAAGGTCCAGGCGGGTGAGGTCCGTTTTCAGGGCCACGCCGTTTTCCGCCCTAACTTCCATCCGCTCTTTTACTTGGCGGGCGAGGTCAATGTTTGCATCTACAACTTTCAGCTGTCCGGAGAGTTTGCACAGCTCAATATAATCGCCGGCGATCAGGAAGCGGACCTCGTTCCGGTTTTTATCGGCCTTGAAAGTGGCTATTTCCGTACCCAGCTCCGCGAGGGCGACGCCGTGGGAGATGGCGCCTCCGGCGAAGATGACCTGCGATACTTCCAGCTTGAAATTGTTTCCGAAAGACGGAATCCCGACCTTGAAGCCGTTACTGAAATTCCGGTCCGAGATGTAACCGTCACCATTGTAGCTGAGCGACAGGGATACATCGACCGAGGGAAGGTAGGCGTTCCTGGCCACCGCTTCGCCGCTTCTGGCGCTTTCCACGGCCAAGCGGCTGGCCTGAAGGCTGGTATTCAGCGAATCCGCCCGTTCGAACAGCCACTGGAGGGGCCTTGCGGTCCGGGCCGACGCGCACACGCCCCATAATGCTATTGCCGATAGCATCGTCAGAGAAAATAATTTCCTCATCCACAAATATTTAAGAATTAACAACAAGAGAGAGGTTCCATCGCTGCGCATATAAACCGGCTCTCATACACCACAACCAGTTATACGCACGACATGTCTTGTTGTCAAAAAGAAGAAACAAACCTGTACGGCTGAGGTTTTGCGGGTGCAAAGATACAAATTTTTCAGGATTCCGGAAGGGCACGACAAAACGTTTTTTAAGGCCACCGAAGCCCTACGGGAAGCGGACCGGATGCGTGCCGAGACCACCTGCAGATTGTATATCCGGCAAAAAACTGTAACTTTGCCCTTCGTGAAAACGCTTCTGCTCATATTATCGCTGTTGTTGTCTCTTTTTTCTTTCAGCAAGAATAAAGCGGACACGGTCGCTCTTTCGGACGAAGGATCGTACTGCATTGCAGAAGCATCATCTTCCGACACCAAAGTTGACTATTCACGGAACCGTGATTTATGCATCACGGCTGCGCAGGGACAGACTCTTGCGGGTGACGGAGCGTCAAATTTCGTTTCGGTCCGGACTACCCATACGGGTCGTAGGACATCCCCGCAGAACCGGTCCACCTTCCGCGTGATCAAGGGCGGCAAAGTGATTGATAACAACCGCACGCATCCTTTCCTGACGCCGGTTTTCGTTCCGCTGTCGGGAACGCATATCCCTGAAAGGTACCTGTTTTCCATCTGTCGGCTACGCCTTTAGCAGAGAGATTCTTCGTCGGTCCCCCTTGGGCCTTCTCAGAATGACAGGATCCGTGTCATTCTGAGCGAAGTGAAGAATCTATTTATCGAATCAGTATAACTAAAAATTACTGTTATTTGCCTGCTGGTCGGCCTGGGACCTATGGTCATAGGCGCAGACTGGCTCGTTGAAGGAGCTATTTATACTTATCTCATTATCAACCTATAGTTATGGAAATCAAATTCAAAAAGGTCCATACCGTAAAGGACCTCATTATATCTGCCATCATTCTGGCCGCCGGCATCGGCCTGTATTTCATCAATGCCGGACTCGGCGGTGTGATTGCCGCCTGCGGCCTGCTGACGCTGCTGTTCTACAAAGCCGGATACAAACGGGAAGGTGAAAGCATCATCCTCCAGAAAAAAGCGATTGACGTCGTGCACACCTGCCGGGATTCCCTGAAGGGCTTCCTGGAAGGGAAAGATGTTGAACCGGAGGTAAAAACCAATCTCAATGGCAGTGCCATTCGCCTGGAGGTGTATTCCAATGCCGATGCAGCCATCGCCTATGCCCAGCTCTTCGACTTCTCAGACTATACGTACGAGCCTGCTACCGGGATTGTTGAACTTCGTGGGCCCAGGGCCCAAAAACTCATCCGTAAACTCTAAACGGCAGACAAGAAATGACAACCCTTTTCCTCATCCTCATCGGGATCGTTATCCTGCTGTGCATCTGGCTGAACAACGTTTCATCCCGAATCGGCATCCCTACGCTCCTGGCGTTCATCGTACTGGGTATGGTGTTCGGCAACAACGGACTGATACCGCTGCACTTCGATGACTATGACTTCGCCAAGGAGACCTGTACCGTAGCGCTCATATTCATCATGTTCTACGGCGGATTCGGCACACGCTGGGAGTCTGCCAGGCCCATTGTCCGGGAGGCGGCCCTGCTCGCTTCACTGGGCGTGGTTCTGACCGCGGGACTCACCGGACTGTTCTGCCATTTCGCGCTCCGATGGGGATGGGTGGAAAGTTTTCTGCTGGGCTCGGTGGTGAGCTCGACGGATGCGGCGTCCGTGTTTTCAATCCTGAGGTCCAAGAAGCTGGGCCTCAGGAACAACACGGCTCCTCTGCTGGAGATGGAGAGCGGCAGCAACGACCCACTCTCCTATATGCTCACGGTGCTGATGCTCAGCATCCTCCAGGGAACGGCAACAGGAGGCGGTATCGCATGGATGCTCTTCGCGCAGATTGCCTTCGGCGCCGGCTGCGGCTTTGGCATCGCCAAGGCGGCCTCCTGGGTATTGGAGCGAGTGAAGATCAAGGGAGAGGGCTATGATTCGCTTTTCATCCTTGCCGTGGCCGTCCTATCCTACGCCGTACCAAGTCTCATCGGCGGGAACGGTTATCTGAGTGCGTACATCGTGGGCATTATGCTGGGGAACAGCGAGTTTCCGGGCAAGAAGGCTCTGGTGAATTTCTTCGACGGACTCACAGGTCTGATGCAAGTGCTGATCTTCTTCCTGCTGGGTCTCCTGGCACGTCCTGCAAATCTTCACAGTTCCATCCTGCCGGCCCTTGCCATCTTTGCATTCATGCTCTTGGTGGCCAGGCCGCTGGCCGTGGGCAGTATCCTGACTCCCTTCCGGAAATACGCATTCAAGCAGCAGAGTTTGATCTCATTCGTCGGGCTCCGGGGTGCGGCTTCCATCGTTTTTGCCATCATGGCAACGGTGGATCCGGCCCCCTTCGGACAGGACATCTTCAACATCGTCTTTTGTATCGTTCTTGTCTCCATCTCATTCCAGGGTTCCCTGATTCCCTGGGTGGCGAAGAAATGGGACATGCTGGATGCCGGAACCGATGTCATGAAGACTTTCAACGATTATTCGGAAGGAACCCAGATGCAGTTCGGCAGCATCGATATTACCGCCGGAAGCAAATGGGACGGGAAAATGGTAAAGGACCTGGACCTTCCCGGGAATATGCTCATTGCGCTTGTCGTCAGGGGAAAGGACCGTATCACGGCACGCGGAGACACGGTCCTACGATCCGGGGATCGGGTCATCCTGGTCACAAAGATCTTTGAAGATACGCAGACCTTCCTGATGGAGAAAACGGTCAAACCCGGCGGCAAAAGGGCCGGGCATGCCATCCGTGAGTTCGACTCAGAAGGGCTTGTGCTGCTCGTCCTGCGGGGAGAGGAAGAAATCATTCCGCACGGCGATACGGTGCTGGAGGCCGGAGACGTGCTGGTGATTCTGGGAAACCGATAGCGAAACCCGGGTTGCCGGTCAGACATCATGACTGCCCGGCCCCATCCGGCGAAGGCGGTGAAGAAGGGAGAAGTCGACCTCAGAATTGCTTGAGAAGCAGATTTATTGTAAATTCGTATCCTTTTTCGCCGGGATTCGGCGGAGGTGGTGGTCTCCGACCGTTCGGGAGCAGAGTCTCACGTGTTTATCTGCAGCAGTCACCCTGCTTTGCAATACTTCACGTGGTCCAAGTGTGTGCCCTACGGCTGCCCTCCTGCCTGGCAGCCACTGGTATCTGATCGAGGACTGCCGCGGTACCGTGCGTAAATTTGACATTGACGTGCGGAGCGGTTACGACATTGAGGAGGAAGCCCCCTGACGGTACAGGCCAAGGCCGGGGACAGGCTGGCTATCCCTTTCAAGTTCGGCAAGGGGTGAAAAGGTGGTCGAGGGCGAAACCAGTCCGCAAATCTTCGTCTATCACGAGAGCCGTGTGTTTGAGGATTTCAGTTATGACACTTTCGTCGTGACGGCGGGTTCGGAAACGGCCTCCTGGATTGCCCGGCAGGATACCCGCCCGCGTGTCGGCACCCAGCAGTACCGCTACTCAGCGGAGATTGTCAATCCAGTGTTTTCTCATTTAGGAAGGCCTTCCATGACCTGGTCGATGGCGCTTTGGAATATTTCCGTTTTCACCAGCGCCATTCCATTCTGGTCGCCCAGCACCAACAGGGCGTCACCAGGTTTGACGTCATATATTTTCCGTGCGTCGCGTGGAATTACGATCTGGCCCTTGTCACCCACCTTCACCATACCGAAGCTGTATTTTCCCTTGCACTCGTTTTTGCTGTCTGCGCCGGTCCGGTACCTCGGTACTTGCCCTGGGCTTTATAGAGGACGGAGAACCTGATTGTCTGCACCCGCGAGTTTCTCCCGGATCAGCGGAATGAGCTGATAATCGGCCGGAAGCCAGTTTACGCTGTCCAGGTCGACGGCAGAGAGCCAACGGGCCGCCTCATGCTCGTTCAGACACAGCGAATCCGTGAGCAGGGAGCAAATGAAGCAGTGCAGGGTAAGGTGGAAATCGGGATAATCCCACTCTATCGTACAGAGAAACTGATCAATACTGATTTCCGTGGCCAGTTCTTCGCGGATCTCGCGCACAAGGGCCTCCTCCCGAGTCTCGCCCTCTTCCACCTTGCCTCCCGGGTACTCCCAGTAATCCTTCCAGGGGCCATAGCCACGCTGGGTGGCAAATACTTTGTCCCCTCTGCGGATGATGGCTGCAACGACTTCGATTCTTTTCATACAGTGCAAATTTAACTCTATTTCGAAAAAATATGGAACGATTCTATTCCTTTTTATTGAGAAGGAAGAAGAATCTTCCCAGTATCAGTTACAAATTGAAAGGGGCAATAATCCGCACAGAAACAGGACGGAAGGGCTTATCTCGACCGTTCATTTTGCTTATAATAAAAAAATTCTTTATCTTGCAAAGAAATGGCGCATTGAGTCATGAAGTTACGTAGTAGTATTACATTTGAAGGCAGGAGGATGGCCGGAGCCCGGGCGCTCTGGCTCGCCAACGGGATGAAGAAAGAGCAGTTCGGGAGGCCGGTCATCGCCATTGCGAATTCCTTCACTCAGTTCGTTCCCGGTCATGTCCATCTGCATGAGGCCGGACAGATCATCAAGGAAGAGATCGAACGCCTGGGCTGCTTCGCGGCCGAGTTCGACACCATCGCCGTCGATGACGGCATTGCGATGGGACATGACGGCATGCTTTATTCCCTGCCCTCCCGCGACATCATCGCGGACAGTGTCGAATACATGGTCAATGCCCACAAAGCGGATGCGCTGGTCTGCATCAGCAACTGCGACAAGATCACCCCCGGCATGCTGATGGCCGCCATGCGCCTCAACATCCCTACGATCTTTGTCTCCGGCGGCCCGATGGAGGCCGGCGTCCTCGGAAGCGCCCGCTTGGACTTGATCGACGCCATGGTCCAGTCGGCTGATCCGTCCGTCAGCGACCGGCAGGTCGAGGCCATCGAGAATAGTGCCTGCCCGACCTGCGGCAGCTGCTCGGGCATGTTCACCGCCAATTCGATGAACTGCCTGACAGAGGCGATCGGCCTGGCCCTGCCGGGCAACGGGACCGTTCTCGCCACACACGCCCTGCGCAAGAGCCTGCTCATCCGGGCGGCCCGCCAGATCGTGGAGAATACGCGGCGATATTACGAGGACGATGACAGTTCCGTCCTCCCCCGCAGCATCGCCGGCCGGGAGGCCTTCCTCAACGCCATGACGCTCGACATCGCGATGGGCGGCTCGACCAACACGGTCCTGCACCTGCTGGCCGTCGCCGGCGAAGCGGGCACAGACTTCAAGATGGCCGACATTGACGTCCTCTCCCGCAAGGTCCCCTGCATCTGCAAGGTAGCCCCCAACACCCGGCAATACCACATCCAGGACGTGGGCCGCGCCGGCGGCGTCCTGGGCATCCTTGAGCAACTGGACCAGGCCGGCCTGATCGACGGTCGCGTCCGCCGCGTGGACGGGCTCACCCTGGGTGAAGCCATCCGGAAATACAGCATCCTCGTCCCGGAGCCGGACGCCGATGCGACAGACCTCTATTCCGCCGCGCCCGGCGGACGCAGGACCACCGCGCTCGGCTCCCAGGACCGCCGCTACCGGCAGCTGGACTCCGACCGCGAGGAGGGCTGCATCCGCAGCGTCAGCCATGCCTATACGAAGGACGGCGGCCTGTGCGTGCTCTTCGGCAACCTCGCCCAGGACGGATGCGTCATCAAGACTGCCGGCGTCGATCCGGCCCTGTGGCATTTCACCGGCCCTGCCAAGGTCTTCGATTCACAGGAAGCTGCCTGTGACGGGATCCTCGGCGGCCAAGTGCACAGCGGCGACGTCGTCGTCATCCACTACGAAGGTCCGAAAGGTGGTCCCGGCATGCAGGAGATGCTCTACCCCACCTCCTACATCAAGTCGATGCACCTCGGCAAGGAATGCGCCCTGATTACGGACGGCCGCTTCAGCGGCGGCACGTCCGGCCTGAGCATCGGACATATCTCGCCCGAAGCGGCTGCCGGCGGCAACATCGCCCTGGTCCGCGACGGCGACCTTATCGAAATCGATATCCCGCGACGCAGCCTCCGGGTTCTGCTCTCGGACGAAGAACTCGCCGCAAGGCGCCGGGAAGAGGAGAGCCGCGGGAAAAAAGCCTTCACGCCGCCTTTCCGCGTGCGTGAGGTATCCAAGAGTTTGAGAGCCTATGCGGCGATGGTCAGCAGCGCCGACAAAGGCGGCATCCGGATCCTGGAGGACTAGCCCATGAGTGACAAGAGAGGACAATGCATCAGCGGAGGTGAGATCCTCCTTGAGCAGCTGCTCATCCAGGGCGTCGATACCATCTTCGGCTATCCGGGGGGCGCCATCATGCCGGCCTATGACTGCCTGTACGACTATCTGGACCGCCTGCGCCACATTTTGGTGCGGCACGAGCAGGGCGCCATCCATGCGGCCCAGGGCTATGCCCGGACCAAAGGCGTACCCGGATTCGTCATGGTCACTTCCGGCCCCGGCGCGACCAACGTGATCACCGGCGTAGCGGATGCGATGATCGACTCGACCCCGGTTGTGGTCGTTGCCGGCCAGGTCAGTTCCACCCTGCTGGGCTCCGATGCCTTCCAGGAGACCGACCTGATCGGCATGACGACGCCGGTCACCAAATGGAGTTACCAGATCCGGCGGCCCGAGGATGTCGCATGGGCCGTCGCGCGTGCTTTCTACATTGCCGGCAGCGGCCGTCCGGGGCCCGTCGTCCTGGACTTTACACGCGACGCCCAGATCGGGAAGGCGGAGTTTGAGCCCCGGTCCTGCGACTTCATCCGCAGCTACATCGCCTTGCCCGAGCCTTCCGACGAGGCCATCCGGCAAGCGGCCGAGTGGATCAACGCGGCCCGCAAACCACTGGTCGTCTACGGGCAGGGCATCATCCTGTCCGGCGCGGAGCAGGCGCTGGAGGCTTTCCTGGACAAAGCAGACATCCCCGCCGGCAGCACGCTGCTCGGGCTGAGCGCCCTGGCTTCCGACAATCCCCACTTTATGGGAATGCTGGGCATGCACGGCAACCTGGCCCCCAATATCATGACCCAGGAATGCGACCTGCTGATCGCCGTCGGCATGCGCTTCGACGACCGGGTCACCGGCAATCTGTCCACCTATGCGCGGAACGCGAAAATCATCCATATCGACATCGACCCGTCGGAGATCGGCAAGAACGTCCCCGCAGGCCTCGGCATCCTGGGTGATGCGAAAGAAGTCCTGACACGTCTCACCGCCCGCATCCAGCCGCGCAGCTGCCCCGATTGGGCCATGGAGCCCATCCTGTGCAACGCCGTCGAAAAACACAAGGTCATCGATCCCGAGATCCATCCGGAATCGGGTCCGCTCAACCCCGGCGAGGTCATCGCCGCCGTATCGGACCGTTGCCGCGGAGAAGCCGTCATCCTGACGGACGTCGGCCAGAACCAGATGCTCGCCGCCCGCTATTCGCGCTTCACGCGCAGCCGGAGTTTCATTTCCTCCGGGGGACTGGGCACCATGGGTTTCGGCCTGCCGGCCGCCATTGGGGCCAAGATAGCCGCTCCGGAGCGTACGGTCATTGCTTTCCTGGGCGACGGCGGCATCCAGATGACCCTGCAGGAGCTGGGCACCATCATGCAGGAAGGGACCGGCGTCAAGATCGTGCTCCTCAACAACAACTGGCTCGGCAACGTCCGGATGTGGCAGGAACTCTTCTTCCGGGAGCGCTACTCCTGCACCCGGATGCTGAACCCCGATTTCCGGGGCATCGCCGAGGCATACGGCATCCCCTGCGTCAACGTGGAGAGCCGGGATGAACTCGGACCTGCCATCGAACGGATGCTTGCCGGCGACGGTCCTTTCATCCTCAACGCGCACATCCGGGAAGAGAGCATGGTCTTCCCCATGATCCCGCCCGGAAAGAGCGTCGATCAGATTATGTTGAACGCCCAAGACTGGTTCGAATATGGAGACTGAGTCCCTGTACGAAATCACGGCCTACACCGAGAACCAGGTCGGCCTGTTGAGCGCCATCGCCGGGATCTTCACCCGGCGCAGCCTCAACATTGAGAAACTGCTGGTCTATCCGTCCAAAATCGAAGGGATCCACAAATTCAAGATCCTGACCCGCGCCTCCGAGACGCAGATCCGCTCCGTGGTCCTGCAGATCGAGAAAAAAGTCGATGTCATCAAAGCCTACTATGCCATCGACACCCAACGCTCCGACCAGGAAATCGAGGACGTCAAAGACTTCCTCTCCCGACGCGAAGAAACGAACAGATAAAACAACGATATTATGGCAAAAATGAATTTCGGCGGCGTTGTCGAGACCGTCGTCACCCGAGAAGAGTTTACGCTCGAAATGGCCCGCGAACAGTTGAAGGGCCGCACCATCGCCTGCATCGGCTACGGTGTCCAAGGTCCCGGGCAATCCCTGAACCTGAAGGACAACGGCTTCAAGGTCATCATCGGCCAGCGCCCCGGCAAGACTTATGACAAGGCCGTCCGTGACGGCTGGGTCCCCGGTGAGACCCTGTTCGGCATCGAAGAAGCCGCCGCAAAGGGCGACATCATCCTCTGCCTGCTCTCCGACGCGGCCGTAATGAGCGTGTGGCCCCGCATCAAACCCCTGCTCACTCCGGGCAAGACGCTATATTTCTCCCACGGTTTCGCCATCACCTGGAACGACCGGACCGGCTGCGTGCCCCCCGCTGACATCGATGTGATCATGGTCGCCCCCAAGGGCTCCGGCGCGACCGTGCGCTCGCTCTACCTGGAAGGCCGCGGCATCAATTCTTCCTACGCCGTCTATCAGGACGCATCCGGCCACGCGCTGCAGGACACCCTGGCCCTCGGCATCGGTATCGGCTCCGGTTACCTCTTTGAGACGACCTTCCAGCGTGAAGCGGTCTCCGACCTGACCGGCGAGCGCGGTTCGCTGATGGGCGCCATCCAGGGCCTGCTGAGCGCCCAGTACGAAGTGCTGCGCGAGAACGGGCACAGCCCCTCCGAAGCCTTCAACGAGACGGTCGAGGAACTGACCCAGTCCCTGATGCCGCTCTTCGCGTCCCGGGGGATGGACTGGATGTACGCCAACTGCTCCACCACCGCCCAGCGCGGCGCCCTGGACTGGAAAGGCCCCTTCCACGATGCCATCAAGCCCGTCGTCCAGAAGCTCTACCAGAGTGTCAAGCGCGGAAACGAGGCCCAGATCTCCATCGACGCCAACAGCCAGCCCGACTACCGGGAGGGACTTGAGAAAGAACTGAAAGAACTGCGCGAGAGCGAAATGTGGCGCACCGCCGAGACCGTCCGCGCCCTCCGTCCTGAAAACAACAAGAAATAATGATGGACAACCGAGTATATATTTTTGACACGACGCTCCGGGACGGCGAACAGGTCCCCGGCTGCCAGCTCAACACCGTCGAGAAAATCCAGGTTGCCAAGGCCCTCGAAGAGCTCGGCGTGGATGTGATCGAAGCCGGCTTCCCCATCTCCAGCCCCGGGGACTTCAATTCCGTGGTGGAGATCTCCAAGGCCGTGACCTGGCCGGTCATCTGCGGCCTGACGCGGGCCGTCGAGAAAGACATCGACGTCGCCGTCGAAGCGCTCAAATACGCCAAGCACAAGCGCATCCATACCGGCATCGGCACTTCCGAGAGCCACATCAAGTACAAATTCAACGCTACGCGCGAAGAGATCCTCGAGCGCGCCGTCCGCGCCGTCAAGTACGCCAAGAAATATGTCGAAGACGTGGAATTCTACGCGGAAGACGCGGGCCGCACCGACAATGAATTCCTCGCCAGCGTCATCCAGGCCGTGATCAAGGCCGGCGCCACCGTGGTCAACATCCCCGACACGACGGGCTACTGCCTGCCGGAGGAGTACGGTGCCAAGATCAAGTATCTGTGCGACCACGTCGTCGGCATCGAAAACGCCATCATCTCCACCCATTGCCACAATGACCTCGGCATGGCCACGGCCAACACCATGGCCGGCCTGCTCAACGGCGCGCGCCAATGCGAGGTGACGATCAACGGCGTGGGCGAAAGGGCCGGCAACACGGCCCTCGAAGAGATCGCGATGATCCTCAAGAGCCACAGGGACATCACCCTGGAGACCAACATCAACACCAAGAAGATCTACCCGCTCAGCCGGACCGTTTCGAGCCTGATGAACATGCCGGTCCAGGCCAACAAGGCCATCGTAGGCCGCAATGCTTTCGCCCATTCCTCAGGCATCCACCAGGACGGGGTCATCAAGAACATGAGCACCTACGAGATCATTGACCCGCGCGACATCGGACTGGACGGCAACTCGATCGTCCTGACGGCCCGCAGCGGCCGCGCGGCGCTCCGCACCCGCCTGGAAGCGCTCGGTGTCAAGGTCTCCGACGAGAAACTGGACAAGACCTACCAGGAATTCCTCAAGCTGGCCGACAAGAAAAAGGAAATCAATGACGAAGACCTCCTCGTCCTGTCCGGCATGGAAAAGGCCGACAACCATCACGTCAAACTGAACTTCCTCCAGGTCACGAGCGGCGTGGGCGTGAAGCCCGTGGCCAGCATCGGCGTGGACATCGCCGGCGAGAAGTTCGAGGCCGCGGCGGTCGGTAACGGCCCCGTCGATGCGGCGATCAATGCCCTGAAATGCATCATCAAGCGCCCGATGGTCCTCAAGGAATTCACCATCCAGAACATCACCAAAGGCTCCAATGACGTGGGCAAGGTCCACATGCAGGTCGAGCATGACGGCAAGGTGTACTACGGTTTCAGTGCCAATACCGATATCGTGGCCGCCTCGGTGGAGGCCTACATTGACTGTATCAACAAATTCAGCAACGGATGAACACCCTTTTTGACAAGATATGGGACGCCCACGTGGTGAGCGAACTGCCGGACGGTCCTCAGCAGATTTACATCGACCGGCTTTACTGCCACGAAGTGACGTCACCCCAAGCTTTTGACGGCCTGCGCGCGCGGGGGATCCGCTGCCTGCGCCCGGAACGCATCTTCTGCATGCCGGACCACAACACGCCGACCCACGACCAGGACAAGCCCATCGAGGATCCGGTCTCCAAGGCCCAGGTGGACGCGCTGGAGCGCAACGCCCGGGAATTCGGACTCCCCTATTTCGGGATGATGCACCCCGACAACGGCATCATCCACGTCGTGGGCCCGGAGAAAGGCCTGTCCCTGCCCGGGATGACTATCGTCTGCGGTGACTCGCACACCTCCACACACGGTGCGATGGGCGCGGTCGCGTTCGGCATCGGCACCTCGGAGGTCGAGATGGTGCTCGCCTCGCAGTGCATCCTCCAGAAGAAGCCCAAGACGATGAGCATCCGCATCGAGGGGCAACTGGGTCCGGGCGTGACCGCCAAGGACCTGGCCCTCTACCTGATGATGAAACTCTCGACCAGCGGGGCGACCGGCTATTTCGTCGAATACCGCGGCCCGGCGGTCCGGGCCCTGTCGATGGAAGGACGCCTGACGCTGAGCAACCTCTCGATCGAGATGGGCGCCCGCGGCGGCTTCATCGCTCCGGACGAGACGACCTTCGCCTACCTCAAGGGCCGGGAGTTCGCCCCGAGGGGCGAGGATTGGGACCGGGCTGTCACCTGGTGGAAGACGCTCCGGAGCGGCGACGACGCCGTCTTCGACCGCGAAGTGGTCTTCGACGCCGCCGACGTACCGCCGATGATCACCTACGGGACCAACCCCGGCATGGGCATGCCCATTGACGGGACGATCCCCGCCGACGCCAGCCCCAAGTCCCTCTCCTACATGGGCTTTGAAGCCGGCCAGTCCCTGCTGGGACACCCGGTGGATTATGTCTTCCTCGGCGC